>CANLRQ010000003.1 GCA_947493575.1 uncultured Marinomonas sp.
AAACCTAAAATCACGCGGCTACGTGAAAAGTAGGGTTGTTATCATACAAAATTTGGCTTTTAGACATTCTCCGCACAAAAATCAAATCACTGAATCTCTATTTTCGAGTAATTCTACAGCCTCAACGCCTTGCTAAGCGGAAAATAATGGTTGGCTATAATCGCGAAGCGATGGCCAACTGTTATTTTTCCGTTTGAGCAACTTGTTATACGGTTAAAGCACCTGTATTAATTTATCAACTATAGGCTGAAAATGCTGAGATGAATTTCTAGCCGTTGTAATATGAGCACCATTCAATCCATCTCTTGATGTACAATCAAATACTGGCTTTTTAGCTTCAAGTGAATAAGGTACTAAGCTATGAAGATTTGGGATTTGTCCAATATTCCAGTTATTGTCACCCCAATCATGTACTTGGTTCAGTGGTTTTAGCACATCAATAATATTCTCTTTAACTGCATCCTCGATCTGACTACCAAAAATTGACCAACCACGAGTCATTCCTTCTGAGTTTCTTCTTACGTTATGCTGTTGCATAACGTAACCAAGGAAAGTTGGAGCTCCTTTAGGTAGGTCAATCCCATCATTTGACTCACGATTACATTGATCCCAATCCTTTCTCCAAGCAGCCAGTTTTTGACCTAAATTTTTAGTTCCTCTAATAGAGAATAAATCTGGAGACATAGGTACTATAAAGAAATCACTAGCGGCTAGAATAGAACGGTTCAGAGCACCTAAATTTGGCCCTAAGTCTAGCATTACCACATCAGCTTCAACCTTCTCTGCCGCCCATTTTATATATCGGTAAATAGCTGATTGCACGCGTAATGCCGGTGCGTTACCACCTTTTGCACTACTCCAAGTGTCACCTAGCGAATCCTCAAAGTTACTTAATAAAACATCACCAGGAATGATATGTAAATTGGGATATTCTGTTCTAACCTTAGAAGGTTGACGCTGTCTGATATCCCCTAAACCTTCATAAACTCGCTCAATAGCATTCCAAATACTATTACCTCTATCTGGTCTCCAGCTTCGTTCCAATTCAGCATCAGATAGCGCGTAGGCAGATAAGTTACATTGACTGTCTAGGTCGACTACTAAAACATTTTTTCCTCTTTTTTCTAACATATGGGCAATATGATACATGTAAGTTGTTTTACCAACTCCGCCTTTGTTGTTAAAAACACTTACTATTTTCATTGAAACTCCATAATTTGATTACCGTATAACTACTAAGCGGTTATACAGTGGCGGAGCCATGGTTATAACCGTCTGTTGAACGGCCGCTTTATTTATAGGGAATTTGCTTTTTCAAGATTGGTGACGTCCCTGTTTATATCGCGGTGTTTTTTGTACTCTTTGAAGGTTACTTTTCAAAAACCTTCTTGTTTTTAGATTTTTTCGTATTGCTTTTTTATACTTTTACTCGAATTCTAAGGATTAGGCAAGTAAGATCCCTCAGACGTCGCAACCTAATATTTTTTATCCATTGCTATTGCCTGACTAAAAAAAGGCTTCTGTCTTTTCTGCGCTGACGACGACAGTGACGCAAGCAGAAAAGACGAAGGCTTTTTGCTTTGTGCATAAGCCTCTGTGTTACATACAACCTAATAATGTCGGAAGGCGCCTGCGGCTTTTACGACCTACCCTACAAGATAAAAAGTCTCTTTATTACGTCAAATGATGTCTGCTTCTGGGACAATCGGCTAGTTTTTTCGTTCTCACAAGATTACTTGACCATTACAGATGCAGCTAATAACACGGTATGAATTCCCACGAAGATCGTGGGAACTAGTAAAAGGTGGATTTAATCAAAGGGGCAGATTTGTCGGCCTGAAGGCCGGACCTACACAAGCAGAAAAGACGAAGGCTTTTTGCTTTGTGCATAAGCCTCTGTGTTACATACAACCTAATAATGTCGGAAGGCGCCTGCGGCTTTTACGACCTACCCTACAAGATAAAAAAGCCACCTTATTACGTCAAATGATGTTTGTCTCTGCGACAATCGGCGAATTTTTTTCGTTCTCACGTGGTAATGAATGCGGATGCAGCTAATAACACGGTATGAATTCCCACGAAGATCGTGGGAACTAGAGTAAATTTGAAGTGCATACCCAATGCAGCAGGGAGCCCTACTCAGATTCGACCATTTTAAATTCCTTAGCCAATCGGCTGACGCCTAACCCAGACATTTTAGTCACTTTAATCTGTACAGGAATACGGTCTTTCAAAGCTTCAATATGGCTGATGATGCCGATCATTTTGCCTGTGGCATGTAGGTTGTCCAATGCATCCAACGCCATTTCAAGGGTTTCACTGTCCAGTGTTCCGAAGCCTTCGTCTAAGAAAAGAGTATCGATGCTGGTTTTATGGGATACCAAATCCGACAAGGCTAAAGCCAAGGCAAGACTGACAAGGAAGGATTCCCCACCCGATAGGGTTTCAGTAGCGCGGATGCTGTCGGCTTGCCAAGTATCAATCACTTCCAGAGCGAGGTTATCCGATGGGTTACGTTGCAAACGATAACGTTTATGTAATGAATTTAAACGATGGTTCGCAAGATACACCAAATGATCCAAAGTGAGGCTTTGAGCAAAACGACGGAATTTCGCGCCATCCGCAGAACCAATCAACTGATTCAATTGAGTGAAGCGTTCTAACTCACTGGCTTTTGTTTTGATTTCAGTGCGTTTAACATCACTCTTCTCACGGTTTTGATCGTCTATTTTAAGCGCTTGGGACAGTTCACCAAGCTGCTGTAAAGATTGGCCTCGTTGTTCATCTAATTGCTTAGCGAGCTGCAACAAACTGTCTAAGGTTTCATTTTCTACAAGTTGGCTGGTTTCTTCTTGCTGCTGTGATTGCCATTGTTGCTCTGTTTGCTGTAAACGCACTTCCGCATCTCGATTTGCTTGAGACAATTGCTTCTCTTGAGCATTTAACGCATCTATCTCGGCCTGCTCTAAACAGTTTTGTTGCCATTCTTCTAATGTGGCGAATTCACTCTCTGTTAACGCCTCGTCCCATGCAGTTTGCGCTTGAGAAAGGTTCGATTGCGTTTTCTCCAACACAAGCTGATTATTGGCAAGATGAGTGGCATTACTTGTATTGGTTTGCTGCCATTGATTTAGCGCTTGAATACATTGTTCTAACGGTGCTTCTGCGTCTTGCAGTGTTTGTTTCAATTGCTGTTTCTTCTCCGCCAAGGTTTGCCCTGAAAGTAGCTCTTGCAGTGACAAATAAACCGTTTCCAGTTCGTTCTTTTCATTCGTATTTTGCGTTTGTAACTGGGTTAATTTTGCAGATAATTCTTCCAAACGTGTTTGTAAGTGTGTTTTATCCCGTTCCAGTAAAGCAACCTGTTCGTCTCGTTTACGTTCCGTTTCTTGAGCGATTTGCCAATGGGCTACTTGCTCTTTAAATACCGTTAAGGCATCAAGATAATTACCGTGTTCCACAGTAAGTTGCTGTGCTTCAGCAATGCCACCTAAGACTTTATCTAACTCTGTGATACGAGCCTGGAACTGTGACACTTGCTCTTTGTCTTGTTGAATTTTTTCATAATTCCATTCAAGAGTCTGTTGCAATTGCTGGAGATGTTTATCAATTTCAATCTCGGAATGTTCAACGGTTTTTAGGAATTCAGACTGCTGCTGAACCGTCTGTTGAATTTGCTCAATGTGATGCCATGTGTCCTTTTGCGCCACGATCGATTCAAAAAGACCCGCTAATTCCTGCTGTATTGCCGCTGGATTATCCAACGCTAAGTATTGGCTATTTTGCTGATCATCATGATTCATTGCCAATAGCTGAGAGCGGTGTTGCTCGAATTCAGCCGCAATGGTTTGCAACTGGGTTTGAGAATGCTGATCACGCTCTGTTAAGTTTTTAATATTGGTTTTAACTTCAACCAAATAACTTGCTGCTTGTTGGCCTTCTTTTTCGATTGAAGACAGTTGCGCTTGTTTTTCTTCTAATGCTTGAGCGGTTGTATCTAGTTCCGGTGCTTCTAAGCCCTGTGCATAGGGGTGTTCCAATGAACCGCATAACGGGCAGGCTTCATGGTCGACCAATTCATAACGCAAGGTTTCAAGGTTGGCAATTTTGCGCTGAGCGTCTAATAAGTGTTGTAAGTCCCTTACGTGAGCTTTAATTTGTTTGTAAACGACGCGCTTTTCCTGCACCCCACTCTCTTGTTGCTGTTGAGATTGAAACCATTCGTGCAGCTTCTTAGCAACTTCGTCATTGACGGCTTTGGCTTCACCATAGTGCTTTTGCAAACTGGTTAAACGCTCTAACCCTGTGTGTTTTTCTTGAAGGGTTAAAATCGCTTGCTGCCATTCCCCAACACTTAGCCCATTGGTTAACTGAAGCAATTGCTGCTGAAGATCATGGGTCTGCTGGGTAATATTAGCTTTTTCTTGCTGGACTCTTTGTTGCTCCACCAGCACTTTTTCTAATTCACTGCCTTGCCCTGTGTGTGTTTTCTCTAATTCTATAAGTTGCTGATTCAGGCTTTGCTGCTGTTGATTCAGCTCTGCAAGTTGCTCTGCTTGATGCAACCAACCAGTGAGTGATTGAGACACATCTTCAGGTGATTGAATACGAGATAACAGCGCTTGATTTGCTACCTTGTCTTCGGCGTGCTGTGTTAGGGACTCAAGCAGTTTTTTTAATTCACTGAATGCCGCATGATGCTCTTTTTGTAGTTCAGCCTCTGCTGCTAACGTCTTTTGCCAAGCCAATTCCAGTGTGTGTTGCTGATTTAAAAGAGGCTGAATGCGTGTTTCAGCCAGTTCTTCAAAACCTTCTGAGGCTTCTTGTGCCTGTTGTTTTTGCGCTTTCGCCGTGTCTAGTGCTTGCTCTAGGGTAGTTTTTTCAGTCGTCAGTTCTTCTGCATTTTGTAATAGAGTCTGTTCCGCGTTTTTCGCTTCTTGGTAACCTTGGTCTGCCAGTTGAAAAGTGGAATAAATCGGTGCTAACGTTTTTGCACTGGTTGCTTTTGTTAAGCTGACTAAATTGACTGAAAATGCATCCCAAACTGCTTTGGCTTGTTCTAGCTCTTGCTGGCGAGCGTGTTTTTGTTCGCTTAATTGCTGGGACTGTTTGAGCCAGTCTAACTTGCTATTTACGAGCTTTAATTCATCCGCATGACGATCTTTGTCCGTCACCAGTTTTGCTTGTTCGGCTTGTAAACGGGTTCTTTCAGCATCGTCCATTACCGACATAGAGTCTAAGGAAGCATTTAATGTTTTCAGCTCTTGATGCTTTTGCTTATGAGTTTCAAAAACAAAACGTGAAATATCACCATAAATTTCTGTGCCTGTCAGCTCTTCTAATAAATCCGCCCTATCATTTGGTTTGGCATGTAAGAAAGCATCAAAGCTGCCTTGAGCCAATAACATGGATTTGGTAAAACGCGAAAAGTTCAGCCCGGTCAACTCCGTCGTAAGAGTCAATTTGTCTTGGATTTTATCCGTCAGAACCTTACCTTTGTCTTCCTCTTCTCCATGGATAACTTCGCTTAATTCCACAGCAATTGGCTGTAATTTTCCATCACTTTGACCACGAGCACGTCTTTGCCCCCAAAACGCTCGATATCGTTTGGATTGCACTTCAAATTCTACTTCTGCAAGGCAAGACGAGGTATGCCTTGTCATCACTTCATTGGAAGTAGGAGACACCTTCACTCTAGGTGTTTCATGGAACAAGGCTAAGCAAATGGCGTCCAATAAGGTAGTTTTACCTGCCCCTGTTGGGCCACTAATGGCAAATATGCCGGCATCACTAAAAGGCGTTTTACTGAAGTCAATTTTCCATTCGCCTTTAAGTGAGTTAATGTTTTTCAGTCTTACAGAACAAATTTTCATTGAGCTAAGCCTCCTTCCACGTCTTTGCGTTCTATGTCGTCTACTTTGTCGAGATCTTGCATAGATTCTAGGCATTCATGGAACACCGATTTCAGGGCTTGCATTTCTTCGGTTTGCTCTAATTTGCCAATAGTGGATGCAGCTAAGCAGCGATCAAACACATCTTCCACAGTTAACTCAGTGAGGGTTTCTTTAGCATGATTTGTGTGATCTTTTATTTGAGTTTTGGCCTGACGCGTCACTCGAAGGAGATCAATAGGCGCACCCCCAATGATCTCTTGAATGCGTTTTTGCACATCATTTAAATAGGCATCCGTTGTTACTTTCACTTCCAACCACAATGACCTTGTATCGCCTTCTTGTTCTGGATTTTCTGTTTCAGCGTTTTTATAGGATGCCACCAATTCTGCTAATTCCTCTAACACAGGATCAATTGGGCCTTTCAGCGTTTTCATCGATTGGAAATTGGGTACTTCAATCAACTCAGGCTGGAATTTACCAAACTCCATCACATCATGGGTGTCCAGCAGTACCATGCTTTTGTTTTTATTAAGTTCATCGAAACTTAAACAAATGGGTGAACCTGAGTAACGTTGACAAGCATTGCCTGCGACCACTTGGGATCGATGAATGTGCCCTAGCGCTAAGTAATCAAACGCAGGGAAAGCTTGAGCAGGCACAGCTTCTAGTGTGCCGATATAAATATCTCGCACGGACTCGGACGTTTTTGCACCTAGAGTCGTCAAATGCCCTGTTCCTATAATTGGAATTTGCAAATCAAACAGATTCATCTGAACCCCATGACCAGGCTCTTGATTACTAAATTTTGTGCTGTGGGATTTTTTGCTTCTTTCAATTGCCGCTTGATAGACATCAAAATAAAACGCTTGGATTTGAGACAATAAATTACGCTTTTTCTCAACTTCTGATTGATTCGATTCACTCATAATCAAATCTTTAGGTCGAATAAAAGGTACTGCGCAAACAATAGCGGCGAGCTCACCTTGCTTGTCCTTTACTTCGATAATGTGATCTTCTAGGGCATCGGGCTGAGTTTTCGCTACAACACAGGTATCCAAACAGGCAAGCAATTGTTTAGACTCATTCAACATACTAACGGAATCGTGATTGCCTGCTAATACAATCAGTTGGCAGGATAATTCATGCAATGCGATGACCAATTGATTATAAAGCTCTCGGGCATAACTTGGAGGCGCACCAGTATCAAAAACATCACCCGCAATAATCACAAGTTCGATTTGTTTTTCTTCCACTTGGTGCAGCAACCATTCAATCAATGCTTGGTGTTCGGCTTGGCGGGTTCGCCCCATAAAGTGCTGACCAAGATGCCAATCGGAAGTGTGTAAAATTCTCATTGCGTTGTTGTGCCCTATTACTTAAATAAAATGTTGCTTGGTAAATTGATGCAAGTATCTTTGATTAGAAACTAAGATTTCTTGTCTTGAACTTTCTTGTTTTAAATTTTCTTGCTTTGAGTTTTCTTGTATTGAATTTAAGAGTGACAAGAGTGACTTCAATACAAAAACGGATAAACACGCGCTTTTAAGGAAAATACGTCACCTTACTTTTATTCACTTGCAGTACATCACTCAATTCTAACCACTCTTTTTCTTTTAATTGACTGCCTTGTACAATCCATTGGCTACGAGAAAAACCGAAGGTGGAAGCGGCTTGTTCTGTTAACCATTTTTTCACTGAATGACTTTCTTCTTCTGGTGAGCCTTCAAATGTGTGAACCACAACGGTTTTAATGGACTCCTGTTGAAAATACCATTGCCACGTTGCTAAAGCGGCTTGGGCTTGATTCACCAAAATCAGAAATACCGGAAAGCGATCAAGCGTTACGGATTGGAAGCGCGAAATAGCGCGTACATTTGCACTCTTTGCTACATTAACTATCCAATCATCACCCGCTTTTATCGAGCGAATAAACTCTCCATGAATTGGCATTTTCTGCGGATTAATAGAAACCATGAGGGAATTTGTAACATCGGTTTCAACATGGGTTCTAAGCTTCTTTTTCTCGGCAACATGAATATCAATCGGTAAACCGAATACATGATCCACAGGGCCAAACAGCTCTACTTGATAACAATAATCAGAATGCTGAAAAACTCGGCCGACTTTTACAGATACATTAGGTGATGGCACATATTTATTTAGAACCAGAGAAGATTCAACCTGAGTTTGACAACACAATAAGGTGTCTTGAGTTTGTTCATTTAATACTTCACACGCTCGGCAAACACCCGCACGGCAGCCGTAAGAAACATCAACACCTTTTTCCAATAACGCAGACAACAGATTATCGCCTTTTAAAACGCTAACCACTTTATTGTCATATGAAATCGATATTGATTCGCAAGATTCAGGAGGAGTAGTCATCTCAGCCACTTAATACTCTAACCGTAAAATGAGCGGCTATTATGTCACAGATCGAAAAGTGAAAGAGACGAAAAATGCAAACAGATCTTAGTAATAAGACAATACCTAAAACATACCGAGAAAAATTGAGTATGTTTTAGGCAGTTTGTTGTTATATAGCAAAATGTTTATTGAATTCTCAGCACTTACCTCAGTACTTACTAAATTAAATCATTGCTTACTAAGGAAGGATGAAACAGGAACCGACTCCAATAAAGCAACAAGTAAGCGCCAGAAATCACCTACCGAATCAATTTCCAAGCGCTCAGCAGGAGAATGAGCACCTCGAATATTTGGCCCAAAGGATACCATTTCCATTCCAGAGTATTTCGCTCCAATAATGCCACACTCCAAACCTGCATGAATCACTTTTACATTTGCAGGGTAACCCATAACAGATTCATGCACCGTTAAGAAATGCTTTAATAGTCCTGCATTTGGGTCCGGTCTCCAACCGGGGTAACCGTTTTCAATCGTGACTTTTGCGTCAATCAATTGAAAAGCAGCCTGCACTTTGCGTGCTAACATATCTGTCGCAGAATCCACCAAAGAGCGAACTAAAGAACAACCAGAAAATTCAAACCCATTCTCTGTCAATTGCAGATCGATTACCCCAAGGTTACAAGAGGTTTCCGTCACGCCTGTTAATTCTGCACTCATGCGATACACCCCATGAGGAGAGCAGTCCAGTGCATTCAACAATTGAGACTGGTCTTCTGCCAATAAAACTGGGGACAATTCACATGGTGCAAGTTCAATCATTAGCTGCTTTTCAGTGGTGCTGTATTGTGCTTTTAATGCTACCGCCATTGCGGACAATTGCTTTTGTAAATCCGCGACATCGCTATTCGTCACAGCAAAGCTTGCTTTTGCTTCACGGGCAATCGCATTACGTAAAGTGCCGCCATTAAAAGACATCAATTGAATTGGAAAAGCATCATTCAGTTGTTGTAACAAGGTAACCAATAAGACATTGGCATTGGCTAGCCCCTTATGAATATCTAAACCAGAATGCCCTCCTCTGAGCCCATCAATGGTTAGAGTAAATCCAGTGGTGTCTTCTTTTACTGACGTGGAAGAAAAGCGCTTTTCAAAATTAATGTCCGTACCACCAGCACAGCCAATATACACATCACCACGGTCTTCAGAATCTAAGTTCAGTAATATTTTCCCCTGTAAGATACCTTCTTCCAGTTCCATTGCGCCACGTAAACTGGTTTCTTCCTCAATGGTAAACAAGGCTTCAATCGGACCATGGGGAACATCGGTAGACTCAAGCACCGCCAAGGCTGCGGCGACACCAATGCCATTATCCGCTCCCAACGTTGTGCCTGTGGCATGAACCCATCCATCCAGAATTTGCGTCTTAATTGGATCGGTCACAAAATCGTGCTCTGTGTCAGCATTTTTCTGTGCAACCATATCAAGGTGGCCTTGCAACACCACAGCCTCACGATCTTCCATACCTTGTGTGGCGTTTTTTCGAATCAGCAAATTACCTGTCGGGTCGATATAGGTTTCCATTCCCAATGACTGGGCCCATTGAACAAGATGCGCTCTCAAAGGTGCTTCATGATAAGAGGGTCTTGGCGTATCACAGAGTAACGTAAAGTGTTTCCAAATAAGTGCAGGCTGTAGTTCAAGTAAATGTTCGTTCATTCAGCTTCTCTAATAATTTCGAATAAAAGATTACTTACGAATTAGGCAAGTAACGAGTGTATAAGTGTGTTTTGAAATAATCGGTGTTCAAAGCTTCACCAGTCGCTTTTAAGATCAGCTCTTCTGTGGTGTATTGGCTACCTTTTGACCAAACATGTTCATTCAGCCAAGTTTGAATTGCTTGTAGATCACCTTGCGCAATCTGTTCATCCACATTGTCAATGTTTTGCTTCACACTGTTCATCAACTGAGCGGCATACATGGCACCTAATGTATAGGTCGGAAAATAGCCAAACGCACCATCAGCCCAATGAATGTCTTGCATACACCCATCTTTGAAATTACCCTGAGTTTCTACTCCTAAATAAGCCTGCATTTTTTCTTGCCACAAGCTCGGAATGTCATCCACTTCAATGAGACCTTCAATCAAGTCTTTTTCAATTTCATAACGTAATATGACATGAGCAGGATAAGTCACTTCGTCTGCATCCACCCGGATAAAACTTGGTTCAACTTTGCGGTATAGTTTTTGTAGGTTTGCCAAAGACAATGCCTCTTGCTGACCAAATTCATCAACAAGAATACTGTGAATACTTTCTAAAAAAGCACTGCTACGGCCAATTTGCATTTCCATAAACAAAGACTGACTTTCATGAATGGCCGTTGAGCGCGCTTCGCCAACTGGTAAATGCCTTGTCGCAGCCGGTAGGCTTTGTTCGTATTTCGCATGACCCGTTTCATGTACCACTCCCATCAAGGATTGAGTAAAATCGTCCTCACTGTAGCGTGTGGTTAATCGAACGTCTTCTGGTACACCACCACAAAATGGATGAGCACTGACGTCCAAACGGCCTCTTTCAAAATCAAACCCAAGCAAAGCCATAATTTTTTCTCCAACGCGCTTTTGTGCACCTATTGAAAAAGGACCATGGGGAATGTCTGCGGGGTGCGCTTTACTGTGGGAAGAAACTTGGCGAATTAAATCAGGTAACCATGTTTTTAACTGACCAAAAATAACATCCAATTTTTCGGCTGTCATACCGGGTTCAAACTTATTTAATAAAGCATCATACAAACCTAACCCAGTGGCTTTTGAACGGTGCTCGGCCTCTTTTCTTGCCAATTCAACAACGGGTTTCAAATTTTTTGCAAAACCCTCCCAATCGTTTTTAGGTCTTTGCTCTCGCCAACCATGCTCACAGCTTGCGGCGGCCAAGGATTGCTGTTTCACCAAATCCGCTGGTAGACAGGTCGCCTGTGACCATACTCGTCGCATTTCACGGACGGAACTTTGCTCTTCTATCGATAAGATCGATTCATCTAAAGAGTCAAAACATTCTTTTAACACAGGAGAGTTAAGGGATTCATGCACCAATAATGACAAGGTTGCCATAGCATCGGCTCTGGCTTGATGACTTTGGTTGGGCATCATGGTGGCCGCATCCCATCCTAGTATGGCTCCAAAGTGATTCAAATGATGTAAACGTGTGAAGTGATCTACTAACGTATTATAGTCGGACATAGGGCTTCCTTATCTTAGAATAACAATAAGATAGAGGAAAAGAAGGCATAGGTGCAATCGAAATAAAGACTAAAGGCTATTGAGAAAACGTATTGCCCAAACCTAAATACAAAGCAAAAAGCCGCTCAACTTGAGCGGCTTCTATAGGTTTTTCCGAAATTATCGAAAAACTCTACCGTAAAATTCTAACGCTTCTTCAAAGATCCTTCCGAAAAAGTAACAAACTCTTCAGCACTGGTTGGATGCACACCCACTGTTGCATCAAAATCGGCTTTTGTAGCGCCCGCTTTTACTGCAACACCTAAACCTTGAATGATTTCACCTGCATAATCACCCACCATATGAGCACCAATTACAACGTCGGTTTTATTATCAACCAGCATTTTCATTAAAGTACGTTCTGTTGAGCCGCTTAATGTGTGTTTCATCGCTCTGAAATCTGTTTGATATACACGGAAATCATAGCCCCGTTTTTCAGCTTCTTCTTCCCCTAAACCAACGGTTCCAATTTGAGGTTGGCTGAATACCGCAGTCGGAACATTGTCATAATCAAATGTCACTGGTTTATTATCAAACCAATAGCCGATCAAAGACATAGCTTCGCCAATTGCAACTGGAGTAAGTTGCAAGCGGTTAATCACATCACCAATGGCAAAGACACCCGGTACATTCGTTTGGAAATTGCTGTCTACTTTGATGGCGCCTTTCTCTTGCTCGATACCTGCTGCTGCAAGGTTTAGTGAATCCGTATAAGGTACTCGACCTGTCGCGTATAAAATCAGGCCAAATGCTTCTTCCGTTCCGTCTTTAAATCGAACAATGCGATCGCCATCAGATTGAGTGTCGTCAGCCAAGCGGATGGAATCAACATCCGTATTTACTTGAAGATTGACACCGGCTTTCTTGTATTCTTCTTGAGCAAAATCACGAATATCTTGATCAAAACCACGTAAGACTTGAGCACCACGATACGCCAATGTGGTATCCACACCGATACCATTTAAAATGCCTGCAAACTCAACAGCAATATAACCACCGCCAACGACAAGCGCTTTCGATGGCAGAGCATCTAAGAAAAACATTTCATTTGAGCTAACGACCAAATCAGAACCAGTAAACTCAGGGATAAATGGTTTACCACCCACCGCTATCAAGATTTTTTCAGCTGTGTATTGGGTGCCATTTACCTCAACAGTATGAGCATCAACAAAGCGCGCATAACCATTGATAATTTCAACACCTGCTTTTTCTAACATAGACTGATAGATACCATTCAATCTTTGAATTTCAGCTGTTTTGTTATCACGCAATGTTGGCCAGTTAAAGTCACCGGAAACGTTTTCCCAACCGTAGCCTTTTGCATCTTTAAAAGAGTGGCTAAATTCAGAACCATAGACAAACAGTTTCTTTGGTACACAACCGATATTGACACAAGTGCCCCCTAGTGCACTGGCCTCCGCAACAGCAACTTTGTAGCCTTTTCCTGCCGCAATACGACTTGCGCGAACACCACCAGATCCAGCACCAATAACAAATAAATCATATTGAAATGACATTTTACCAACCTCTTAAAAACAAATAAAAATTAACATTGCGACATACACTATAGGAATACGACAAGATTTAAATGAAAAAATTCAATTTTCATGTTATTTGCATGATGACCTGTATCATTTCTTATAGAAAATGCACCATGTATAAGCACTATTACTTGCGTGAGATATACATTTGAATGATAATCGCTCTACTTCCTAAAACGCATTTTAAATTCTTCGGATAATTACCCTATAACTTTCATGAGAGGTTATTTAGCGATAATGAAATTTATTTCTTTTAATATAAACGGTCTGCGTGCTCGACCACATCAACTAGAAGAATTAGTCCGCTCACACCAACCAGACGTGATCGGCTTACAAGAAATTAAAGTCCATGATGATGCGTTTCCTCATGAAATTCCTGAATCCTTAGGTTACCACGCATATTACTTTGGCCAAAAATCCCATTATGGTGTTGCTATATTTAGTAAACAAGAAGCAACTCATGTTGAATATGGTTTTCCAACAGACGATGATGACAGCCAACGCAGAATGATCATAGCGACATTTGATACAGAGTCTGGCCCAATTAAAGTAATTAATGGTTACTTTCCACAAGGCGAAAACAAAGACCACGAAACAAAATACCCAGCTAAGCGTAAGTTTTATCAAGATCTAATGTCCTATTTACAAAATCAAGATCCTCAAGATCAGATTATTGTTATGGGCGATATTAATATATCCCCTACTGATCTAGATATTGGTATTGGAGAAGCGAATGCCAAACGCTGGTTAAAAACAGGCAAATGCAGCTTTTTACCTGAAGAGAGAGAATGGCTAGCAACTCTTGAAAATTGGGGCTTTACTGATACATTCCGCCACCAAAATCCGCTTACTAATGATCGATTTAGTTGGTTCGATTACCGCTCAAAAGGGTTTAACGATACCCCAAAACGCGGCCTTAGAATTGATGTTATTATGGCATCTGAAGGGTTATTGCCTAAGCTTATTAAAAGCGAAGTCGATTACGACATTAGAGCAATGGAAAAACCTTCAGATCATGCACCGATTTGGGCAACGTTTTCCATCTAATATTAACGAGTTGAATTAAAGTTAAATAGCAATCAAGTTTCCCCATTCTGATTTTATTAATGCATTAAAAATCATTATGTATACAATAAAAAATAAAACAAAAATGATAGAGAATAACTATGACACCATTAGAAACACCTAATGTTCACGAGATGTTAGGTAATGCCCAACAGGCGTCTCACTTCTTAAAAGCACTCAGCAACGAAAAACGCTTAGCAATTTTGTTTCACATCCTTAATGAGAAACACGCAGTCGGTTCAATAAATGAAAAAGTACCACTTAGTCAATCGGCTCTTTCCCAGCACCTTGCCGTATTAAGAAAAAGTGGTATTGTGAAAACAGAAAGAGATTCTCAGAGTATTTATTACTCAATCGCAGATGAACGTACTACAGAATTTATCAAGTCGTTACATAATTTATTCAGTCAGCCGTTAAAAACAGAGACTGAATAAATTCACTATAAATTGCGCTACTCAGTCTCCCTTATTCGTAAAAAACTGGCAAATTTAGGAACTGCATTTTTTGTTACTCCATGATATTTGAACGTGATGGTTTCACCTATTTGAGGTGGATTATCACGTTCAGAGTCCGTAAAGCCAGAACCAACCTTAAACACTACTCCTGATGCCATTTGCACTATTAAAGAACCCATTTTACCAAGGTTTCTTCCTTTGCCAGCAACATAGCCAATCACCTTTGCTTCCGCATCCATATACGGTTTTAGCTTAACGATTGAATCACTACGCCCATCGCGAAAGAAAGCTTCTTTTTTATGGAGGATAAGTCCCTCAGCACCTTGTTCAACGTATTCATTCAGCATTAACATTAACTCATTGCGAGAAAACATCGGCAGTTGATTGACGGCTTGAATATGCCTAGCATTAATACGTTCAATTAAATTTGTATACTCTTGAGCTCTCAGAAAAAATGCTTGGGTGTAATTTGGCGCATCAAAGATTTTATAACGAATTCGTTGCCATTTTTTATTGTTCGGTGTTTGGCTTAACACTGTAGATTGAATGAACTCAAATTCATTTCGACCACTCCATAGCTCTCCATCTAACCAAATATCTTTAGGCAACACTTCTGTAAACCAAGTAGGAGCAACAATTCTTTTCCCTGTTTTTGTTAGAAGCTTACCATCTTTCCAGATAGCTCGAACTCCATCGTATTTTTCACTGACCAAATACTCACTGACAGGCAGACCATCTGAGTACACTATAGCTCGTTGAATATCAGGTTGCTCGGATGCTATTACGCACTGGCATAAAAAGAAATACAGGTAAGCACAGACTATTTTTATCTTATTCATTGATCCTCCTTGATCTTTGAATTAGAGACCTTTACACAGCTATTAAGCTTGCTAATACTTTGTTAGCAAAGACTCAAAGGCCCCAATTAATAATTTTCTTGAAACATATTTATCTAAATATGCAGACTAACATTATCACGCAATACTAAAAAATCAAATTGTTGTCATGAGTTCGTCTAACTTATCGATAATATATCTGCCAATCGGGAAAGCAGAAGTCGCCGCCGGAGAAGGTGCATTACATACGTGTAATGTTCTAGCACTTTCAGCAAAAAGAAAATCATGCACTAAACTGCCATCATTCATAACAGCCTGAGCCCTCACTCCTGCAGGATATGGCAACAAATCATTTTCTCCTATCACTTCACAATATTTATTTACTTCTTTAAGGTAGCCAGATTTAACCCAAGAATTATGTGTTTCTTTTAATACTGTTTGCCAGTGTTGAGCGATTAGCTTCCAGTAGCCTTTAAATACCAGCATCTGTATTGTGTCTTTAATACTAAAATTAAAGCGCCCATAACCCTCTCTTTTCCAGCCTTGAACAGCATTTGGCCCTACTGTCACACTGCCATCAATCATTCGAGTTAAATGCACCCCTAGAAACGGCAATTCTGGATCAGGAATAGGATAAATTAAATGATTCACAAGACTATTATATTCAACAGGCAGCTGATAATACTCTCCGCGAAAAGGAATGATTTGGAAATCCGTTTTAATCCCCAACATTTTGGTTATTCTATCTGCCATTAAGCCAGAACAAGCCACCAAGTGCCCTGCTGTTATTACTCGATCTTCGGTCCTAATTGTGACTTCTTTTGCGCTTTCTTCTAGACCTATCACCTTCGAACCAAGACATACTGTACCACCTTGATGCTCAAACAATTCTGCCAACTTTAAGCAAATTTTCTGATAATCCACGATTCCAGTATCACGCACAAAAATAGCGGCTTCGCCTAAAACATTAGGCTCTCTACGCATTAACTCTGTTTTATCCAGCAATTCAATATCGATATCATTATTTTGACAGCGCTGATAAAGCGCATGCATACGCTCGACTTCTTGAGCATTTGTCGCAACCAAAAGCTTGCCACACACATCAAAATCTATGCCGTATTTACGACAAAAGGCTTTCGTTTCCACAGCCCCTTTTTTACAAAACTGCGCTTTCAAACTTCCCGGTTGATAATACACGCCAGCATGAATAACACCGCTATTATGGCCTGTTTGATGGCTACCCACTGTCGTTTCTTTTTCAATCAGTATGACATTTTTTCGTGGATTCGACTGGATAAACTGCCATGCCGTTGCTAGACCAACAATGCCTCCGCCAATAATTGCAACATCATAATCCCGACGACTCAGTTCACTCATCTAACACTCACTTCCACTCAAATACAGATTAAAAAAAATCCCCGCAAATGCGAGGATTTTTTAAGATTAACACACAGGTTTAATAACTTACCAGCCTGTTAATTCTTTTAGAGCATCACCGATTTCAGCTAAAGAACGCACAGTTTTAACACCTGCATCTTCTAGTGCTGCAAATTTCTCATCAGCAGTACCTTTACCACCAGAGATGATAGCGCCGGCATGACCCATACGCTTACCTGCTGGAGCAGTAACACCTGCGATGTAAGAAACCACTGGCTTAGTTACATTAGCTTTAATGTAAGCAGCCGCTTCTTCTTCTGCAGTACCACCGATCTCACCGATCATAACAATCGCTTCAGTTTTAGGATCGTTTTGGAACAATTCTAGAACGTCAATGAAGTTAGTACCTGGAATTGGGTCACCACCAATACCTACACAAGTAGATTGACCGAAGCCAGCATCAGTAGTTTGTTTAACCGCTTCATACGTCAAAGTACCTGAACGAGATACGATGCCTACTTTACCTGGTAAATGAATATGACCAGGCATGATACCGATTTTACATTCACCTGGAGTGATAACACCTGGGCAGTTTGGACCGATTAGACGAACGCCTAATTCATCACAAGCAACTTTACAATCAAGCATATCCAAAGTAGGAATACCTTCAGTAATACAAACGATCAATTTAATGCCGCTGTTTGCTGCTTCAAGAATGGAGTCTTTACAAAAAGGAGCTGGAACATAAATTACAGACGCTTCCGCACCCGTTTCTTCAACAGCTTCTTTTACTGTATTAAATACAGGAAGACCTAAATGAGTTTGACCACCTTTTCCAGGAGTCACACCACCAACCATTTTTGTTCCATAAGCAATTGCTTGCTCAGAATGGAATGTGCCTTGTCCACCAGTGAAACCTTGGCAGATTACTTTAGTATCTTTATTAATTAAAACAGACATTATTTGCCCTCCGCAGCTTTAACAACTTGTACAGCCGCGTCTTTTAGACTAGTAGCAGCAATGATATCAAGATCAGATTTAGCAAGAACTTCACGTCCCAGATCAGCATTTGTACCTTCAAGACGTACAACAACAGGCACTTTAACACCTACATCTTTAACCGCACCGATAATACCTTCAGCGATCATATCGCAACGAACGATACCACCAAAAATGTTTACCAATACTGCTTTAACATTGTCATCAGACAAGATGATTTTGAATGCTTCAGATACACGCTCTTTCGTTGCACCACCACCAACATCTAGGAAGTTCGCAGGCTTGCCACCATGCAAGTTAACAATGTCCATAGTACCCATTGCTAAACCAGCACCGTTAACCATGCAACCAACATTACCATCTAGCGCAACGTAGTTTAATTCGAAAGACGCCGCATGCGCTTCACGAGCATCTTCTTGAGATGGATCATGGAACTCTTGCATTTTCTTCTGACGGTAAACAGCATTACTATCAATGTTGATTTTACCATCTAGGCAATGAAGGTTGCCTTCTTCTGTGATAACCAATGGGTTGATCTCAAGAAGTGCAAAATCGCAATCATGGAACATTTGAGATAAACCAAGGAAGATCTTAGTGAATTGCTTAATTTGTGTTGGGTTAAGACCCAATTTAAAAGCCAATTCACGAGCTTGGTAAGGTTGAGCACCAACCAAAGGATCAATAATAGCTTTATGAATTAAATGAGGTGTTTCTTCAGCTACTTTTTCGATATCCACGCCACCTTCAGTAGATGCCATAAATACAACGCGACGAGTAGCACGATCAACAACTGCACCAAGATATAATTCATTGGCGATGTCAGTACAAGATTCAACTAAGATCTTTGCAACTGGCTGACCATTTTCATCAGTTTGATATGTTACTAAATTTTTACCGATCCACTGTGACGTAAACTCTGCGATCTCATCATGAGTTTTAACCAGCTTAACACCACCAGCTTTACCACGGCCACCTGCGTGAACCTGAGCTTTAACTACCCACATGTCACCGCCAATATTCTTAGCTGCTTCTACAGCTTCTTCTGGTGTGTCACATGCATACCCTGTTGATACTGGCAGGCCATATTCAGCAAAAAGCTGTTTTGCCTGATATTCGTGTAAGTTCATTCGCTTAATCCACTCATCTGAATTTATTGAAAAATTTGCCTATCAAATGATAAACAAAAAAATGCCAGTTCTAAAAAAAACCAGCAAACTTTAATACATTAACGCTTTTTACGATTTGCAATATGAATTGCATGGTTATCTACTGCAAGAGCTGCTTCATGTACTGCTTCACTCACTGTTGGGTGAGCAAATACAGTAAGAGCAATATCTTCAGCAGTTGAACCAAACTCCATCGCGATTACGGCTTGGGCGATCAAATCAGCGGCTCCGGCACCAATGATATGGCAACCAAGAATGCGATCTGTTGCTTCACAAGCAATCATTTTAACAAAACCTGTGGTGTCATTTGCCGCCATTGCTCGACCAGAAGCTGCAAATGGGAATTTACCCACTTTGTATTTTACACCGTCTGCTTTTAACTCATGCTCAGTTTTACCTACCCAAGCAATTTCTGGGTGAGTATAAATAACTGAAGGGATGCAATCATAATTCATTTGCGCTTTATGGCCAGCAATAATGTCTGCAACCATAACACCTTCTTCTGAAGCTTTATGAGCTAGCATAGGACCGCGCACAATGTCACCAATAGCATAAACACCTGGTACAGATGTTTTACACTGCTCATCTACAAATACAAAACCGCGCTCATCTAGATTAACGCCAGAATCTGCGGCTAAACAACCATCTGTAAATGGTTTACGGCCAACAGCAACAATTAACTTATCGAATGTTTGTTTCTGCTCTTCACCTTTTGCATCAAGGTAAGTCACTTCAACTTCTTCACCCTTAATTTCGCTGCCTGTAACGCGAGCACCCAAACGGATATCTAAATGCTGTTTCTTAAATACTTTTGCCGCTTCTTTTGCAACATCAGTATCACAAACGCTTAAAAAAGTATCTTGCGCTTCAAGAACAACCACTTCAGAACCCAAGCGAGCCCATACAGAACCCAACTCTAAACCAATTACACCTGCACCGATAACACCTAAACGCTTAGGTATTTTACGGAAATCCAATGCACCTTCGTTATCAACGATGATATCGCCTGTGCGTGGAGCTGGTGGAATATTTACTGGAACAGACCCTGTTGCAAGAATAACGTTTTCAGTATCAATAACAGATACAGAACCGTCATGGGCGGTAAATTCAACTTTCTTGCTTGATAAAACTTTACCCACGCCTTCAAAGCTAGTGACACCATTTGCTTTGAATAGACCCGTAATACCGCTGGTTAATTGATCAACAATTTTGTCTTTACGATCAACCATTGCATCAACATCAATAGATACATCACCTACAGAAATACCATGTACTCCGTAAGACTCTTTTGCGTCATGATATTTATGAGAAGAATCCAATAATGCTTTAGAAGGAATACAGCCAACATTTAAGCAGGTACCACCCAAGCGAGGCGTATTGCTTTTATCTAACCACTTTTCAATACAAGCCGTTTTTAAACCCAATTGTGCAGCACGAATAGCCGCAACATAGCCACCTGGACCACCACCAATAACAACAACGTCAAATTTTGTAGACATATTTATTTCCATTTTTGACTAAAAAAATCAAAGGATTTCACTTAGTTTTAATTACGGTACAACACACAAACATCTAAACATGATTCTCGTTTAGATGTTTGTCTTATCCCAGTTTAGACATCTAGTAATAAGCGAGCTGGATCTTCTAGTAACTCTTTAACTGTTACTAAGAACTGAACTGCTTCTTTACCATCAATCATACGATGATCATAAGATAATGCTAAGTACATCATTGGTTGTATAACCACTTGACCATTAACCGCCATTGGGCGTTCTTGGATTTTATGCATTCCAAGAATCGCTGTTTGAGGTGGGTTCAAGATAGGTGTTGATAGCAAAGAACCGAATGTTCCGCCATTTGTGATAGTAAAAGTACCACCTTGCATGTCATCTAGACCAAGCTTTCCATCACGGCCACGCAATGCGAAGTCCATAATAGTACTTTCAATATCGGCTAGCCCCATAGAATCTGTGCTTCTTAATACAGGAACCATTAGACCACGAGACGTTGATACCGCAACACCAATATCTTGGTAACCATGGTAAACCATGTCATTACCGTCAATAGATGCGTTTACCGCTGGGAATCGTTTCAACGCTTCAGTACAAGCCTTAACAAAGAAGGACATAAAACCTAGCTTAGTACCATTATGTTTCTTCAAGAAAAGTTCTTTATACTTTCCTCTTAGTTCCATAATAGGCCCCATGTTAACTTCATTGTACGTTGTTAACATAGCCGCTGTTTGTTGCGCTTCAACCAAACGACGAGCAATTGTTGCACGAAGACGAGTCATAGGAACGCGTTTCTCAATACGACCCTCTGTATTCGCCAATGGCGCAGCAACAGGAGCTGGTGCAGGAGCCGCAGCAGCAGGTTTTGCAGCCTGTTGTTTCGCAGCAGCATCTACATCTTCTTTAGTGATACGACCGCCTTTACCAGTGCCTTTAACTTGAGCAACAGTTAAACCAGCTTCTGCCAATGCTTTACGAGCAGCAGGACCAGCTACACCATCAACATCTCCGTCTTCAGCCGCAACTTCAGCTGTTGGTGCTGCTGGAGCCGCTGCTCCACCTGTTGCACCAATTAGGAAAGTAGCAAGTACTTGATCGCTTAATACTGTATCGCCTTCATTTGCGATAAATTCACCGATTACACCAGCTGCCGGAGCAACTACTTCAAGTACAACTTTATCTGTTTCAATATCAACTAAATGCTCATCACGATCACATGCTTCACCCGGTTGCTTATACCAAGTTACAACCGTGCCATCAGCAACAGACTCTGGGAAAGTTGGCGCTTTAATATCTACTGTCTCTGCAGATGCAGAAGCCGCAGCTACTGGAGCACTTGCAGCAGCAGGTGCTGCCGGAGCTGCTGCGCCACCTTCTGAAAACATCGCCAAGACTTCATTACTTAAAACTGTATCGCCTTCATCTTTAAGAATGTTTTGGATAACACCATCAGCAGGTGCTACAACTTCTAATACGACTTTATCAGTTTCAATGTCAACAATATGTTCATCACGAGTACAAGACTCGCCAGCTTTTTTATACCAAGTAGCAACTGTGCCATCTGCTACTGACTCTGGAAAAACGGGTGCTTTAATTTCAATGCTCATTTGATACCCTTATCTTTTTTACAAGGCTACATTCTAATCAAACGAATAACTAACCAGTAATGGCGTCATTCACAAGTGCTTCTTGTTCTTCAACATGGATAGACATATATCCAGCAGCAGGTGCCGCAGACGAAATACGCCCAGCAAAGCGAATCTTCAACTGAGGATACAACTCTTCTAATATACGATTCATTCGGTGACGATTCGCATGCCATGCCCCTTGGTTTTTAGGTTCTTCTTGACACCATACTAAAGATTCAACCTCAGTATAAGGCGTTAGAACTTCTCTAAAATCTTGATAAGGGAATGGATACAACTGCTCCAAACGAATGATAGCAACATCATCTTTCTCCAATGCTTCACGACGATTAATTAAGTCGTAATACACCTTACCGCTACAGATAACCAAGCGCTTCACTTTTTTCGGCTCAATTTTATCTGACGTTTCAGGTAATACATTGTGGAAATGACCTTCTGACAAGTCTTCCAGTGTAGATGTTGCCTGTTTATGTCTCAGCAAACTCTTAGGAGACATAATAACCAAAGGACGTCTTAAAGGACGAATCGCCTGACGACGAATGATATGGTAAATCTGAGATGGAGTTGTTGGCACACATACCTGAATATTGTATTCAGCACACAATTGCAAGAAACGCTCTAATCGTGCAGATGAATGTTCAGGGCCTTGACCCTCATATCCGTGAGGTAGCAACATTGTCAGACCGCATAAACGGCCCCATTTGTGCTCACCACTGGTAATAAATTGGTCAATTACAACTTGTGCACCATTTGCAAAGTCACCAAATTGCGCTTCCCAAACAACCAAGCCTTTAGGCGCTGTTGTAGAGTAACCATATTCAAATGCCAGTACCGCCTCTTCAGATAAGTACGAATCGTACAAGTCCATCTGAGGTTGTTCTGAGAATAAATTTTTCAACGGCATATAACTGTTACCGTCTTTCTGATTATGGATAACTGCATGTCTGTGGGAGAATGTACCACGGCCAGCATCTTGACCAGTAATACGAATTGGGAAGTCTTGCTCTAACAATGAAGCAAATGCCAATGTTTCGGCATACCCCCAGTTTAGAGGCAATGCACCCGCCGACATTTTGTCTCTGTCTTCGTATATTTTTTGAACTTGACGCTGAACAGCAACACCATCTGGAATATGAGTTAGCTTACGAGCTAATTTTTGCAACTTAGCCAATGGATAAGTCGTATCAGCACCAGCATCCCACTCAACACCCAAATAAGGAGTCCAATCAACAAATGATCCTGTTTGAGATTCTAAAACCAAGCTTTTCGCTACGTGTTTTCCATCATCAAGATCTTGACGATTTTCATCAACCATAGTGGTTGCAACAGATTGATCAATAACACCTTTTGATACTAAAGAATCAGCATATTGGTGACGAGTCGTCTTTAATTTGCTAATGATTTGATACATCAAAGGTTGAGTACCTGATGGCTCATCTGTTTCATTGTGACCACGACGACGGTAACAAACCATATCGATAACCACATCACGACCAAATTCATAACGATAGTCTAATGCAAGCTGAGTTACGAAAAGAACCGCTTCAGGATCATCACCATTAACATGGAAGATAGGAGCCTGCACCATTTTCGCAATATCAGTACAATATTCCGTAGAGCGGCTATCTTCTTGACGGTTAGTAGTAAAACCAACTTGGTTGTTAATAACGATATGAATTGTCCCGCCCGTTTTATAGGCACGAGTTTGTGACATTTGGAAAGTTTCCATCACAACACCTTGACCTGCAAAAGCAGCATCACCGTGTATTGAGATAGGAACAACTGTCTTACCTTCTGGATCATTTCTGCGATCTTGTCTAGCTCGAACCGAACCTTCAACAACAGGAGAAACAATTTCAAGGTGGGACGGGTTGAAAGACAAGGCTATATGAACTTCTCCGCCTTCAGTCATAACATTGGAAGAGAAGCCTTGGTGATATTTCACATCACCTGATGTATTAACGAGCTTTTTACCTTCAAATTCATCAAATAAATCTTTCGGGTTTTTACCTAGAGTATTCACTAATACATTCAAGCGACCACGGTGAGCCATACCAATAACGACTTCTTTGGCGCCTAATGAACCAGATCGTTGAATCAGTTCATTTACCATTGGTATTAAACTCTCAGCGCCTTCTAAACCAAAGCGCTTAGCTCCCGGATAACGGCTTGCTAAATATTTTTCTAAACCTTCAGCGGCTGTTAGTCGTTCCAAAAGGCTGGTACGAGTTTCGAGTTTGTATTCAGGATGTGACTTAACTGACTCAATGCGCTTCTGTAACCAACGTTGTTCTTGAGTATCTACAATGTGCATATACTCATAACCAATACTGTCACAGTAGGTTTTATTTAAACCTTCAATGATTGCACTCAGCGTCTTCATTTTTTTATTAAAGAACAAAGACCCAGTGTCAAATTCAGTATCCAAGTCTGCACCTGTAAGCTCATGATAGCTTAACTCAAGATCAGAAACTTTATGCCTAACCTGCAAACCTAGAGGATCTAAGTTAGCATGTTGATGCCCCCGCATTCGATAAGCATTTATTAACTGCAAAACTTTAATCTGTTTTTGCTCATGATCAGAACTAACACCAACTGCCGCAGTTTGGAAACGGTGCTGGTTTTTACCTAACTGCAAAAACTGCTCTTGGATTACCGAGTGTGGAACATCTGTTGATTGCTCTTCACTAACTCGCGGTAATTGATCAAAACATTTACGCCATTCTTCCGATACTGAGTTCGGATCAACGAGGTAATTTTCAAATAAACCCTCCACATACTCCAAGTTACCACCTGAAAAATGCGAGGTGCCCCATAGCAACTCCATTAAACTTTCGTGCATTCTCGATCACCCTTATGTTCGAGCCAGCGACCATTATGGCGCTATCAATCTTTTAAATTCGTTGACTTCTTTCGACCCGCATAGGCCACTAAAGCCTTGAATTATGTATTACACCAACTCGCCCTACATGAATTAATATTAAGGTAACTTATACCACTCTGACTAAAATACATAATCAGGCAATACACCCACATCCATATAATTGGTTAAAAAAGTCACCTTTTCTTTATGCTTCCAAGCGACATGAGGTCGATTCTTAATTCTTTTTAATAATAAAATGGCGATATTGAACAAGCCAATATCGCCTTAGAAGACTGCTAATAAAAATAAACCAATTCAGACTTCATTATCATTTTACTAGGTTGCTCTTTGTAATAGCATTGAACGAATGTTACCGATTGCTTTTGTCGGATTAAGCCCTTTAGGACAAACATTAACGCAGTTCATAATACCATGGCAACGGAATACACTAAACGGATCATCTAAATCAGATAAACGCTCTTGCGTTGCAGTATCACGACTATCGATCAAAAAGCGGTAAGCCTGCAATAAACCGGAAGGTCCAACAAACTTATCTGGGTTCCACCAAAAAGATGGGCATGCCGTTGAACAACACGCACACAAGATACATTCGTACAAGCCATCTAGCTTTTCACGCTCTTCAGGAGACTGCAAACGCTCAATAGCAGGTGCAGGAGATTCGTTGATTAGATACGGACGAATCTTCTCATATTGCTTGTAAAATTGTCCCATATCAACAACTAGGTCACGTACTACAGGTAACCCTGGAAGCGGGCGCAAAATCAATTTATCATCTTTTGCAGCAGCGGAAACAGGCGTAATACACGCAAGTCCATTTTTCCCGTTCATGTTCATACCGTCAGAGCCGCAAACGCCCTCACGACATGATCTACGATAAGAAATAGAAGAATCCGTTTCTTTTAATAGTTGCAATACATCAAGTACCATCAAATCTTTACCTACTGGTAAATCGATTTGATAATCCTTCATATATGGGGCGTCATCTACTTCAGGATTATAACGATAAATACTAACTAACATCTTAATTATACTCCTTAGTAAGAACGAATTTTTGGTGGGAAAGCTTCTACCGTTTTAGGAGAGAAGTTCACATCACGTTTCGTAACTTTTTTATCCGCAGGGTGGAAAAGAGAGTGCTTCAACCAGTTTTCATCATCACGTTCAGTAAAGTCATTACGCGCATGAGCACCACGACTCTCTTTACGGAACTCTGCTGGAATCGCTGTTGCTTCTGCTACTTCCAAAAGATTTTCAAGCTCTAAAGCTTCAATTCGAGCAGTGTTAAATGCAAGACTCTTATCTTCTAAATGCAAGTTCTCTACACGATTACGAATTTCTTTTAACTGAGTCAAGCCTGTTTGCATTGCTTCACCATCACGGAATACACCGAAATAAAGCTGCATCGTTTTTTGAAGATCTGCACGTACAGCAGCAACACTTTCGCCAGAAGTTGAATTATTAAGACGATTCAAACGAGACATTGCATTTTCAATATCTGTTTCACTAGCATCTAAAGAATCAAAACCTTCATCAAGCGACTTTTTAACTTGTAAACCAACAGCACGACCAAAAACAACCAAATCTAGCAATGAGTTACCGCCCAAGCGGTTTGCGCCATGAACGGATACACAAGCAGCTTCACCACAAGCATACAATCCGTCAACAATGGTTTCATTACCAGCGTCATCTTGTGTCAGTACCTGACCACCGACATTCGTTGGAGAACCACCCATCATATAATGACATGTAGGAATAACTGGAATTGGTTCTTTTACTGGATCAACGTGAGCAAATGTACGAGATAGCTCCAAGATACCTGGCAAACGTTTATTCAATGTTTCTTCACCAAGGTGATCAAGTTTCAATAATACGTGATCTCCATCAGGACCACATCCACGCCCTTCTAGAATTTCAAGTATCATGGAACGAGCAACAACATCGCGTCCTGCCAAATCTTTCGCGTTCGGAGCGTAACGTTCCATGAAGCGTTCACCATCTTTATTTATAAGATAGCCACCCTCACCACGACAACCCTCAGTAACAAGTGTACCAGCACCATAGATACCAGTTGGGTGGAATTGCCACATTTCCATATCTTGCATTGGATAGCCAGCACGTAATGCCATACCTACACCATCACCAGTGTTAATATGAGCATTCGTTGTCGATTGATAAATTCGACCTGCACCACCTGTCGCCAAGACAGTTGCTTTGGCTTTTAAATAAACGGTTTCACCAGTTTCAATACAAATTGCGATAACACCAACAACCGCACCTTCATTATTTTTAACTAGGTCAACAGCATACCACTCATTGAAGAAAGTTGTGCCGCCCTTCAAGTTACCTTGATAAAGTGTATGAAGTAATGCATGACCAGTACGGTCTGCTGCCGCACAAGTACGCGCTGCCTGTCCACCTTTACCAAAATCTTTAGACTGACCGCCAAATGGACGTTGATAGATTCGACCACTTTCCGTGCGAGAAAATGGTAATCCCATATGTTCTAATTCAAATACAGCTTGAGGACCAACAGAACACATATACTCAATAGCGTCTTGGTCTCCGATATAGTCCGATCCCTTAACGGTATCGTACATATGCCAACGCCAATCATCATTTGGGTCATCGCTGGCAATTGCACAAGTTATACCACCTTGAGCAGAAACCGTGTGTGATCGAGTTGGAAATACTTTAGTTACACAAGCAGTATCTAGGCCAGACTCTGTTAACTGTAAAGCAGCACGCATACCAGCGCCGCCACCTCCAATAACAATGGCATCAAAAGAAATAGTACGAATATTTGCCATTACCTATAGCCCCCAAAGAACCTGAATACCCCATGCAACATAGACAAACATAACTAAGCCGCATACAGATTGAAAAAAGAAACGAACGCCAGTAGCTTTAATATAGTCAGTGGAAATAGACCACAAACCTATCCAAGAATGTACGCCGATTGAAAGTAAAGTGAGCAAACTAAATATTCTTACCCAAGTAGTTTCAAACAAACCACTCCATTGCTCATAAGTCACATCAGGGTTTAATGCTAAATAACCTACAAGAAATATTGTATATAAAGAAAGGACTACAGCAGAGATGCGCTGAACCATCCAGTCATAAAGCCCTGAACGGCCAAAGCTGGTTATTTGAGTTACCATATCCAAACTCCCACGATTAGAATTAATACTCCAGCTATCACAAGGTTTGCTTTAGCGGCTAATTGCCCACTTTCTAGCTCCTCAAAATAACCTAAATCCATAAATAAATGTTTAACACCGGCAACAAAGTGATACATCAAGGCAGAAACAGTTCCCCAAATTATAAACTTAGCCATAAAGCTAGTTTCAAGAGTACTAACGACTTGAGCAAATCCTTCTGGAGATTCTAAAGAAAGGTCAAACGCATAAAACAAGAAAGCTAACCCAATAAATAGGATGATCCCTGTCACACGATGAAGGATTGAAACAATTGCGGTTACGGGCATTGATATTGTAGCAATATCAAGATTGACTGGTCTTTTTTTATTCACGACTCTATACACCATTTAATTGATTGAAGGGTCAATCACGACCTATTTTAAAATTGCAGAACAGTGTTATACGGTTCCGTTTTCCAGGTCTTCAAAAAAATCTCATCGATTTAAAAACATCCCAAAAAAAGGACTCATCTTCCATTTTCTGGTAAAACATTTACAAATCAATGAAATCCTTACAATGGCGATTATAAACCAGCATTTTTTATTTAGACAAATACACAAAACACCCCCTTTACAATGATCACCATTCACAACATGAATACAATTAAAAAAACACACAACAATGGTATAAAACAATATATTTACAAATAAAATGAAAAAAAAAATTTATTTAATAATATCAATGATTTATACAAAAAAAACTTAGAAAACATATTATAAAATCACTTTCACCTGTATCATTAAAGAAGATTAGTCTGTAGATTTCTTTCGAATTCAAATTTAGATTGATTGACATTTATAGTCTACAAACAGTATTTTTTCCGCACCTGATGGGTGTTTAGTGTCAATTAATGACCCTTTTAAGCCCCGGACCAGAATTTATAGGAGATCAAAATGACTGATAAAAAAGCACGATTGACGGTAGATGGTATTGATAAAACAATTGAGCTACCCGTATTAAGCGGCACTCTAGGTACAGATGTAATTGATGTTCGCTCATTGGGTTCACATGACGTTTTCACTTACGACCCTGGATTTATGTCTACTGGCTCTTGTGAATCGGCAATCACCTACATTGATGGTGATGCAGGTGTACTGCTTCACAGGGGCTACCCGATTTCTCAATTAGCAGAACACTCAGATTACTTAGAAACATGCTACTTACTTTTTCACGGAGAACTTCCAACGAAAGAAGAAAAAGCCACCTTCGTAAAAACTGTTTCAAATCACACCATGGTCAACCAATCGATGTACAAATTCATCGAAGGCTTTCGAAATGACGCACACCCTATGGCGATTATGTGCGGTTTAGTGGGTGCTTTGTCTGCTTTCTATCAAGACCAAATGGACATCACAAAACCAGAACACCGCGAAATAGCCGCTATAAGACTTATATCAAAAATGCCTACATTAGCAGCTACATGCTATAAGTACTCCAAAGAACAACCTGTCATGTATCCTCGCAATGAGCTTTCTTTCGCGGAAAATTTCTTGCACATGATGTTTGCAACTCCATGCGAAGATTATGAAGTTAATCCTGTATTCGCAAAAGCAATGGATCGCATTTTCATATTGCATGCGGATCATGAGCAAAATGCTTCGACGTCGACTGTTCGTTTAGCTGGTTCATCTGGAGCAAACCCTTTTGCTTGCATTGCCGCAGGTATTGCAACACTTTGGGGACCGGCTCATGGCGGGGCCAACGAAGCCGTGTTAACTATGCTAGAAGAAATCGGTGATGAATCAAATATTGATGAATTTATTGCTAAAGCAAAAGATAAAAGCGATCCATTCCGTCTAATGGGATTTGGGCATCGTGTTTATAAAAACTTTGACCCTCGTGCAAAAGTAATGCGTGAGACATGTGACGAAGTACTTGCTGAATTAGGTATGTCTAACGATCCTTTATTGAAAATCGCCAAACGATTGGAGCAAATTGCTTTAGAAGACCCTTACTTCATTGAAAGAAAACTTTATCCTAACGTTGATTTCTATTCTGGCATCATCATGAAAGCTATTGGCATACCGACAAGTATGTTCACAGTAATATTTGCAATGTCTAGAACGATTGGTTGGATATCTCACTGGAATGAAATGCTTAGCAGCTCATACAAAATTGGCCGTCCTCGCCAATTGTACGTGGGCCCAGAAGAAAGAGATTACCCAACAAAGTAACTCCTATTTAGAAGTAACCCCTATCTAGAAGTGATCTCTATTTAGATCAAAATCCCCCACTAGGTAAGGTGGGGGATTTTTATTTTCCCTGCTTTATTACTACTCTTCGTCCTCTTGAATTTCAGTTATAACAACGGCTGAGCACACCTTGCATTTGCCTTCTATCCAATGACGAGAATCTGAACAGTACTCTTTTGGATCTGTCATACCAAGATCCATTTCATTACATTCGTTACACCATGTTAAAGATAAAAAATCCGTTTGTTCATCTTCAGGACGTTGATAAAAATCAAGATTTTGTACTGTTTCATTTACATCTAAATTCACTACTACCTACCGTTATACTCATAAGACAATGGGATATTTGCACTTGGATCTAAAGCGTTGAGTTGATTTTCTCGAAGTATTGAATCGAGCGCAATAACATCTTTTAGCTTCTTTACCCCGCCATCAGCTTGGATTGTAAAAATACCCTCACTTTCATTTAAGGAAGACAAGTTCCAAGCTCGAATCAGAGTAATAGAGTCCAAATAGTCCTGAATATTTTGTAGCTTACTGTAGCTATCTAAACCACCCAAACGCATTTTGATACTAAACTCTTCACTCGAACTTCTTACTGCTGCGTACCTCTCTGACAGTAACTGGGACAATAAATCATTTGCAGTAATAGCTATTTCACGCTCATTAGAAGCAATAAAAGTAAGAGGAACTATTTCAGCAGAAGGGAAATAAACCCTTATATCCACCATAAACCTTTCCCCTTGTTCGCTCACCCGAACTGCGCCAATGAGATCTGTTTGATAACGCTCACTGGCCTTACTGATTTCATCCTCAAAAAAGCCCCATAGCTCTGACGCAGAAATAGCTGCTCTATCAATATCATCTAAAATAGGAGCATAAATTGATAGGCCACTCATGGTTGATTGATGTGCTATCGTAGCCAACAAGGATGAGGGGGTATTTACTCCAGACAAGGATCTAAATTGACCATTCTCTTCAACTAGCCACATCAATATTGATGGCCTGTTACTCCCCCAAATAGCGATATTTCTTTCTATTAAAAAAAGATTAATAGATTGCTCAAAAAAAGTAACAACGACCTTTTTTGCTTCCACCTGCTCACCTTTAAAAGAAACCAACTCTTCAGATGAAAGAATTGAATGCTGGGCAACCCAACTTGCAGCATCATTCAAATCGCTATCTTTAACTGTAGAATTAATTAAATCTGGCCTACCAGACACCTTTTGCAATACGTTTTTGGCCGTTTGCTTAAAAGCGGCCCTCAAAAGCTGAGACTCGCTTAAACTGCTTGGCAATACAATTTCTGAACGGTACAACCCAGGAACATCATCAGCTAGCCCAACAGGGACCCAAAAAACACATAATATGAGGATTAAAATACGATTTTTCATAGCTCTCCCTTTAAATATTTGCATATTCTACTGTGTTACACCTAAAGAACCATAGCCCTATCGCAACTCTATGTTAAAATGCAGCTCTAAATCCCCACATCATGATAAGGCATAGGCAATGACCAAATCGGATAAACCATCGATTAGTTATAAAGACGCAGGCGTTGATATTAACGCTGGAAATCAATTAGTAGAGCGAATTAAAGGTGTTAGCAAGAAAACTCGCCGCCCAGAAGTTATGGGCGGTCTAGGTGGGTTTGGAGCATTAACACGTCTTCCAACTAAATATAAAAACCCAATTCTTGTATCTGGAACTGATGGCGTTGGCACGAAATTGCGTTTAGCAATGGACATCAATAAGCACGACACAATTGGTATCGATTTAGTTGCAATGTGCGTTAATGATCTCGTTGTTGCTGGTGCTGAGCCGTTATTATTTTTAGATTATTATGCAACCGGCAAACTTGATATTGATGTTGCAGCAAATGTAGTAACAGGTATTGGCGAAGGCTGTTTGCAAGCAGGCTGTGCTCTAGTAGGTGGTGAAACTGCTGAAATGCCTGGTATGTATCATGATGGCGACTACGATTTAGCAGGTTTTTGTGTTGGCGTAGTTGAAGAAGAAAAAATTATCGACGGCACCAAAGTAAAAGCGGGCAACACTCTTATCGCACTTGGTTCATCTGGCCCTCACTCAAATGGCTATTCTTTGATTCGTAAAATAATCGAAGTATCAAACGCTGATCTCTCTCAAGAAATTGACGGCAAAACACTGCAAAATGCCTTGATGGAACCGACTAAAATTTACGTCAAATCCATTTTGAAGCTCATGGAAGAAATCGATGTTAACGCCCTTGCTCACATTACTGGTGGTGGACTATTAGAAAATATTCCTAGAGTACTACCTGATGATGCTGCTGCTTATATCGATGCTTCATCTTGGACGCGCCCGGAAGTATTTAATTGGTTACAAGAAAAAGGCAATGTCGAACAAGAAGAAATGTATCGCGTCTTAAACTGCGGTGTTGGTATGGTTCTTTGTATTGATGAAGATAAAGCAGAACGCGCTTTAGAGATTTTAAAGTCTGAAAATGAAAATGCTTGGATCATTGGTAACGTTCGCCCACGCACAACAGAGCAAGAAGTTTATATTTCTGACCTTGAGGCAAATGCATGAGCCTATCGGTTGTTGTCTTAATTTCCGGCAGCGGCAGCAACCTCCAAGCTTTGATTGATCAAAGCTTGGAGGGCAAACTCGATATTGATATCAAAGCCGTCATTAGTAACAAAGCCGATGCGTTTGGCCTCACCCGCGCTCAGCAAGCGGATATTCCGACCCATTTTATTAATCATAAAGATTTCCCAACTCGGGATGCTTTTGATTCTAAATTACAAAATGCAATCGATGAGTATCAGCCAGACCTTGTTGTCCTTGCGGGCTTTATGAGAATTTTGACGGAAGAGTTTACCCGCCACTTTGAAGGGAAAATGTTAAACATACACCCTTCTCTACTACCAAAATATAAAGGACTTAACACCCACCAAAGAGCGATTGATGCGAACGATCATGAACATGGGGTGAGCGTTCATTTTGTCAGCGCAGAACTTGATGCAGGTGCGGTAATCATTCAAGCTGCAACCAAGATCGACAAGGATGATAACGCCGACTCCTTAGCGAAAAAAGTTCATACTTTAGAACACAAAATATACCCTTTAGTAATAAAGTGGATTTCAGAAAAAAGACTTGCCTATAAATCAGGAAAGGTTATGCTCGATTCTGAGTTATTACCTGAAACTGGCATACGGTACAATCAAGATTTAAACTAATTTAAGGAGACGGCATGCGTACAACCTTCATATTATTGATTTCAATATTAGGGATATTTTGTCAGCCTGCTGTCTCTTCTACTGACTCATCTAATCACGTCAGCAACTTATTTTTTCCATATAAGGCAACATACAGTACTATCTGGAAAAAAGGTCTAAGCCTTGAAGTTCAAGGAACCCAAACTCTTACGAAAGAAGATTCACATTGGTTTTTTGAATTTAAAGCGTCTACCTTTTTCGCATCTTTAACCGAAAATGTCAGTTTTCAACTTAAAAACAATCAAATTCGTCCTGAAAATTATTACTATAAAAGCCAACTTCTAGGTAAAAAACGTGAGGCAAAACTCACTTTTGACTGGGAGCAAATGCAAGTTAAAAACGACATTAAAAATAAACCTTGGAAAATGGATATCCATGAAAAAACCATTGATAAATTAGGTATTCAACTACAACTAAGGCAAGACCTAAAGGTTGGTAGAGAAGAATTACATTATGAAATTGCAGACGGTGGTCGATTAAAGTATTGGACATTTGAACGAATTGGCACTCAGAAAGTAAAAACAAGTTTAGGCGACCTAGACACCGTTAAAGTGGTAAGAACAGACAATCAGAACAATGACAGAGAATCTGTATTTTACTTTGCTCCTGAATACGACTTTCTTTTAGTAAAAATGAAATACGTTGAAAACAAAGAGTCCTATTTATTAGAAATTAAAAGCATTCAATAAAGCGCTTACGTAAGTTCATCTAAATAATTAATGTTTTTAAAAAGTGTTTCATCTTCCCAAAGTATAGACTTAGCAGCTATTTCCTTATAAAACCTCATCACCTTATATTGCTTATTTTTTAAAAAATTCATCAGACAACCTAAAACAGCAACAGGCATAATGACATGTAAAGGCTGCACCCCCGAAGAAGTTTCTATATAAAAGGTTGTTAAAGGCTCCTTCTTAGACGCTTTGAGCAATTGCTCAAACACGGCACTTGAAACTAACGGAGTATCACACGGAGAAAACAATATATGTGAGCACTCTTCTTGATGCATACTCAGTCCAGTTGCTATTCCTGATAAAGGTCCACAATCTGTAAAACACAGATGATCAGAGAAAGTATCCATCTGATTTGATTCAAACATGTCATGGTCTTTATTCACATTGATTTTTACAGGTAATTGCATTCCTTTAATGGCTTCATACACATAATAATATAGAGGTTTACCTTTATATTGTTGCAGTGCTTTATTTTTTCCTTCCATCCTGATGGCTTGACCGCCAGCCAAAATAACACATATAACTTGACACTCAGTATGAGTCTCATGGTTAATCAGCACCTTCACCTCCTTAGAAATAAGTAATATCAACTATTACAGCCTGACATTATAAAGCTAAACACAGTTTACCTCCCTGCTCTCATGACAATATAAATAACAAATCAAGCAAGAAAATGAAAGAATCATGCACTTTTCATGAAATATGAAAATAAAAGAACACCTTTCCTAGAGTCGAGTTTTGCCCCTTAATTATAAGGCAATGCGTTCTGATTGTTTCATTAGATACGGATATAGCTATGTAGTTTATCGCGTTAAAATATTATTTCTTATGTTTTGTTTACTGTGAGATCTTTACAATAAGCCATGAGCGATGACAAGACGAGACAAAAACAGACAAAAAAGCGGAGTTTATGAGTTATAAATGAGCATTTTGAGTCTGTTTTTAACAAAGTATATTAACAAGTGCAATAGTCGTGCAAAGGTCTCACTGTATTTTTAAATCTGTTTTCACTTTATAACTCTTCACTAAATACCTTCCCTAGCAACTTTCTTTAAGCAATTTTTTTACATTGGAACATCTGCTTGTCCCGAGCCCCCCAATAATTCTTAGCAATTTGAAGACACTCCTTTTGGCTTTTCTTTGTTAATAAACTCAGAACGCTTGCCATTGTGCTTAAGGTCGCAAGCTCGCCAAACTCATCAAACTGAGAATCACTCCAATGCCATCTCATTCGATCAAAGTTCAACAGTTTTGTTTGCCTACAATGTTTAAATGTTGCCCTTGGCCAATGCTCCCAATGAATGTTTCCATTTTGAACAACACCTAGATCAACATCTCTTTCTGGATTAATTTCAGCCTCTCCATTTCCTCCCCTAAAAACCAGAACGGAACGATCACCCAGTTTAGCCGATGCCTTAATATGCAGTTCATCATAACCTTTATGAAAAACACCATGAACGCTGTGCTTGGCTCGCGCCAAATTCATCATTCGCACTAATGTATTTACAGGAGAGCGAAGTCCAAGCAATAACTTAAGATTCATTAATTGTGCCAAAGGGCCCGAAAGTTGCTCCAACGCCATGTAAGCAAAATTGTATTCATTTAAATGCTTCTCAGCCTCTTTTACCGATTTTGCTATAGGAAGACCTAAAGCGACTAAAGCATCTTCTACATATAACCGCTCTTCATTTTCAAAGCAATGACCATGCATAAAAATACGCACCCCTTGCTGACTAAGAGTCAGTGCTGCTAATAAAAACCAAGGCAGTTCATTACGTTTACCAGCATAAGCAGGCCAGTCGATATGCACATCCGCATTTAACGCTATTTGACAGTGAGTACGAATCGCCTTGGTGAAACCAACTGTTTCATCGACCGTTTCTTCCCTAATCCGAATCAACATCCAAAATGCTCCGACTTGCTCAGGCGTTACTTTCCCTAGTAAAATAAGGCCCATTGCTTGCTCTGCCTCATCTGCTGTTAAACTTCTCGAGCCTTTTTTTCCTTTCCCTAGAATTTTCACATACTTTATAAACTGCTCACTCATACAACCGCCTCAGAGGACAACTCGATTATTTGTTTAAGCTCAGGAATACAAGAGCCACAATTTGTGCCACATTTGAGCGACGTGCCTAAATCTGTAACATTGTTGATTCCACTTTCAAGGGCGAGTTGAATTTGCTTTTCTCCAACATGAAAGCATGAACAAATTATTTTGCCTTTATCAAGTGTATTGGCTTTATATCCGACACTTAGTGCGATCCTATCTTCTTCTTCCAGCTTAATTGGAACGATTGCCTCTGTTTTATTTAAGTTACTCAATAAACTGCCTAGCCAACTAGAGTCAAAGTTAAGGGGGCGAGTTGAAACATAAAACATAGCCATAGGAGACCCATCCACAAGATATACAAATCGCTGATCACCATTAATAGTATTTTTGTAGTCACTCCAATAGCCCTGCTGTTTGATATCAAATGTGGCCACCGTCGTTTTCCTATAATGATGAATATTCAAATTCTCATTAAATGCCACCTCATAGCGAAAGCCTTTATCTTGAGTGATTTGGCAACTGTAGAGAAAATCAGTGGTATCAATAGGTTCGGCACTTAAAATAGTCCCATACAAAACAGATTTAATTGGAGTAACATTCACAATGGCATGTTTTGATTCAGGTTGCCCCGACAAAGGATCTACAATTTGAGGAACAAGGCTGGATACTATCGCGTTGTTTGCGATTTGGTTTGTCCAGTGAATAGGAACAAAAACCTCTCCCTCCCTTACAGATACAGACTGAGCTTCAACCTTTGCTGGAACGACTATTTCCCCTACCTTAGACATGATACGAACCAGCTCTTTATCTTTGATAGATAACTTGTCGGCATCTTTTGGGTGCAAATCGACATAGGGTTCTTCGGTATGGTTCGCTAGCTTTGATGACTTGCCTGTCCTAGTCATTGTATGCCATTGATCTCTCACCCTGCCTGTATTCAAAACAAAGGGATATTTCTCAGTAGCAGAAGCTTCCGGGAGCTTAGGCTCAATCGGAATAAACTTTGCCTTTTGATTGGGTGTGAAAAATCTACCATCGACAAACATGCGCTGAGTACCATTAGGTGAAGATGCAGTTACAGGCCACTGAATAGGTAATAATCCATTATAACTCTCCTCTGTTAAGTCCTTTAACAGACCGATATCAAAGTCTCTTTTTCCATGATTTTCAAACTCTGACAATGCCGCATGTTCATTAAAAATTTCGTATGGATGGGAGTATGAAAAAGACGATTCAAACCCCATTTTCTGTGCGACTTTAGAGATGGCCCACCAATCATGCTTGGATTCAGCATAAGGGGGTAAAATGCCTCTTTGGCGTGAAATTCGTCGCTCCGAATTGGTTACCGTTCCGTCTTTTTCACTCCATCCCGTCGCGGGCAATAATACATCTGCCATAAGACTGGTATCGGTAAACTCTTGGCAATCACTTACAATCACCATTTCACATTTTTCTAAAGCTCGCTTTACTTGAGCAGTATCAGGCAAACTGACCATTGGATTTGTTGACATAATCCAAATGACTTTTATTTTCCCTTGCTCCATAGCTTGAAACATATCAACTGCTTTGAGACCATTTTCAGTGGCCATTTTAGGCGCATTCCAAAAGCGCTGAACTAAATCAATAGCGCCGGGCGTAGCAAAATCCATATGAGCAGCAAGTTGATTAGCCAACCCTCCTACTTCTCTCCCCCCCATTGCATTAGGTTGACCGGTAATAGAAAAAGGCCCCATCCCTTCATGTCCAATACGGCCCGTTGCCAAATGACAATTAATAATCGCATTGCATTTATCAACGCCACTAGAGGATTGGTTCACTCCTTGAGAATAAAACGACACTGTCTTCTTTGTAGCAAGCCACCAATCTACAAGAGTTCCAAGGTCTTCTTTCGCCACTCCCAATATGTTTGCCGTTGCTTCAATTGAAGGGCTTGCTTTTTGAGCACTCATTAATGCGTTCAAAAAACCATCAGTATTACTTTCAATAAACGATTTATCCAGCACGCCATTCTGTTCGCTTTCTACTAACAGCATGGAAAAAATAAACGCGTCGGTTCCAGGAGTAATGGCCAAATGCAAATCTGCAATATCGCATGTAGCAGTTCGCCTTGGGTCAATCACAACCACCTTCATATTTGGGCGCTGTTCTTTTGCTGCAACAATACGCTGATACAGAACAGGATGAGTCCAAGCTGCATTTGACCCAACCATAATCAACAGATCACAGGTCTCAAGGTCTTCATAATTGCACGGCACAGTATCAGAACCAAAAGCACGCTTATAGCCCACTACAGCTGATGCCATGCAAAGACGAGAGTTTGTATCTACATTCGCTGTCCCAATAAAGCCCTTAGCAAATTTATTAGCAACATAATAATCTTCCGTTAAAATTTGCCCAGAAAGATAAAATGCGAATGAGTCAGGCCCATGCTCATCGATAACTTGCTTAATTTTTTCAGAAATCGCATCAATAGCGATGGACCAAGTCACCGTATTTCCATGTAATTTAGGTACAGACAAACGCCCATCTGAAGTCAGAGTATCTGATAAATTACTGCCTTTTACGCATAAGCGTCCAAAATTAGCTGGATGTTCAACATCTCCTGATACTGGCGATATCTTCCCTGAGTTTGTGAATGAATTGGTAAGAAGTACGCCACAGCCAACACCACAATATGGACAAGTTGTTTTTCCAGTTTTAGGTTGCATATACGTTACCTTAAGCATGCAATACACACATGCAAGTGTTAAAAAAATCAATAAAAAAGCCCAAGCGATTTTTCAATCACTTGGGCTTCGTTGCCTTTTGTCATTTTTTGACATTTTTATTATCTTATCTCACTCTTAAAAAGTTAAAACCTCTTGAGAAGTGAAGACAGATTTTATTTTAATCAGCACACCTTTGTACTATGTATAATTAATGCAATTTATAAGCCAACTAAATCAATAGAGATAACCTAATGTTTTTATTATGTTTTATAAATCGACACTCAAAAACCTTGAGCATCAAAAGGCTACTCTAATATAAAAACGATCTATTTTAGTGCAATCCAAACTGAATCGTTTTCTAATTTGACATCCCAAGTAGATAAAGTAACATCATCATCAAGACACTCTCCAGTTAATAGATCATAACGCTGTTTATAAAGTGGACTTGCAACTGTTAACTTACCCGCTACATCCGTCATCAAACCTCTTGATAACACATTTGCCTTACCTATAGGATCCCAATTTGATACAGCAAACACTTGCTTCTTTTCTGACTCCAAAAAGAGAGCAATTTGCTTATCTCCAATCAAGGCTGCAACCCCAGCTTGAGGAACTAAATCATGATAAGAACAGACTTTGACCCAATTCATCGTAATTTCCCCTCTATACCGTTGTCGCAATTAGTTGGCTTTTTTCAATCTCTGTTGCAGGGCGAATTTGATTACGCTCTTCAACAAACACCACATTTTTATCTTCACCGTTTGTATTAACAAAACTCTTAAAGAGTTTACGTGATTCTGGGTTTTCAATTGCCGTTTTCCACTCACATTGAAACGTATCTACAATCAATGCCATTTGAGCTTCAAGCTCAGAGGCAATGCCCAAAGAATCTTCAATAACAACCTGCTTTAAATAATCCAGCCCGCCTTCTAGAGCATCCATCCAAACAGACGTTCTTTGTAAACGATCCGCTGTTTTTACATAAAACATCAGCACTCGGTCAATGTAAGCAATCAATTGTTCGTCTGTCAGGTCAGTTGCAAATAAGTCCGCATGACGTGGTTTCATGCCTCCATTGCCACAAACATACAAATTCCATCCGCCTTCTGTAGCAATAATCCCAATATCTTTGCTTTGTGCCTCGGCACATTCTCGGGTACAACCTGATACCGCAAATTTCAATTTATGAGGAGAACGCAGCCCTTTATAGCGATTTTCAATATCAATGGCCATTTTCATGCTATCGTTCACACCATATCGACACCAAGTACTTCCAACGCAGGATTTTACTGTTCTAACCGATTTACCATAAGCTTGACCAGTTTCAAAACCAACCGCGATAAGTTCCTCCCAAATCAAAGGTAACTGTGTCAAGGTTGCTCCAAATAAATCAATACGCTGTCCACCTGTTATTTTGGTATAGAGCTTATATTTTTTTGCCACTTCCCCTAATACAATCAATTTTTCAGGTGTAATTTCCCCACCCGGTATACGAGGAACAACAGAATAAGTGCCATCCTTTTGCATATTGGCAAGAAAACGGTCATTGGTATCTTGTAATGAAATATGCTCTTTTTTCAGGACAAAATCATTCCAAACACTCGCCAAGATATTTGCAACTGCGGGCTTACAAATTTCACAGCCTTTCCCTTGGCCATGCTTGCTAATCAAATCGTCGAACGTCTTTATTCCTTCTACTTTAACCAAGTTATATAAATCTTGACGAGTAAATGAGAAATGCTCACAGATATCCGTACTCACTTCGACACCCAAAGCTAAGAGTTCGCTATCTACTACTTTTTTCAATAAAGCAGAACAACCACCGCACCCAGTGCTCGCTTTGGTAACGGCTTTCACATCACCCACGGATAAAGAGCCTGATGCAATAGCGTCTGCAATATCTTGTTTCAGCACATTATGGCAACTGCAAATTGAAGCCGTTGCTGGCAGCATCTCAGCACCTAAACCTTTAGGTTCACCATCACTTAGCGGCAGGATTAAGCTTTCAGGAGCAAGAGGAAGCGCCAAACCATTTAAATAATATTGCAATAAAGTATCGTAATAACTGTTATCGCCAACCAATACAGCACCAAGCAGTTTGCCACCGTCCTCGGAGACAACAAGTTTACGATATACATTTGTCAGATCATCACGATAGACAAAACTTTTTGCACCTGGCGTATTTTGATGCGCATCTCCTATAGAACCTACATCACAACCCAAGAGTTTTAACTTGGTGCTCATATCTGCACCTGTAAAAGACAAATCATTGCTCGACATAAGATGGCTAGCTGCAACTTTTGCCATAGTGTAACCTGGAGCAACTAAACCAAAAATGCGCCCTTCCCATAAAGCACATTCGCCAATCGCATACACATCTGGATGAGACGTTTGGCAAAAGTCATTAACAACGATACCTCCTCTCTCTCCAACATCAAGATTGGCCTTTTTTGCCAACGCGTCTTGAGGTCGAATACCCGCAGAAAATACAATCAAATCCGTTTCAATAAAGCGATCATCAGCGAACTCCATTCGATGAACACACTCTTCACCATCAACAATCTGAGTTGTTGCCGTAGAAGTATGCACATCCACACCCAATGACTCGATCATATTCTTTAATAGGCTACCACCAGCATCATCCAACTGGACAGGCATCAATCGAGGAGCAAACTCAACAACACTGGTCGTAAGACCAAGGTTTTTTACCGCATTTGCCGCTTCAAGTCCTAATAGACCACCTCCAACTACTGTCCCTACTTTTGCCGTTTTTGCGGCTTCTCTAATGTCATCAAGATCATCTAACGTTCGATAAACAAAAGTATTATCCCTACTCGCGCCCGGAATAGGCGGAACAAAAGGATAAGAGCCTGTTGCCAGCACTAACTTATCAAAGGCAGCGTCTCTTCCATCTTCTAAAGTAACAGTCTTTTCATTTTGATTTATTCCGACAACTTTTGCATTGGTTTCGCACAAAATTTGATTATCTACATAAAGCGATCCATCAGTCATCGCCAAGTCTGAATAGCCTTTGCCCGAAAAATATTCACTTAAATGAACTCTGTCATATGCTAATGTTTTTTCTTCACCAAATACCGTCACTTGATACTCTTCATGAGCTCCAGACTGTATCATTTGCTCAATAAAGTGATGGCCCACCATACCGTTGCCAATCACTATTAATTTAGGTTTAGTAGATTTTGTCATTTGCTCTGTTGCGCTCATAATCACCTCGACTAATCAGCATTTTCACGTTCTTTTGTCTGTTATTTATGCAAAGTGAGGCTAAGCCACTTTTTCAATACAATAAGACTCACCAAAAATCAGTCTATCTAACATGCCAGAAACGTTTGTTTGATTTTGAATAAGCTGAAAATACCAGCTACCATCGGCAACGTTGCCATATAAAATTGCACCTACTAACTTGCCTTCTTTGACAATCAGCTTGCGATAATGATTTAAAGAGCGATCTATGTATTGAATCACTCCTTCGTTATTTTCAGATTGGATTTTTCCTACAGAAAATAGATGTACACCTGATACCTTTAATTTAGTAGGCACAGGTTCTATCGAAAAAGGCTCAAATCGATTTTCAAAGTACGCCAATAAACTTTTCATTTGCCCCCAGATTGGCTCCACCAAACCAAAGGTATTACAACTAAACTCTGTGCATTCCCCAATAGCGAAAATGTCTTTATGAGAGGTTTCTAGAAACTCATTGACTAAAATAGCTCTGTTGACAGATAACCCTGCTTCTTTCGCAATATTGATCTCAGGAGTAATGCCTGTAGCGACAACAAATAAATCGGCTGCAATCACCTCTCCAGACGATAATGAAATGGAATGCGCTTTATCAGTAGAGTCAACCTCGTTAGCAGAAACACTTAATGAATTAAATGACTCTGGCGAGACCGATAACCTAAATTCAACCCCCATTGCTTGCAATCTTTCTAATAGCAAGGCTGCTGATTCTTCATCGAGCTGACGATTAAGCAAATAAGAGCTTCGATGTAGGACGGTAACTTTATGACCTCGTTTCACTAAACCAACTGCGGCTTCCAAACCCAATAGTCCACCACCGATAACGACAGCTTGGCTTCCTTGACTCAAACTTTCCATTACAGAGACATCTTCCATGTCTCGAAATCCAATAATGTTACTCGCATCATTGCCGTAAATATTTAGCTGACTGGAGCGAGATCCTGTAGCAATAACTAACTTGTCAAAAGGAAGAGAGATTCCACTAGACAGATGGACATGTTTTTCATTAGCGTCAATATATTGCACTGCATCATGCGCAATTACTTCTCCTTGATGAGACCGAAAGTGATCCACATCAATGAGCGACAATTCATCTCTAGCTACTTCTTTCGCAAGCAATGAAGACAACATAATTCGGTTGTAACCAACTTCTTTTTCTTCTCCAATTAAAGTTACATGCCAACGATCAGGGTTGTTCAACAGCAATTCCGCAGCAAACCGACTTCCTGCCATCCCTGCTCCGACTACCACAACCCTTTCTTTTACACTTTGAGTACTCATAAAAGGCACCTTATTCTTAAATAGCGATTACTAATAAACGCTCTAAGAAGCGACTTTTTGAGCACCTTGTTGGGACTCCGTTACTGATGAGCTTTGCTTTTTAGGCTGCACGATCGGCTCAACTTTTCTTTGTTTTTCATATAAGAATTTCAAAACTTGTGCTCGGTATTGTACGTAATTAGGATCATCAGCTAAATCAAGACGGTGTCTTGGACGCTCTAAATCTACATGCAATACTTCCCCCACCGTAGCTGCGGGCCCATTGGTCATCATCACAATACGATCTGATAGCAAAACCGCTTCATCTACATCGTGTGTAATCATAATTACAGTGTTGTTTAAGTCTTTTTGTATTTCCATAAGTGAGTCTTGCAAATGCGCGCGGGTTAATGCATCTAAAGCGCCAAAAGGTTCATCCATTAATAACACCGATGGTTCCATCGACAACGCTCTAGCAATACCGACACGCTGCTTCATACCACCAGAAATTTCAGAAGGTCTTTTATCAAGAGCATGAGTCATTTGCACAAGATCTAAATTATGCAAGATCCACTCATGCATTTCATTTTTACTTTTTTTCCCTTTAAATACCTGCTTTACCGCCAACTCAACATTCTGATACGTTGTTAACCATGGTAGTAATGAATGATTTTGGAAAACAACTGCACGCTCTGGTCCCGGCCCTCTAACTTCTTTACCATCGAGTAAAATGCCGCCTTCCGTCGCATCATATAAACCGGCAACAATATTCAAAACAGTCGATTTTCCGCATCCCGAGTGTCCTATCAAAGAGACAAACTCTCCCTTATTGATTTTTAAAGACACGTCATTCAAGGCTTTAAACGGTCCTTTAGGGGTGGGAAACTCAATTGATACTTTACTTATGTCTAAATGTGTCATTGCTATTACCTATCTCAAAACCTGTGTTTTATCCCATGAAGACATTCTCTGAATCATCAACATGACTCTGTCTAATAAGAACCCAATAAAACCAATCATCAACACAGCAACCATAATTCTTCCTAAAGAATTGGAGCTACCATTTTGAAATTCATCCCATACAAACTTCCCTAACCCGGGGTTTTGAGCCAACATTTCGGCTGCTATTAGTACCATCCAAGCGATCCCTAGAGACAACCTCAACCCTGTAAACATCATTGGAATAGAAGAAGGAATGACAATTTTCATCACATGAGTTAACCAACTAAGGCGCAATACTTTGGAAACATTCAATAAATCTTGCTCTATAGCCGCAACTCCAACCGCTGTATTAATTAACGTTGGCCACATACAACATAAGGTAACGGTAAACATGGAAGTCAAAAACGACTTAGCAAACATAGGATCATCAGAAACGTAAGTCGCACTCACTACCATAGTGACTAAAGGTAGCCATGCTAAAGGCGACACAGGTTTGAAAATTTGGATAATCGGATTAAGAGCATTATAAATATTGCCATTCAAACCAATTAGTATCCCTAAAGGAATGGCGATAAGACTAGCTAAACCAAAACCTGCGAGCACCGTATAGAGACTGGTAAAAATTTGGTCGAAGAAGGTTGGCTTTCCAGTATAAGGACGCGTTTTAGCAACATATTCAGGATTTTTAGCCAATTTTTTAGCATTTCTAACTTCTTGACGCTTATAAAAAGCAACTTCTTTCTCTCTTTCTTCCACATGATCCGCAACCAAGCTATTCCATTGCTCATACACAACAACAGGGCCAGGAAAATCTCCCAAAGACGTTTGAATACGACTTGCTGATGAATGCCATAGAGCAAGAAACACAAGAATACCCAATAAAGGAAATAAGACTTTTTTTAATGAAAAAGAATCCTTCAAGGTTTCAAAAAAAGTCGTATACACACTTTGTACCGTCATAAAAATCACTCTTAATTGATCTGCCAAGTAAACCGAATTTAATAGGATGGCAGTAAAAGCTTCGACACTTTTACTGCCAAAAAGGTTTTAAATACGATCTTTTCCTTTAAATCCGATATCAAACTTTTCTAGATACTGGTTTGGATAACGGCCATCATAAGTAACGCCATCAATAAACTCTTTTTGCGGTGGCTTAAACCCTGTTTCCGTTTCTAAGTCAGGAAACTCAGAAGCTTCAACAACACCGTCTTCAAGCAATTCATTCACAGCAACGGAATAAATATCTGGACGATAGACTTTTTTCGCAATGTCCATGTACCAAGAATCAGGTTTATGTTCATCAATTTGCCCCCAACGACGCATTTGCGTTAAGTACCAAATCGCGTCGCTATAATAGGGATAGGTTGCGTTATGACGGAAGAAAACATTGAAATCGGGAATTTCACGCTTATCTCCTTTTTCGTACTCAAAAGTTCCTGTCATACTGTTGGCAATAACATCGTAGTCAGCACCCACATATTGGCTTTTAGATAAAATTTTCACCGCTTCAGGGCGGTTTGCATTGTTATTTTCATCTAGCCATTTCGCAGCTCGGATCATCGCCTTTACAATACGAATATGAGTATTAGGGTATTCATCTGCCCATTCATTACTCACACCAAACACTTTCTCTGGATTATTTTTCCAAATTTCATAATCCGTAATAACGGGTACACCAATTCCTTTAAATACAGCTTGTTGGTTCCATGGCTCGCCAACGCAATAGCCGTGTATTGTTCCGGCTTCCATAGTCGCTGGCATTTGTGGCGGGGGAGTAACAGATAGAAAAGCATCTGCATCAATTTGACCACTAACATCACCTTTAGAAGGCGCATAATAACCAGGGTGTATACCACCTGCGGCTAACCAATAACGTAATTCATAATTATGAGTCGATACAGGAAAAACCATCCCCATATTAAATGGCTTACCTTCTTCTTTAAACGCTTCAACAATAGGCTTTAAAGCGCTGGCACTAATAGGGTGAATTGGCTTTCCTTCACTATCATGAGGGATATTTTTTTTCATTTTGGCCCAAATATCATTTGATACTGTAATACCATTACCATTCAAATCCATACTAAACGCGGTAACAATATGCGCTTTTGTACCATAACCAATTGTGGCACCTAGAGGTTGGCCGGCTAACATATGAGCACCATCTAATTGCCCATCAATAACTCTATCTAGCAATACTTTCCAGTTTGCTTGCGCCTCTAAGGTTACATATAAACCTTCATCTTCAAAGTAGCCTTTTTCATAAGCAATCGCTAATGGAGCCATATCAGTTAGCTTAATAAAACCGAATTTTAAATCTTCTTTTTCTGGCTCACCAAGCTCAGCAAACGCAGTACTAGTCACCATCAACGATCCAGCAACAAGACCTCCTATTATTAATGCTCGGCGAATTGCTTTAGTCGCCCCATTAATTTCCATCGAAATGTTCTTTTTCTTTAATAACTGATTCATAGTTGCTTCCTCGTATAACCCATAAAAACAAAAAAGGCGCATGCACAACAAGTTAAACTTGCTATACAGGCGCCTTTGCCATTCGTTGATAAATCCACTTTGATTTATCTTTATGTATGTGATCTTAAATTATTTAAAGCATATATTATGCCAACTTACAAAGAACTGTTTTATAAGGTTTTTTCTGCTGCTATAAAGAATACCACTCATATAGCGCATTGTTTTAGGCCATAGCGCACTACTATTTAACACTTATAACTCAATAAAGCCTGATTTAACGCCTTCTGGATGAATTCGAATTTTATCTTGTAGAACTTTCTCAAACCAATCATGTTCAGTTAAAGAACCAGTCAGGGGAGAAGTCGACAAATACTCTTCTTTCCCCAGAGCTTTACAATAAAATGTTTCATTGAAAGTACTGTTTATAAATTCAATTAAATTTGATGAATTGGGCAACTGTTGCCAACGGTACATTTGACCTAAAAGCCATAAAGCATAATTTGTATTAGGTCTATTTACACAATCACCAGAAAACGTCTGATACGCTTCCATCGGCCAATCAAACTGACCCGATGGTTTGATTGCGCTAAACCCATAACGCAATTGCTCCACTGAACAATTTAAATAATCTGGATGACTTAAAATAGACAACAACTCTTCAATATTATTCGAGTCATCAACCCATTCGCATGCTTCATGGATTGCCCTAATCAAAGCAATATGCAATTCTTCATTTTGGCTCGCCCAAAGCTCATTTACACCTAGTACTTTTTCAGGTGTATTACCCCAAATTTCATATCCTGTGACCAACATATGGCCAATTCCCTGCTCCATCGCCAAGCTATTCCAAGGCTCCCCAACACAATAACCATCAATTTCTTCAGATTTTAAATAATCCATCATTTTTGTAGGTGGAACAACAATCAATTGAACATCTTTATCAGGATTAATTCCTGCGCGGTTTAACCAATCCCTTAACTGATAATGATGAGATGAATACGGGTATACCATCGCAAACTTTAACGTGCGATTTAGTTTTCTTATAGCAGATTTAAGAGCATCTCCTTCCCTCATATCTTGTAAAGACATTGCAGAGTGACTCATTAATTGATACAAACTATTCGATACTGTAATGCCATTACCATTTTGGCTTACCGTAAAACTGGCCTGTATTTTTGCTTTAGAAGATCCAATACCAAGACCAGATGCCAGTGGCATAGACGCTAACATATGAGCGCCTTGTAGAAGGTTAAACGAAACCTTATCCCTAATACTGGCCCAAGATGCTTCTTTTGATAAAACCACTCTTACTCCATGTTTTTCAAAAAAGCCTTTTTCTTTCGCTATGATAAATGGAGCACTGTCTATTAAAGGAATAAAACCCAAAGTAACGTCAACATGAGTATTAGACATTGTTTCTGTAACACTATTAAATTGACTCATTACTTCACATCTCCAATTAGTTCCATGACAGATATTACATTTAAAGCAACTTCAGACATTCTCTGCCCCCTATCCATCGCTAATTTTCTTAACGATTTATAGGCCGCAGATTCATCACACCCTTGATGCTTCATAATTAGCCCCTTCGCCTTATCAATGACTTTACGATCTTCTAATTGAGTTTTCACAGTCTCTAATTCTTTTTTCAGAGCTTGGAACTCTCTAAAACGTGCAATCGCTACTTGCAGAATTGGTTTAACTCTAGTCGGCTGCATACCGTCAACAACATAGGCACTGACACCTGCACGGATAGCTGCCTCCATTGATGAAGAATCATTTTCTTCAGTAAACATAACAATAGGACGGGGATTGTTTTTAGTAAGGAACGACATGTTTTCTAACATATCTCGATCAGGAGATTCGATATCAATAATAACGATATCAGGAAGACTTTCTTGAACAGCTTTTGTTAAATGTTGTGTATTCTCTAATTTTCTAATTACTTTATAGCCATTATCAAGCATTGCTTGCTCAACAATTGCCGCTCGCGCGGGCTCATTGTCAACCAACATAACCGTAAGCTTTGATTGAATAGAATGCATTGTACAATTTGCCTAAAATTAAAATATCTTTAAAGCAAATTGCGCGCCGCCTAGGCTAAATTCATAAAGTTTTTATTAAAGCGAAAGTTTAGAAGGTAAAAGGTTGCTTTTTCTATATATGGGACAATAAACAAAAATTTCTATTCATTACGTATACAATCATTTCCATATCATCTATTAACAACCTTGTCTCACGCATGAAATTAGTGCGTGAGATGTGTTTTTTGCACCAAAAGAGCCAAACTTAATCGGTCTTTCGTATCTGTTTTTCTAAAGATATTTGTTATATGGGATTTCACTGTACGATCTGTAATCGACATTTGAAGTGCAATTTGCTTATTATTCAAACCTTTACCAACATAAACAGCAACTTCAATTTCTTTTTTAGATAAGGTGTCTTGCAGATGCTCTAACGAATCATCCTCATTTTCTATTTGTTCTGAATGGGTTGCAATTAAATTGTTAATAAAGACTTTGCCGCCCCAAATTTCTCCCATATCCACAACGGATAACACAGTCTCTAGCTGCTTTGCACCAATATAAGGATTACATTGACCATTAATTCCTTGTGACAACATTCTCAACGCTGCACTCTGACTTGCTCTATTTGGAAAAGCAATAATCTTTAATTTAGGAAACTCTTGACGAATAGAAACTGAATTTTCCACCATTTCGGAAAAATTTTGATTGTCTAAATATATAAAACAATATTCGAGTGAATGAGCCATATTATTTTTTATAAAAGTCCTCAATTCATCAAATGAAAAAACTCTCGAAAGAGATTTTTCTGAAGGGGCAACTTTCAACCAATGAGCCCAAACAGAGTCATTTGTATTCCAACAAAGTATCTTCAAAGTAGTCCTCAATAAACAAAGGTATGACTAGTAAATTCTACAAACAAGCTCATACTATTCTGTAATTTTTAGTAAGTAAAATCATGAAATATTTATTTTTTTTGTAACTAACGTTCTCTCAATGCATTTTGTTGTGCTTTTAATATTGGTTTAAGCAAATAATCTAAAAGACTCTTCTTACCCGTTATTACATCAACTGTTGCTTGCATGCCTGGGATAATAGGAAGAGGTGATTCATCAGTGCCTAAAAAGTTCTTATCCGTTCTTACCCTAACAATATAGAAGCTGTTTCCTTCTTCATCTAAAATAGTATCGGCCGTAATATTCTCTACTTTACCTTTTAATCCACCATAAATAGCAAAATCATACGCTGATAGTTTAACCACTGCTGTCAAACCAGGATTGATAAAACCAATGTCTTCAGGCCTAACTTTCGACTCAATAAGTAAGGTGTCTTCTAAAGGAACAATTTCCATTAGACTTTGACCTGGCTTGATAACACCACCAACGGTGGTAATCTGTAATTGCTTAACAATACCTTTAACCTGAGAGCGCACTTGGGTTCTTTGAACTTTATCAGCCAAAGAGACATTTACTTCAGCCAATTGATCAAGCTTACTACGCACATCGGTTAAGTCTTCTTGAGCTTCAGCACGGTATTTAGCATCGCTTTCGAGAAGTTTTGTTTTGGCCTCAACCAGTGACGATTTTGCTCTGGGTAAAGCAAGAAGGGTTGCCTTCATATCCCCTTCCATTTGATTTACTTGACGCTCAAGTTGTAATAATTCAACTTTAGAAACTGCACCTTGCTCAAAAGCAGGCCGAGTAAGCCTAAGCTCCTCATTTGCAAATTCAAACCCTGTTCTTAAGTTGTCTAATTTAGCCTCCAGCTCAATTATTTCTTGCTCTTTCTGTAGGACTTGTTGCTCAAAAACCACTTGATTCGCTTTTAAAGAAGCCAACCTGTTTTCATAAAGTGATAGCTCCCTTCTTACAACATCGGGATAATTGGCTCTCATCTCCACATCAAACCGAGGATCAGTTCCCGTTGCTTCAGCTGATAACCTAGCAGCACGAACAGATAAGTTGGTAAACTCTGCCTGCTGCTCTCGTAAAGAAGAAAGTGCTTCTGTATTTTCAATTGTCATTAGCAATTGATTTTTTTCTACTGTTTGACCAACTTTAATATGTATTTCTTTTAAAATACCACCCTCTAGGTTCTGCACTATTTGCACTTGACTGGATGGTATTACTTTTCCTTCACCAACCGTTACTTCATCCAAAACGGTATAATTTGCCCATACAAGACCGCAGGCAACAAAAATAAAAATGCACCACAAAATAATTCTCCCTCCTCTTGGAGAGCGAAGTAATAATGCAGCATTCCTATTCGAAAGATAATCCAAATCTCCCTGTTTTATTTTAGCTGATCGATCACTCATACTAACTTACCTTCAACTTGCCTTGACGCAGTGCTTCATGGACTTGTTCTTTAGGACCATCTGCAATCAGACGACCATTGTCCATTACGATTAAACGATCAACCATATCTAGCATTGACGCTTTATGTGTAATCAATATTAACGTTTTATTTTTTACTGCTTTGTCCAAACGACGTTTCATACGTGTTTCAGTAGTATTATCCATTGAAGCTGTTGGCTCATCGAGAATCAATATTGGCGGGTCGAATAATAAAGCTCGTGCAATGGCAATACTCTGCCTCTGACCACCCGATAGTGATGCTCCTCTCTCACCCACAGAACTATCTAATCCACTTGGTTTCCGATTGGCAAACTCAGCAACACCAGATAATTCGGCTGCTTTTATAATTGCTTCATCTTCAACATATGGAGCACCTAATACAATATTGTCTTTTATAGAACCATAAAATAAGGATACATCTTGCGACACAGAACCCACATTACGCCTTAAATCAGTTGGGTTAATTTGCCTTAAATCCACCCCATCAATCCGAACAGCACCTTCCGCTGGATAATATAAACCTGTCATTAACTTTCCAAGTGTAGATTTCCCAGAGCCAATTCGGCCAATAATCCCCACTTTCTCTCCTTTTCGAATAGTGAAGTTAATATTGTTAATTGCCATTTGCTCTTCATCTGGATAAGCAAAGTTAACACCTTCAAATTGAAACTCACCATTAAACGTAGAGCGATGAACATATTTGACGCCTTCAGGCCGTTCTACGTCCGAAGCCATAATTTCTTGTAAAGCACTGAATGCCGTTTTTGCTTGATTGTACTTTGTCGCCAAGCTGGCAATTTGAGCCATAGGGCCAAGCGCTCTACCTGTTAACATTACGGCAGCAATAAGCGCCCCCATACTCATTTCTCTTTCAGAGATTTGATATACACCAATAATAATCATGACAACCGTTGTGAGCTGCTGCACAACCATAGCAAAGCTGGAACAAGACTGAGCAAGTTGACGAGTTTTCACACCCCAATCTGCAATGTTCCCTACAGCATCTTCCCATTGCTTCTGCAATACACCTTCCGCATTATTCAACTTAACACTTTCAGCGTTAGACAAGCTTTCAATCAAAACGGCATTTTTTTGTGATGCTGTTTTTGAACTCTCTGTAATAGAACGTTTTAAAGGTATTTGTATGATTAAACTGTAGAAAATAATTAATGCGATAGCAATCAGAGGGATATATGCCACTGGACCACCGATTAACCAAATCACAGCAACGATTAAAAACATGAATGGAATATCAACAAGTGTTGTAATACTAGCAGAGGTAATAAACTCTCGAATGCTTTCAAACTCTTGTAAGTTTTTGGCAAAGGCCCCTACAGATTTAGGGCGAGAAGCCATATTAATATGGTTTACTTTAGAGAATATCGTAGATGAGATGAGTATTTCAGACTTTTTCCCAGCAATGTCTATGAAATAGGCTCTTAAGGTCCTCAATAGAAAATCAAAACCATAAACAACCGATGCACCAATCGCTAAGACCCACAATGTGTCAAATGCATTGTTTGGGACCACTCGGTCATACACATTCATCACAAAAAGCGGACTTGCGACCGCAAAAATATTGATTAAAAGCGATGCAAAAAATACATCACGATAAATTCTCCAAGATTGGGTAATCGTCCCCCAAAACCAATGTTTTTTCGCTGCGTCTTTGTCTGCTTTTTCTTCTGAGCGTTTATCAAATCGATATTGTGGACGTACAAAAAAACAGTACCCACTATACGTTTTTTGCAAATCTGCAAGGCTAATAACAACCTCACCTTCACCAGATTCTGGTCGGAAGATCTTTGCAAGCATGGTTTTTTTATCTACTTCGAGTAAAACACAGGCTTGCTGCTCATCTAACAGTAATACTGCAGGAAGCACCATCGGTGAAATCTTTTCAAAAGGCCGCTTTACGAAGCGAGAAACAATTCCTATTTTTTTTGCGGCCCGTTGGAACATATCTGGCGTGAGTAAGTCGTCAGTTATGGGTAGCCCTGTTCTTATTGCATCCGCAGTATAAGGGTTACCAAAATATTTACTTACTAATACCAGACAATCTAATAAAGGGTTGGGGTAATCTAAACTTGCAGCATCTAGCGACCATTCCTTTTTCGTACTTTGGTCATTGGTTTTTTCCACCATTGAGCTATTATCAATGGAGTCATGGCTGTCTTTAGAATCTGCTGTTGATTCGGAATTCATTTTCTCGGAGTGTGACATGCAATATCTCTCTTAATTTTAGCCACTCGATCATTAAAAATAATACAACTTATTTAGAATACTAATCAAAGGTAACATAGAATAGTGCTTCTTAGATTCATTGAAAAGCTCTGTTACAATAGATTACTGTATTTATATCAAGGAATTAATCATGTTATACGCAAAAGTCGATCAGCAAGGCATTATTATTGATGTTTCCACAGAGCAAAGTGAGGACTACAACAAGCTGGTTGCCCCGAATGATCCAAATGTGGAAAGGATTCTTGAAGCAAAAATTAGCAATACCGAAGCACAGGGAATGCTAACAAACTCAGATTCGGACATGATGAGGGTGCTAGAAGACTTAATTGATTTATTAACTCAAAAACGTTTAATTCAATTTACTGAATTACCCATTGCTGCACAGAAGAAGTTATTGAGTAGAAAGTGGGTTCGTGGTTTAAATGCCTCCAACGATGAAACATTGATTAATGAAATATCTACCGACGATAGCGACTCTTTTATTTAGGGAAGGTTCGAATAAGTCCTCTTGCCTCAGCATGTGGATAAAAGCCTGCTATTCGAGGCGAGTATCGAATGTGAATAGCAGGCCTATTTTCGAGATGCTCAACAAAGAAGACAGGCTTTTAGACCATGCTCTGTGGATCTTTCTGAGAAAACGAGCCTTAGTAGACTTATTCGCACCGTTCCTAGCTTTTCTAACTCAAAAAATAGCCCCTAACCTAATTCCTTGATTATGGTTAGAGGCTATTCTATAGAAGCTTTTATATTTCTTCAGCTCGGCCTAAGATAAAGCCTTGTGCGCCATAAATATCAAATCGTTGTAATATCTCAAGCTGTTTACTGCTTTCAACTCCAGTTGCAATAACCTGAATATTAAGACTATTAAACATCTTACATAATGTATGCATAAAGAAGGATTCTGATTCTTTCCCAACAGCAAGCTTAGTATAAGATGGGTCAACTTTAACGTAATCTGGCATCAAGTTCTGCAAGTATTGGAATGCAGAGAATTGCTTACCTACATTATCAATACCAAAGGTCACATTATGTCGTTTCAATACCTGAGACAGCAATAATGCATGGTCTTCTGTCGATAACACACTTTGCTCTGAAACTTCAAACGACATCATTGACTTCGTTTCTTGAGAAACGTCAGACAACAGAGCGTCTAACCATGAGATAAAAGCAGGTTTTACATAAGCTGACGCAGATAAGTTAATTGTTAAAGGGATGTTAGGACGTTGGTTTTTTATATAATCGACCACTAAGTTAATAATAACTTGGTCAACCTTTTCTCCTAAGTCGAACTGCTCCGCTAATCCAATGAAATAGCCTGCATGGTATTGTTGTCCTTGATACTCAAGGCTGGCAAAAATCTCTTGTTGTAAAATGTGTTCTTGATTCAATAGTTCAGCGACTTTTTGTTTACGCAGTTTGAATGATTTATTTTCAATCGCAAATTCAAGCATGTTCTTCCAAGCTAAACGCCCTATTGCCATATTTTGCCCAGTGTCGATGTCAAAAACTTTTACACCATTGATTCCCATTCCTTTAGCCGCTCGAAGTGATGCATCCGCTTGAGCCATGGCTTTGGATTTATCCGACTTAGCATCTAATAAAACACCACCAATACTCGCTACTGACTCAGAATACGCAACTCTTGTAGAGACCAACTCTTTCATCTGTTCCATGATATTCTTAACTGTGCTTTCTAAACGCTCTAAATCAATATGAGACATTAAAATCACGAAATCAGCACCAGAAAGGCGAGCAACAATTGTAGAAGAAACACTGCCTTTTATACTATCCAACAGGATATCCGCAGCACTTTTAATAAAGGTATCGGCGGCTTCGTAGCCTCGCTCATTATTAATTTTAGCCAAATCGGACAGGCTCACTAGAATTAAGCCATCTAAAGTACGATCCGCATCCGTGAAATGCGCCGTCGCTTGACTCTCATAAAAGTTACGGTTACCGAGACCGCTTACAGGATCCTTAAATGCTTTGGCTTGCAGCCATTGAGCGGTTTCTGCTTCCGCCGCAAATTCTTTCTCCAGCTTTTCCGCCATACGATTCATAGAAAGTACAACAGATCGAAGCTCTCTTGTTTTTGGGACATAATCCATTTTGACAAACTTTCTTTGTTGTATCGCTTCTGCTTGGGCTTCTACTGCCGCCAAAGGTTTGAAAATTTGACGCAAAGCAATCATCCCCATACCTACAGTCAAAACGCCTATAATCATAAATGAAAGAATCAAATCTCTAGTGGCTAACCACAGTTGGTAATACCCATAACCAGCACTACCCGTTATGTACACTTGACCTAATTCACTCCAACCATTTGATATCACTGCACTGGCAACTGGTTCATCAAATTCTATAATTGAAATAAACCATTCAGGCACACCTTCTATCTGTGTTGGATTGGTTCTAGATACATAACCGTCCGTATCATAAACATGTACTTTCACTTCAGAAAAATAACCGCTATCAAATACAGCATTTACACTACTTTCAACAGACACATAATCTTCCATTCCCATAAAATCAGAAATAGACATACTGAGAGATGTCGCAGAATCTTGTGTGGTCGATTCAAGTTGATTCACTAGGTATTCTTTTGTTGTATTAAAATTGATACCCATAACAACGACTAGCATCAAAGAAAATATGGCTATAATTGTTATCATTAACTGCTTAAAAAGCGTCATTTCTTCTCTCCAGTTTAATTAAACGCAGTAAGTCGACTGTTTAAATCAGTCCACAAACTTAATCTTGATGATCCCCCAACCAAAACACCTCGACCCTTTTCTTTCGACAACCAAAGATTTTTCGCGTTGAAAGAATAAATTGGCAACAAGTCTCTTCTTTTGCTCGCAGGTTTTAATGCTTTATCTAGATTATCAAGCAAGACTGGTATGGCTGTCGGTTTATGATAATAAGCCAATACCATATGATGCTGATCTAATGTGAGTGCTTTAACATATACTAAACGAAGCTTTTCATCAGGCACACCAAGCTCTCTCAATGAAAAGTACTTAGCGATAGTGAAGTCTTCACAATCGCCTCCACGTGTTCCTAAAAACTCAATGGGAGTCGCCCAGTAATCTTCTTTTCCCCAATGGTCAATATCATCAACAAAATCCATCTGATTAAAAAAATTATTCACAGCAATTAATTTTTCTAGATCCGTACCATTTCTTACACTATCAACTGTATTACGCCACGAAATAATCCTTTTTTCCGCATCAGCGCCATATTGTCGAGATACTTTTTTAGCTAATTGAGCGTATTTATCTGTACTGTCTGCAATGAGAAGCCCTGCCATCAAAATCATGACAGAAAAAATGACTAAAAACGCATATCTAATAACCATTTAAATTAACTCATCATGCAATGACATAGACGCTATTTCCTATTCTTCCTTTCGAATTCAGCGAGTTGTTCAGGCGTTGCTTTCTGTTGATATTTTTCTTTCCAATCATTATAAGGTTCGCCATAAACAAACTCTCTTGCTTTATCGTAGTCCATATCAACGCCACGCTCATTCGATTCAGCCATATACCATTTACTTAAGCAATTACGGCAAAAATCAGCAAGATTCATTAATTCAATATTTTGCACATCTTTACGGCTATCTAAATGCGTTAAAAAACGTCTTAAGACCGCTGCTTCAATTTCAGTTTGCTTTGTTGCTATTTCTTTCTCATCCATTACTAATCTACCATTCTCTTTTAATTAGATGTACAAAACTATTGCATGTACGGTGCTTTTCGCCATTGCCATTGCTGGGCTTGCATAAAAAATGTTTTCACTTTTGATAAGTCAACTCTCTCTATAGACTCTAAAGTATATACACAAGCTTCAAAAGTAGAGAGCGCATTCTCTTTCGACGTTTTTCTAATACTGTATTCTCCTTTTGGCGGTGTTAGAAAGCTTTTAGTAGGCACAGTCAAAAAGTCTTGATAAGAATGATACAGTGCAAACGCTTTTCGCCATGTTGCATCAATAAGTATGACACCCTCAATCGCATTTCGTTCTTTCAGAGACATTTTTTCAATGGGTTCAGCCTGATCGGATGGATAAATCAAACACCACTTACTTAAATCTAAGTTTTCTAATGCATTCAAAATATCATTAACTGAGATTACAGGCACTACTTTAATAGAAGGTAATGCCAGCTTTAATAGCTTAACTGAATTCTTAGGGTGCATTGCTTCATTCGGACTTTGAAAAATAATGATTTCAAGATCAGTATCAATATTAGATGGAAGCAATGCACAAACACAGTTTTGCATGAGGTATTGGCATTTCTCACACATTGACCTTGCCATTAAATTTAACTCTCTGTACTGCCTTCATTATGAAGAATATTTAAATAGGATGTAACGATATTATCCCAGCCAAGATCTAACGCTTCTATTGTTAAAGCGTGACCGATAGAAACTTCTGTAATTAACCCCTTTTCACAAAGAGCACCCACATTTTCGAGGTCAAGATCATGTCCTGCATTTACTTTTAAGCCGGCTTTTATCGCCGCTTCAGCCGTTAATTCGTATTGTTCCAACGTAGCCTGAAACGACTCAGTTGAATAGGCATTCGCATAAGCTTCCGTGTATAGCTCTACCCTATCTGCCCCAATATCTTTAGCTAGCATCATGCTTTCTGGATCCGGATCCATAAACAACACCACACGAATGCCTTTATCTTTTAACTTTGCAATAATTGGTCTTAACGCATCTTGATCACGACCTAAATTCCAACCATGATCTGATGTAAGTTGATTTGGATCATCTGGAACCAATGTGCATTGATCCGGTACCACTTCTAATACGACATCAAGAAAATTCGCATCAGGAAACCCTTCAATATTAAGTTCTCTATCTGGGTAACGACTCAATAGATTCTTTAGATCATGGGCATCTTGATAAGTAGCATGACGCTGATCTGGTCGAGGATGAATGGTCAAGCCGAATGCCCCCAAAGAAAGCACACGTTCAGCCATAGTTACCATATTAGGATAATCTCGTCCGCGAGAATTACGTAACAAACCAATTTTGTTCAAATTTACACTTAAATGCGTCATGACAGTCTCTCTAAAAAAATCCCTTGTAGTATAAAGTAATGTCATACAAAGTTTTAAGTCCTTTCTTTTCATGTTTCTGTAAATCAATTAATCGTATAATTAGAATGAGTGTTTATATATCGTAAACTTTGTTGAACTTTTCAAAGCAAGCGTTATCTTACTTCGCAATTATAGTTCTCATTTAAAAACAGGTTTAACTATGAAAGTTTGGATATTATGTATTGTTTCATTTGCGCTTATCGCCTGTTCAGGGCAGAAGCAAGAACTTGATAAAAATGCTGAGATAACAAAACGTGTTGAAATGACACCCAATTTATTAGTTCAGCACACACTGCAAGAAGAGAACTACCAATTACATTATGTAAGCAACGGCAATACAGAGAAACCCAGTATATTATTTGTCCATGGAACACCTGGTAGCTGGGGATCATTCTCACGCTACTTTGAAGATCAGCAACTTGCCTCAGACTACCATATCAATTCCCTTGATCGCCCGGGTTGGGGGTCATCTTCATATCCAAATGGAGATTTTCCTAAACGGCTATCCGATCAATCAGATTTACTTGGCCCTATTTTGCACGACATATGGAAGAACAATGGCCAACAGAAAATTTTAATTATAGGACACTCTTTAGGTGGATCTTTGGTTCCTAAACTGGCCGTTGACTACCCTAATTATGTCAAAGGCGTGTTAATCCTCGCTGGAGATATTGACCCTGAACTCGCCGAAGCTCGCTGGTTCAATCACGCATTAGATTTATTTCCAAAACAATGGATACCAGAGTTTTGGTACAATTCAAATCAAGAAGTGCTTGAACTAAGACCTGAACTTGCTCAGTTGCAAGATGAGTTTAGTCAACTAACCATACCAATGATGGTACTACAAGGCACTGATGACGATCTTGTACGACCACAAAATGCGGCATTTGCAGAATCACTTTTCCCAAATATAGAAGTCGTGTGGTTAGAGGGCGCAAGCCATATCATTAATTTAACGCATTCTGAGAATGTGAAAGAAGCCATTGGCTCATTTTATTGAGTTATAAATGCGCATTTTAAGTTTGTTTTTAACAAAGTATTAGCAATCGTAGCAGTCGTGCAAAGGTTTTACTGTATAGTAGTGCAAAGGTCTTACTGTACAGTAGTGCAAAGGTCTTACTGTACAGTAGTGCACGAATTTATTAAAAACGGCTTCTTCTCTATTAATCAAACAGTAAAGTTTTATACAAATGACAGTCAAATACGAACCTTTTGAAGACATTTATCAACGTGCATCAGCAAGACATGGTGAAGACTTTTTACAGAGCAACCTTATACCCCCCCTAGATAAAGCAGCTCTTTATGCCATTGATGACAGTAAATGGTTATCAGAAATGACAAAGAAAGTTTTCCAATCAGGCATTAACTGGCAAGTTGTAAGAAACAAATGGGAGGGCTTTGAAGAAGTCTTCTTTGAGTTTGATATTGAGAAAATGACACTGATTGCTGATGAAATGTGGGAAGATAAAGCCAAAGATACCCGTATTATCCGAAATTTAGGGAAAGTTCTTACCATAAAAGATAATGCCGCAATGATATTTGATGCCCAACAAAAACATGGCTCTTTTGCAAAAATGATCGCTGACTGGCCCGAATCAGACATTGTGAATTTATGGCGATACCTTAAGAAGAACGGAAAAAGGCTTGGCGGTAACACAGGGCCTTACTCACTTCGAGCAATGGGGAAAGATACTTTCTTGCTTACAACAGACGTTGAAGGCTATTTACGTAATAGAGAAATTATTACCACAGGCAGAGATACACAAGCTGCTTTAAATGCGTCCCAAGAGGCTTTTAACTTCTGGCACGAAGAAAGCGGCTTACCTTATTGCCAAATCAGCCAATGCATTGCCTTTGGCGTAAATGCTTAAGGAAGGTGCGAATAAGTCTACTCAGCCTCAGTCTTTCAGAGAAATCGTCAAATAAGGCACGATTCTGCAAGAATGTTAATACCTTTCAAAGAGTCATAACGCAATGTGACGTTTTCTCTGGAAGACCCGCAGGGCATAGTCTAAAAGCCTGTATTCTTTGTTGAGCATCTCGAAAATAGACCAACTATTCCCATTCGATACTCGCCTCAAATAGCAGGCTTTTATCCACATGCTGAGACAAGAGGACTTATTCGCACCTTCCTTAACAAAGTATGAATTAGTCACCTTGATTTTCAATTAATTACCCTAACTATTACCAATCATTCTTTTACCATTCCTTATTTACGGAGCACTTAATGGCCGATTTTCGTATCGATATAATTTCTGACTTTGTCTGCCCTTGGAGCTATCTCGGTTATAACCGTTTAAAGCAAGCAATTAACCAGCTTGGAGATGACTATCGTTTTGATATTAAATGGCAACCTTTTGAGCTTCATCCAGAGATTGATTCACAAGGAGTAGATAGAGAAAGTTACCTCTCAAAAAAGTTTGCCAGTAGTGAAAAACTCGCAGAAGCAACACACGCCTTACAGCAGATAGGAATTGAAGAAGGAATCCAATTTAACTTTACCGATAAAGATATTCTTCCAAATACTTTTTTAGCTCATAGACTGGTTATGATAGCCAATCAACGCTCATTGGGCACACAACTTGCGCTTGCGTTGTATCATGCCTATTTCACAGAAGGCAAAAACATTGGTGATGTCAGTGTATTAGAAGAAATCGCTCAAAGTATCGGTATGAAAGATGAAGATATTGAAGAAGCTTTTACAGAAAAGTCTAAGCTGATTATTGAAAAGAAAATTAAACGCTTTCAAGAGTTAGAAATATTATCTGCACCAACCTATGTTATTAATGATAAATTCGTTATACATGGTGCTCACACACCTGACTCTTTCTTTAAGGTATTAACTGATATTGTTAAATAACCCCTTCCTTAGCAAACTCAGTATGGCAAACATAAAGGGACGATGAACACTAATAGAGTTCATCGTCCCTTCCATTCTATGCTAGATCTGAATTAGACTGCGCACTTTTACCTTCACCTATACGTACCTCAAATTGATCGACCCTCTGGAACCCTCTTGGCAGTTTAAGTCCTCTCCTACCTCTTTCACCGCGATAATCCGCTAAATCTTTCGCCGTCAGAGATAAAAAGCGTTTTCCAGAATGCGCTAACAAAAGATCATCATCCAAAACACTTACAACAGTTTGTACAAACTCCTCTCTTGTCGAGGCTCTTGTCGCTGGAATACTTAGCATTTTATTGCCTTTACCTTTAGACATCTGAGGTAAAGACCCTGCTTTAAATACCAACATTCTGCCTTCATTAGAAACAACAACTATGTCGCTCTTTTCAGGGGATGAGACCTTAATTGGCGGCACTACTTCGGCACCATTAGGTAATGTAAGCGATGCTTTACCCGCTTTATTTTTTGCATGTAAATCTTTTAAGCACGCAATAAAACCATATCCTGCATCACTGGATAATAGATAAAATGAATCATCAGAGTCCAATATTGCTGCGACTATATGGATGTCTTTTTCTAAACTTATACGGCCTGTAATAGGTTCACCTTGCCCTCTTGCAGAAGGCAATAAGTGCGCTTTAATAGAATAGGTTCTTCCATTAGATGCAAGCAAAACTAACGTTTGGTTAGAGCGGCCTTTTGTTGATAATAAGAACTCATCCCCTGACTTAAAGCTCAATCCTGTTACATCAATATCATGGCCCTTCGCTGCTCGTATCCAACCTTGCTTCGAAAGCACAACCGTTATCGGATCATTTGATAATAAATCTTCTTCGGTAAACGCTTGGGACTCTTTACGAGCAACAATCGGAGTACGTCTGTCATCCCCATGTTGTTCAATGGCTTCTTCAATTTCCTTTATAATAAGTTTTTTTAACTTACTATCAGAAGCCAATAAACCTTCTAAACGCTTTCTTTCTTTTTCAAGCTCATCCTGTTCCCCTCGAATACGCATTTCTTCTAACTTAGCAAGATGGCGTAGTTTTAATTCCAATATGGATTCAGCCTGAGTGTCGGATAAGGAAAAACGTTCAATTAAAACGGGCTTTGGTTTGTCCTCTGTTCGAATAATATGAATTACTTCATCAATATTCAAAAAGGCAATCAATAAACCTTCTAAAATATGCAGTCGGTTAATCACTTTATCCAAACGAAACTGTAAACGTCGACGAACAACATTGATGCGAAAACGTAACCACTCTAATAAAAATGCTTTTAGCCCTTTTACCTGAGGCAAACCATCCAAACCAATAACATTCATATTTACTCGATAAGAACGTTCAAGGTCTGTGGTAGCAAATAAATGCGCCATAACTGCATCAATATCAACCCGATTTGACTTAGGAACAATCACTAATCTCGTTGGGTTTTCATGATCCGACTCATCTTTGAGGTCAACAATCATCGGCAGTTTTTTAGCCTGCATCTGTGCAGCAATCTGCTCTAAAACTTTATTACCTGAAACTTGATGAGGCAGCTCGTGAATAACCACTTCTCCCTCTTCTATAACATAACGAGCTCTGGCTTTGATTTGCCCTTTACCCGTTTCATACAGTTTTCTCAAGTCCGTACGAGACGTTATTAACTCACCGCCTGTAGGAAAATCAGGGCCATTAACAAACTCCAGCAAATCATCCAGTTCAGCCTTCGGATGATTTAATAAGTGAACACAAGCTTGCCCAACTTCTCTTAGATTATGAGGAGGGATATCCGTCGCCATGCCAACAGCAATACCAGTAGTTCCATTTAGTAATAGATTAGGAAGACGGGCAGGCAAGACAGATGGTTCATTTAATGTCCCATCAAAATTAGGCACCCAATCAACCGTTCCTTGCGACACTTCTTTTAATAAAATATCAGAGTATTTTGATAAGCGTGATTCTGTATAACGCATAGCGGCAAACGACTTTGGATCGTCTGGAGCACCCCAGTTTCCTTGTCCATCTACAAGCGGATAACGATAGGAAAAAGGCTGGGCCATTAAGACCATCGCTTCATAACAAGCACTGTCACCATGGGGATGAAATTTACCCAATACATCCCCTACCGTTCTGGCAGACTTTTTATATTTAGCTGTCGCTTTTAAACCTAGCTCACTCATTGCATACACAATACGTCGTTGAACAGGCTTTAGACCATCTCCTATATGAGGCAATGCTCGGTCTAAAATAACGTACATGGAATAATTTAAATACGCTTTTTCCGTATAATCACGTAAAGACAGTGTTTCGTTTTCTTCAAAATTTTGCAACTCAGACAAGGACTTATACCTTTATAAATTTTTCATATATATACTATAAAGAATGCAGATAGACGCCTGCAACGTTTAATAACATTATCTAACACTAAATTATTGAATTCACCTTAAACAACATGATTCAATATCCTATTACTTTATTAATTGAGAAAACGCCACTCATGTCACTCTTTGATACAGAGACTTTACCATTCACACCACCAAGAACCATGAATCCTATTGAAAAAAGTGGTGTAAAGTTTTTACTGTGTCACAGTGAGACGATGAAAATCTATCAAGAATATTTTTTCCAAAATGAGATTCAGCAACGTTTTTATCATTTTCAAACAGACTGCTATCTATTTGTTTTAGATGGACAAGCTTTCATACAAAACCACACATTAGAGTGCTCTGTAAAAATAAATCAGGGAATATGGATGGAAGCTGGCAGCTTTAATAAACTCGTTCCCATCAGTAATCGTTTCGAATGCATCTTACTAGTGGTTGAAGAACATCAACATGACGCAACATTCGACGAATACATGCGAGTACAATCATCAGGCACAGCTAAAAAGTCAACATCTAACTCAGACAGCACTCGTTGGGAATTATCCAATCACCCTAAAGTAAAAATAGAAATCGAATTATTGCCTAAAAATCATCAAGAACCCATACATTATCATCGATTTACCAAGCAATTTTTAATCAGTTTAACAGACACTATTCAGGTCAAAAATAAAGATGTTGAGAGTACCCTACTACCAAAACAAAGTCTGCTTATCGAAAAAAAGCACAAACACAGCATTATAAATAACAATAATCACTCAGTTCAAACTCTTAATTTTTATACCCCAAGAGTCAAAAAAGACCGAGTTTTAGTCATTGGAAAACCTAAATGAGCACTGTTAATGCCTTCAGTTATCTTAAGACTAATGCTGTTAAAATATGATCTTCCCATTTCCCCGCAATTTTTAAGTAATTTCTAGCTACTCCCTCTGTTTCAAATTTCAACCCTTCTAATACAGCCGCGCTTCTTGTATTTCGAGGCATATAACTTGCCATAATACGATCTATTGCCATAACCTCATTTACGTATTTAATACCTTCCTCAAGAGTCTCTTTCATCAGCCCCTGACCCTGATGCTTTTTACTGATGCTATAACCCAAATAACAACACTGAGAAACACCACGAACAATAGAAGAGTAGTTGCTATAGGCTAAAATCTCTGTTTCTTCCTTATTTAAAAGACACAGCGCTAGCCCTATATCACGAATAAACTCCTTACGAACTTCTTTAATTCTTAACTCGGCCGTTTCTAGCGTGTAATAATTTTCATGCCTTAACGGTTCCCAAGGTTCAAAAAACTCTTTATTTTCATTTACATACTGATGCAATAGAGGGGCGTGCTGCTCTTCAAGCACTCTCAGAACGCCACGATTCGTCTCTATTCTTGGGAAACGTTTTTTAAATAAATCGTTATCTGTATTTGTGAAACCGTACTCTCGTTCAACTTTCACTATTTTAACGTCATAAGCCTCATACCAGAGTTCTTTACTCATATTTTGCACACGATCATGGAAAGTATGCTCTTTCCATCGCTTTATACTTTCAAGATCTTTCCAATAAGAGATTAGAATTTGGATATCTTCTTTTGCGTATTCAACACCTAAAAAGCCTTCTTGAGTAGAAGCCAAGTCAATCATTTTCTCTAACAATACGCTGTACACCACGTCATTCTGCAGCAATTTGCTAGTAAAAATAGTAGCATAGTAAGGAAGTGAAGGTTTTTCGTTATAAATAGCCATTGTTTTTCCCAAATTTGACAATGAAAAGCAATCCATTCTGTTAAAAATGGTCTATAGTTATAGGGTTGATATAGATTTAATCTATGAGGTGTTATGTTTTATATTGATAACAGGAGAGCCGTATTTCGTAATCTCCCTAACTGAGTATCATAATAGTCGTGAAATGCGCTTAGTTTTGGCGCTTTACACCTCTACTGTCTTCCCCTTTTGGCAGTATTTCAAATGGAATCATTAGCCCGCATAATGTGCGGGCTTTTTTTTATAGAGTTATTTTTCCCAAGTTTGGCCAGCGCCAGAGAGAATATCCGAATAATGCTCAGGCCGTCTATCTCGAAACAATCCAAATGCACGCCTTTCATGACGTATCGCTTTTAGGTCATAGGTAGTAAATAAAATAGTTTCTTCACTTCTATTTGCTTCAACTATTTTTTCACCTGTTTCATTTGTCATAAATGAAGATCCATAAAACTCAATAAAGCTATCATCTCCATATTCTTTCCCAACTCTATTTGCTGCGATCACAGGTGTCATATTAGCGGCTGCATGTCCTTGCATTGTTCGTTGCCAATGATCCTTACTATCCATATCTGGATAAGGTGGCTCTGAGCCAATTGCCGTTGGATAAAAAATCAACTCGGCTCCTTTTAGCGCCAAGCAACGTGCTAATTCTGGAGACCATTGATCCCAACAGATACCACAGCCAATTCTCCCAAACTGCGTATCCCACACCTTTATTCCTGTGTTTCCAGGAGTAAAGTAATACTTTTCTTGGTAGCCAGGACCATCAGGAATATGTGTTTTTCTATATAAATCTAATACAGAGCCATCCGCATCAATCACAACTAAGGAGTTATAAAAAGACTGTCCATCTCGTTCAAAAAAACTCACAGGTAAGACAACATTCAATTCTTTAGCAAGCCGTGACATAGTCATTACAACATCACTATTCTTCAGCGGCTCTGCCCAATCAAAATACTCTGGTTTCTGATCTATACAAAAATAAAATCCAGCAAACAATTCTTGCAATAAAATAATGTTCGCACCTTTTGCAGCGGCTTCACGAACTTTATTCTCTGCTTTACTTAAATTATCCGTTTTACTTTCACTAACAGACATTTGAATGCATGCTACGGTAACAAGAGAGCTCATACTTACTCCTCCAATTATTTCACTAACACTGCTGCTGGTTGCTGCATGGTAATACAATGAATGCCTCCTCCACCTCTGAAAAGAGGTAAAGCGTAGACAGGCACTATGTCATAAGCAGGAAAGACTCGTCTAAAAACAGACAGCGCATGTTCATCATTTACATCATTGAACACGGGAACAATAACTGCTCCATTTGCGATATAAAAATTAATATACGATAAAGGTAATGGTTCACCATCCCATATTTGGGTCGCGGGCTGAGGAATCTCTATCACTTCAATACGACGGCCTTTAGCATCCAAAGCTTTCTCAAGAACGGCTTTATTCTTTGCATAAGTGGAGTAATTTGGATGGGCGGCATCTTCTGTTGACATGGTGATAACCGTCCCCGGCTTAACAAATGCAGCAATAACATCTACATGACCATCAGTATCAACATCACCAGATAAGCCTTCTTCGAGCCAAATTACTTTTTCAATTGAGAATTGCTTTTTGAGCTCACTTTCTATTTCGTCTTGAGAAAAGTGTGGGTTTCTGTTTTTATGTAAAAGACACTGTTTTGTTGTCAGTAAAGTGCCTTCCCCATCAAAGTGAACACTGCCCCCTTCTAAAATCATATCAACTGAAAAAGATGTTGATAATTCTCCACTGGATTTAAGGGAGTCAATTACATGATGTGCAATTTCTTGATCATAAGAATAAGGAAAGAATTTTTCCCCCCATGCATTAAACTGCCAATTTAATGCGCTTAAAGTTCCATTTTGATTCAGTGTAAAAAATGGCATAACATCTCGCGCCCAAGAATCATCTACTTCTTTCACAAAAATAGAAACCTTGGAGTCTAAATCTATAAAACGCGCTGTCACTTCCTCCAACAAAGTAGGTTTAACGATGACACAAACTGGTTCATATCGGGCGACAGCTCTAATTACCGCTTCGTAACTTTGCTGTGCTAGTTCCAATTGGCCTTCCCAGATAATATCTCGGCAAGGCCAAATAACCCAAGTTCGTGTGTGTTGTTCCCATTCCGCAGGAACTCTAAAACTGCTCATACAACCATACCGATTCGCGTTTAAATTAAATAAGTGTAACCTTTCAAGACGCCTTTACACGTAGCCAAAAACTGTTCTTGATCTTGGGTATTAAGCTCACTGGATTGGATTTTTTCCACATAGCGCTTTATAAGGGCATGATCATCATAACTGACGGATCTCAATACATCTTGTACACTGTCACCCATTAAAACATGGTCTATTTGAAATCCATCATCTGTTAAATAAACATCTACCGAGCTGGTGTCTCCAAATAAATTATGTAAATCTCCCAATGTTTCTTGATAAGCCCCTACTAGGAAAAAGCCCATTAAATAATCTTCCCCTTCTAGCGGAGGAGGAGGTAAAGGCAGTGAACTTTCCAACCCTTGTCCATCAACATAACGATACAGACAACCATCAGAGTCACAAGTAACATCTTGAATTTTCCCCCTAAAGGAAGGCTCTTGATCTAAACCTTGTAAGGGAATCACAGGAAATACTTGATCAATCCCCCATGCGTCTGGCATAGACTGAAAGACAGACAAGTTTACAAAGAGTTTTTCAGCTAGGCGTTCATTTAGTTCATCGATGACCGCTCGATGCCCTCTATTACGATTATCCAATCTAGGAAGGAGTAAACGACACGATGCTAAAAATAAATTTTCCGCTAATGCTCTTTGCTCTAAATTTAATTGGCCATGTGTGTATAAAGACAAAACATCATTAAAATCGTCTGATAAGTCATGATAAAGCTCGACCAAAGAACGTTTATCTTTTCCACCCACTTCTAAAACTTTAAGTACATCCCATAAACGAAGAATTTCCAACTGGCTGTCTTCATGGGGCTGGCTGACTGTAAGCAATTCCGCACCAGATGAAAAAACATTAGCGATCATCATTGCATGATGTGCAGTGACCGCTCTTCCAGACTCAGAGATTAAGTTAGGGTGAGGCAAGTCATGTTGCTCACAAATATTATGGAATGCAAAAATAATATTATTCGCATATTCAGAAATACTGTAATTAGCAGAGTAAGCACTTTGAGAGCGAGTACCCTCATAATCAACCCCAAGTCCACCACCAACGTCCACCCATTTGATGGGAACATTCATCTGATGCAGCTCAGAATAATAGCGGGCACACTCTTTTAAACTGTTTTGAATATCCCGAATACGAGTAATTTGAGAGCCAAGATGAAAATGAATCAACTCCAAACAATCCACTTTATCTAGCTCACGTAAACGATCAATAGCTCTCATTAGTTGAGATGTTGTGAGGCCAAACTTTGACTTTTCACCACCACTGTTCCCCCAATGAGTAGAACAAGTGGATGCTAAACGAATGCGAATACCAATCCTCGGCTTTACATTTATTTTTTGTGCTTCTTTAAGTATTAAATCTAGCTCATGCAGTTTTTCCACAACTAGAAAAACCTTATGTCCCATCTTTTCAGCCATTAAAGCAAGATGGATAAACTCTTTATCTTTATACCCATTACATACAATAATGCCATTTGGGCTTTGATGCATTGCAAGCACAGCCATCAATTCAGGTTTACTACCCGCCTCTAACCCCACAGAGAGAGGGTTTTCAGGCTGACATTTAGTAATCTCTTCCACCACGCGGCGTTGTTGATTTACCTTGATCGGATAAACAATCGAATATTGACCTTGATACTTATAATATTGGATGGCCTCTTGAAAAGAACCTGTTATTTTTTCAATTCTAGAATGCAAGATATTTGGGAAGCGCACTAAAGTAGGTAAAGGAATATTTTTATCCTTTAACGCTTTAGATAACTCAGTAAGATCTATATTTCTCTCTCTATCTGGCAAAGCAACAGCTCGACCTTTTTCATTTATAGAGAAAAACCCCGCGCTCCAATGATCAACATTGTATAAATCAATAGAGTCTTTAACAGACCACTTAGACATATGGCCTCCTTTTCTAGAAACAAAAAAACAGTTATAAAAACCATCTCTTAATGATAAAAAACCCCTAATCTTATTACTCAAAGACTAGGGGTGTATAAGTAAAGCAAGAACAAATAACGATGAATTAAAATGCATCCAATACATATTGCGGTAAAGCAAATGCAGCTTGATGTAATTCAGGCGTATAAAAACGAGTCTTAATTCCAGACGCTTCAAAACGCGTTCTCAATTCCTGAGAAGATAACTGGCGTAACGCATCATTATCCGTTGCCCAAGCAAAAGTCATAATACCACCCACATAAGTTGGAACGGCACCAGAATAGAAATGCACATCTTTAAAATAAGGCTGCAAACGCTGAGCCGTTGTTGTTACTTCGTGCAGTTGCATAAAACTTACACCATTTTGAGCAACAAAAACGCCACCATCATTTAAGCAACGCTTACATCCTTCATAAAAACGAGAACTAAACAAGACTTCGCCTGGGCCAATTGGATCTGTGCAATCCGAAATAATAACATCGTATTTTTCATCTGTTTCATTGACGAAATCAACACCATCCGCAATAACCACTTTTGCTTTTGGATGATCGTATGCACCAGCTGAGTGGTTTGGTAAATATTTAATACACATATCGACAACAGCTTGATCAATCTCAACTTGAGTTACTTGTTCAACACTCGAATGACGAAGAACTTCACGCAGCATGCCACCATCACCGCCGCCAATGATCAGTACTTTCTTGGCATTTCCATGGGCAAACATAGGAACATGAGCCATCATTTCATGATACACAAACTCATCTTTTTCAGTAGTCTGAATAACACCATCCAATGCCATAATACGACCAAACTGTTTATTCTCAAAAATCACTAGATGTTGATGGTCTGTATCTAACTCAAAAAAAACATTATCAACTTCAAAACTCTGACCATAACCTTCATGCAAAGTTTCTGCTAACACTCTTTTATCTGTCATGTATCTACTCTCCGAATACGAAAATATTGTTTGATTTTCAGTAATAAATAAACTCTACACAAGCAGTTTTACTACCTTTAAAACAAACAAAACGAGAAGGTGATTGTATAACTCCCTTCTCGTTTATATTATATAATTATTTTACATTTATGAAACACGTTCACCATGAGCCTGCTTATCGGCATGGTATGAAGACCTTACCAAAGGACCACAAGCTGCGTGCTTAAAGCCAAGCTCTTTTGCTACTTCTTCATAGCGCTCGAACTCTTCTGGTGGAACAAATCTTGACATTGGAAAGTGATGCTTTGAAGGCTGTAGATATTGACCTATTGTTAACATGTCTACACCATGTGCACGTAAGTCTTTCATAACTTCAACAATTTCATCAAACTCTTCGCCCATTCCTACCATCAATCCTGATTTAGTCGGCACATCAGGGCAACGTTCTTTGAATTTTTTCAATAAATCAAGAGACCACTGATAATCTGAACCAGGACGAACCTGACGATATAAGCGAGGAATGGATTCTAAATTGTGATTAAACACATCAGGTGGAGCGATTTGCAAAATATCTAATGCAACGTCCATACGTCCACGAAAGTCAGGAACCAGTGTCTCAATCTCAATTGACGGACTTTCTTTACGCGTTTCGTTAATACAATCTACAAAATGCTGCGCCCCGCCATCACGTAAATCATCACGGTCAACAGATGTAATAACGACATATTTAAGCTTCATATCACGAATAGCAGCACCTAGCTCTTTCGCTTCATCTTCACTTAATGCATTTGGTCGGCCATGGGCCACATCACAGAATGGGCAACGTCGAGTACAAATATCCCCCATGATCATGAAAGTCGCAGTACCATTACTAAAACATTCACCTAAATTTGGGCAATTCGCTTCTTCGCAAACAGAAGACAGTTTATGATCTCGTAACGTCTTTTTTATACGTGCGATTTCTGGTGAGGCAGGCATTCTTACACGCAACCAATCTGGCTTACGAGGAATCTCTTCTGTAGGAACGATCTTAACTGGGATACGAGCCATTTTTTCAGCGCCACGGAGTTTTTCTCCTTTAACGACGCGTTTTACTTCTGTTGACATGTTAATTCCACCCTTTTTGGATAGTCGGATGTTCGTGACCGAGCAGTTCAGACAACTGATTCGCCAACTGAACCACAACTCTTTCATAGATAACGTTTGGGTTCAAACGCACCATATCAATCATTTCTAAACCTTGATAACCACAAGGATTGATTCGATCAAACGGAGACAAATCCATATCCACATTTAATGCAAGCCCATGAAATGAGCACCCTCTCCTGACTCTAAGTCCAAGAGAGGAAATTTTTCTACCTTCTACATAAACACCGGGAGCATCAGCTTTTGCATAGGACTCAATGTTATTGGCTTCAAGGGTCTGAATCACTGTATTTTCTAATACAGTAACCAAATCTCTGACACCAATTTTAGAACGCTTTAAATCAATTAAAACATAAGCAATAAGTTGCCCTGGTCCGTGATAAGTTACTTGCCCTCCCCGATCAACAGGAATTACAGGTATGTCCCCAGGAGCCAATAAATGTTCCGCTTTCCCAGCTTGGCCTTGTGTAAAAACACGTGGGTGCTGCAACAGCCAAATCTCATCTGAGTAACTCGAATCTCTTCGCTGAGTAAAAGACTTCATCCTTTCCCATGTGTCTTGATATTCCACAAGACCAAGGTCACGACAAATAAGAGGACTTGTCATTACATAACCATCTTAACAGCAGCAATGGCCATCAGCTCTTTATGCAGCCCGGAGAGTTGTTCTTCACTTACTGCTAAAATTCGGAACGTAAAGCTAATAAACTTACCTTTACTCGATCGATTCACACCGACATTATTATCATCCATTTCAGGAGCAAACTTTTTGAAAACAATTAAAATCTCCGAAAGGATCGTTTCGCTTTCAAGGGCGACTACTTTCACCATATAGTTGTCACAGGGAAACACTATTTTAGGTGCTTCACTTGACGTCTCTTTGGTTACATCACCATTTTTAGTAATTAATGCCATAAAATCTACTTTACTAAATTATTTAGAATACTAAGAATTAAAACAAATTCATGAAAAAGAGCTTAATTTTATCAAGCAATCGTTTAAATAAACCGCCTTCTTCTACTACTTCCAATGCAACGACTTCTCTTTCAAGAAGAACATTCCCTTCAGTACCTACTATGATTGTTCCTAATACATCACCAACAGCAATAGGAGCTTCAATAACAGGTTGTAAATCCAATGTTGCTGGTAACGCATTCGTTTGTTGGCGAGGAATAGTAACAAGTACATCTTCAGCAAACCCGACTTTTACAGACTCAGCCGAACCACCCCATACTTTTGCCTCATTCACAACTTGACCACGGCTATATAATTTACGCGTTTCAAAGTATCTGAAACCATAATTTAACAATTTTTGAGTCTCAGTCGCTCTAGCTTCAGAACTATTAGTGCCCATTACAACTGTGATCAATCGAGTACCGTTACGTACAGCAGATGCAGCTAAACAAAATCCAGCTTCTTCAGTATGGCCTGTCTTTAAACCATCTACCGTTGAATCTCTCCAAAGTAGTTTATTACGGTTAGGCTGCTTAATTTTATTGTAAGTAAAATACTTCTCTGAATACATCTCGTAATTTTCAGGGAACTGAATAATTTTCGCCCGTGAAAGCAACGCTAGATCAAATGCACTCGACACATGACCTTCTGCTGGGAACCCAGTAGAGTTAATAAAATTACTGTTCTTCATACCAAGTATTTGAGCATGTTGATTCATTAAATCAGCAAAGGCAGATTCACTACCTGCTACATGCTCAGCGACTGCAACACTGGCATCATTACCAGATTGAATAATGATGCCTCTCATTAAGTCTTCTAAAGATACCTGAGTACCTTCTCTAATAAACATACGTGAGCCTTCCATACGCCACGCTTTCTCACTAATATTTACTTGGTCATTTAATGAGACATTTCCACGAGCTAACTCATACTCAATAATATAAGCCGTCATTAACTTAGTCAGGCTTGCAGGAGGCAACTCTTTATTCGAGTTATGCTCTACCAATACATCACCTGTATAGGCATCCATTAAGATATAGCTACTAGCAGACAGTTGAGGAGGAGCAGGGATCAGAGATGGAGCCGCCGTAACGGTTAATGAGCATAAGCTCAGTATGGCAGTAAAAAGTATAATTAGATTTTTCATGACCAGCTTAATTCTTTTAGTGAAAATGAATGTGAATGATACTAAACGCAGGAGGCAATCTCTAGTTTAATCCTAACCTTAAGGTGAAAAGGATACTCTAATAGGTTGTGAAAAACCTGCATCCTGTATTTTACCTACCCACTCGTTCAAATCGCTTAGCTTTTTATATGGTCCTGCAAGCACTTTATAAAGGTTACCCTCTTGTTTCTTTACACTAACTTTAATCTGGGTATCAAACTCTTGAATGAGTCGGGTCTTTAAAGAATTCGCAGATGCTTGTGAACTAAACGCACCTAATTGTAAATGCGTAAAGCTGCTTGTGGGTTTTGTTTGCTTCACAGATGTTGATTTAGCAGCAACAGATGTTGTACGGGAAGCCTTATATAATTCTCCTTTTTTAGGTGTAATTGCCTCAATTTTAACCCGCGCTAACCCTTTTTTATGGTAATCAAGACGAGCGGCGGCGGCATAAGATAAATCGATCAAACGATCCCCATGAAATGGGCCTCGATCATTTACTCGAACAATGACACTTCGCTTATTATCAAGATTGGTTACTTTAAGATAAGTCGGCAATGGCAGACTTTTATGTGCTGCGGAAAACGCATACATATCATATGTTTCGCCATTAGAGGTTTTATGCCCATGGAATTTTTTTCCATACCAAGATGCCGTTCCTACCGCCGTGTAACCATTAGCAGAATTCATTACTCGATATGTTTTACCCCAAACTTTATAAGAAGACTTGTTACCGCCTCGACTTTTAGGCTCCCACTTTGGAACCAAATCTGGCAAATGATCAACTTTAATATCTCCCGTTGGCGCATGGTCTTGTAAAATACTGTATCTTCCTCCTCCAGACGCCTTATCCAAATCGATCTCTTTTTTTGAAGAAGACTGATTAATATGTTTTGAACTTGTACAGGCAGATAAGAACACAACCACAAAGAAATAATAAAAAGCTCTCATTACTCACTACTACCTTTTTGTATTTCCCTAGACAATTCAATAACCGCCATAGTATAGCGTCGACTTGGATTATAGCTCATCAATGAAAAGAAGTTATTGTAAGCTAGCCAATAGCTTCTTTGGCTAGAGGATGTTCTTAATCGAATTAATCCTGACTTCAATTCCGGCAATGAAGCATTTACAGTGACGCCAATGTTTTTCCATTCATCAGGGTAATGATACGTTTTTCTTTTTTTATTAGACCACGACCTTATCTCTGGACTGTCTTCCCTAGAGACATCAACAGAAACTGGATCTAGTATAGGTTGATTAGATTTCCATCCCTTATGTTTTAAATAATTTGCAATGCTTCCAATTGCATCTGCAGAAGAGCCCCATAAGTCAATTTCACCGTTCTTATCGTAGTCAATCGCCAATCTGCGATAGTTGGATGGCATAAATTGAGCCATTCCAAGAGCTCCGCTATAAGAGCCTTTTATTTCATTGATTGACCAGCCCTTTTCCCTAGATAACAATAAAAACGCTTCCAACTCACTCAAAAAGTACTTTCCACGCCTCGGATAATCAAATGCCAATGTTGATAGGGAAGTAAATACATCTTTATTGCCGGTAATACGACCATAAAATGTTTCTACTCCGGCAATAGCAACAATCACTTCAGCAGGAACACCAAACTCATTTTCTGCTTTGTCCAGCCAATATTTGTTCTCTTTTAGAAATACCACACCTGACTTAATCCGAGACTCTTTTAAGAAACGTGTTTTATATTCAAAATATGGAGTAATAACTTCAGGCTGATTATTTGACTTTTTAATGACTTGTTTACGGGGTGTTATTTGGCTAAATTTCTCAATTAGCAATGCCTTGTCATAATTATGTTTGTCTTCCATATAAGCAATAAAAGCTCTTACCTTTTCTTTCCCCATAAAACTTAATTCAGGGTCAAGAACTTTTGGGGCAAGCGCTTTTGAAGTAGGCGCCTCTTGCTTTAAAACACGCTCAACTTCACCCTCTACTGTTTCTACATTATTTTCAACAGAGCTACAGGCAGCCACCAGAAAACATAAAATTATCGTCCATATCATTTTCATCGTTATCTCGCTTTCTTGTGGGTTTGTATAGACATTAATATTCCAAACGTTGCCATAATGGTAATAATAGAAGTTCCACCATAACTAATAAGCGGTAAAGGGACACCTACTACAGGCAAAATACCTGACACCATACCGATATTAACAAACAAATAAACAAAAAACGTTAGCGTTAAACTTCCTGCCAATAGTCTTGCATAGTTATCTTCCGCCATTGTCGATATGTATAAGCCACGGGCAATAATCAACAGATATCCAACTAAAAGAGTAATACAGCCTATCATGCCAAATTCTTCTGCTAAAACAGCAATAATAAAATCAGTATGGCTTTCTGGCAAAAAATCTAATTGCGCCTGAGTACCTTCAAGCCAGCCTTTTCCGTGAATGCCACCAGAACCAATTGCAGTCTTAGACTGTATAATATTCCAACCTGAGCCTAGTGGGTCACTCTCAGGGTCTAGAAAGGTAAGTACTCGTTGTTTTTGATACGAGTGCATAACTTGCCATAAACTAAATCCAACGAGAGGAGCAAGGGCGAAAGAACCAATGATATAGCGCCATTGAAGACCAGCCAAAAATAAAACAAACAACCCCGAGACTGCGACCAGCAAAGAGGTTCCTAAATCTGGCTGCCTTGCAATCATCAAAACAGGCAACATAATCACAATCAAAACGATAATGATATGCTTTAATCTTGGTGGCAAATGCCGATCTGAAAAATACCAGGCGATCATCATTGGCATAATCACCTTCATAAGCTCTGAAGGTTGAAAACGAACACCCCCAGGTATTTCTAGCCACCTCTGCGCGCCTTTAGCCCCCACACCAAAAAATAATACTGCCGCCAATAAACATACGGCTACAAGAAATAAAATAGGAGAAAATCGCCTCATATATTTAGGCGGCAATTGAGCCAATACAATACACAGACCAAAACCTAGAGCTAAACGAACCATTTGCCTTTCAACAACGTCCTCTCTCTGCCCAGAAGCAGAATAAAGTACGACAAGGCCGCCGGAAATCAACAACAGTAATGACACCATCAACAGCACATCTATATGGGCAAGTTTCCACAATCTTGCATTTGTAAACGACATGACTCTTGAATATAAAGAAGCATTCACGAATTAGCTCCTTTTAAATAATCGTATTTTTTAGGGTAATCATCCAACAAATAAGCATCGAACAATTTTTTACTTAAATCGGCAGGTTTAGAACTACTGCCACCGTTTTCAAAGATAGAAAAAATTACAATTTCTGGTTGCTTTGATGGGGCAAAGCCAATAAAAAGAGCGTGGTCATGAAGCCGTTTTGCTAACTTATCAGCTTCATACTCTTCATCTTCTTGCAAACTAAACACCTGACCAGTACCGGTTTTTCCAGCAATTTTATAAGGCGTCCCTTGAAGTCGTCTTGCAGTACCTTTTGGGTCTGAAATAACTTTCTCCATTGCCTCTGTAACCTTCAACCAATTACGTTGATTTTTCAAAGTAATGTTTTGCAAGCCTGAAGGAGATTCAGAAAACTGAGGAATGGAGTTTCCAACTTGTTTAGCCATTCTAGGTGGATGCCATACACCTCTATTTGCAATTGCTGAAGTCGCCGCTGCAATTTGTATCGGTGTTGCAACCATAAAACCTTGACCAATCCCAATATTGACAGAATCTCCTGGGTACCAAGGTTCTCTATATTTGGCTTTTTTCCATTCATTTGATGGCAGCAATCCATTACTGGCACCATTTAAATCTAAAATAGTTGACTTACCAAAACCAAATTTTTCTAAAAAATCATGAATTGGCGTCACGCCCATTTTATGGGCTAATTGATAATAATAAGTATCAACAGATTCGATTAGAGAGCGCTCTAAATCGATCCAGCCGTGCCCTCCTCTTTTCCAGTCACGATATCGCCTCCCATTAGGGTTAATCTGATAAAACCCATGGGCATAATAACGATCGTTCCAACTTGCAAATCCAGACTCTAATCCAGCCAACGCCATAAAAGGTTTAATTGTAGAGGCAGGGGGATATCCTCCCCTCAACGCTCTATTAAATAAAGGCAGTCTAGGAGAATTTCGTAATACATCGTAATCACTGTAAGAAATACCACGAACAAATAAGTTGGAATCGTAACTAGGCTTACTAACCAAAGCTAGAATGCCGCCAGTTTTAGGATCAATGGCAATAACTGAACCTGTATAATCACCAAGAGCATCGAATGCATATTGCTGTAAACGCGCATCAAGATGAAGCTGGATATCTTTACCTGGTACTGGGTTTTGTCGTTCTATTTCAGACATAATCCGACCGCGAGCATTAACCTCTAATTTACTCAAGCCTGGAACACCAAATAGGTCTGACTCGTAAAAGTCCTCTATTCCAGATTTACCAATATAAAGAGCACCTTGATATGTATCAGGATTCACCTTTTGTAAATCTTTTTCTGTTATTCGACCTACATAACCAACAGCATGGGCAAAAGCCTCCCCATAAGGGTAGTAGCGTGTAAGTTGAGCTTCAACTTGAACCCCATCCCATTTATACAGATCTACTGATAACTTAGCCCATTCAGAGTCCGTTAAATGCTGTTTTAGAGTAATAGACTGATAAGGTCGACGGTAGGATTTTCTTTTAGCATTAAATGCGTCCCATTCTTCAGTTGATATTTCAAGAATGTCATTTAGCTCGTCTTGTAATACAGAAAAGTTTTTAACGCGCTCAGGTGTAATGGTGAGACTGTGAATAGGCCTATTATCAGCTAATACAACGCCATTGCGATCATAAACCAACCCCCTTGGAGGAGGTTCAGGAATTAGCATTACTCGATTATCATTTGCTTTAGTTTGATAACGATCAAACTCTACCACTTGAAGATAAAAAAGACGGGAAACTAAAATACCCACCATAATTAACACAAGAACCCCAGACACAATTACTCGTCGTTGGGTTAACGATTTCTCTTGACGGTAATTACGGAAATATTTTTGACGTTGATCCATTAATCCATGGCCTACCGATGGTAAGGGTGATTATTCATCAAGGTCCAAGCGCGATATAGCTGTTCTGCAAGAATTACACGGACAATAGGATGAGGTAAAGTCAGCTTAGATAAAGACCAGCACTTATCCGCTCTAGCAGAGCACCTAGGATCAAGCCCATCAGGACCACCAACCAATAAACAAAGGTTACTTCCATCCATACGCCAAGATTCAGCTTGATCAGCTAATTGTTCTGTGGACCAATCTTTCCCTAAAACCTCCATCGCAATCACCTTTTCAGAAGGAGAAATAGCATCAAGCATCGCATCTCCTTCCTTACGAATAGCTTTGGCTATGTCCGTATTCTTTCCTCTCGGAGACATTGGAATTTCAACCAATTCCAATGAAAAGTCCTTTGGTAAGCGCTTGGTATAATCAGAGAAGCCATCTTGAATCCACTTCGGCATTTTTGTACCAACCGCTATAAGTCTAATACGCATTTTAACCGTTACCTATAAGGCTTCTGGAGTGATATTCCAAAGTTTTTCTAGATCATAAAAGGAACGCGCTTCCTCAGTCATAACGTGAACAACCACATCATGTAAATCAACCAATACCCAATCACTGCCCATGCCCTTGCCTTCAAATCCTAATGGTTGCAAGTCGTTCTTTTTTGCATGCTCAACCACATTCTGACCGAGTGAATTAACATGACGTTTAGACGTACCCGTACAGATAACCATAAAGTCCATCATATCTGTATGAGCCTGAACGTTTAGAACTGTGATCTTATCACCTTTAACATCTTCTAAAGATTCGATAGCCAACGCAAGTATTTGATCAGTTGTAAGGTTTTGATCACTCATGTAAGTGTATTTTCCTATAAATAAAGTTTATTTTTTTCAATATAATTTTGAACAGAATCAGGCAACAAATACGCAATCGATTTCTTTTGAGCCTGTAACTCTCTAATCATACTAGATGATATATCCAGTGGTGATATTGCTTCAAACAAGATACATCCAGAGGGCGCGCATTGTAACTCAGCTATTGTTGAAGCACGATACTTTTCATAATAGTTCTTTAACTCATCTGTAAATACTGGGAACGAACCCGGCCTAGAAACGACGACAATATGAGCATAAGATGTCAATTCCAACCAATTTTTCCAGGACGGTAAGGAGCAAAAGCTATCCATACCTATGATTATTATAAGCGCTGGATCACGTCCAACCTCTGCTCTCAATTCTTTTAACGTATCAATGGTAAAGCTTGGCTTTGCACTAACAACTTCTCGTGTATCGACTGATAATCGAACATCAGATGCAACAGCCAGCTCTAACATTTCAACTCTTTGTTTTGTCGAACTACCAAAAACAGCCTTATGTGCAGGCTGGAAGCAAGGCATCAATTTCAATTGATTTAAAGTAAATAGATCTGCAATTTCAACTGCAACTCTCAAATGAGCATTATGTATAGGATTGAATGTCCCTCCCATAATAGCTATTACTTGCCTTGCTCCTGTTTGCTTTGCTTCAGACAACTATACGACCCTTAACAATTTTAATTATCACGAGTATGCCCATCACCCAGAACAATAAATTTTTGACTGGTAAGCCCCAATAACCCCACAGGCCCTCTTGCATGTATTTTATCAGTAGAAATGCCAATTTCAGCACCAAAACCGTATTCAAAACCATCAGCAAAACTTGTAGATGCATTCACCATGACTGAAGCAGAATCAACTTCAGTCATAAAAACACGTGTTTTTGAATAATTTTGACTTACAATTGCATCCGTATGATGAGAGCCATAATGATTAATATGACTGATAGCTTCATCCATATTATTCACTAATTTTACTGACAATTTAGGTGCCAAATATTCTGTAAACCAATCTTCTTCTGTCGCTAACTCCATCGATTCCATATAGGCTTTACTGTCCAAACATCCAACTAACTCCACGCCTTTTTCAATTAACGCCTTAGCCAAATCTGGAAGCACTCTAGCGGCAATGTCTTTATGAACCAATAAAGACTCCATCGCATTACAAACCCCATATCGTCTAGTTTTAGCATTCATAGCGATGCGAATGGCTTTTTCTATATCCGCTTCATTATCAATATAGACATGGCAATTACCATCTAGATGCTTAATTACAGGAACTTTAGCATCTTTTGAAATCCTCTCGATTAGCCCTTTTCCGCCGCGAGGAACAACAACATCAACATACTCAGTCATGCTAATCAATTCACCAACCGCCTCTCGATCAGTGGTATTAATTACTTGCACAACATTTTCAGGCAAACCAACCGACTTCAAACCTACAACAATAGCTTCAGCTATGGCTTGATTTGAATAATATGCCTCACTTCCGCCCCTTAAAATAGCCGCATTACCAGACTTAAGACACAGACTCGCAGCATCAATCGTTACATTTGGGCGAGACTCATAAACAATGCCAATTACACCCAATGGCACACGCATTTTGCCGATTTGAATGCCAGATGGACGGTAAGCCATATCTGTAATTTCACCAACAGGATCGATCAGACCAGCTACCTGTTTTAGACCTTCTACCATGCCTGAAATCTTAGCATCATCAATAAGAAGCCTATCAAGCAATGAGGGGGTTAAACCTTTTTCAATTCCCGCATCCATGTCTTTTTTGTTAGCCAATTTAAGTTGAGGTCGGGCATTATCCAGAGCAACAGCCATTGCTAACAATGCATCATTTTTATCTTGAGTAGAAGCACGAGCCAAAACGCGAGAAGCATCACGCGCCTGTCGACCCACTTGTTCCATGTAATTTTTTATTGACATACCAGACTCTCAACTTAACAATTAAATTAGACGTTAAAATGATTCTATTTAGACTTCATTTTAATAAAACTATACTAACATAAAAGATTTCATTCTTTTTAACTCCTTTAAGCTTTTGCATGAGGTTTTCTTTGAGCTTTCATTCTAGTTACTCATTTCAGACAATTGGAATTATTCACTCATGCTATACCCAAAAATTTGGCATACCAAGACAACCGGGGTTAGTCAAAGAAGCAACAGCCACACTAGAATTACTCCCACCTTTTAATAGATTGGATACTTTAGAAGGCTTGGATGAGTTTTCTCATATTTGGATACATTTTATCTTTCATAAATGTTTAACGGACAGCTGGAAAGCAAAAGTGCGGCCACCTAGACTAGGTGGAAAAAGCAAAGTTGGAGTATTCTCTACAAGAGCAACCCATAGACCCAATCCATTAGGACTATCCGTCGTAAAACTAGGAAAGATTTTTCAAGAAGGCAAAAAAGTGCTTATAGAATTACATGGAAGCGATTTATTAGATGGCACTCCTGTCGTTGATATAAAGCCCTATTTAACCTATTCTGACTCTATACTTGATGCAAAAAGTGGCTTTGCTCCATCACCCCCCAATAAAAAGATCGTTCTTTTCTCTACTACCGCAGAGGAACAATGCCAAGAATACAACAAGCAAACCAGACGAAATATTCGTGAATTAATTGCAGAAATTCTTTCACAAGACCCAAGACCATCCTATCTTCATGGAAAAACAGGAAAACTGCATGCTTTTCAGTTGTGGGACATAGACATTAAATGGCAGGCCAATACAACACACTTCGAAGTACTTTACCTTGAGCCTATTCAATCAGCAAACAAGGAAGCAAGATGATTTCCAAGAAAGCATTCCTAAAAACATATCAAGACATCAAAAAGCTTAATCCAAATGAAAAAGATCATAACCCACTATATCGATCAAAGAGAGATGAAGAGCTTATAAAAGAGTATCACTACGCGAAGTTCCAAAAAAACATTCAACAGTTAGCACAAAACGAGTCTTTAAAAGAGTTATTAGAAAAAGATGAATGGAATGATGAAGATATCAAGCATTTCTTAGAGCAACTAAAGTAAAAAACCAATATTTTCAATAAGTTAAATAAAAAAACAGCCTACTCAATCCTATACCAAAGTTATCCACATATTCTGTGCATAGTTTTTTTGTCAACTGAAAAATTAAACATTCAGCACTTTAGCAGCAAAAAAAATGCGAGCACAAGGCTCGCATTTTACTTTCAATCAGAAAAACTTAGTTTTGATTTTCTAATTGAGCTTTGATCAAGTCACCAATTGTAGTTGGACCACTTGTTTCAGCTTGTTGCTTCTCAGAATGAGACTTAAGAGCAGCTTTCTCTTCAGAAGCATCTTTCTGTTTGATAGAAAGAGCAACTGTACGAGCTTTACGATCAAGGCTAATGATCGCAGCTTCAACTTTGTCACCTTCTTTCAATACAGACGCAGCATCTTCAACACGCTCACGACTCAATTCAGATACTTTAATTGTTGCTTCAACACCGCCAGCAAGAACGACAACAGCACCTTTAGCATCAACTTCTTTAACAGTACCTTCTACGATAGCGCCTTTGTCATTTTCAGCAGCGAAACCAACAAAAGGATCTTCTTCAAGTTGCTTAACACCTAAAGAGATACGCTCACGTTCAGCATCGATAGACAACACAACAGTTTCAAGGTTGTCACCTTTCTTATATTGACGAACAGCTTCTTCACCCGTTTCATCCCAAGAAAGATCAGATAGATGAACAAGACCGTCAATACCGCCTTCAAGACCAATGAACACACCAAAATCAGTAATAGATTTGATTGCGCCAGAGATTTTGTCACCTTTGTTGTAAGAAGTAGCGAACTCTTCCCATGGATTAGGAGTACATTGCTTAACACCTAGAGAAATACGACGACGCTCTTCGTCGATGTCTAGGATCATAACTTCTACTTCATCACCAATTTGAACAACTTTTGATGGGTGGATGTTCTTATTTGTCCAATCCATTTCAGATACGTGAACAAGACCTTCAACACCTTCTTCAAGCTCTGCAAAACAACCGTAATCAGTAAGATTAGTAACTTTAGCTGTTACTTTAGTACCTTCTGGGTAACGAGCTTTAATAGCAACCCATGGATCTTCACCCAATTGCTTAAGGCCAAGAGATACACGATTACGCTCACGATCAAACTTAAGAACTTTAACGTCGATCTCATCACCAACAGCAATGATTTCGCTTGGGTGCTTGATGCGTTTCCAAGCCATATCAGTGATGTGTAGAAGACCATCAACACCACCAAGATCAACAAATGCACCGTAATCAGTAAGGTTCTTAACGATACCTTTAACTTCTTGACCTTCTTCTAGAGAAGCTAGAAGTGTTTCACGTTCTGCACTGTTAGTTGCTTCCATAACTGCGCGACGAGAAACAACAACGTTATTACGTTTTTGATCAAGTTTAATAAGTTTAAACTCAAGATCTACACCTTCAAGGTGTGAAGTATCACGGATCGGACGAACGTCAACCAAAGAACCTGGTAAGAAAGCGCGGATATTAGCGATATCAACTGTGAAGCCACCTTTGACTTTACCATTGATAACACCAACAACAATTTCACTGTTTTCGTATGCTTTCTCAAGAACTTCCCAAGTTTCAGCGCGTTTCGCTTTCTCACGAGACAATTTAGTCTCACCGAAACCATCTTCAACAGCATCAAGAGCAACTTTTACTTCGTCGCCGACTTTTAAAGTGAACTCACCGCTTTCAGAAAGAAATTGAGCGCGAGGAATAACACCTTCAGATTTTAGACCTGCATGAACAGTTACCCACTCACTATCGATATCAACGATAATACCAGTAACAATCGAGCCTGGAGCCATTTCTACGGTTAACAGGCTTTCTTCAAACAGTTCAGCGAAGCTTTGAGTCATTGTGTTTCCTTTAAATTAGTACGCTAGCGTACTTTAACCGTATTACCAGCCCATACGGGGTCATTTTATGATGATGCAAAACAGATTTGGCTGGTCTCTGCTTTGACTAAAAATTTATACATGTACCAAGTAATAGAACAGTATAGTCGTTCTATCAAAAAAGACTAAATAACGAGCTCTTAATCATTTAATTTGTAAGTTATTTACCTTACAAAACACCCTTTTTTGAGACTTCTTTTAGAATAACTTCGACTACGTCATCGATAGATATCGAAGTACTGTCTATTACCGTTGCTTCAATTGCTGGAACAAGAGGAGCGATTGCCCTATTAGCATCACGCTCATCTCTTTCTTTAATAGAAGCTACTAAACCCTGAAGACTAACATCCTCACCCTTTTCTTGCAATTGCAAAAAGCGTCGACGCCCTCTTTCTTCAGCAGATGCAGTAAGAAAAATCTTCACCGTTGCCCCAGGAAACACCACTGTCCCCATATCACGCCCATCAGCAACCAACCCAGGATCTTGAGCAAATGCACGTTGACGTAATAACAACCCTTCTCTGACTGAAGGAATGGAAGCAAGAATGGAAGCTTGATTGCCCACTTCTTCAGTTCGGATTGCTTGAGTAACAACCTCTCCTTCTAGAACAATATCTAATTTACCATCTGCATCTTGTAAAAACTGAATATCTAAATGCTCAGCCAACACTTGGAGAGTTTCATGATCGTCAATGGACATATCATGATGAGACACTGCAAGCGCCAATAAACGGTATAACGCACCACTATCTAAAAGATGCCACCCCAATTTATCTGCCAGAATCTGACTTACAGTACCTTTACCTGCACCACTAGGTCCATCAATTGCGATAACAGGAGATTGATTTATCATATTACTTCCTCTTTCAAAACTACTGCGCTACCGAACACTGAATACCAAGTGACTCAGTAACACGCTCAAACTCATTAAATTCTTCAAATAGTCCAAAACAATCTTGAACCTTTATTACACCAGAACTTCTTGCACCCAATGCCATTTGCGCCATAGCCAATAAATAATCACCAGCGCAATCCAATTCTCCACCTTGAGGTGTTGAACCTTCAATCTCAACATAGTCATTCCCAATAGAGCAAACCACTCCCAATTTCATAAAAGAGTCAACCAAACTCCTAAGCCTTTCTTCACACTCAAAAGGCAGTTTGCTCAACCCATTTATTCGGCTGCTCCCTTTTGCAAATACCGCTGCAACACAAAGAAACACCAACTCTTCACGCACTAAAAATGCCTCATCTTCATTAATAGAAAACGCCGACAAAGACGAGAACTGTATAGAGATTTTTTCTGACACTTCAGGAATGCTATTTAACGATGACAAAGTTGCTATATTAGCACCAGATTTTTTCAAAAGAGACAAATATCCAGTTCTTGTACTATTAATCAGTACATTTTCAATTTCCAACTTAGAGCCAGGAAGAATCGTCGCTAATAATATAAGCCATGCGGTTTTTGTCACATCGGCAGGTAAGGTTATGTCCGCTGCCTTTAATCGCCTATCTTTAGGGTATTCAAATGAATCAGACTTCGCCTGCAATTCGCACCCAAATGCAGACATTAAATTTTCTGTATGGTTTCGATTCAATACCGCTGTACCAAAACCAACATTACCTGAAACATAACAACCAGCAAGAATTGCTGCCATTTTTGCTTGAGCGTAAGAGCCTTGAACAGCAATATCCGATTGAGGCAATCTATTAGGCTTAATATGAACCGGCAACCCAGACGAAACCGACGCAGAAACATCCGCACCCATTGATTTCACAACAGATAAAACATCATTTAATGGCAAATTCAATAACTCACCTTCACCAACTAAAGATACATCAAAATTCTGCCCCGCTAATACAGGCAACAATATATACAAGGTTGTAGACGAATTACCAACATTGATTGGCGCAATAGGTGCCTTTAATCCACACAAGCCAACACCATGAATACGCAACCTATCCTCACCGTATTCTTCAATAACAACCCCCATATCCCTAAAGGCTTGAACAGTTAGCTTGGCATTAGAACCAATATCTAAATTACTCAGCACACTCACCCCTTCAGCAAGAGCAGCCATTGCAATCGCCCTATGGGATAAAGACTTATCACCAGATAAAGAAACCTTCCCTTTGACTGAACTCATTAATGGAAATGATACTCCTATCGACGCAACAGAAGCTTCATTACCAGCACCCCTCTCCTCTAGCAAACGCATAAAATGATCTCTAGCGGATTTCGCCCTAGTAAATACGCCAAACATTGAAGCACTATCAGAGGTCTCAATTGCCCCCTTCATTTCTTCAAGTCGATCCATAAATTCTTTTAAAACAACTAAGGTAGCGTCTTTGTTGGCCAGAAACACATCTCTCCACATCACAGGGTCACTGGATGCAATTCGAGTAAAGTCTCTAAAGCCACCAGCAGCAAAACGAAAAACGTCTTGCCTTAGATCACTGTTCGCCAATGAATCAACCAAGGTATAAGCAAGAAGGTGAGGTAAGTGGCTAGAACCAGCCAAAACAAGATCGTGATGATCAACATCCATACTGACAACTTCAGCCCCAATCGCAGACCAAAACATATGCAATTGATCAAGAAGTTGCAGATCACTTGTCACCGAAGGAGTAACTATGACCTTATGATGCTCAAATAAGTTGGGGTTCGCTGCCAAAACCCCGCTTTTTTCTGCACCCGCTATAGGATGGCCCGGAATAAAATTGGCCGGCACTTCGCCAAAAACACGCTTAGCAGACGCAATAATACTTGCTTTAGTTGAGCCAACATCCGTGACCAAAGTATTTGATTTCAACATAGGAGCAATGACCTCAAGCACATGCTCCATCGCCCTCACAGGCGTCGCCAATAAAATAATGTCCATTTTGGCAATAACATCAGGAGTAAGCTCAACAGCAAAATCAATAACACCTGTTGAAACCCCTAATGACAATTCCGTCTCCCGACGATCAGACCCATATAATGTTGCCAAACCTCTATCTTTCAATGCTTTTGCAACGGACCCGCCAATCATTCCTAAACCAATGATTAACACATTACCAAAACCTTGAGAAACCTGTACTTCTTCCGGCACGGACAACGAAACCTCCACCAAACGACACCAACTAAGACAAAAAACTAATCAAATCTACAATCACAAAACAGCAACTGGATATGACCCCAATACTTTAACCTCGGAAGCGCATGCTCGTAATTCTTTAATTAAAGCCTGAGAAGCCTCATCCTCATAATGCCCTTCAAAATCAATATAAAAAATATACCCCCACTTACTCATTAAAGAAGGGCGAGTTTCTAACCGAGTCATGCTTACACCAAGACGCTTAAATGGCTCAAGCAGACTGTACAATGCACCCGCTTCATTTTTTGCACTAATAAGTAAGGATGTTTTATCTTTTCCACTTGCAGGAACAACCTGATGACCAATAATTAAAAAGCGTGTCGTGTTATCTGGTCGATCTTCAATATTAGAAGAAACCTTTGTCAGGCCATAAAGCTCACAGGCAATTTCACCCGCAATTGCTGCAGTTGCACGACCGTTTTTTGCCGACTCAGCCGCCATTTTTGCAGCTTCAGCATTAGAGTTAACCGCAATTCGTTCAGCATGCGGCCAATAGCGGTCTAACCAAGCTCGACACTGAGCGAGAGATTGTTGATGGGAGTAAATATGCGTCACTTCATCAGGATTAACCGAAGGAGCAATCAGCAAATGATGATGAATTCGCTCCTCAACTTCACCACATATCTTCAATTGAGAATCCCTGAAGCTATCTAGTGTATGATTTACAACACCTTCTGTTGAGTTTTCAACCGGAACAACACCATAGTTGGCCGAACCAGACTCAACTTCTCTAAAAACCTCATCAATCGCCGCCATCGGAGCACTAATGATCGATTTACCGAAATGCTTAATAGACGCTTGTTGAGTATAGGTTCCTTCAGGCCCCAAAAAAGCAATCCTCACCGGTTTCTCTAAAGCCAAACAAGAAGACATTATTTGCCTAAAAATGCGAGCCATTTCTTCATTACCAAGAGGCCCTTCATTTCTTTCCATTACCCGCCTTAGGACCTGAGCCTCTCTTTCTGGACGATAGAAAACAACCGCTTCTCCACCTTGATCGGCCAACTTAACTTCAGCAACTTTTTGAGCACACTGCGCACGCTCATTAATAAGCTGCTGAATTTCACTGTCTATTGCATCAATACGATTACGCAATAGAGGCAAAGTCAAAGGAACACTTTTATTTTGATCCACCATGTTAATTACCCGTAGCGCTTTTCAAATGACAACATAAAGTCCACTAACGCCTGAACCCCTTCATAAGGCATAGCATTATAGATACTCGCCCTCATTCCGCCAACAGAACGATGACCAGCCAATGTTTTCAGACCAGCACGCTCAGATTCTAATAAAAATGTTTTTTCCAAAGATCCATCAGCTAATACGAATGGAACATTCATTCTTGAACGAGAAGCAGACTGAATTGGATTAGAATAAAAAGCACTGTCATCAATAGTTTTATATAAAAGCTCTGCTTTTTTGACATTCACAGCCTCTATCGCAGAAACCCCACCCTGCCTTTCTAACCACTCAAAGACCAAATCGGCAAGATAAATCGCAAACGTTGGCGGTGTATTTATCATCGAATCATTTGCCGCTAAATGAGAAAAGTTCCAAGTAGTAGGCAAAGACTCCTGACTCCTAGCAAGTAAATCTTTTCTAACAATACAGATCACAACGCCTGCAGGACCCACATTTTTCTGAGCGCCAGCATAAATCACCCCAAATTTACTAACATCAATTTCTCGTGACAGTATTGTTGATGAAAGATCGGCTATAATGGGTAATTCTGTACTTGGAAGTTCTGCAAACTCCACCCCACCAATCGTTTCATTAGGAGTGATATGCAAATAAGCCGCCGACTCATCTATCACCCAATCCGCACAGCCTGGTGCATAGGTGTAGTTTTCTTCTTTCGAAGAGGCTACCACTTTAACATCACCGTATTTCTTCGCTTCTTTTATAGCTTTTGCAGACCAAACACCGGTATCTAGATAACAAGAACGCTCAAAACCTGACATTAAATTAGCAGGAATTTGGGAAAATAGAGTTGATGCACCGCCTTGAGCGAACATAATTTCATAGTCATCACTGATATTTAAAAGCCTTGCTAAGCGCTCTTTCGCAGAATGCAAAATTGAGACAAACTCTTTACTTCTATGACTCATTTCCATTACAGACACACCAGCGCCCTGCCAGTCCAGCATTTCTTTTTGCGCTTGCAACAACACTTCTTCAGGCAACGCAGCAGGACCAGAACAAAAGTTATAAACTCGACTCATTCCAACAAACACCTCTATAACTAGAACTTTCAAATCAACAAAAAAATGCGGTCAAAGCGACCGCATTTTAGACTTTATTCGCCTTCTGGGCTATCTCCATCAGGCAGTTCACTCTCTTCTGGAGCCGCTTGCACAATATCCTCAGCGACCTCATCACTACTTTCTAGGTCTTCCATATCTTCATCTTCAACAACGCGCTCAAGGCCAACCAAATGCTCACCTTTAGTCAAACGTATTAAAGTAACACCCTGAGTATTTCGGCCTTGACAAGAAACCTCTGATACCCTTGTTCGAACCAAGGTTCCTTGATCCGTAATCAATATAATTTCATCGGTATCATCAACTTGCTTAGCACCAATAACTGGGCCATTTCTCTCAGAAACCTGAATACCGATAACACCTTGACCGCCCCTACCATAAACAGGGAACTCATCAATAGCTGTCCGCTTACCAAAACCATTTTCGCAAGCAGTCAGCACACTCATCCCATCTTCAGGAACAATCAAAGAAACCACTTTTGCATCATTCGCCAATTTAATACCACGAACACCTGCAGCCGTTCTACCCATTGGGCGAACATCCGTTTCTTTAAAGCGAATCGTCTTACCTGCGGATGAAACCAACATAATATCGTTTTCACCATTAGTAATGGACACACCCACAAGTTCATCAGTTTCATCTAAACTTAAAGCAATCAAGCCCGTTGAACGAGGACGCGCAAAATGCTCAAGAGCCGTCTTTTTCACCGTACCCTTGGCAGTCGCCATGAAAATATAATTACTCGAAGCGGCATCTGCAGATTGCTCTGACTCATCACCCCCTTCCTCAGCATCATCTTTAGTTGGCACGATCAAAGGAAGTAACGCAGAGATCGACTCACCTTCACTCAAAGGCAACAAGTTAACAATTGGACGCCCTTTTGCGTTACGGCTTGCAACAGGAATTTCAAAAACTTTCAGCCAATATACTTTACCAAAGTTACTAAACAGCATAATAGTATCGTGACTGCTAGTGACCAGAAGGTGATTAATATAATCTTCGTCTTTCATACTCGCCGAAGATTTGCCTCGACCACCACGACGCTGAGCCTGATATTCTACAAGAGGTTGCGATTTGGCATAACCCGTATCCGAAATTGTCACTACCATTGGCGCTTCTTCAATTAAGTCCGCCACGGTTAAATCCTGCCTAGATGTCAGAATTTCGGTACGTCTTGCATCATCAAATTCTTCTTTTACAGCAACCAGTTCATCACGAATCACTTCCATCAAACGCACAGGATTTGCCAGAATCTCCAATAGCTCAGCAATCAATTCGATTAAGGCTTTGTACTCATTAAGTAGCTTATCGTGCTCTAACCCAGTCAAACGATGCAAACGCAAATCAAGAATAGCTTGAGCCTGATCAGGAGACAAATGATAGCTGCCATTATTAAAGCCATATTGAGCATCAAGATCATCTGGACGACACACATCCGCACCAGATCTTTCAAGCATCGCCATAACATCGCCAGGCTGCCAGTTTTCTGTAATTAGCTTTTCTTTTGCTTCAGCAGAAGTAGGAGAAGTTCTAATTAGCTCAATCACTCGATCAATATTAACCAGCGCAACAGCCAAACCTTCTAAGATATGACCACGCTCACGCGCTTTTCGTAATTCAAAAATCGTACGACGTGTCACCACTTCGCGACGGTGCTTAACAAAGCATTCTAATATTTGTTTTAAATTAAGTAGTTGAGGACGACCCTCAACCAAAGCCACCATATTAATACCAAATACTGATTGTAATTGTGTTTGAGTAAATAAATTATTCACAATTACGTCGGCATTTTCACCACGCCTTAATTCAATAACAATACGCATGCCGTCTTTATCAGACTCATCACGCAATTCACTGATGCCTTCTAACTTTTTCTCTTTAACCAACTCAGCAATTTTTTCAATAACTTTTGATTTATTGAGTTGATAAGGAATCTCAGTGAAAACAATCGCTTGACGGTTGGCTTTATCCATTTCTTCAATATGGTGACGGGCACGCATATAAATACGACCACGGCCTGTTTTATAGGCTTCAACAATACCTGCTCGGCCATTAATAAAGGCGGCGGTTGGAAAGTCTGGTCCGGGGACAAACTCCATCAAGTCATCAATCGAAATTTCAGGATTATCAACAACCGCTAAGCAACCATCAATCACTTCACCTAAATTATGTGGAGGAATGTTAGTTGCCATCCCTACTGCGATACCAGCGGAGCCATTAACTAGCAGCCCAGGCACCCTTGCAGGCAGAACTTCTGGCATAAACTCAGTACCATCGTAATTAGGCACAAAGTTAACTGTCTCTTTTTCTAAATCCATCAACAAATGGTGCGATATTTTTTTCATTCGTATTTCGGTGTAACGCATTGCTGCTGCGTTATCACCATCCACCGAACCAAAATTACCTTGACCATCAATCAGGGTATATCTCATAGAAAATGGTTGGGCCATCCGTACGATTGTATCGTACACTGCCGTATCACCATGAGGGTGATACTTACCAATGACATCACCGACAATACGAGCTGATTTTTTGTACGGTTTATTCCAATCATTTTTAAGTTCATTCATCGCAAAAAGAACGCGACGATGCACGGGTTTCAGACCATCTCTTGCATCAGGCAGAGCTCGACCAACAATGACACTCATTGCGTAATCTAAATATGAGCTTTTTAATTCATTTTCGATGCTAACGGGAATAATTTCTTTGGCTAATTCACCCATAGGTACAACCGATCCTTATGACGTGGGATTTTACAAACCCAATGAATATCTTTTTTTATAAGCGCGGCATTGTATCACAAGCCTCAACAGAACTCCCATATATCCCCCTATGTTTTCCCTTAAAAATAGTCCCTAGTCACACCAAGAACGCTTTTCATACAATTTCTCGACATTTAAAACACAATTCTTCCCATAACATTCACTTAACACTAAGAAAATCAATGAGCAACTTGGTAGAACATAATTGAAACGCTATAATCAAATGATCTTTCTAAGGGTGCATCATGAACAACCAACTTAACATTACATGGGTCGATACCATCATCTCACCCAAGTGGATCGCAACAGCGTCCCACCAAGGACTCTTGACCGATCACAGTATCATTGTGCACAACAGCACAATTTTAGATCTTCTTCCAACCAAGGAGATCCACACACGCTATCAATCCAACAAACATGTCATTCTTGATAATCAAATAATCACCCCTGGCTTTGTAAATACCCACGGCCATGCCGCTATGACTTTATTTAGGGGATTTGCAGACGACCTCCCTTTAATGACATGGTTAAAGAAGCACATTTGGCCCAATGAAGCGAAATGGCTATCTGCCGACTTCACAATTACAGGCTCTGAATTAGCTATTGCCGAAATGATCAAAAGCGGTACAACAACATTTAGTGATAATTATTTTTTCTCTGATGATGTTGGAGAAACCGCCATAAAAGCAGGTATACGAGCTCAGCTTTGCCCAACCATTCTATCTATGCCTACAGCTTGGGCCACTACAACAGAAGACTATCTTAATAGAGCAATCGATACTCACCATAGATTTAAAGATTCTGCATTAGTATGCGGCATATTGGGACCTCACTCTCCATACGTCTTGTCCGATCACGACCTTGAGAAAGTAGCAATTCATTCTCATGATTTAAACTGCATGGTACAAATGCACGTACACGAGACAAATAACGAAATAAAGGACTCTTTAGCAGAGTATTTTTGTCGACCCTTAGCTCGCTTAGAACAAGTTGGTTTACTAAACCAACGACTGCAAGCCGTTCATATGACACAATTAACCGAATTTGAAATTGAGCTTATAAGCAAAAATGATGTCAAAGTCCTTCACTGTCCAGAGTCTAATTTAAAACTAGCCAGCGGCTTTTGCCCTGCCAATGCATTAATTCAATCTGGCGTTACCGTTGCCTTAGGCACTGATGGAGCCGCCAGCAACAATGACTTGGATATGCTTGGAGAAATGCGTACCGCATCACTGCTATCCAAGGCTGTCGCTCAGGATGCCACAGCACTCAGCGCTGAAGACACGCTAAAAATGGCAACAATTGAAGGTGCAAAAGCATTAAATTTAGACCATATAACAGGTTCAATAGAAATAGGTAAAGCGGCCGATTTATGCGCAACTGCGTTAGATGAATTTGCCAACATGCCAATTTATAACCCAATTTCGCAACTTATTTACACTGCAACCCGGGACCAAATCACTCACGTTTGGGTCGCAGGGGCATTACTATTGGATAACAAAGAACTTACTACTATAGATAGTAAAACGTTAAAAGAAAAAGTAAGCATATGGCACGCAAAAATTAACAACACATCCAAAATCGACGATTAGAGTTCTTTACACGAAGTCACAAGCGATGATAGGAAGAGACAAAAACAGACGAAAAAGCGGAGTTTGTGAGTTATAAATGCGCATTTTGAGTCTTTTTTTAACAAAATATTAGTAAGCGCAATAGTCGTGCAAAGGTCTCAATTAACTTATATCCACTATTAATCAGTAAAAATTTAGCTATCTAAAGGTATTTAACAATGACCGCTGAAACACAAAATGTTGACTTAAATGAAATTGCCAAGTTTGAAGCACTAGCAAGCCGCTGGTGGGATAAAGAAAGTGAATTCAAGCCTCTACATGAGATTAATCCATTAAGAGTAAACTACATTGATGAAGCTGCCCAACTTAAAGGCAAGAGTGTCATTGATGTTGGCTGCGGTGGAGGCATTCTATCTGAAGCCATGGCTCAGCTTGGAGCAAATGTAAAAGGCATTGATATGGGGGAAGCCCCTCTTGGTGTTGCTCGATTACATTTATTAGAAAGTCAGTTAAACATAGACTATGAGCGTATTACGGCCGAAGCAATTGCGGATAGAGAAGCCGGACAATACGATGTTGTTACTTGTTTAGAAATGCTTGAGCACGTTCCTGATCCTGCATCTGTTGTTGCTGCCTGCATGAAGCTGGTCAAACCAGGAGGACAAGTCTTCTTTTCGACCATTAACCGTAATCCAAAAGCCTATCTTTTTGCTGTTATTGGCGCAGAATACGTTTTGAATTTACTACCTAAAGGCACCCATGACTACGCCAAATTCATCCAGCCGGCCGAACTCAATAATTACGCTAGAAATTCAGGCCTAGAAGTTGAACACATGACAGGCATGACTTATAACCCTTTAACAAAAATTTATAAACTCAATGATAAAGACGTTTCTGTAAATTACCTTATGCGAACACGCAAACCATTAGAAAATAAACAACATAACTCACTCTAATTTGTTTAATTGAGTAAGGAATATTTATGCTCGACTATCAAGCACCTAACGACTTATTAAAAGACAAGGTAATTCTTGTCACTGGCGCAGGCGATGGCATCGGACGCTCAGCTGCTTTACACTATGCATCTCACGGTGCCACTGTCATTTTATTAGGCCGCACCACCAAAAAACTTGAAGATGTCTACGACGAAATAGAAGAACGAGGTCATCCACAAGCTGCAATAATACCGCTAAATTTAGACACTGCGACTGAACATGACTACATTGAAATTGCCAACACCATTCAAGCCGAGTTTGGCCGTATTGATGGAGTATTGTACAACGCAAGCATCCTAGGAGATCGCACCGGCTTATCAAACTATGAACCCAGTACATTTGAGCAAGTAATGAGAGTCAATGTGAGCAGCCAATTCCTCATGACACAAGCCCTCATGCCTTTGATGCTTGAGGCACCGGAAGCATCCATAGTTTTCACCACTTCCAGTGTTGGAAGAAAAGCTCGCGCGTACTGGGGCGCTTATGCTATCTCTAAATTTGCAACCGAAGCGATGATGCAATTACTGGCGGATGAACTTGAAAACACCTCAAATGTTCGAGTGAATGCCATCAACCCAGGCGCAACCCGAACGAACATGAGAGCAAAAGCCTTTCCTGCTGAAAACCCAGCATCTGTAATGGCTCCTGATGATCTTATGCCACTCTATCTCTACTTAATGGGCAATGACAGTACAGATGTTAATGGCCAATCCATTGACGCTCAACTAAGGAAAGATGCAAAGAAATCTGTCAACTAAGACACAGTCTTTCAGAGAAAGCGTCAAACAAGGCACGACTCTATAGGAAGTTAACACCATCCATTTTGCTTAGATAAATAGTGACCTTTGCACGAAGTCATGAGCGATGACAAAACGAGGCATAAACAGACGAGGAAAAAGCAGGCGAAAAAACGAGGTAAAAACAGACGAAAAAGCGGGGTTTATAAGTTATCAATGCGCATTTTGAGTCTGTTTTTAACAAAGTATTAGCAAGCACAGTAGTCGTGCAAAGGCCTCAGATAAACACTCCCCCAGAGGTTATCTATTTAAGCAAAGTCAGCAAAACCCTATGCATTTAAAGTACGGCACCACTTCCCCTTATCAATACAATTTTTCTGCAAAAATAAGCGCTTAAAAAACTACAAAGGTCTACATCATTGCTGTACTCTAAATGCATGAAAAATTCTTACACATTTACATCCGTCATTGTATCCCTCTTTGCATTTTTTATTTTCAATCAAAACAATGCTTATGCCACTACCACACCATTAATAGAACACACATCAATGAACACCATAAATAAAAGCATTAATGACAAAAATAACTATGAAAGTATTAACTTAGAAAACGGCCTCCGAGTCCTTTTAGTTTCAGACCCTAAAGCAGAAAAATCTGCCGCCTCACTTTCTATCAACCTTGGGTCCTATCAAGATCCAGAAGGACAAGAGGGTTTAGCGCATTTTTTAGAACATATGCTTTTTTTAGGCACTGAAAAATACCCAGATGCTGCATCCTATCAAGCCTTTATTACTGAAGGTGGGGGATCAAACAATGCCTATACAAGTAACGACACTACAAATTTTTATTTTGATATTCAGACTGAGTCATTTGACTCCGCACTTGATCGATTTGCTCAATTTTTTATCAGCCCTCTTTTTAGTGAAGAATTCACCAGCAGAGAAAAGAATGCGGTTCATTCCGAGTATCTTGCAAAAATAAACGATGATTCAAGACGCTCTAATCAGGCACTTAAAACCCTATTGAACCCAGCACATCCACAAAGTAATTTTAGCGTGGGTAGCTTAGACACTTTAAAAAACAGGCCTAAATTAGACCTTCAAAAACAACTTAAGCAATTGTTCGACACCTATTACACCGCCAACAATATGGCACTTACCTTAGTATCAAACCAGACAATTCCTGAGCTAAAAAAACTGGCCGTCCATCATTTCAGTAAGATAAAGCACTCACAAACAAAACCAAACACTGAGCTACTGAAAACCATTCCTGATGCACCTTTAACTTTAAAGAACCAAAAAACAATACAATTCATTCAGCCCATTGCAGACATTCATAAACTGCAATTTTTCTTCCCTATACCATCACAACTTGCCAAGTACCACAGCAAACCAAGCCAATATTTAACCTATATTTTAGGCCATGAAGGAACAGGCTCTTTGCTTTCGCACTTAAAAAAGCAAGGTCTCGCGAACGCGCTCAGTGTTAGTAATGGCTCTCCACTTGGGAAAGAGCAATTACTTACCATTAGCATTCGTTTAACTGAGAAAGGGATAGAAAAAATTGATCATGTTTTAAACGCTTTTTTCCACACTCTCGATACATTAAAACACACGCCTGTTCAGCCAGTTTACCTAAATGAAAACAAACTTTTAAGCAACTTGGCATTTGACTATTACGACTACATCCATCCAATTAACCTAGCTTCAATATTATCCAGTCGACTACTCCGCTACCCAGTTGAAGATGTTATTTCCTCTTTTAAAATCAGTGAAACAGCACAAGTCTCAGAAATTAAAGCATTAATGCAATTTCTGTCATTTAACAACATGTTGATCCAACTTATTACTAAAGATTCTTTCCCTGAAAACTGGTCTGACAGCCCATTAATATGGGAAACCGAGCACTGGTACCAAAGCAAATTCGTCAATTTTAAACCTAATGACTATTTAAGAAATCTATTCCAATCTCCAAAAAGGATTAGTGACATATCCTTACCCGAATCAAATCCTTTTCTTCCGGAAAACTTGTCAACAATAAATGAATTCGACGAGCATCCAAGATTAATATTTCAAGCACCAGGCATTACTTACTGGCATCGCTCAGACAATCGATTTGAGAAACCTGCTAGCAATCATTTTTTATCCCTTCGCTTTGAAAATGCAGCAGATACAGCCCAACATTATTTATTAAACCGCATACTGACTCGATTATTTGACGAATCAATGAGCGAGCAAACATACCTACCTTATGTGGCAGGGTTAGGGTATCGCATATACCCACACTTGAATGGCATTACCATTAATACCAGCGGTTATTCACACAAGCAATTTGATTACTTGAAATGGCTTTTAGAAGCATTTTTAAGTTTTCAGCCGTCTGAAGAACGCTTTGACGTAATCAAACAACAATTGACCAAAGATCTATCAAACCAAATAAATACAGCGCCTTACCAGTTAGCAATCTCAAAACTGTCTCATCATGTCATAGAGAAAAGCATTGCAAATGAAGAAATGATTGAAACACTTCCTTCATTAAGCTTTCAAGACCTACTCTCTTTTAAAGAAAGTAGACTCCAGTCATTTAACCTTGTCGCTTTTAGCAATGGAAATGTAACCAACCAGCAAAGTTATGATTTCGCTCAAACTCTTCTTTCAATGAATAAGTCTCATTTAAATACATTAGAAGGCGTTGATAATGAGGCTATTACGTTTAGCAAAAATGACAGGTTAACCCATCAGTTTCACTCCAATAGTGAAGATCAGTCTGTATTGTATGTGATAAGAGAAGAAAACAACCTGACTCTAGACGATGAATTAAAAAGCAAAATATTATTTGCAATTAATAACCAACTATTCTCAAATAAATTCTACAGTTCCCTAAGAACCACCCAACAATTTGGTTATATTGTCAGTACACATAACTTTGTCATGCAAAATGTACCGAGCCTCGCTTTCACAGTTCAATCTCCTACTCGCAGCAATACCGATATTGTTAATGCAATTGAAGAGTTTATTGAAAACCAACACTATGAGATCAAAAACTTAGATGTATATCGTTTCAATAAAGCCAAATCAAGCATTATGAAAAGTTTAACTAGGGAACCCAAAAGCCTAAAGGAAACAACAGGAAGAGATTGGCGAGAAATTGCTAAGTTAGCCCCTGATTTCCAGCGAAAAGAGCGACTCATCAACACGTTACAACTCATTAGTATCGATGAGTTCAAAAAATTCTACAAAGATAAAATCCAAGACGGCAATGCAACTCGACTTATCATTCACAATCACGCACTAGAGAAAGAGAAACTTCATTCCCAAGATTGGAAGCCTATATAATATCCCCCCTAAACATTAAACGCTTTTGTGGGAACGGCTCATTGGAATCTTTTCACGAGGTTATAAACAATAATAAAACGTGGTAAAAACAGACGACAAAGCGGAATTTATGAGTTATACATGCGCATTTTGAGTCTGTTTTTAACAACGCATTTAGCAAGCGCAGTCGGTGCGTGCACGTCTTCTTACTTCAGAAGCCTGTGATACGATGCTTAATTAGCGTGAGATCTTTACTCAACTACCTTAGGGCGCATCAATAACTAATAATTCACTTTCCTCAAGAGCATGAATCTGAATACTTAATAAGTTGGTTACTTCCGCCCCATCACCTTTATTCAAAGTAATATTTTTATCTCCCGAGACAATCTCGACACACCCACTGGATACTAGAACATACGCTTGATCAGTTATCCCATGATCAAAGCGTGAGCCCTCTGAGACTTTACCTCCAAAAATACGCGCTTTTTGATGAATAAATAAAGCCTTGCCCTTATCTTCGGAATACCCTGAAACCAATAGGCTCAACGCATTGTCATTTAATGAATCTGGAATTTTTTTTGAATCCCATCTAGGGGAAACATTTCTTTCATTAGGTTCTATCCAAATTTGATAAAGGGTTAATGGGTCTTTCGAGCGGTTATATTCAGAATGAACGATACCCGTTCCGGCACTCATTATCTGAACCTCGCCCTTTTCGGTTACCCCTTTATTCCCTGCATTATCCTCATGGGTTACTGACCCACTTCTTACAAAGGTAATAATTTCCATATTATTATGGGGGTGAGGAGGAAAACCTTTACCCGGCGCAACCCAATCATCATTTATTACTCGTAACGTACCAAATTGCATACGACTTGGATTGTAATAATGAGCAAAACTAAAATGATGATTTGCCTTTAACCAACCATGATTGGCTTTACCTAACGATTGAAAAGGTACGTGCTTGATCATACTATCCTCCTATTTAAAATTTTACTCGATCATGAGGTAAATCAAATTGCTGCTGAGGCCCAAGAGGAATAATTAAAGTAGGATTAATGGTTCTATGGCTCGCATAATAGTGTCTTTTAGAATAATCCAAGTCGACAGTCTCGGAAACACCTGATATTTGATAAAGCTCTCTTAGATAATTACTAAGGTTGTGGAAATCACTCATTTTATTCCTATTGCATTTAAAGTGGCCATGATAAACCGCATCAAAGCGAATTAAGGTAGTAAATAAACGCCAGTCTGCTTCTGTTAAAGCATTTCCAATTAAATATCTCTGCCTTCCTAAACGTTCCTCCAACCAATCCAAGCTTGAAAATAACTCGTTATAAGCAATATTATAAGCTTCTTGAGTCGTTGCAAAACCTGCACGATAAACACCATTATTAACCGAGTTATATATCCTTTCATTCACTTCATCAATGTCACTTCTTAAATCAAAAGGGTAATAATCTTCATGATTCTCAGTTAAATCATTAAAAGCCGAATTGAGTATTCGAATAATCTCACTTGATTCATTATTAACGATGGTATTGGTTTTCTTATCCCAAAGCACTGGAACGGTTACCCGCCCTTCATAGTCAGACGCAGCTTTAAGATACAATTGATAAACATAATCCAAATTAAACAATGGGTCGCCGCGCTCTCCAAATTCCCAACCATTCTCCAGCATTTCCGCTTCAACAACACTGACACTGATAATGTCTTTTAGCCCTTTAAGCGCCCTAAATATAAGAGTACGATGAGCCCATGGACAAGCAAGCGAAACATACAAATGATATCTACCACTTTCTGGTTGGTAGGGATTACCCTCATCTAAAGAAATAGTATGCCTAAAACGGCTCTCTTGCCTTTCAAAATTCCCTTTCGAAGTTTTTGTGCTATACCACTGATCGACCCATTTACCTTTAACGATTAACCCCATGATGAACTCCAAATACTTTAGTGAAAGTGACATTACCAATACATAACTGCCAGAACTTAGCGATTACTAATTAACTCACCCAAGGAATAGCGACCACACTGAAAAAACAAAGCAGTACTGATTGCCAATAAAGAACCCCCTCAGGCGAAATAGCTAACATAAGTAAGTTGAAGCTATGATAAATCTTGTATTCGGAAGAAATAACCTCTAGTTTTAGAACAAACTATTCAATTATTTTGAACATTTATTTGTAGACTCTAAATAAAGGCATCCAGTGAATACATCGCCATTAACACTTGAATCATTACTCGTTTTAGATTCCATCGATAGACGAGGCAGTTTTGCTGCTGCCGCTGAACAACTAAACAAAGTTCCCTCGGCCCTTTCCTATATTGTACAAAAGCTAGAAGAGCAAATCGGTGTTACACTTTTTGAAAGACAAGGAAGACGTTCTGTATTAACACCAGCTGGAAGACATTTGTTAGAAGAAGGGCGCAAGGTATTAAGTGCGGTTAGTAAAATTACGGAACAAACACAAACTATTGCCCATGGATGGGAACCAAAAATTCGTATTGCCATTGACTCAATATTAGATAATCAAACTGCCTTTAAGGCCATTTCAAGCTTTTTATCTGAGTATCCATCTATTGAAATAGACATTAAAGAAGAAGTAATGAATGGGACATGGGAAGCACTCATTAGCGGCGAAGTAGATTTAGTCATCGGCGCACCACAACCAGTCCCGAGTCAAAAAGGAATTCGAGCTATAAAAATAGGTCAATTAGATCAATTACTGGTAGCAAGCGGCGACCACCCTATTCTCCAATATGAGCAAGCATTAACAAAAGCAGATATGAGCCAATTTCGTACAGTGGTGGTACATGATTCAGCTAAAACCGAAGCCCCTTGGTCAAATAACTGGATTGAGAATGGCCAACATTTTTTTGTCTCCTCTGTTAATCAAAAAATCAATGCTATCCTCACAGGTATTGGCATTGGTTTTCTCCCAAAAGAACGCATCCAAGAGCTGCTTAAAAGTGGTCAGTTAGCCCAATTGAACTTTTCAGAAAACATTCAAATGTCTGACTTATTTATCGCATGGAAACTAGTAAACCATGGTAAGGGGCTACAGAATTTAAGAAACCACCTTGAAAAAGCGTTCCATCACCAACAATAAAGCAAAATTAAAAAGTATATTAGCTCAAACTTGGAAAGGTGCGAATAAGCCTACTAAATCTTACTCTTTCATATTGAACAATATTTTATTTAGCATATTTATATGGGAAGTGTAATCAAGTGTAATTTTTTATTTTTTCAATTTAAAGCAATATATCGTTTGAATTCCTTACATTTTTTCTTTCCGTAATTAATCTTTCCGATTAAAACTCCCAACATTAGACTTACATAAATTGACAAAAATCAACAATTAGACATAATTAGACGTAATTAGCATTCTTTAACTTTTGAAAATAAGGTGTTGTATGAACTTCTTCAAGGATCGTCCAATCGGCCAAAAAATTGGCAGTGCTGTAGGAGTAATCATTATTCTACTCATACTTTCATCCACATTCGGTATTTTCAGAGTGTCCTCTATTGGACACGAATTAAAAACCGTTCATTCAGAAGACATACCACTGACGGCATTGGTCGCTGACATCACAATCAAACAATTAGAAAAATCGATTGCTATTGAAAAGGCGTTTCGTATTGCGGGTGTAAGTGATTCAAATGAATCCGTTTTAGATCTAGCAAATACAATCAAACAGCTTGCTAATGACATTGATCTAGAAATCAAACAAGGTGAAGACATTTTAGAAGTAGCAAAAACACACGCTATTTCGAAAGAGTTAGAGATTGAATTAGGACACCTCAATGAGATTCTTCATGAAATTGAAGACGAACATATTGCCTTCGAAAAACAAGTCGACTCTTTGATTCTAAACCTTACTCAGGGTAGAGAAATTAATCATCAAAGTGTCATCGAATTAGAGTCAACCGAACATACTTTAAATAAACATCTGGAAGAGTTACTGATAAAAATTGAACTCATGACGGATCATTCTATGGAAACAGCAATTCACCACGAAGAAGCGGCACTTAATGAAATGCTCTGGGTCAGCATTATTTCCATTGTTATTGGCTTAGTATTAGGAATATCTATTACACGCTCTATCACTAAACCTTTAAATTACGCGACAGATATTGCTAAGCGCCTTGCTGGTGGAGACCTAACTGTTCAAGTTGAAGTTTCTTCGAAAGATGAAACGGGGCAATTACTGAGTGCCATGAAAACGATGACACACAACTTACTGGACATGATTAATCAAATTGCGGCAGCATCGGAACAGTTAACCAAGTCTACCCATGAAGTCACCACAATAACTAGCCAAACAGCAAGTAATATTCTGATACAAAATAGTGAATTAGAGCATGTTGTGGTGGCGATGAACGAAATGAGCAGCTCAATACAAGAAGTGGCGACTAGCGCTCAAGAAACATCCCTATCGACAAACCAAGTAAAGGAGCACGCTTTGGCTGGGAGAAATACGGTTAATCAAGCCAATAATTCAGTTCACACTCTCGCGGATAATTTTGAAGGCATAAAAACGACTGTCGGGAAACTAGAATCAGAAGCAGGCAATGTTGATGCAATCTTAGAAGTCATTACTAATATTGCCGAACAAACTAATCTATTAGCATTGAACGCAGCTATTGAAGCTGCTCGTGCTGGAGAGCAAGGTAGAGGCTTTGCCGTAGTTGCAGATGAAGTCCGTACTCTTGCGAGTAAAACTCAAGACTCAATTAATGAGGTTCAACAAACCACTAACCGACTAAAAGATGAAGCAAAAATGTCTGCCAGTGCAATGGAAGATGGGCACAAACGAACTCAAACTACAGCAATACTTTCAACAGAGGCGGAAAGCTCCATAGAAGAAATTTATTCTTCCATGGATAGAATCAGTGATATGAATCTACAAGTTGCCAGTGCCGCCGAGCAACAAAGTGCTGTAACTGAAGAGATTAATATATCTATTACTCGTTTAAATGATTCTGCTAAAGAAAATTCAGCCGGTGTGTCAATGGTAAATCAAGCAACAGAGGAAATTGCAGCTCTATCAATTAGCTTAAGAAATTTAATCAACCAATTTAAAGTTATTTAATAAATAGACAACGCAATCAGACAGGGAATGTCTCGCGTTTGTCTATAGCACCTTGTCTATAGCACCTATTACTTACCCGCCAATCAGCTTTTCTAATAACTCATCTTCACTTTGAGCATCTGCCCCTTCCTTAGCAGGGTCATTTTCATCACTGCCAAATATTTGCACACCGGGAATGTTCTCAGGAATGAAAGCATCTTTAGCAGTCTCTTCTTCTCCAGTTTGGTTACCCGCTCTGTCTTTGTTCAGCTTGTCTAATTGATCACCAAAAACACCGATTTCAGGCATAAGTTGGAAACGTTTTGCTTGAATTTCAGGGGGGATGTTACCCGTAAAAAGAACCGTAAAGGGCGCATCTTTTGTTCTACGGTTAACCTCTCGATAGATTTTTTGTTCACGCTCGGCTACATCAGACTCTTCTAAATAAAACTGACCACTTGAATCATCACCGACAACAACGTTTGGCCCTAATGTAAATTCCTTTTTCTTCTCTGCGGGAACAACGGCAACTTCAGCAGGTGAAGCAACTATAATTTGATGCTGCCCCCTCACAACTTCATCACCATAAATAATATCCACATCTCTTATTATTGCAGTTTGAGATAAGGAATAAGGGGAGACAGCAACACTGAGCGCTATACAAGAATTTACAATAGAACCACTATTTCTGCTCAACCATCGATTCATTTTATTTTCATCCAAAAAGCGCCACATATTGAATATACTAGGCTATCTTCGAGCAATAAAAAAGGAGTAGATGAATACCACCTACTCCTTTTAAAAACATCTAACGAGAATTTAATACGCTAAACAAAATGTTTAAAGAAGGTGCGAGCATTCCTGCTGAATCGTACCTTATTTAACGGTTTCTCAGAAAGACTGAGACTTAGTAAACTTATTCGGATCTTCCTTAAAGCGTAATTACATCAAATTCGACTTCAGGGCTCACATCGGCATCGTAATCAACACCCTCTACACCAAAGCCAAATAATCTTAAGAACTCATCTTTATATAGCTGATAATCAGTCAATTCAAATAAATTTTCAGTTGTAACTTGAGGCCACAAATCACGACATGCTGCTTGAATGTCAGCACGTAATTCTAAGTCATCCAAGCGTAAGCGATTCGCTTCATCCGTCAATGTTTCTGGAGATAAACCATTAAACAAACGTTCAGAAAACATACGGTTAATTTGATCCATACAACCTTCATGAACACCCTGTTCTCGCATGATTTTGAATACCATAGCCAGATACAATGGCATAACAGGAATTGCTGAAGATGCTTGAGTCACAACGGACTTGAGTACAGCAACATTGGCACTCCCACCCGTTTTAGATAATTCACCATTAATCTCAGAGGCTGCGCGATCCAAATCTTCCTTTGCTTTACCCAATGCACCATGCCAATAGATAGGCCAAGTAATGTCAGAACCAATGTAAGAATACGCAACAGTACGAGCACCGTCGGCAAGAACACCTGCCGATTGAAGTGCAGACATCCATAATTCCCAGTCTTGACCACCCATAACAACTTTAGTTGCTTCAATTTCTTCGGCTGTTGCAGGTTCTATTTCTGCATCAATAATGACATTTTTATTAGTATCAATTGCAGTAGAGCGATAAGCTTCACCAATTGGTTTTAAGACAGAACGAATCACTTCTCCTGTATCAGGCAGCTTTCGTACAGGGGAAGCCAGCGAATACACGACCATATCAATTTGGCCTAGATCTTCTTTAATCAATTCAATTACTTTTTCACGCGCTTCATGTGAAAAAGCATCGCAGTTAATGCTTTTAGCATATAAACCCGCTTCGTGAGCATATTTATCAAAAGCAGCTGCATTATACCAACCAGCTGTACCTGTTTTCTTTGCCGTAGCAGGCTTTTCAAAAAAGACACCTAATGTTGCAGCACCAGAGCCAAAAGCCGCAGCAATTCTTGAAGACAAACCATAACCACTTGATGAACCGATAACGAGAACCTTTTTAGGCCCATCTTTAACGATTCCTTTTTGTTTTGTTTGCTCGATTTGCGCTTTCACATTCAAATCACATCCAGTTGGGTGTGTTGTCGTGCAAATAAAACCTCTGATTTTAGGCTGTATTATCATATGAAAATCTCATGTTGAGTTGAGTAAATTCCACACCTGAAAAGAAAACGAAGCAAATTATTGATCAGATGTGTAAGTTAGTCGGTAATAATACAATAGTGGTAGGGATATGTCCCAGTTTGTCTTTTCAAACCTAAACCAATTCTGGACACAAAACCCAAAAACCGTTCGTAAGTGCGCAACGCCTCAACACAACATTTATTCCACAAGCAAAACAATCAACTCTTTAGGGCCATGAACACCGTATGCCAATGTTTGCTCTATATCGGCTGTTTTGGAAGGACCAGATATTAATAATGCATTCGTTGGCATTCCCTGTGACCAGTTATGCCGCTTCATAAAATGCCAAAAAGTAGGCTGAATGTCTTTTTTATGCAAAATAGCAATATGGATAGGTGGCACCAATGACATTAATCTTGGTTCTTCTAAACTTGGCCATAAAACTAACGACCCAGTTTCGGCAATACCACCCAAGGTTGATGTAATAGAAGCATCTATATTATTAAACAGCTGATCTTTCCACTGTTCAATTTCTCTATCATATAGCAGGATTTCCTCTACACTCTTTGCAAGAGTTTCTTGAAATTCATGAGCTGATGGCAATAGCAGACATTTCACCTGCTTATCCTGAAGAAGTTGCTGAATACAAATTACTAAATTTTCTTCTGAGGTACGAATCACCTCACCATTCACTTTACTAATCACCGTCTCAAACTGATTACATAAAGACGTTAAATCCATAACATCTCTTTCCATAACGCAAAAATCAGGTCGGTTAGGTATTTTATTCCCTTCACCAGCTCTTATTTTTGCCGCTTGTGTGAGTTTTTCCAAAATCGCACTTCTAGCTGTCACAGTTTCTCTCCTTTACTCGTTGCTTTCAGGTTCTCTGCTTGGCGATTTATACGAACCTGCCTCTCTTTCATTTGCTGATGAAAAGTTTTTTTCGCTAACTTCGGCAGACTTCTATAGTGTGTCCATGGAGATAATGTTTTAGGTTGTAAGAAACGAAATTGTGCCATCATAGATGTCATAAAATTATAACGCTTTTCTCCTTGGTGCCACCAACGCCACATTGACCAAATTATGGGCTCTATTCCATGGCGTTTAACACCAGCACCTTTTACTCGACTGGTTTGCCTATTTTCATTATTTGATTCTTCTCTTAGACGAACCAATAAATCCGGAATAGGAATTTTCACAGGACATACTTCAGCACACGCTCCGCACAAACTGGATGCGGTAGGTAAAGCCTGAGTTTCATCAAGCCCTTCTAAATGGGGCATTAATATTTTTCCAATTGGTCCGGGATAGGTAAAACCATAGGCATGCCCACCAACGCGGGTATAAACTGGGCAATGATTCATACAAGCGGCACAACGAATACAACGTAAGGTCTCTAATAATTCATCATCTTGATACATTTGGGTTCTACCATGATCCAGCAAAACCAAATGCACGCTTTCAGGGCCATCCAATTCATTTTCTTTTCTAGGGCCCGAAATCATATTAAAGTAGGTAGTAATGGCCTGCCCTGTAGCACTTCGAGTTAATAAGCTCAATAATGGAGTAACATCCTCAAGCTTCTCTACTACCTTTTCAATGCCCATAATCGCTATGTGTGTTTTCGGCACAGTTGTAGATAAACGTCCATTTCCCTCATTTTCAACTAAACACAAGGTACCCGTTTCTGCCACAGCAAAGTTGACTCCAGATAGCCCAATATCAGCAGCCATAAAATTTTTCCGCAGCTGCAACCTTGCCTGCTCCGTCATGTAAATAGCGTCTTCTTTTCGCTCAATACCTGTTTTTTCATGTAATAAGTCTGCGATTTCAGCCGTGTTTTTATGGATAGCTGGCATAACTATGTGTGAAGGCGTTTCTTTTGCTAACTGTATAATGTATTCACCTAGATCGGACTCTAGGCACCTCACGCCAATCTCAGCCATTTTTTCATTTAAATGAATTTCTTCTGATACCATCGATTTCCCTTTGATGATATTTTTCGCACCAACATTTAATGAAATCGCTTTAATAATATCAACGGCTTCCTCTGGCGATTGCGCCCAATGCACTTGAACGCCTTTTTGAGTGAGTTTAGTTTCAAGTTCCACTAATAATTCAGGTAATTTTACCAGCGCGTTTTGTCGCACTTGCGCTCCAAGTATTCTTAATCTTTCGAGTTGGGCCTTATCTTCAAAAGCCTGATCCCTTTTACTCATCAAACCATCCATAGCAGATAAAAAGTTGGCTCTTAGTTTTGGGTCTTCAATTGCCGCTCGACTTCTTGATTGGAATGTATTTTTACCTTGAGAAAGACTCATAAGTTCACCCCATCATCTATTGTCAGGCCAGCTCTACGAGCAACAAAACTTAATAAATGCTCTCCCGCCCGAAGCGCTTTAGTCTCCTGTTGCTTCTCTGCGGCACCTTTAATGTTCATCAAGCACCCACAGTCTGAACTTAAAAATGAATTCGCTCCTGTTGAAGTCAAATGAGACACTTTATCTTGTACCATGGCATTGGAAATTTCAGGGTGCCTTACTGAAAATGCGCCACCAAACCCACAACATTCCGTTGCCTTTTCGGGTTCAACCACATTTACATTACGCAACTGACTCAATAATGCCTTACCTGAATCTGTCGTTTTCATCTCTCGTCGGCTGCTGCACGAAGTGTGTAAAGCTACCGTTGTTTTAGAACCTTGATCCTCTAACGATAAATCACACACATTCACTAAGAAGTCAGTCAGTTCAAAAATTCTTTCGGAGAAAGCTTTAGCTTGTTCATAATGCTCAGTTCCTTCAAATAATCTAGGGTAATGTGTTTTCATCATCCCGCCACATGAACCTGATGGTATTAACAAAGGATAAGGCTCAGTAAAAATTCCCATTTGAACAAGAGCAATCTCTCTTGCTTCTTTTTTATAGCCTGATGTATAAGCAGGTTGACCACAGCATGTCTGGGCTTGAGGAAAAACAACGTCCACTCCAGCATGTTCTAACAGCATCACTCCTGCCATACCGGATTCGGGGTAAAACAAATCAACAAGACAAGTCCCAAATACATATACTTTCGCAGGCTTAACTGGGTACAACTTTACCACCGTAGCCCCAGCCTCCGACATAGGTTCCTCTGGCATAAAATGACGCACAGACATGCTAACTACCCCATAAAAAATCAATAATGAATGAAAAATTAACGATGAACACACTCACAAACAATATTGGTAATACCATTTTTACCAATATTTATTCTATTTTAATCACCATTCACCTAAAAAATCAATTAAAGACTCCAATATGCTTTCAAATAATAGAAAAATAAAATGCATGTCTTGAGAATAATGGTCATACCAATTACTATTCCAAAGAATAAATTAGAAAATAGGACGCAGTATGTCTCGCACCCTCCCATCACAAGGAAAACTGTCAGATCTAATTACTAAAGAATTAGAAACTATGATGATTGAAGGTCTTCTCAAGCCCGGAGACCGCCTACCTCCAGAGCGAGAACTAGCTGAACGCTTTGATGTTTCACGCCCCTCATTACGTGAAGCTATTCAAAACTTAAAAGCCAAAGGCATGGTCGTCAGCAGACAAGGGGGAGGAAATTACATTAGTGATAATTTAGGTAGCGATTTACGCGACCCGCTATTGCAAGCTATGTCAGCTCAACCTGAATTTCGCTATGATTTACTCGAGTTTCGTGATGCATTAGAAGGTATTTCCACTTACTACGCAGCCATTCGCAGTACGGATGCAGACAAGAGGAAATTAACAAAAGCCTATAAAGCATTAGTTGAAGCAAACTCTCAAAAAGATCCAGTCCAAGAGGCGAAACTCGACGCAGAGTTTCACCTAACCATAGCCGAGTGTGCCCATAACTCTGTCATGCTTCACACTATGAGAGCACTGTTTCAAATGTTAGCTCAAAGCATTGCCTCCAATTTAGAGCACTTGTTCCAATACTCAGAAGCACGCAGTAAAGTGATGGAACAACATACGACTATTTACAAAGCGATTATGAACAGCGACCCTCAAGAAGCTAAGGCAGCCATTCACCAGCACTTATCTTATGTAGAAAACATTCTACTTGAAGTTAGCAGATTAGAGTCTCGTCGACAAAGAGCCCTGCAACAGGCAAACCTGCTACGGTAATACAGAAATAATAGAGGCTAAAACTCTCCTATCTCTGCATAAGTACAATGAATTAAAGAGCACATTATGAATATCCTTGTCATTGGCTATGTCTGGCCAGAACCGAATTCTTCTGCGGCTGGTAGCAGAATGATGCAATTATTAACCAGCTATCGCGCGCAAAACTGGACTGTCACTTTTGCTAGCCCAACTCAAAAAACAGATCATATGGCTAGCTTAGAAGATCTAGATATTAGATCCGTTGCCATTAAATTAAACAACAGCAGTTTTGATGAATTTATCCAAGAGCTTGCTCCGGACATGGTGATGTTTGATCGCTTTATGATGGAAGAGCAATTTGGTTGGCGAGTAGAAAAACACTGCCCTGACGCATTGCGCCTACTCAACACCGAAGACTTACACAGTTTACGTCAAGCCAGACATCAGGCGGTCAAACAAAACAGACAGTTTGATGTCTTAGATATGCACAACGAACATACTGTTAGAGAAATCGCTTCTATTTTTCGCAGTGATTTAACTCTAATGATTTCTGATAAAGAAATGGAGTTATTAAAAACACAGTTTAATGTCCCTGCAAGTCAGCTTTATACCCTCCCCTTTATGTTAAACATCCCAACGGAAACTACCCTAAAAAACCGCCTAACTTTTAATGAAAGACAGCATTTCATCAGTATCGGAAACTTCCGTCACGCCCCTAATTGGGATGCTGTACTACAGCTAAAAACGGAGATATGGCCGTTAATTCGGAAGGCGTTACCGAATGCTGAAATGCATATTTATGGTGCCTACCCACCGCCAAAAGCCACACAATTACATAATGCAAAACAAGGGTTTCATATTAAAGGGTGGACTGAAAACGCCAAAGAAGTAATACAACAAGCCCGCTTACTGCTTGCGCCTTTACGTTTTGGTGCAGGCATTAAAGGCAAATTAGTAGAAGCAATGGAAATGGGTACACCCAGTATTACAACAAATATTGGAGCAGAAGCCATGCATAATCATTTACCTTGGAATGGAAGAATTATAAATGACCCTCAGAGCTTCGCTGCTGCTGCTGTTGAGCTGTATGAAGATCAAACTGCATGGGAAAAATGCCAACAAAACGGCGATATAATATTGCAAGAGCAGTACGATATTGAGCAACTGGAAATACCTTTTATCAATCAGCTGATTCAGCATAAAAGTGAATTATCGAATTTAAGAAAGCAGAATTTTATGAGCATGATGCTTCGCCACCATAGCCTCAAAAGCACTCAATATATGTCTCAATGGATCGAAGCAAAAAATCAAAATAATGAAAAGAGACCTTTGCACGAGGCCATTAGCGACGATAAGACAAGGTAAAACAGATTAAAAAATGGAGTTTATGAGTGACAAATGCACATTTTTCGTCTGTTTTTAACAAAGTGAGACATCAGCATAACTCTCATTTTTTTCAAAAATGGGAAAATTATCCTTTGATTTTATTGATGTTTTTTACACGGAAAAATCAATTTACCGAATTGTGATGAGCTCTCAAAGTTTTAGCAAGAGCAATAGTCGAACAAAAGTCTCGAAAAATACAAACGTCAGCCTTAGATATACAAGTCTCTCACTAAAAAATTCATTTATGTGAGTTAAACTGACCTTCAACATATAATAGATTAGTTTTTCTCACCTATTTGAGCATTATTAATCATTTGTCTTATCCAACTAATATTTCTAATATACGCCCCCCTGAAAGCAACAATGCTCGTTGCCAAATCCAGCTAACCAAAATAGGAATATCACTATGAAAACCGAAAAAACACTTGCACAATTATTAGAAAACATCGATACAAACTACATGTCTGAATTCGATAGAATCAACGCTATTGCAAATGCTAAACGCGCTGAAGCAGTCAGTGAGGCGATCCTCTCCGTTACACGCTCTATCAAGCAATTTGTAGTGAATACAAAAAATGCATTGATTCACGTTATACTAAAAAACCAACAAGCTTAATACCTAGATAGATCTAAAAAGAGGGGTACGGTAAGATTTTCTAATTTAGAAAACGACTTACTCTACCACCGGGAATCGGCGCTAGAATAAAAATATCAATGCGCATAACTCGTCACTAATCATTATTTCCATTAATCTATCTCCAGTTATTTACCTTCAATTACCACATAGATTAAGAAATTCTATATATCCTCTTCTTTATAAAATCACATGCTATCAATCAGTTTTTGTTCTTCTATTTCAAACAGTCTTCTTAATTCACCGTTGGCTTTTATTTGTTTAAATTTTTGGTCAATGATAGGAACAAGATCTGCATTATTTTTATGAATATAGTGATACAGAGGCAATTCGGCTAATGGCTTTTCATAAGCAACAATATCCGATATATCCATTCTCTTTAAGGTTAATTCCCCACTCAAAAAGCTAGTAAGAGCAATATCAGCACGTTCGTTATCAAGGAACCTCATCATTTGCTGAGATCCATCTAGTACAAAAACTCCATCAATACCTTTAGTGATACTGTCTGTATGTTTAAATCCTCTAACTTTTATTAACTTATATTTTTTTAAATCATCAAGATGATTAATAATGACATCACTGCCTTTCTTAACAAATGCCATAGTACGAAGAGAATAATAAGGCGTGGGAACTCGAAGAACAGAAGGGTTATCAACACCGTATGACCATACCCTCAATATCTCACCATCCGTTTGTCCTGATGATGCCAGTTGCTCGGCTCGCTTTGCGGGAGCAGGATCAACACCAATATCGATCCCTATAGACTGGTAGACTTTTGTTAATACATGAGCGGCCATTTTCTGGCCATCGCCACTGTTAATTACTGAAAAAGTATAATCGGACGCTATTGCCGTATTACTTAGTATTAGAAAAAATACAATATAAAAGACTTTTAGTACCATAGCTTTTCACCTTATTTTAATTATTTGAAACCTTTGCACTAAGTGCATTAGCGATGATAAGACGAGGCAAAAACAGGCGAAAAAGCGGAGTTTATGAGTTATAAATGGCATTTTGAATCTATTTTTAACAAAGTATTAGCAAGTGTAGTAGTTATGCAAAGGTTTCAAATTAATACATAGCGATAAAGAACCCAGTAAAATACTGAGCTCTTTAAGTACATTGATTAAATTTAAGGGTACGTTGGTGCGGTATAGCCTCTTGCAAGAATAACATCCATTACTGTTGCGTAAACTGTACCGGCATAATCAACATCCATTAAATCAAACTCTAAAGAACCAGATGGTGCAGTGCCAGAAGGATAAACTTGAGCAGTTGCATCTGTTTCATCCGTTAAATCGCGATCAATATCTCTATCATAACGAAACGCATTTAAACCAGATCCTGTATAAGTACAACTATCATTTGGAGCATAAGTTATATCTGAAGCAGCAACATTGGAAGGCTCAAACACTTGGCTACTTGAATTGAATGTCATATGCTGACGCTGAGCATACTGATGTACGGTGTGTCCAGAACCAGGGCCAGCCCAATTACAATAAAACCCTGTAATACTCCCCACTGTACTGGTTTGAACTCTATTCCCATATCCGTAATATGCCTCACCTGTTTGGTTTGAATTAAGTCCAACTAACAAGGTCCGAGAGGCAGCATCTAAATCACCAGCTTGCCAAATATAGGCGTATTCACCACCTAAATGGGTTTTATCAAAATTTGCGGTAACGATTGAGAAATTATTCTTCCATTGATTACTGGAATCATTAGGATTCAATACAGTTTTGGTGAGAAAGGTTGAAGAGCTTGGTAGAGTACTAGAAAATGCAGTTTGTCCATGATTACACAACATGCCATATCTATGTTGGAACGTAATATTGTCGTTATCACGCTTATAGTGGACAGAGCCATTATGGGTAATATCACTACCTGTTCCAGAAGTAACTGAGCAATTACCTGAAGGGTCATAAAAATCGTCCATTTGATATTGAATCACCCCTTCATAATGAGCAAGATCGCTCCCTGGATCATGCTCCATAGACAACACAATATTCTTACTCACACTATTATGAATAAAGTTAAAATCGATTGTGTAAGTCCAAACATTTGACAAAGACTGGCTTAAGCTCACTAGATTAAATGTTGTATTGGTTAAGCCTAATGCATTCATCTCAGTCGTTAGCAAAATGGAGGTGCCTACAGGTGGTAAGCTAATTGAATTCGCATTCGCAACAGCAATTAACCCACCGAAGCTAATTAAAGACATCAAGACTCGGTTTGTTGTGCCTTTCATTTGAGCATTTAATTCAGCCGCAGCACAAACTTCACCACTAGGCATGGTCTCTAGCCATATCCCAACATCCCCTGATGGCAATGTTCCAGAGTTATTCACCACCCCGTCAGAGTGATCGGTATAGTCTACAGATGGCCCAAAACACTCAGCACTAATTACGTCAGTAAAAAAGTACGTTGGGTCAAAATGTGAACTCAAATTTTGTGTGCTAGATAGTGATTCATCAATAACAGTAACTGCATCATCAAAGGCTACACCATTTGAAAAACTTACTGAGGAAGTTCTTTGAGTTGGTGAACTGACCATCATCTTATTAGGGAATAGTTGTACTTCATCGGTTGAAGTATCACTATCATTTGTTGTGCTTGTATCGTCAGTTGATGAATCAGACGTATCAGAAACACTTGATACTTCCGTGGAGGAATCATCAGAATCATTCCCTCCATTACATCCAACTAAAAACGTAAATAATAAAAGTGCGGCTACTTTAGATACCATGATGGCTCCTATACTCTTCTAATCGATAAACGTTAGTATAGACGAAACCAATTAATTTACCTAAATAAGGATAAAATGTGCAAAAAAATTATTAATCTATTGACGCTTTTCAACCACATATCTTATGCTGCGTTGTGCCATATTCATACGATAAGGATTCAATGAGACTTTTAGATAAGATCTTTGCACGCAGCGCTCTTAACTATGGCTTAGAAAATAGCCGATACGATGCTTGTTACACACAACGTAATCAACGAATTAGATAGACTAAACGAGTCTTGTTAATTGGTCTCGTGTAGTCCAGCATTTATCACAAATCCACACCTGCCCTAAAGGCGAGAAAACGTGGTCGCCTTTATTTATGCTTAAAGCTCTCTTGCTTCAGTGTTGGTATAAACTGAATGATCCGCAACTGGAAAAACAGTTCGCGAGAGGCTTATTATTCAGACGTTTTGTAGAGTTTGATTTATCGGAACCTGTTCCAGATCACAGTACATTTTAGCGTTTTCATCAAACGCTTGAAAAGCTGGGGTTAATCTGTCAAAAAAGCGAAGCCTTGAGGGACTCTGCCCCCAACAGCAAAAACTATCGTTAAATGACACTTTTAGAGAGATATTGCTTAACAACGATAGTCAGAGTAAAGTTTCCTGACTTGATCACAACATCTCTAAAAAACTCTAAATTAAATCGTTATTCGTCAGACGATTCTTTATTAAGGGATAGAATCAAATCTCTCCATTGCTGGCGATAGAGATTCAGCAACGGCTTTAGTGACGAGTCACATTGAGCGAGGCTCAATCGCCCCTTATGCTTCAAACTTTTGTTAGACAGAAGCGCAGCACCACCGGCTGTCCCGGTAACATCACGGGATGCATAGATTTCACTATTAGCTTTCAAACTAGATAACAAGGTCAGAAAGTTAAGGTTATTACTAAACGCTCCCTCTACCACTACTGTATTACTCTCGCCCAACATATCCATACAATAGTCCGTCATAAGCGCCACATATACATCAGCCAAAGCAGATTTCTGGCCAGCCGTAAGGCTCAAACCTCTTGCATCAATACGCCCTTCGCACTGCGCAAAAGGCCCTCCACCACTCGCAAACGAAGGTAATGCAAACACCCCATTTTCTAGAATAAAAGCAACATCTTCCAGAGAGCCTTCTACATCTGACCGCAGTACTTCCCACTCCCGCCCTCCCATGAATCGAATAGTTGGTGTTGCTCGACCATAAGCATCCACATTTGCAAGCATATCTTTACGCTCATCCAGTGAATCTAAATCACCATTGATGGTGGCGATTACTGTCCAAGTACCGCTGGAAATGACAGTCAGCGAATCCAACGGCTTACTAATGTAAGGCACTAATGACGCATTAGAATCATGGATCCCATTAAAAATAGCGCAGTTTTTAGGCAATCCTGTTTCTTCAGCAAAGGCTGGTAAAATATTCCCCAGCTTGGCGCCAGTCTCAATTAAAGGAGGGAACAACTTGTCCCAGCCTTGTTTTTTAGCTAGTTGAGAAAACTGACGAGCGAATGGGCTCCATAAGTCCGTATGACAACCAAGAGACGTCACCTCAGATGCCTTTTGACCTGACAAAAGAAAACCCCAATACTGCGGATACAAAAGTATCTCGGTCACTTCGGAGAACACCTCAGGGAACTTTGATTGTTGCCAATAAAGCTGCTTACCTAGATTTAAACCTTGAGGCAACAAAGGGCTAAAAGTTTCAGAAAATGGTGCACGCCACTGCTCATATTCAGCGAGGCACTCATCTATCCCATCGTACTCATAATCCAGCACAGGCAATGCAAGCTCATCACCTTTCATGCAGGCGGCGGTTGCGCCATGGGTAGTAATGGCGATACTGCCGATAAAATAATTTGGCGTCAGACTGATAAACGTATCCTTTATCCAAAGCCAAATAGCGTTTACATCAATATGGGGATAAAGACCATGATCTTTAACACCATTGGAGCGCTTAATCACATCCTTCAACACACCTGTTTGAGCATCCATCAAACAAATCTTAATATTGGTTTTACCAATATCCAGCACTGCCACAACTCTAGCCAAATGAGCCTCTTGGACGTTAAAGCGAAATACCTCATGGAGCGCTGTTGAGATAGGCTCAAAAGAACCTGCCTTAGTTTCCATAATGTCTGCCATATGAGCCCACCAGCGCTGCATAATTGGCTCTCTTGCTAACCCTTCAGAGTCTAAGTTGTCTGCATCAAACGAGGCATACAATCGACTTTCAGCATCGTCCAGATAGATACAGTAGTTAGATATACCATAAGACTTTAACAAGTCAGCTAGCTCAGGCCAGAGCTCGTCATGTCGCTTTTTATATTCCGCCTCACAACCTTTGTGAAGATACATAACCGATGAATACTTCATTCCTACCTCTGACGCTTCGCTTTATACATCGAAATTAAAACTGGCAGACTCACCACAAACATGAGCATCAAGCCAACAATAATCGTCATCACGATACCCGGTATATTCACCAACCCCATCCCGAACGTGACCATGCCCATCAAGATCACCGCTAACACAACACCACCGATGGTGCCGCTCCCACCAAGAATACTAACGCCCCCTAGTACCACCATGGTGATGATGCTTAACTCCCAACCCATAGCAATACTTGGACGAGTACTGCCAAGACGAGAAGTCAGTAACACAGCGGCCACACCAGACATAAGCCCAACCAATACAAAAAGAATTAACTTATGACGATTCACACTTATTCCTGAGTAATAAGCCGCATCAGGATTATTTCCAATAGCAAAAGTTCGACGCCCAAAAATAGACTTATGAAGCAACCAGTAAAACACCAGTGCAAACACGATAAACGTCAAGAACTCAAACGATACTACCCAGTACACATAGCCCTGCCCTAAAAAGTCAAAGCCATCTGGGTAATCCTTTAACACCTCATCGCCTAAAATGATGTAGCTGATTCCTCGAAATAGACTCATAGTACCTATCGTTACGACGATAGAAGGAATATTAAATCTAGTTACCAGCAAGCCATTACATAGACCACACATGCCACCAACGATAACTCCTGTTACCACTACCAGATACAAGGGTGCCCCTTGGGCAGCAATTAACCCCATAATGGTACTGCTCAATGCAATAATAGCCGCCACAGAAATGTCAATTTCACGGGCGATGATCAACAACGCCATAGGCAAAGCGATCAACGCCTTTTCGGTGAAATTAAAGGTAGCATCCGAGAGATTCCAAGGATCTAAGAAGTACGGCGATAGAAATGAGTTTAGCACACAAACGCCAAACAAAATGATCACCAAGAAGGACTCCCACCGTACAAACTTATTGAGTTTTCCGACTGGAAGAAAATCCGGCACACGAGACTTTTTCGTTATTGTATTTGTTGTCATATTAACCTCTTACTTCGCGGCAACAGGGGGTTGAGCTTGAGAGCGATCTCGTAGAATGATGCGGCCTTTATTTTTACCAGAGCGGGAGTTAGCAATTACCGCTGCGATAATCACAGCACCAGAGATAGCCATTTGCCAAAAAGGCGACACCCCAATTACTGGTAAAGCATTGTTCACCACACCGATAAACAGTGCTCCCATTACCACACCAAATACGCTCCCCAAACCGCCCAAGATACTAACGCCGCCTATTACACAGGCCGCTACCACTTGCAACTCAAAGCCATTGGCAACATCCACGTAGGCCACAGCAAATCGAGATACCCATAAATACCCACATAATCCTGAGAGAGTGCCCGAGACAAGGAAAGAATAAAATTGCACTTTACCCACGTTCACACCAGAATAAAAAGCAGCTGTAGGGTTTCCTCCTGCAGAGTAAAAATTTCGCCCCCATTCAGAAAAACGCAGTAGCAGATATGCAGCTAAGATAAAGATAATAGCCAACCAACCTAAGACTGGCATTCCAAACACCAAAGCACGTGGAAAGTCAATAAAGGCTTCGCTCATCTGATGAGAGTTAATCCAATTACCATCTGAAATTAAAAAGGTCATTCCACGATACACACTCATAGTACCTAGAGTGATAACAATCGAAGGCACTTTAAGTAGCCAAACAAACACTCCATTGATAGCGCCAAGCAAAGCCCCAACTCCAAGAGCTAAAGCAATCAACACAACTACAGACAATTCAGGATATGCATTATTAGTCATGGCCACCAGCATGCCAGTGAACGCCACATTCGCTGCGACGGACAAGTCTATACAACGGGTAATGATTACCAGCATTTGCCCCAATGCCAAAATAATTAGAATGGACGTATCATTAAAGATACTCACTGCATTACTAATGGTCACGAAGTTTTTAGCAATCAAACCAATTGCAAAGAACATTACCACGACCACCAGCGCCAAAAAGCCTTCCCGTGAATTCGTTAAAAACTGCTTCATGAAACTACACCTCCTGTCGCTAAGGTAACCACTTGCTCAGGTGTGGCATCCTCTCGACCTAACTCACCTACCAAACGCCCTTCACTCATGACCATAATTCGATCAGACATACCTAAAACCTCTGGCAGCTCGGACGACACCATGATCACAGAAAGCCCTAACTGAACCAACTCAGACATAAAGGTGTGGACAGCGGCCTTTGAGCCAATATCAATTCCTTTTGTCGGCTCATCCAAAATTATGACCTTAGGGTTCGTCGCTAACCATTTTGCAATAACAACCTTTTGCTGATTACCACCAGAAAGGTTACCAACCTGCTCATTCCAACTGGATGTTTTTACCTGCAAGCGCTCGCCGAACCGACGGGCCAATGTTAGCTCATCATCAAGATCAACACTGGCACGTTTCGATAAAGAAGGTAGCTGAGGCAAGCTGATGTTTTGGTATATAGGAAGTTCAAGCACTATGCCCTGCTTTTGACGTTCTTCTGGTACATATACAATACCGTACTGGATAGCCTCGGCAGGAGAATTAATGGAAACAACTTCACCATCAATGCGAATTTGACCCGATACGTTATAACTCGCACCAAACAATGCCTGCATGGCTTCCGTTCGACCGGAACCGACTAATCCGTAAATGCCAAGTATCTCGCCTTTGCGCAGGGTTAAATTGATGTCCGTAAACTCAGTAGGGTGACTAAGAGATGTTACATCTAGCACCACGTCACCGATCTCGGCTTCTAGTTTGGGGTAGGTGTCCTCTATACTTCGAGCCACCATCATTTCTACCAAGGCAGCTTCATTGGTGTCCTTAATTTTACCCTCACCGATATAGCGTCCATCGCGAAATACGGTGTAATAGTCCGCAATACGAAAGATTTCATCAAACTTATGGGTAATAAATAAAATGGCCTTCCCTTCAGACTTGAGCTGATCAACCAATTCATATAGTTCTTGAATTTCATGGTGCGACAAAGCAGCCGTCGGCTCGTCTAAAACAACCACTTTGGCATCAATTGATAACGCCCGTGCAATAGCTACCATATGTTTTTGACCAATACTTAACCCCCCAAGATTTGCTTTAGGGTCGATATCAGCATTGATGGATATGAGAATCTCTTGAGCGTTGTCAAACATGGCCTGCCAATCTACAAAGACGCCATGTTTGCGGGGGTAGTTTCCTAAGAAAACATTTTCCGCGACACTTAGATTGTCAAATAGTACGGTCTCCTGATGGATAGCGGTAATACCCAGTTTATGGGAATCTTGTGGCGATGAAAAGCGGGTAGATTGACCGTCAAAAATTATGTCTCCACCGTCCGGCTGATAAATGCCGGTCATCGTTTTTACTAGGGTAGATTTTCCGGCACCATTCTCTCCGATGAGCGCCGTCACTTTTCCTGGATAAAGGTTTAAGTTGACTTGATCAAGCGCCTTGACACCGGGAAACAATTTACTTACTCCCTCAAGACGGAATATTGGGCTACCTTCACTCATAAGCTTTGCTCTTATTTTTTTAGCTACTTAAAGGATTTTTTTTACTGGGATTGCCTTCACGGCATTAGACTCAGGAGGGCCCCCCCTCCTGAGTTCAGCTGTTAGAAAATAGAAGAAAAATCGTCTACATTAGATTCGTCATAAACGAATGGGTCAGCCATGGCGCCATTCCCTTCACTGTCCAGTGATAATGTACCCATACGCCCCATTGGGATTTCCGATGCTGAGGATTCACCCTTGACAAGGTTGTAGGCAACAATTGTCGTAGCATAACCAAGATCGATTGGATTCCAAATTGCGAAGTTATGTACTGCACCACTATGTACATGACCTGCCAACTCCGATGGCAAGCCAAGCCCAGTCACATATACTTTACCAATCAAGCCGAGATCGGTAATCGCTTGCGCTGCAGCCAAAATTCCCACTGTAGTTGGAGCCACGATTACATCTAGGTCAGGATGATTTTTAATAAGTGCCTGAGCTTCACGGAAGCTCTTATCCGCCAAGTCATCACCATACACGGTGTCAACAAGCTCTAGGTTTGAAAATTCACCCAAAGACTTCTTCATTTCATCAATCCAAATATTCTGGTTTGTAGACGTCGGTGTTGCACTCAAGATCGCAAACTTGCCTGAGTCCTTACCTTTCTCAGCAATCGCATCGGCTGCTAACTTAACGTTCATACGGCCTATAAGGCTGTTGCTGGACGGGTTGATATGAGCAATACGACCATCTTCACCCACACCGGAGTCCCAAGAAATAACCTTGATACCACGACGCTGAGCTTTTACTAACGACGGAACTAAGGCATCAGTATCATTAGCAGAGACAGCGATGGCATCCACACGTTGCGCAATAAGAGAGTTGATGATTTCAATCTGACCTTCAGCGGTCGTAGTGGTAGGACCTGTGTAAATGACTTCTACATCGCCAAGTTCCTCACTAGCTTCCTGAGCACCTTTGTGAGCCGCTTCAAAGAAGCCAATCCCCTGTGCTTTTACTAACAAAGCGATACGAACATCGTCTGCGGCCATAGAGTGGCTTGCTGCGAAAGCAGAACATGCCATTATAACTGATGTGATGAATTTCTTATTCATTATTAACTCCAAGAGTGCGTTCATCACCGACCGTTCGCTATGACGATATATGGATCAGAGACGCGGTTTATTGTTTTTGTTTTGCTACTGAGATCAAGCGACACCCAGCCAACTCGATCATTTCTTTACTCTTGTTATCAATACCGTCATCTGTGATAACGATATCTATGTGTGACAGAGGACAAACGATCATACTAGAGCGACTTTGAAACTTTGCGCTATCAACCAACAGCACCCGCTGATTTACTCGGTTAATAAGTTTCATTACCGCTTGCACGATTTGTGGATCCGTTTCCATCACACCGTGAGAATTAACACCATAAGCACCAATAAAGAGGTAATCCGCGTAAATATGAGCGGAAATATCAGTCGGAAACGGACTAAGAATGATATTCTGCTCCCGGTGAATCTTACCGCTTGGTACAGATACACTACATTTACTTTTCTTTATCAACTGGTCAGCAATCACAAATGAATTGGTAAACACTTGCAACTTCAAATTGCGCATGTGCTCCGCCATTGCGCTGGTCGTTGTGCCTCCACTGATCATTATCGACATATTGTCTGACAACAATTCTGCAGCAGCCTTCCCGATCAATCGCTTTACATCGGCATTAATCGTCTGATTTACCGAGTAAGGACGGCCAACTAAGCTCGCATCAGAAGGTGGATTCAAAGACTCAGCTCCGCCTCGAACCCTCTTTAACAAACCTTTCTTGTCTAACAAGGTGATGTCTCTTCGAACAGTTGCCTCCGATGCACCGAGCATTTCAACTAACTCAGTTACCGTTACAACAGGTCGATTTTCCACCTCTGACAAGATCACTCTATGCCTTTCAACTTCGTGCATAAATAACCCTCGCCTATCAATATAATTTATTTTCAAACATATTCAAGCATTTTTGATCGAAAAATATTGAAAATGATTTTTTTTGTCTTATTATAGATTAATCAATCATTCTAACCCGCTGATTGCTTATAACAAATATAAAAAAATCTTTTGTCCAAAATCTCTAATGAAACTGGGCTAAAGAGCATTTAGAGGTCTACTATGTCAAACTCTACATTTCTTCCTAATCTTTGGGTCGATGACACCGCGTCCTCGATGTCCGAGCCAGAAAGGCTTCAATATCGATCAAATTTGCTCGGCTCTGATATGCGAGTGACTAATTACGGTGGCGGTAATACATCAGCTAAAATCGACATGACCGACCCGCTTACTGGAGACACAACAGAAGTCTTATGGGTAAAAGGTTCTGGAGGAGACATAGGCTCCATGAGATTGGACGGTTTCGCCACTCTCTATATGGACAAGCTAAATCTCTTACCAGACTTGTATCGAGGCTTGGAACACGAAGATGAAATGGTGGCCTACCTACCCCACTGCACCTTCAACCTAAACAGTCGTGCCGCCAGTATTGATACACCATTACACTGCTATCTCCCATATAAGCACGTTGATCACCTCCATCCAGATTCAGTCATTGCCATTGCAGCAAGCAAAAATAGTCGTGTTCTCACCGAAGAGATATTTGGCAGTGACATTGGCTGGCTCCCTTGGCGCAAACCTGGCTTTCAGTTAGGCATGGACCTTCACAAGATCGCTACAGAAAACCCCCACTTAAAAGGGGTAGTGCTAGAAAGCCACGGCTTATTCACATGGGCGGATGATTGCAAAGAATGTTATTTACTGTCTCTCGAGATTATTAACAAAGCGCACACCTGGCTCGAACAACAAAGTGAAGGCAAAGACGTATTTGGCGGCGCCAAACATGCCTCCTTAGACGCAACCAAACGTGAACAAATAGCAGCCAGCTTAATGCCAATTATCCGCGGTAAAACCAGTGCTAAGCAACGCCAACTGGGGCATTTCAATCAATCAGCAGAAGTGCTGGAGTTCGTAAATTCTAACGACCTTGAGCGTTTAGCCATGCTGGGTACATCGTGCCCAGATCACTTCTTACGCACCAAGATTCGTCCATTTGTAGTGAAATACAACCCTGAACAAGACAATCTTCATGAAGTCATTACTAACCTTGATGCAGAGTTAGAAGCCTACCGAGCAGGTTATGCGGCCTATTACAACCGCTGTAAACGTGACAATAGTCCAGCCATGCGCGACCCCAATGCTGTTATCTACCTGATCCCTGGGGTGGGCATGCTGTCGTTTGCCAAAGACAAAGCCACCGCTCGCATTGCTGGCGAATTCTATGTTAACGCGATCAATGTGATGCGTGATGCGGATACGGTTAGCAAATACGTTGGCCTACCAGAACAAGAAGCTTTTGACATTGAGTACTGGTTACTGGAAGAAGCGAAATTACAACGCATGCCAGCTCCCAAAGCCATGGCCGGCCGTATCGCTCTTGTTACTGGCGGTGCTGGTGGTATTGGTTTGGCGACAGCGAAACGACTAGCTACAGAAGGTGCCAACATTGTTTTGCTAGACATTGATTCAGAAGCACTTACCAGCGCCCATCAAGAACTGGAAGCTCAATTTGGCAAAGACGCAGTCTCCAGTGTCACTATGGACGTGACTCGTGAAGAACAAGTAAAACATGCGATTCATCATTGCGCATTAGCATTTGGCGGTTTGGATACAGTGGTTTCCAATGCGGGAATTGCATCCTCAGCACCACTTGATGAGACCAGTCTAGCCCTTTGGAATAAAAACCAAGACATCCTTTCCACTGGTTACTTTTTAGTAGCCCGTGAAGCCTTCACTCTATTAAAAGCTCAAAATATGGGTGGCAATATGGTATTTGTCTCCAGCAAAAATGGATTGGTTGCATCCGCTAACGCAAGCGCCTATTGTGTTGCAAAAGCCGCTGAGATTCAGCTGTCACGCTGTGTTGCCCTTGAAGGTGCACCTCTAGGCATTCGCTCCAACGTGGTGAACCCAGACGCAGTGCTTCGTGGCTCCAAGATTTGGACAGGTAAATGGAAGGAGGAACGGGCAAGCGCATACAACATGTCCACAGATGATCTAGAAGAGCACTACCGCCAGCGCAGCATGCTGAAGCTCAATGTGTTCCCAGAGGACATTGCAGAGGCTATTTATTTCTTCGCATCCGATGCTTCAGCCAAATCCACTGGCAACATTCTAAATGTAGATGCCGGTCACGCGCCATCTTTTACCCGCTAACAATAACAACAGGGAAACACTATGACTCAATTAATTAATCAGGATCTTCTAGGCACTCACAACCAAAACCTAGAATCTGAACTAAAAAGCGACTATACCGCACTGGGTGAGAAGTTAGAGCGCTCTGGTGTACACATTAGTGACATTCTAGAAAAAGCCAAGGCCTTTTCCATTGCCGTCCCATCTTGGGGCGTAGGTACTGGCGGAACACGCTTTGCGCGCTTTCCAGGGCAAGGCGAGCCACGCAATATTTATGAAAAGCTCGATGATTGCTCAGTGATTCAACAGCTATCTCAAGCCACACCTGCTGTCTCGCTACACATACCTTGGGATCGACCATCTGATCCAAATGAATTGCGCCAGTATGCGGAGCAGTATGGCTTGATCTTTGACGCGATGAACTCAAACACCTTCCAAGACCAAGCTAATCAAGCAAGCTCGTATAAATTCGGGAGTTTGACCCACACTTCTCAGGCAGTACGCGATCAAGCCATTGCTCACAATATCGATGTGGTAGAGCTGGGCCAAAAGCTTGGTTCTAAAGCACTGACCATCTGGGTTGGAGACGGTTCTAACTTCCCAGGACAACAGCATTTTAAAAACAGTTTCGCTCAGTACATAGATAGCATCAAACAAGTCTACGCATCCCTACCGGATGATTGGAACATGTTGCTTGAACATAAAATCTTTGAACCTGCGTTCTACTCCACTGTAATTCAGGATTGGGGATCAAGCTATCTTGCAGCCAAAGAAACAGGCGAACGCTGTTTATCTTTGGTTGACCTAGGTCATCATGCACCAAACGTCAACATCGAAATGATTGTTAGCCGCTTGGCACAGTTCGGCAAGTTAGGCGGTTTCCATTTCAATGACAGCAAATACGGTGATGATGACCTAGACAGTGGCTCCATTAATCCATACCAATTGTTTTTAGTATTCAATGAACTAACGGATATACAACTGGAAAATCCAAGTTATAGTCCGTTCTACATGCTAGATCAGTCTCACAACGTAACTGATCCCATTGAAAGTCTAATGTACAGTGCTGCCGAAGTTCAGCGCGCCTTCGTAAAAAGCTTATTAGTTGACCGCAAGGCTTTGACCCACTATCAACAAACTAACGATCCCATGATGGCTCAAGCAACTCTTAAGCAAGCCTACAACCTTGACGTAGAACCTATTTTACAAATGGCTCGATACCAAAGCCAGGGAGCAATCGACCCGATTATGCTCTATCGCGAAAGTGGCTATCGTGAAAAATGTTCATTAGAGCGCCCCACTGACCCAAATAAGACTGGATCAGGAATAATTTAACTTCATTAAGCTTAGATCCATAAAAAAACCAACTGAGTGTTGGTTTTTTTATGATCAAAAACTAGAAAGGCTCGTTCGATCCAACCTTCGATAACTCCTGAATGATATCCATCGCGTGGCAGAGTTGATGCCGCTTTTCTTCTGGTAAGTGGTCTAAATTTGTTTTCATCCCGCAGTAATATCAGCTTGATTGTATAGTTAGAATGGTTGAGTTTGTGATGCTTGTATAAATATGGCACCTATACAAGATCACATAACTTTATCTGATAGGTGTCACATATTTCTGATTTTTCGTTGTTTAAACAGTTTTGAAAGAGCGCATGCTACCTGTGACTAGCTCACATTGGAGGCCAACCAGCCTTCAACCCATTCGTTCCACGTCACATCGATCGACATATTGATGCGCTCTTTCGAGCCGTTGTTGTGTACTGAATGACGCTCACTCAACTTCATATACCACAACTCTCCGGGCTTCATCGGTACCTCTGTCCCGTTCAGCAGGAAAGTCACACTGTCATCGGAAAACACAGGCAGCGTTATACGTACAATTTCGCGGTGCGCGGCATCTAGAGTCGGATCTGTATGTTCCTTCAACTCCGCGCCAGCATCCAACCGCATTAAACGAATACTCGTAATCTCGGTTTCGAACTCAGCAAAAATCTCCTGAAGATATGGGCAGCCTTTGAGCATTGGCTCCACAGCCCATTCGTGTGTTGAAGGTGTTTTCACGTTATTCGCAAGTGGGATCGGACTGTAGTAAACGTAATATTGCTGCGTCAGGCTTGATACGATTGACTGCACATCGCTCCGCAACCGCTCGACATCATACCTCCGATCCAGACGGATTCGATCAGGCAGAGAGTCGGCAATGTTCGTATCGGAAATGTTCATGTCAGGAGTTTTCTGGTCAGGTTTCATAAGTAAAAGGATTCTGGAAAGTGGTGATAATTAGATGTAGCACAGTGCGATTTGCAGTAGCTCGGTTTGATGACTTTGCTTGTTAAGGCTGTACTTGGCAACATACTCAGTCCCTATCTTAATTGCTTCTTGCAATATTATGTTTGAAAGCCCGATCTTAATTTTTGGCTTAAGATCTTTGATATTGATATAAGCTTTAGAATCATTTAGACATATTATCGCAAACCATGCATTAGCTTCTATAGAATTTTTGTACTCTGATGGCCATGTCGAATAGTAGCTAGGTGTAACCCATTTGAGCGACGGGTTCTTTTTGCTTTGCTGTCGCCTAAAATAGCTCTGCTGTTTTAGTTCAGATTTCTAGAGCCCTAACTACTAAGCGATTACACAGTGGCGCAGCCATGGTTATAAGCATCTGTTGAAAAGTTGCTTTATTTATAAGGAATTTGCTTGTTCAAGTAGGAAGAAAATACGTGCTTCAATCCGACCTCTACGGTGTTCAAAGTTTCTTCCTGTGACAACATCTTCACCACACAGAAAAGCACGGCGGGCGCATCGACTGATGCAATGGTAATACGGAGTATCAGACAAACGGATTTGCTGGCTCCTAGCCCTTGGCATAATTACTTCCTCATCCTTGAGTTTGGTTTTTTCAGTTTAGACAGTGATTAGAAAAATATCAATAATCACATGACTCTGTATTGCCGTATTGCCCGTATTACTCCCTGTCCTGTATTACTCTCCATACTGGGCTCAAAGCGGATTCTAAGCCCAAACATCACTAGTTTTCCAGGTAAACTTCTAGGCTGTCATCCAGCGCGTCTTTCCATGGTGTGTGGTGTTTTGGGGCCTTTGTTCCAGTGATGACAGAGGTGTAACCATGGTCACGAAAACTCATAATACCTTGTTTTTTATGGGCTTTCCATTCCTTAAATATCTTGCACGCGCCTTCAACATCAAAGCTCGGATAGTCGGTCTCAGAGATCAACTCTTTGATATAATCGCCCTGATACCAAATCGCGTCATAATCATCTTTCCCCTCATTCTCACGAACAATTCGCTCAGCGACATCAGCTTGCATAGCCGTTTTATCAGGAAGTGGAATACGACCCATGATGACATCACGTGCCCACCATGCCTGTGCGTCAAACATATTAAATGTAAACCATTGGTCCTGCATCCCGATATAGAACAAGCTGGGCTCATGAACATATACGACACCTTTATATAGATCCGCTGTAGCGAGTCTATTTTCGGTTTTCAGGCGCAGAGTATCGGGCAAGAATGGGTAATGGTGCCTATAGCCAGTGCACAAGATTACAGCGTCCACATCACGGCTGGTGCCATCATTGAAGTGCGCAGTGCTTCCGTCAACATGGGTTAACAGTGTCACTTCGGTCCAGTTGTCAGGCCATTCATGCCCCATCGCAGCGGTACGGTGGCTAATCGTGATGGATTTCGCGCCGTATTTCCAGCATTGCGAACCAATATCTTCGGCAGAATAGGACGTGCCAACGATCAAGATATCCTTGTCCTTAAATTCCATTGCGTCACGAAAGTCATGTGCATGTAAGACACGACCTTGAAAGCTTTCGAACCCATCAAAGTGCGGTACATTCGGAGTGCTGAAATGTCCAGTACAAACGATCACATGATCGAATTCTTCAGTGTAGGTACGATCTTCCGGCAGATTATAAGCGGTAACACTAAATGTGTTGCCCGTCTTCTCAACACAGCGCACGGCAGTTTCAAAGCGAATCCAATCACGCACGCCCGCTTTTTCAACACGGCCTTGTATGTAATCGAACAGTACCGCGCGTGGCGGATAGCTTGCGATCTGCTTACCAAAATGTTCATCAAAGGAATAATCGGCAAACTCCAGACCCTCTTTCGGTCCATTTGACCACAGATAACGATACATAGAGCCGTGCACTGGTTCACCGTGTTGGTCAAGTCCCGTGCGCCATGTGTAATTCCAAAGGCCTCCCCAATTTGATTGTTTTTCAAAACAAACGATTTCGGGGATATCTTCACCTGCCGCCTGAGCGGATTGAAAGGCACGTAGTTGGGCCAGCCCAGAAGGGCCAGCACCAAGAACAGCGATGCGTTTGGACATATAAAATTCCTTAGAAGTCATTATTTCGGTTGATGCTCGACGAGAACTATCCGTTTTTGAATGTTACTTACATATCAGAATTCAACGTAATTAAACGGCGTTCGATTGCAAGTATTCGGGAGTGATGCCATCCCGAGCCGAGAGCATGATGGGTTACTTAAATAATAAAAAAAACGCTTTTAATTTGTCTCTTGACGAAATAATAGCGTGAAGTGTGCGCTTACTAAAAGTAGCTTACAATACAGCTTTGTCGCAATTAAGTAAAACTATCTCCTGTTTTAGAGAAAAACCAATAACGTTTCTCCATCGTTAGCGTTCATTCTAGGGAGTCATTGACACTTAGAGCAATGGCGATTTCAACGGGTTGTCTGCAAACAGGTGTTTCCATTGTCTTGGGGTTAGGTCGGCCACGTCTTTTGCTGGATGCTGGCTCACTCGTTGCAGTACATCCGTTAGATAAACATTGGGATCAATGTCATGCAGCTTACAGGTGCTGATTAAGCTTTGGATGATGCCAACGTGTTCCGCGCCCAGTTCTGTCCAAAAAAAATAATCAAAGACATCCAAGTAAAAATAGACCAATTTTTTGCTTGCTTATCATCAACATGGAGCACTAAGTGAAGGTGGTTACTCATTACCGCATAAGCGCAAACATCAATAGAAAAAATCTTAGCTAGGAAGAGAATACGTGCTTCAATCCATCCTCGACGGTGTTCAAAACTTTTTCCTGTAACAACATCTTCACCACACAGAAAAGCACGGCGGACACATCGGCTGATGCAATGATAAAACGGAGTATCAGACAAACTGACCTGTTGGCTTCTGGCCCTTGGCATAATTCTTTCCTCATCCTTGAGTTTGGTTTTTTAGTTTAGACAGTGATTTGAGAAACATCAATAAAGCAGTGGGTGTCCTAGTGATTTAAACAGCAATAAAGCAGTGAGTGTCCTAGTGATTATCATTCCCGAATGATATTTAACACTTCATCAGGATACAGTAAATCCGGTATTTTTTGCGTCTTGTTATATTTTCATTTACACAAATGCAAAATTTACTGCATGTACATTGGTTAAATTTAGGTTTTGTTTCGCATGCCATAAGTCATAAGCATCTTGCATTGCTAACCAACTTTCAGGTGTTCTACCTAAAGCCTTAGATAAACGCAATGCCATTTCAGGAGAAATAGCGCTTTGGCCTTTAAGCACTCTATTTAATGTAGACGAAGCCACATCAAGTTGCTTAGCCAAAAAACGACAACTATATCCTGATGGCTCAAGATATATGTCATAAATAAATTCACCTGGGTGTGGAGGGTTATGCATACTCATTAGTGATAGTCCTCATAATTGAGAATATAAGCATTACCATCAATAAATTCGAAGGTAACACGCCAATTACCGTTTACAGTAATAGACCAAATCCCATCTCGACTCCCTTTTAAAAGGTGTAACTTAAAGCCGGGCAAATTGACATCATCAATTTTTTGAGCGGTATCAATAGCAGCAAGTTGCATCCGTAATTTACGTTGATGTTTTGCTTGGATACCTGAAATACTTCCTGTTTCAAAGTATTTCTTTAGGCCTTTATGTTTAAATGATTTAATCATTAAATAATTGTAGCGTGATGCGCAACGACTCGCAAGCCTGAGAAAATATAACGCCTCAAACACCAGTTTGGTGAAGGTGGCGACTTTTTGAATGCAAAAAAGGTGACAGCTTTGACTTTTTAAATGTTGTCGGCGTTGATTGATCGTTGCTGCTTTGCTTTTCAGTGTATATGTCATTACCCAATGTAACAACAAGAACCAATAAAGTTAATAGGGCCAACCAGAACATTTGCCAGTGCGCCTTTTGGTACGTTTTGCTTCGATGAGCCGGAAGACGTTTGAGTAAGCATTATTAAATATATTTATATATGCCTGATTGTCCATTGGCTTAAACAAGCCATCCCCATTTTTGGTTTTAGGGAAATGCTGGCACAGAACCTGCGAAAACTGCTTCAGTTCATTTTCAGACGCGTCAATTAAGTCAGGCGAGAATGCATAACATAGAACATCAGCTTGCTGCTTTACAGTATTTTCGTAGGTGTATTGCTTCATATTTACCCTGACACTTAACTACTAAGCGGTTATGCAGTAGCACAGCCATGGTTATAACTGTCTGTTGAATGGCCGCTTTATTTATAGGGAATTTGCTTTTTCAAGATTGGCGACGTCCCTGTTTATATCTAGGTGTTATTTGTACTTTTCGAAAGTTACTTTTAAATCCCTTCGTGCTTCTTACATCTTTCGTTTTACTTTCTTAAAGTTTTACTTGAATTCTAAGTACTAGGCAAGCAACGCCCCTAAGGCTTCTCAACTTGATACTTTTTACTCTTGTTATTGCTTAACGTGACTTATGACACTTGACTGCCTTGTATCAAAAATCACTAACCCATTGAAATATATTAATTAAATAGATGGGGGTCTTATATAATTCCCGATTAACTGTAGACTTCGACATCTGGTAAGTTTTCATATATAGCCATGCATGTATTGTATTTCAGTAGGGTTTTCACAATAACTGGTAATGGCTCAGGCCATATACCTTGAATATCCGTTTCAAGACGGCCCTCTGTGCTAAATGCTAACTGTTCAATTGGAGGGGTAAACTTCGCTTCTACTCCCTCCTTGTTACCTCTTGGGTCAATTCTGTACCAGCCGAAATCATTCAAATAAACAGCGTTTAAACCATGTAAGCAAAATGGTGCGCCATCGCCAGCTAGTGATAGGCGTTGATAACATAGCCCTGCTGGAATTTCATTTGCCCTCAATAGCGCGGCCAATAGATGGCTCTGTGAGTAACAATATCCCGTTTTGTGATTTAACACGTCTGATGCTTTGCACGTAATTATATCTATTTGAAAGTCCCAACTATGCTTAATCGTGTCTCGAACATACTCAAAACAAGCTTTAGCAATCTCTGTGTCTGTGCTCAAATTACCTTTCAGGCGTCGAGCCATCTCCAGAATTTCTGGGCAATTCCAATTGATGAATTCAGAATTTTCGAGATACTGCTTCATTGCTTACTCTCTTACAGTTAACTACTAAGCGGTTATGCAGTAGCACAGCCATGGTTATAACCGTCTGTTGGACGGCCGCTTTATTTATAGGGAATTTGCTTTTTCAATATTGGCGACGTCCCTGTTTATATCGCGGTGTTTTTTGTATGTTCCGAAGGTTACTGTTTAATACCCTTCGTATTCCTTACATCTTACGTTTTGCTTCCTTAAAGTTTTACTCGAATTTTAAGAATTAGGCAAGAAACACCCCTAAGGCTTCACAACTTGATACTTTTTTACTCTTTATTGCTTAACGTGACTTATGACGCTTGGTTGTTTTGTATCAAAAAAATCTAAGACATTGAAATATATAAATTAAATAGGTGTTTTTTTAAATAAGCATTTAAATTTCATTTTGTGGCTCTGTTCCCTAACACCCAAATGCTTAATAATAATAGTGTACCTCCAACCCACTGTAACGTTCCCAAATGTTGATCAAGTAATAAAGCTGACAGCACAACGGCTGTTAGTGGCTCAAGTAATGTTGCAACTGTGAGTGAGGTGGGCCTAAGACGCGCCGCACCCCAACTGAATATTAATAATGCGAGAGCTGCGGTTACCAAACCAAGATAAAGCAACCAAACTTGTGGTGGAAATTCTGTTGGTATAGAGAATGGACGATAAAGAGTTGTTAAGCCCATTATCATTACAGCAACCACAGTGAGACACGTTGTTGCTGGACCAGCTCCTAGGGCAATGGAAATACGACCACTGATCATAGAGAAACCAGCGTAAAGAAACGCAGATCCAATGGAGAACACAACACCAAGCAAGATGTTATCAGAAGCAATGTCTGAAGTTGCAGTACCATGTTGAGAGATAATTAAGACTGTACCCAGAATTGCCCCAAAAAGTACAAAAATCAGCTGTAAATCCGCTGCCTCTTGACCACGGAATACTGCGATTATTGTAACGATAACAGGAGGTAAACAGAGCGCAATTAGAGTTGGAATTGCAGCGCCCATTTGCTCGATACCAAGGAACCAAAGCAATACATAACCTGACATTGCTGTTCCAGCAATAAGTACAGTTAGTAATATTGGACGTAACTGGCTCCAAATAATTCGACGACCAAAGATTCCGATTAGAACTATTGCACCAATAAGAAAGCGCCAAAAGGAAATATTTTCAGGAGTGAAACCGTGCTGAGCGACAAGAATATTAACAACAAGCGCACCAGTTCCCCACAATACACCAGCTCCGCAAGCAGCTAATAATGCTAATTTTGGAGACGAAGAATGCGAAGGAAGTTTGTTAGAACGCATGGGAGATTCTCAGCTTATTGATTTGTATAACTACTAAGCGATTAAGCAGTGGCGAAGCCATGGTTATAACCGTCTGTTGAATGGCCGCTTTATTTACAGGGAATTTGCTTTTTCAAGATTGGCGACGTCCCTGTTTATATCGCGGTTTTTTTGTATTTTCCGAAGGTGACTTTTAAATCCCTTCGTGTTTCTTACGCTTTACTTTCTTAAAGTTTTACTCGAATTTTAAGCATTAGGCAAGAAACACCCCTAACTCATTGAAATATATAGATTAAATAGATGGATGTCTTATGTGATTTTTATGTGCTGGCTCTAGACATAGGTACGAACCGAATACCATTAACCTGAGCCTCTTTATCAGTAGCTTTAAAACCTTGACTTTCGTAGAAATTAACAGCATTTACCGAAGCTCGCAACCGAACTTCCTCTCTATTTGATCGTTTAAGAAGTTGCACTAATAATAACTTACCCAAGCCTGTGCCTTGATATGAATTTCCAATGAATAAATGCGTAATGTAATCTTTATCGCGAATTGCTCCAAAGCCGATCAATTTACCATTATCAATAACTTTCAAAGCTTCAAAGCGGGTTTTATTAAAAGTAGTTTCTACATCAGGTAGAACCTTTGATAAGAAGGTTTCTCTACCCTCTTCATTTAAGTGTGGCAGGATGTCTATTTGTGAAACGCTAGCAACAAGTTCAATAACTGAATGTAAATCTTCAATTGTGGTTTCTATGATTTGCAACACGGGCTCCTTGTAGGACTCATAACTACTAAGCGGTTACATAGTGGCGAAGCCATGGTTATAACCGTCTGTTGGACGGCTGCTTTATTTATAGGGAATTTGCTTTTTCAAGATTGGCGACGTCCCTGTTGATATCGCGGTATTTTTTTGTATGTTCCGAAGATTACTTTTAAAAGTCCTTCGTGCTTTTTATATTTTGCGTATTACTTTTCTTATACTTTTACTCGAATTTTAAGTCTTAGACAAGCAACGTCTCTAAGACTTTACAACTTGGTATTTTTACTCTTGTATGTAAATCTAGACCGCATGTGCAAGCCACTTACAAGACTCTAAGCTCATATCAGTAAAACGAGCTGTAAATGATGAATCTAAAGGGCTACACGCATACACACCAAAATTCACTGCCGAATTTGCTGGCAATGGTGGATTGCACTTACCCATTCGAACAGTCGTTTCACCAAGTTTATGCAGATGGAAGATACGCATTTGTTTAAAGTCAATACCATCCAAGGATGATTCGATTAAGAAATCCGGACCTCTTCGGCTTAAGCGATACCAAATTTCGTTTGGAAGCGAAATATCTGAAGTTGCCCAGTCTGAATAACCTAAGTTGGTAACAACACTACCCAATCGTGAGAACTCACCATTTTCGTACTCAATAGAAGCTTTAAACCAGTTTTCATTATCGAGGTAAATAATCAAGCCACATTGATCAAATTGAGCTTGATAGTCGAAGCTTACTTTAGTTGTAAATGTGAAGTTGTCATTGGATTCGATCTGTAGAGCTGGCGCATTATCATTACGGAAACCATAGTATGAACGCTGCCAAAAGTCAGTATCAGGCTCGGTTGTGATTGAAACTGATTTAGCATTCACTTCACTGATTTTCGGCTCAAATATCCATTTACCAACTGAAAAATCTATCATTATGATTCTCTTATAATTGTTCTGAATTTACCGTTTTCACATAACTACTAAGCGGTTATAGGGTGGCACAACCATGGTTATAACCGTCTGTTGGAAGGCCGCTTTATTTATAGGGAATTTGCTTTTTCAAGATTGGCGACGTCCCTGTTTATATCGCGGTGTTTTTTTGTACTTTCGAAGGTGGCTTTTAAACTCCTTCGTGTTTCTTACATTTTACTTTCTTAAAGTTTTACTCGAATTCTAAGCATCAGGCAAGCAACACCTCTAAGGCTTCACAACTTGATACTTTTTACTCTTGTTATTGCTTAACGTGACTTATGACGCTTGGCTGTTTTGCATAAAAAGACTCTAACCAATTGAAATATATAAATTAAATAGATAGGTGTCTTATATAATTATTAAAAAAAGAACATGGAAATGTTCTTTTAAGAATAATTCTACAGCCTCAACGCCTTACTAATGGGCGCACAAATGCTTGGCTAAAATTAGCGACGAAGGGGCACAAGCCAAGCATTTTTCGTCCTTTTGAGTGACTTGTTATATTTATGCAGCCAATACACCTTCAGCCTTAGTTAGTATTTTCTTTATAGAAGACTCATACATACCCTTATAGTCTCCTTCAACAACGTCTGTAATTACTACATCAACATTAAATGATTTTAAAAGTCCCATTTTTTCATCATCCATTTGATTGGTGTAAAAGTATATTTTGTTTGAAACCAAATCGTCTGCTACAAAGCGAGCTCGTTTATTCAGCACCCACCAAAGATCAGTTTCACTATAATCTAAAGACAGACCTACGATATGAACATTACTAGAAAAAAATAGGTCAACCCACGATGTAAAACAGTATTCATCAGATTTCAGTTTATCTTGCATGGAAGCTACAGAGACTCTTTGACCAGAAACGGTATGCTTATACGTACCTTTAACATAGGAATCGATTTTACTTACTGAACCACAATAATGATCTAATCCCAACATTATTGATTTGGGATGCTCTATTTCGCCATGAATATTCCAGAGATATTTAGAACCACTATTGGTTGAATATTTCCTCTTCCGACGTAAGCTATAAATTTCCTCTGTACTTAATTTTTCAGGCGAAATATTAAGTGCTTTTTCAAAAGCATAATCGTAATTTGTAGTTAAGTAATTTTCTACATCCATTGACGCTAGCAATTCAAATATTTCATTTGAACCTTGAGGTTCCATCTCTTCAGCGATGCTATTTTTGATTTTTAGTTCATCTGCTTTGTGGCTCTTTTTAGCCACATGCTGTTCCATGAAAATGCGTTCATAAACCATCGTGTTTGGAAGGTTACCATTGTCAAAAATGTTTGAACCTTTGATGGTGTTTAATAAATCGTCCCAACTAACAGAATTATCAGAAAGTCGATTTATTCCATTTCCAAAAAGCACAGTATTACGCATAACGATCCTTCATAAATATAACGAGACTGTAGAATTACTCATTCTCAGCCAGCTTAATTAATTTAAACCCACAATATTTCACATTCTCCTAAGATTCAATAGGTCATTCAATTTTCAATCATAGATTGATGATATCGAGCCGTAAATAACATGTGGGCTTAGGGGATCAAACAGTAAGTGGTAGATTAGTGAGAGGGGTTTACCTTTCAGTTAATGCAGGCTATTTCTGAGTTTTCGATGTTATGTAAGAGGCAATACATTTGCCATTGGGCGTTCACTTTGTCTTGCTCGCGTAATGTATAATATAAGCCACCCATAGCGTTAATTCAATAATTTCAAAAGGTTAGGCTTACCTTTATCAGAACACCTCTATCAAAAGCATGAAGTCTTTCGTCTTTTCTGCGCTGACGACGACAGTGACGCAAGCAGAAAAGACGAAGGCTTTTCGCTTTGTGAATAACTCATTGTGTTGCCACTAGCTCATAATGTCGGAAGGCGCCTGTGGCTTTTCCGACTTACCCTACAAGATAAAAAAGTCTCCTTATTACGTCAAATGATGTCTGACTCTGCGACAATATGAATTCCCACGAAGATCATAGAAACTAAAGTAACTAGAGTAAAAAGCATGAAGGCTTCTGTCTTTTCTGCGCTGACTACGACAGTGACGCAAGCTGAAAAGACGAAGGCTTTTTGCTTTGTGAATAACTCATTGTGTTGCCACCAGCTCATAATGTCGGAAGGCGCCTGCGGCTTTTCCGACTTACCTTACAAGATAAAAAAGGCTTCTTATTACGTCAAATGATGTCTGCCTCTGCGACAATATGAATTCCCACGAAGACAGACTGTGAAAGTATTCTTGTTATAGTATGTCGATAGTTCTGAGTTAGGTTGATTATCGTCATTTTGAATAAAAGCTATCGAAAAACTGAGAATCGGATCGGCCTCAAAGCCCTTTAAAAAGGTATTTTCTTAATCTACATAAGGAGCTTTTAAGCTATAAAAAGCTTTTTGCTTCATAAAAAATCATTGAAGTTAATTCTTTCATAGCCTCAGATCGTGGGAACTAAAGTAACTAGAGTAACTAGAGTAAAAAGCATGAAGTTTTTCGTCTTTTCTGCGCTAACGACGACAGTGACGCAAGCAGAAAAGACGAAGGCTTTTTGCTTTGTGAATAACCCGTTGAGTTGAAAACCGCTTTATAATGTTGGAAGGCGCCTGCGGCTTTTCCGACTTACCCTACAAGATAAAAAAGTCTCCTTATTACGTCAAATGATGTCTGACTCTGCGACAATATGAATTCCCACGAAGATCGTGGGAACTAAAGTAACTAGAGTAAAAAGCATGAAAACTTTCGTCTTTTCTGCGCTGAAGACGACAGTGACGCAAGCAGAAAAGACGAAGGCTTTTTGCTTTATGCATAACCCTCTGTGTTACATACAACCTAATAATGTCGGAAGGCACCTGCGGCTTTTCCGACTCACCTTACAAGATAAAAAAGTCTCCTTATTACGTCAAATGATGTCTGACTCTGCGACAATATGAATTCCCACGAAGATCATAGGAACTAAAGTAACTAGAGTAAAAAGCATGAAGTCTTTCGTCTTTTCTGCGCTGACGACGACAGTGACGCAAGCAGAAAAGACGAAGGCTTTTTGCTTTGTACATAACACATTGTGTTGCCACCAGCTCATAATGTCGGAAGGCGCCTGTGGCTTTTCCGACTTACCCTACAAGATAAAAAAGTCTCCTTATTACGTCAAATGATGTCTGACTTTGCGACAATATGAATTCCCACGAAGATCGTGGGAACTAGAGTAAAAAGCATGAAGTTTTTTGCTTTGTGAATAACCCATTGAGTTGCAAACCGCTTCAAAATGTCGGAAGGCAAATTAAAAAGGCTCCTTCATAGGAGCCTTTGGTAAGATGTAACCTTAGGTTCAAAGCATTAACTATGGTTGTGGAATTTTAACCCAGCCTTCCATGATAACCCGCGCACTGCGGCTCATGATGGCTTTTTCGATAACCCAGTTACCGTTTTCTTGTATCGCTTTTGAGCCAACTTTCAAGGTACCTGAAGGGTGGCCAAATTCAACCATTTCCTTCTCACCCCCACCTGCGGCTAAGTTTACCAAGGTGCCGGGAATAGCGGCGGCTGAGCCAATGGCAACCGCAGCGGTGCCCATCATAGCGTGGTGCAATTTACCCATAGATAAAGCTCGCACCAAAAGGTCTACTTGATCCGCTTCGATGGATTTACCACTCGAAGAGACATAGTTCTTAGGCGTAGAGACAATGGCCACTTTCGGAGTATGCTGCCTTTGCTTAGCTTCGCTTAACTCTGTAATAAGCCCCATTTGCATAGCACCGTGGGCGCGAATGGTTTCAAACATCGCCAATGCCTTAACATCGCTGTTGATGTCGTCTTGCAATTCCGTACCTTGATAATTCAAGGATTCCGCGTTGACAAAGATGGTTGGGATACCAGCGTTGATCATGGTAACTTGCAAATCCCCAACATCTGGAACAGATAAGGTGTCTACTACATTCCCCGTTGGAAACATGGAACCACCGTCTGAATCGTCTGATGGAGACATAAACTCAAGGTGAACTTCCGCCGCTGGGAAGGTTACCCCGTCCAACTCAAAGTCACCCAGTTCTTGCACTTCACCATTCACAATAGGCACATGTGCCACAATGGTTTTGCTGATATTGGCTTGCCAAATTTTAACTTCAACTGTGCCATTTTCAGGAATGCGTTTGGCATCAATATAGCCATTGGCTACTGCAAAAGGCCCAACCGCTGCGGATAAATTTCCGCAATTGCCGCTCCAATCCACAAACGCTTTATCAATGGCAACTTGACCAAATAAATAATCAACATCATGGTCTTCACGTTCGCTTTTCGCAATGATAACCGTTTTACTTGTGCTTGATGTGGCCGCTCCCATACCGTCAATTTGTTTACCGTATGGATCTGGGCTACCAATCACTCGCATTAGAATAGCGTCTCTTATTGGGCCTGCCACTTGTGCGTCTTGTGGTAGATCCGTCAAATTAAAAAATACGCCTTTGCTGGTGCCACCTCGCAAATAAGTCGCTGGGATCTTTATTTGCGGTTGGTAACGTTTCTGTTTATCCGTAGACATGGTGTGTTTCCCATTCATCATTTTTGACTGCTATTAACTAACTGCAATACCTGCTTTGGATAACTGCTTTAGATAACAGCCTTAAATTAATTAGCTTCCGAAAGAAAATCTTTTGCAAAACGCTGCAATACACCGCCAGCTTCATAAATAGATACTTCTTCTTCCGTATCCAAACGACATGTCACAGGCACACTTATTGTTTCACCTGATGTACGAGTGATCACCAAAGTCATTGTTGCTCTTGGTGTACGGGCACCTTTCACATCAAATATTTCGGTGCCGTCTAGCGCCAATGTATGACGATCCGTTCCCGCTTCAAATTCAAGCGGCAAAACCCCCATACCCACCAAGTTAGTTCTGTGAATACGTTCAAAACCTTCGGCTACTATGACTTCTACTCCAGCAAGACGTACACCTTTTGCCGCCCAATCGCGGGACGAGCCTTGACCATAATCCGCACCAGCAACAATAATCAACGGCTGCTTGCGTTCCATGTAAGTTTCAATCGCTTCCCACATGCGAGTCACTTGACCTTCTGGCTCAACACGAGCCAATGAGCCTTGTTTCACGGCACCGTTTTCTTGAACCATTTCATTTAACAATTTCGGATTGGCAAAGGTCGCTCGTTGCGCGGTTAAATGGTCGCCTCGGTGCGTTGCATACGAATTGTAGTCTTCTTCTGGAAGCCCCATTTTATCTAGGTATTCCCCTGCGGCACTGGCTTTCATAATGGCGTTTGAAGGCGATAAATGGTCCGTAGTGATGTTATCACCCAATATCGCTAATGGACGCATACCCGATAGGCTACGCTCACCCGCTAACGCACCTTCCCAATAAGGTGGACGACGAATGTAAGTGCTCATTTCACGCCAATCATACAAAGGACTAACCGCTGTACTGGTGCCTTCTTTAATTTCAAACATTGGAATATAAACGGCATTAAACTGATCTGGTTTGACGCTTTGCGCGACAATGGCGTCGATCTCAGCATCGCTTGGCCAAATGTCTTTTAAGGTAATATCATTACCATTTTGATCGGTTCCCAACACATCTTTTTCGATGTCAAAACGAATGGTACCTGCAATAGCATAAGCAACCACTAATGGAGGTGATGCTAAGAAAGCTTGCTTCGCATAAGGGTGGATGCGGCCATCAAAGTTACGGTTTCCGGATAACACGGCGGTAGAATACAAATCACGGTCAATAACTTCTTGTTGAATCACTGGGTCAAGCGCCCCACTCATGCCGTTACAAGTCGTACAAGCAAAACCAACGATACCAAAGCCAAGTTGCTCCAGTTCTGGTAATAATTCAGCGTCTTCTAAATACAGTTGTGCGGCTTTAGAGCCGGGGGCAAAAGACGTTTTCACCCATGGTTTACGAGTTAATCCAAGTTCATTGGCTTTTTTCGCCAACAAGCCCGCTGCAACCGTATTACGTGGGTTACTGGTATTTGTACAACTGGTAATGGCGGCAATGATCACGGCACCATCAGGCATTAAACCTTCTTCTTTTTCAACCACACCAGAGATGCCACGAGCAGCCAATTCTGATGTTGGAACACGGTTGTGTGGATTCGATGGTCCAGCTATGGTTCTCACTACAGAAGAAAGATCAAAAGATAATACTCTTTCATACTGTGCTGTTTCTAAACTTTCCGCCCAAAGACCCGCTGTTTTTGCATACTTCTCCACTAAAGCAACTTGCTCTGGTTCACGCCCTGTTAACGTTAAATAATCAATCGTTTGCTGATCGATATAGAACATTGCTGCGGATGCACCAAATTCAGGCGTCATATTGGAAATGGTTGCTCGGTCACCCAATGTAAGATGAGTAACACCGTCACCGAAGAATTCTAAATAAGAAGAAACGACTTTTTGTGCACGAAGAAATTCCGTCAAGGCCAAAACGATGTCGGTTGCGGTAACGCCTTCTTGTCTTTTACCGGTAAGCTCAACACCGATAATGTTCGGTAGACGCATCCAAGAAGCACGACCCAACATCACACTTTCCGCTTCCAAACCACCCACACCAATGGCAATAACACCTAATGCATCAACATGCGGTGTATGGCTGTCTGTACCGACCAAGGTATCTGGAAAAGCAACGCCTTCACGAGAATGCACAACAGGTGACATACGCTCTAAGTTGATTTGATGCAAAATGCCATTACCCGGAGGAATCACATCCACATTTTTAAAGGCTTTTTTCGTCCAATTAATAAAGTGGAAACGGTCTTCATTACGACGATCTTCTATGGCGCGGTTTTTATCAAACGCGTCTTTATCAAATCCACCGTGCTCCACTGCAAGTGAGTGATCCACGATTAATTGTGTTGGTACAACGGGATTCACTTTAGCTGGATCACCACCTTGAAGGGCAATCGCATCACGTAACCCTGCTAAATCCACCAAAGCGGTTTGTCCTAAAATATCATGACAAACAACACGCGCAGGAAACCACGGAAAATCTAACTCTTGTTTGCGTTCAATCAGTTGCATCAAAGACGCATCAAGCGTATCCGGTGAACAACGACGCACCAAGTTTTCCGCTAGCACACGAGACGTGTAAGGAAGTTTGGCATAGGCCCCTTCTTGTAACGCTTCAACAGCTTCACGGGCATCAAAATAGTCCAGTTCAGTTCCTGGAAGTATTTTACGGTATTGAGTATTCATGATAAGGAATTCACTAAAATAGTAGCAGGGAAACAAGTACGACCGAGATCGTACTTAATACAAAGAGGTATTACTGAATATCGAATTGCTTAATAGCGAGATTCAATAGGTTCAACGCTTCTTGGATCTGGGCCAGAATAATCCGCACTTGGGCGAATGATGCGGTTGTTAGCACGTTGTTCGAAAACATGTGCAGCCCAACCCGTTAAACGAGAACAAACAAAGATAGGCGTGAACAGTTTCGTTGGAATATCCATAAAATGATAGGCACTTGCGTGGAAGAAATCCGCATTACAAAACAGCTTTTTCTCACGCCACATTACCGCTTCAACACGATCCGATACGGGATAAAGCACGGTATCACCAATATCATCAGACAGTTTTTTAGACCAACCTTTGATAATGCCATTACGCGGATCAGACGTGCTGTAAATGGCATGACCAAAGCCCATGATTTTATCTTTACGTGCCAGCATGCCTAAGATTTCACTTTCGGCTTCTTCTGGTGAATTCCATGCTTCAATCATATCCATAGCGGCTTCGTTTGCGCCACCATGCAATGGGCCACGTAAAGAGCCAATCGCACCAGTAATACAGCTGTGTAAATCGGACAAGGTAGAAGCACAAACACGTGCCGTGAAGGTGGAGGCGTTAAATTCGTGTTCAGCATAAAGAATCAAAGACACATTCATCACTTTTGCATGCAGCTCACTTGGAGCTTCATCACGCAATAAGTGTAAGAAGTGAGCGCCTACAGAATCATCGTCTGTTGCTGTTTCAATGCGAACACCGTCATGGCTAAAGCGATACCAATAGCAAATGATAGACGGGAATACCGCTAATAAGCGATCCGCCATATCTTGCTCATCAGCAAAACTTGCTTCTGTCTCTAGGTTGCCCAGCATTGAGCAGCCTGTTCTCATAACATCCATTGGATGAGCTTCTTTTGGAATTTGCTCTAAAACCACTTTTAATGCGTCTGGTAAGCCGCGTAAGGATTTTATTTTATCAATGTAGGCAGTGAGTTCGGTCTGGTTGGGCAATTTGCCTTTTAAGAGCAAATACGCGACTTCTTCAAAAGTGGATTTTTCAGCTAATTCATGAATATCGTAACCACGATATGTCAATCCTGAACCTGATTTGCCAACAGTACATAACGCTGTTGTACCGGCAGATTGTCCACGAAGTCCTGCACCAGTGAGTTTCTTAGCTTCAGCCATTATTATTTTTCTCCTCAATCGAGTTAGGTCTACTTATTTTTTCCTTGAGCGAACAACTCATCAAGCTTTTGTTCAAAGTCGTGATAGTTCAAGAAATCATACAAATCCATGCGAGTTTGCATAGTATCTACAACCGCTTTTTGATCACCATCTTGTAAGATGTGCTCAAATACATTCAATGCCGCTTGATTAGCAGCACGGAAAGCGGATAAAGGATAAAGAACCATGCTAGCGCCATGGGCGGCTAATTCTTCTTTATTAAACAGAGGGGTAGCACCAAATTCAGTGATGTTAGCCAATAAATGACGTCCATCAATACCTTTTGAAAAGGCTTTATAATCATCGAGTGTGTGAACCGCTTCGGCAAAAATGCCATCTGCACCAGCTTCAAGACACGCTTGAGCGCGTTCAACCGCAGCATTTAAACCATCCTGTTGAAAGGCGTCTGTTCTAGCAATAATGAAGAAATCATCGTCAGTACGTGCATCCACTGCGGCTTTTACTCTATCGACCATTTCTTCAAGAGAAACAATTTCTTTATTCGGACGATGACCACAGCGCTTTTGTGCAATTTGATCTTCAATATGAACGGCAGCCGCACCCGCTTTTGTCATGTCTTTTACTGTTTTCGCAATGTTAAATGCACCACCCCAACCCGTATCAATATCAACCAATAACGGTGTATCAACGGCACTAGTAATACGACGCACATCTTCCAAAACATCATTAAGGGATGTCATACCAAGATCTGGTAAACCATAGGAAGCATTAGCAACACCGCCACCAGATAAATAGATGGCTTTATGACCAACTCGTGTTGCCATCATTGCGTGATACGCGTTAATTGTACCTACGATTTGTAATGGGTTGGAGTCTGCTAATGCTTGACGGAATCGAGCTCCAGCGGAAAGTGCGTTCGCCATGGTTATCCCCTTTATGGTTGTTTTTAGTCACCAGCATTAATATCTTAATACTAATTAAATATCAATATTGTTGACAATAAATCAAAATAAGATGAATTAAAAGTAATAAATTACCCACATTGTCGACAATATGAAAATGTATTTTTTAGAAAAATAAAAAAAGCCAGCATAACTGCTGGCTTTTACCTGCTTATTTTTGAGCATCTTCTGCGGCTTTTTTCTTTTGCTCTTCTTTCCATTCTCTTATTTCTTCGTAGTAAGTGTCCCAAACACAAGGCTCACAAGCACTTTCACAACATTCACCATCTGCGGGTGGCACAGGTTTATCACTCATCGTCTTTCCTCTTTGAAGATAAATTGTAGACAATAAAAAAGGGAACTGCCAAACAAACAATCCCCTCTTTTTTAAGCATGCTATTGCTCTAAGACTTTAAGCATGCTGCGGCTCTAAGACCTTTACACTACTTAGTACGCTTGCTAATACTTCGTACCAAGGTCTCACTTTATAATTAGTATTCAGCGTTATGATAGACGTTTTGCACGTCATCTAAGTCATTTAACATATCTAAGAAGCGCTCAAACTGTTCAGCGGCTTCCGCATCAATTGGCGTCATATTTTGAGGGACAAATTGAATTTCATCCACATCAAACTCAATGCCTTCAAACGCTTCTGTTAATGCAGTTTTTGCTTTCCCATAATCCGTATGAGGCGCAAATACTGTAATTTTACCTTCTTCATTTTCGATGTCGGTCACGTCCACATCTGCCATCATCAAGGCTTCTAAGGCTTCTTCTTCATCCCCAGAGAAAGAAAAAATCGCACTGTGGTCAAACATGTGACTTACACTGCCTTGAGTACCGATCTTAGCTTTTACCTTGTTGAAGCAAGTACGCACATCACCAAAAGTACGATTTGGATTATCAGATAGACAATCTACAATCACCATTGTGCTTCCAGGTCCATAACCTTCATAACGCGCCGTATCAAAATCTTCACCACCGCCGCCTTTTGCTTTATCAAGCGCCTTATCGATAACATGCGAAGGAACTTGATCTTTCTTAGCGCGATCAATCATTGAACGTAACGCTAAGTTACCATTAGGATCAACACCACCAGATTTAGCGCATACATAAATTTCACGTCCATATTTGCTGTAAACTTTCGCTTTCTGATCAGACGTTTTCGCCATGGACTCTTTACGGTTTTGGAAGGCTCTGCCCATTTGGTTTTTCCTATTAAATTAAATCAAAAATAGATTTTATCGTGAAGCTCACGACTATGGAACCACCCAAAATAAAACATTCAAGGTGGTTTGATTCAGTTCACCCTATGAAAAGGCTTATTTTAGCAATTGACGAGCGGCGTTTACCACAATGGAAACCGCATCGCTCTCTGTTTTTTGCATTAATGCTTCATTGGGAATTTCTTGCTGTGTGCGATTTACAATAACACCAGCAACACAGCCCGCACGCCACCCATTGGCTGCACACATAGTAAATAAGGTAGCGGACTCCATTTCGTAATTCAGCACGCCAAGGGCTTGCCACTCCTTTAACGACCCAACAAAGCGGGCTGCCACATGTCCATTAGCCGTATCGTATCGCTCTTGACCGGGGTAAAACGTATCTGACGATGCGGTAATGCCTATATGTGTTTGTGAGCCAATGCCTCGGCTAGCATTAACCAAAGCGGCAACACAGTCAAAATTCGCCACAGCAGGGAACTCCATTGGAGCAAAGTGCAGACTGGCGCCATCTAAGCGTACCGACCCTTGTGTAACTATCACATCTCCCACGTTCACATGGGGCTGTATCGCGCCAGTTGTGCCAATTCTTAGAAAAGTATTAATGCCTAGCTGTGCTAACTCTTCGACAGCAATCGAAGTAGATGGACCACCAATCCCTGTAGAGCACACCACCACAGGGTTACCATCCAGATAAGCAAGGTAACTGGTAAATTCTCGATGACTGGCCAATTTTTTCGCGTTCGTCATTAAATTTGCAATACGCGCTACTCTCTCTGGATCACCGGGAACAATAGCTAGGGAAGCCCCTTCTAACATTGCTTTATTCAACCCTAAATGAAATACATTTGTCTTCATCTTCTTTTGCCTCTTTTATAATTGTTATGAGACCTTTGCACTAAGTCATGAGCGGTGATAAGACGAGCCTGTTTTTAACAAAGTATTATCAAGCATAGTAGTCGTGCAAAAGCTTCTTATAAGCATTCATCGATTTAATCTGTATTCGTTACCTTATTGAGCTTTGCCTTGCGAAAGCAAAGTGAGATTTAACCATAACATCAAGACGTTACCTCAGCCTGCCTTTAGTTATACCTAACTCAAGGAGTTCTCAAAAGAGAGAATTCTCTCCTTCTGAGAAAATAGACGTTAAATACATCTAATTAAAATTTAAATAATAAATGGTATTACCAATTTTTTAGATATTTTTCTATTAAAATACAAATAAATTGACATATTACAAGATAGTTTATAGTGTTTATCCACAAACAATAATTAATTGGTCTTACCAAAAAGAGAAAAGTAATGAATTTCCAACACTTTTTTAATGATGTCGCTAAAACCCTCCCCAATGAGCAAATCATTCGAGACAGTTTACGCACCCTCGCCTATGGAACAGACGCTAGCTTTTATCGATTAATACCTAAAGCTGTCTTACAGGTTAATAGCGAAGACGAAATGATTAGTGTTTTAAAGGCATCATCCAAACACAAAGTGCCTGTTACTTTTCGCGCTGCTGGCACAAGCCTCTCTGGACAGGCAATTACGGAATTCATTCTTATAACTTTAGGTGATAACTGGCGTGGGCATAAAATTTTAGATGATGGGTTAAAAATTGCATTGCAACCCGGTGTAAGGGGAGCTCAGGCAAATAAATACCTTGCGCCGTTTAGTCGAAAAATTGGTCCTGACCCTGCATCAATCAACGCAGCAAAGATTGGCGGAATTGCAGCCAACAATGCATCGGGGATGTGTTGCGGCACAGCACATAATACCTACTACACTATGGATAGCATGCAACTGATTCTCGCAGATGGAACGACGCTCAATACATCAGACGAAACTTCACGCGCAGCTTTTAGCCAAACCAAATCTGGCTTATTAAGTGCAATATCGAATCTATCAGATGCCGTAAAATCGGATGCCAAACTAGTAGAAAAAATTCGCCACAAATACCGTCTAAAAAACACCACTGGCTACGCGATCAATGCTCTGATTGATTACCAAGATCCCATCAATATATTGCAACACCTAATGGTGGGTTCTGAAGGCACTTTAGGGTTTATTTCTGAAATCAGTTACAACACTGTGGTTGACTCGTCTTTTAAAGCCTCTTCACTAATGTTCTTCGATTCGATAAAACTGGCCTGTGATGCTGTCAGTATCCTCAAAAACTGCCCTGTAGAAGCAGTGGAGTTAATGGACTGGCCGGCTCTGTCTTCAGTAAGGCATCACGATGCTTTATCCCCGCTGATGCCATCTTTAACCAAAGGCTGCGCTGCGCTATTAGTTGAAACCCGCGCCAAAGATGACAATCAGCTTAATCAACAAATTGAAAGTATTTCATCGGCACTGTCTAAACATGATATTCATACCTGCATCGACGCGCCTTTTCATAAAGATCCTCATATAACCAGTCAATATTGGTCTATTCGAAAAGGCATTTTTCCTGCTGTAGGAGCAGTGAGAACAACAGGCAGCACAGTATTAATTGAAGACGTTGCCTACCCAGTGGAGCGCTTAGCCGATGCAGTAAACGATCTACACGCTTTATTTAAAAAATGGAATTATCACAATGCAGTTATTTTTGGTCACGCTCTGGAAGGCAATCTGCACTTTGTCTTCCCACAATCTTTTGACAGCCCAAAAGAGGTAAAACGTTACGAAGGCTTAATGGAGGATGTTACTGAACTCACTGTTACTCGCTATCAGGGATCTCTTAAAGCAGAACATGGTACAGGTCGAAATATGGCCCCTTTCGTCGAAAAAGAATGGGGGACTAAAGCCTATAAAATCATGCAACAAATTAAGCATATTATTGATCCCAATAACTTGCTTAACCCCGGCGTGATTTTAAACAAAAACCCACAAATTCATTTACAAAATATTAAACCTCTACCCGCGTCTAGCCCTCTTATCGATGCTTGTATAGAGTGCGGCTTCTGTGAACCCAATTGCCCCTCAAGAGATATCACCCTGACGCCAAGACAGAGAATTGTTGTACAAAGGGAAATATCACGCCTAAGAACAACAGTAGACGATCCTGAAAGACTAAAAATTTTAGAAAAAGATTATCAGTTCCAAGGCGATGAAACCTGTGCAGGTTGTGGCTTATGCAGTACTTTATGCCCCGTTGATATCAATACAGGCGATTTAACACGATCAATCCGCCAACAAAATAACACAGAAAACGAAACCAAAGCACTGTGGATTGCTAATCACTTTTCAACCACAACTAAGGGCGTTAGAGCGGGTCTCACAATTGCCAATGCTGGTCGACATGTATTTGGCAACAATTTAATGGCAAGCTTAACTCGTGCAACAAATAAGGTCTCAAATGGCATGGTCGGTGAATGGCGACCAAACCTACCTAAGGCAAATTCTTGGGCACTGCCCACCAGCTCAAACCTAGCAACGAGGTTACCTACTGACTCAAAGAAAAAAACAACCAGCCTTAAAAAAGTGGTTTACTTTCCATCTTGTGCCTCTCGCTCAATGGGTATTGACCCAAAACAAAAAGACACACGCTCTTTGACTGAATTAACCTGCGATTTACTGTATAAAGCAGGCTTCGAAATTATTTTCCCCGATGAAATCGATACTTTATGCTGTGGTATGCCATTTCAAAGCAAAGGCTTTTTAGACATAGCTAAAGACAAAAAAAACCAGCTCATTGAGTCATTAAAACAAGCATCTAACAATGGGGAATACCCAGTTCTGTTTGACACTAGCCCTTGCGCTGCAAAAACGTTTGAAAACATTCCAAAGGACCTGTCTTGCTATGATCCTATAGAGTTTGCTATCGAGCATTTTTTACCGAATCTCACCATTGAAACAAGTGAAGAGCCTATCAGCTTACATATTACCTGCAGCACAACCAAAAGTGGCCTAGCTAATAAAATGGCATTTTTAGCCTCTCAACTAAGTCATAATGTATTCATCCCCGATGATATAGCCTGTTGTGGTTTTGCTGGAGACAAGGGTTTTTTCACGCCTGAACTCAACGCATCCGCTTTGCGCACTTTGAAGTCTCAATTACCTAAAGAAACCGTTTTAGGCGTTTCCAGTAGTCGAACCTGTGAAATTGGCTTAAGTGAACATGCAGGCATACCTTATCAATCCATCTTTTATTTATTAGATCGAGTAAGCCATAAAAAAAAGTGAACACGATGCGATTCTAATTCCTTATTTTTTACACTTGAAGAGGCTGGTTCTCGTTTCTATATAGGCATATCCTTGCTATATATATTAAGAGACCTTTGCACGACCGTTATGCTTGCTAATACTTTGTTAAAAACGGGCTTATCATCGTTGATGACTTGGCGCAAAGGTCTCATTAAAGCTATTTGCCTTTTCATTTGTTATTCAACTGAAATGAGCACATCGAGATTAAGCGAGAATAATGAAACACCCTTTTAATTACTTTCAAATAAAACATAAGCTTTTTGCTATTTTTGTATTAAGTAACGTTCTTGTCATTGTATCCATGTGGCAGGTTTTTCAGTGGAGTTTTGATAAGGGTTTTGTCAGTTACGCCACTGAACGAGACACTGCGTTTATACAACAAATGTCGACTCGAACTGCCAGCCTTTATGAAGATTATCATAGCTGGAACTTTCTTGTGCATGAGAGCAATTTAGAACGTGAGTGGCGCGCCTACAAGCTCAAGCATATGAAGGAATACACAGCGCCGCCAGAAACACCTAACTTGGATTTGATTTATCCATCACAATATTACCGCACACGTTTTCTTTTATTTAATGAAGATCAAAAAGCGATCATAGGTAAGGGGCATTTTAAAAAAGTTATTACTGAACCTGTTGTCGTCAATGATACAATTGTTGGTTATGTTGGACTAAAGTCCATGAGAGAGTTAGTACAAGATCAAACCCTGCGTTTTCTTAGACAACAGGGCGAAGCTTTCTTACTTATCTCTGCTTTTATGCTAATTATTGCCGCATTACTCACTTGGCCTTTAGCTCAATGGCTAAGTACGCCTATTTGCTATATGAGAAGAGCAACTCGCAAACTCGCAGCAGGCGATTTCGACGCTCGATTAAAAATAAAAGGCCATGATGAATTATCGGATCTAGGTCGTGACTTTAACCATCTAGCCAAAACGCTGGACAAAACTCGTAAAGCAAGAAAACGCTGGGTAGCCGATACCGCCCATGAACTCAGAACACCAGTGGCGATATTACGAGGTGAAATTGAAGCGATGCAGGATGGCATTATTAAAGTCACACCAGAATCACTTAATTCACTCTTGCAAGAAACCATTCACATGTGCCGTATTATTGATGATTTAAACCAGTTATCAATGCATGACATGGGCAGCTTAAGTTATCAAATGGAACCAGCAGACATTGATGAAGTTTTAGAAGATACGGTTCAGTCAATGACAAGAACCTTTAATGATGCCAATATTAAGTTAAAATTAAATATCAATAAGAAAGCAGATTACGAATTAATGGCGGACACAGACAGATTGTTCCAACTTTTTTCCAATCTAATGAATAACTCGTTAAAATACACAGATGCACCCGGCTCGTTAACCATTACATTAACAAAAGTAGCCGATGTGATTGAAGTGTGTTTTGAAGACTCATCGCCCGGTGTCAACGAAGAAGACAAAGAACGTATCTTTGAACAATTCTACCGTGTCGAGAACTCTCGCAACAGAGAGACTGGTGGTCGAGGTTTAGGACTGGCAATTTGCAAACAGATAATTGATGGACATAATGGTAATATGCTTGCATACCATTCACCACAAGGTGGTTTAGGCATTAGAATCACTCTCCCCTTAAATCAACAGGATTAGACATACAACTATGAGCAAAATTTTAATTGTTGAAGATGAAATAAAATTAGCAGAGCTTGTTGGGGCTTACCTTGAACAATCAGGTTATGAATTTCATCACCTTGAACGAGGCGATATTGTTGTCGATCATGTTAAAAGTGATGCACCTGATTTAATTTTATTAGATCTAATGCTTCCAGGGTTAGACGGTATTGAAGTATGTAAACAAGTACGCCAATTTAGCTCTATCCCTATTATTATGGTTACCGCAAAAGTCGATGAAATTGATCGATTAATTGGCCTAGAAATGGGCGCAGATGATTATATTTGTAAACCATTTAGCCCTAGAGAAGTTGTTGCTCGAGTAAAATCAAATTTACGCCGCGTCTCGCTTGATAAGATTGAAGAACCTAAAACAGATGGTTTTGAGTTAGACGTTGATCGAATTAGAGCAACTTATAAGGGCGAGTTAATTGATCTTACAACGGTTGAATTCCAGCTTTTACAACTATTAATCAAAGAGCCAGGAAGAGTATTTGGCCGCGAGTCCATTATGAAAAGTATCTACACTGACAGCCGTGTAGTCAGTGATAGAACTATCGACAGCCACATTAAAAAATTACGCAAGAAGATTTCTGCTATTGCTCCTGAGCTCAATGTTATCCATTCTGTCTATGGTGCAGGCTATCGTTTTGAAAACAACGACTAAGGAATTGTCAATTGCATAATTTTTTAGAGGTTCTACAGTTTTCTTTTACCGTTACAATGCCAATTTTTTTAATATTGGCATTAGGGGTACTACTTTATAAAATCAAACTAATTAACGACAACTTCATTGATGTTGGTTCCAAACTCGTTTTTAACGTTACACTGCCTGCGCTACTTTTTCTCAGCATCATTAAAACACCATTGTCGGGAAATACTGATTTTTCATTGGTAATATATGGCATTACCACTGTGTTTTTCATTTATTTATTTTTCGAGCTTTTCTCAGCGAAATATGTAAAAGAAAAAACCGATAGAGGGGTCGTTATCCAAGGCGCCTTTCGTTCGAACATGGGAATCATTGGTCTAGCCTATTGCATCAATGCCTATGGAGATGATGTTTACTCAGTTGCGGCAGTTTATCTTGGCGGTGTGACCATTGTTTTCAACATCCTTTCTGTAATCACTCTCAACAAAGCGGTTAATAAAAGTGCAAACCTAAAAAGCACCTTCTTAAAAGTATTAAAAAATCCGCTTATTCTATCTATATTATCGGCTGTACTTGTTTCTTATTCTGGCATAACCATGCCTGAAATCATTTTAAAAACAGGCAATTATTTTGCTCAAATGACCCTATCTCTAGCATTACTTTGTATAGGAGCATCTCTTAGTTTTAAAACAATGAAGTCCGATTTATCAAACGCCCTAATCTCCTCTTTCGGAAAATTGATATTTATCCCTGTTATTACCACATTTGGCGGCTACTTATTAGGTTACAAAGGAATGGAACTTGGGGTTTTATTACTCATGTCTTCAGCTCCTTCCGCGTCAGCCTGTTATGTCATGGTAAAATCCATTGGAGGTAATGATAAACTCGCTGCAAATATCATTGTTATCACAACCTTAGCTTCCATTTTTACAACCAGTTTAGGCATTACATTATTGAGTTCTTATAATCTCATGTAATGAAAACAACATTAGCCAAATCACTGATTTAGAGCATTATGAGCATCATTCCATATAAAAAAAATAAGTTTCTTTTTATCTCTATCAATCTTGTTCTGCTTTACCTGATTTATTTGGGAATAAAAACCACTTCTCTACAGCTTTTATTTAACAAACACAAGACGGGTGAAGAAGAGCTACTTACCTATGTAGCCGACCTAAAACGAGAGCTAAAAGATTACCGCTTCCTTATACATTGGCGGAAAACCTCAGTATTAGGAAGTTTCTATCACAAAAAGTTCAAGATTATGAACGCAGCCTAATTGATTCAACATTAAAGCGCTGTAAAGGCAATATCCAAAAAGCTCTCGAAGTTCTCCAATTACCACGAAGAACATTAAATCAAAAAATGCAGAAATATGGATTTAATAGAAGCGCTTACCTTGAAGACCAAGATGCCTAGTTCTATTCATTCTGCCATTATTTTCGGATCACAATCATGCACATTGAATTAATTGATATTGTTATATTTATTATCATAGGTTTACTAGGGTATTTATGGTGGGATGCTAATGCGGTTAGAGAGCTTGCGTTATCTCACGTAAAAGCATATTGCAAAAAATACGATGTTCAACTGCTTGATCAATCTGTTGCTTTAAACAAATGGAGAATAGTTTGGTCACAAGGCCAGTTCAAATTACGTCGACAATATCAATTTGAATTCACCTCTACTGGAGAAGCCCGCTATAATGGAAGCGCTACTTTAGAAGGCAGCAATATAATTGACATTGAGCTTTCTGCACATCACATCTAAACTATGTAATAGATTGTAAAAAAAAACTTAAAAGAAACTTCTCTTTACAAAACAGGAGCTTTTTCTAGAATAATATGAGATCTTATATAGAATTTAAGTTCAAAGAATTGAAAATCGAACAAATTTCATTAATCTTTCTATTTAACTAAACTGTATTTGTAGAATAATTGAAGGTAGTACTATGTTATCAAACCTTAGTTTTCAGTCGAAGTTAATCGCTTTGCTTCTTTCTGCTATTACTGGCTTTATAGTGGTAACTATAGTTGCTTTAAACGGCTTAAACTCTCAACAGGGATCTGCGGAAAAACTTCAAAGCTTTACCCAAGTAGAAAAGAATCTTGACAGTTTAGCCATCTCTATGATGGAAAGCTATGAAGCCTTTAAAGATGTAAATGACAGCAACTATCAACCTTTCATAGATGATATATCCGAGAAAACCGAAACGTTTGAAGCGATATTAGATCAAGATATTCAAATATTAGACAGTAAAAAAGGAAAAGACCTTCTAAGTAATACCCAACTATTACTAGGTCAATACTCTGGAGCTTTAAAAGGTTTAATTGAGCAACAAATTATTTTAGGCTTTAACTCGAACTCAGGTCTCATGGGAAAAATCGAATCACTAGGAGTCAAAGTATTAAGTGAAGTATCTTTTCTAAGTTTAATCAATCAGGTATTCCTCCCAGTTCGTGAAGCTGAGAAAAATTACATCTTTGAACCTTCCGATGAAAATGCTGCGCTGTTTCAAAGTAAATACGATAATTTCTTCAAAAGAGTGAAAAGTTTTGGATTGGAAGAACGATTCGGCGGCGCGATTACAGAATATTATGATTCAGTTCAGTTATTCTCTACACAAGACAAAAAGCTAAAACAGGCAATAAAACAGTTTGAGGAGCAAAAAGAACTATTTACTCTTGCTAGATTAGAAACAAGTGACCACATTAGGTCAATTGTTTCTGAAGCACAAACTACCTCTCAAGCAATGTCTGATCAAGCGAGTTATACATTAATTAGCGTGAGTATCATTGTTGCCATCCTTGCTAGTATTATAATGGCGGGTATTGGAAAAAGCGTAAACAACACGCTTAATAAAATTATCAAAGACCTTGCCAAGGTTAAAAATGGTGACCTTACCGCTCGATTAACCGTTAATAATAAACGTAATGATGAATTTGATGCTTTATGTGGCTCAGTCAACGAGATGACAACAGGGCTCGACTCCGTTGTTAGTGATGTTGTTTCAACAACTGGTGATGTCAATAACATGGTAGGCGAATTAAACTCCTCTGTAACCAGCATTGCGGATAGCAACCTAGCAGTAAGCCAACAGACAAGCTCTCTTGCAGCGGCAACAGATGAAATTTCGATAACTATTGCAAGTATTTCAACAACAACTGACGATTTAAGTCACCAATCTCAAGAAACTTATGAGTCAGCTAAAACAGGAGCTGAAACAATAAAAGGTGCTCTTGTTAACTTAAGTAAAACCGTTGAGATCGTCACCAAAACAGGGATTCAACTTGATGAGCTAGGACGTCTTTCTAAAGACATTGACACTGTTATTGCCATGATCAATGACTTAGCTAACCAAACCAATCTACTGGCCTTAAATGCAGCCATTGAAGCGGCAAGAGCTGGTGAAGCAGGACGCGGGTTCTCTGTTGTTGCTGACGAAGTGCGATCCTTAGCAGAGAAGACAGTTGACGCTACAGCTAAAATCACTGAAATTGTTAATACTATCCAAAGTTCAACTAAAAATGCTATTGAAACAATGGAAAGTGGTCAAGAAAGCCTACAAGCTATTGAAGTTTATGGTGAAAAAGCAGAGACAGCAATGAAAGAAATTGAAAAAAATGCTCATACAAGCTCACTTTCTTCTGTTGATATGGCCCATTCAATTCAAGAAGTTTCCAAGACATCGGTCAGCATGAGCGAAGAAATGGATCGTATTGCGCAGCAACTTCAAGGAGACACTGATTCAATACGAAGTATCGCAAGTAATACAAATCAAATTCACGAATTAGTTAGCGATCTTAATTCTAAAACAAGCGTATTTACCACAAACTAATTTCGCTTAGAAATACGATTTCAGACTAAAAAAACTGAGATCTAAGATACAAAAAAACCGATATTACAATGTAGTATCGGTTTTTTTATTTGGAAAGATGCTTTGTTACTGACTATAGAGCGGCAAACTCTTTTTCCCAACGCTTCGCTTCTTTCTTAGATGGACTGCCTAAAACATTCACCGCTGTTCTAAGTCTTGCTCTTGATATATCAGGCCCTAAAATCGCCATAGAATCAAATACAGAAACGGACGCAGTCGACCCTGAAATAGCCACGAAAAGAGGTGCAAAGAAATCTTTTGGTTTAATTTCTAATGCTTGAGCCAGCTCTTTCAACGTAGAAAAAATAGCATCTTTTTCCCAAGTACGTAAAGCTTCTAACTTCCAAAGAGAGAACTGCATTGCTTTACGCAATACTTCTTCTTCCATTTTTATTGTGGCAAAGTCTTCATTAGTAATTGGCAACATACCTTTCAAGAAAAAGCCTGCCACATCAGCTACATCTGAAAATTTCTCAACACGCGGAATAATCAGAGGTAAAATTTGCATGAGATATTCTGGATTTAAAGCCCAGTCAACAAATTTAGAAGCAAACTGCTCGTGTGTTAAATTTTCACGTATCCAAGTACCATTTAACCAGCTCAATTTTTCTACATCAAAAACAGGGCCGCCCAATGAAACACGCTGAATATCAAAGTGCTCAACCATTTCCTGCAAGGTGAATTTTTCACGCTCATCAGGCATAGACCATCCCATACGACCAAGATAGTTAACCACAGCCTCAGGCAGATATCCCATACGTTGATAGTACAAAATACTGGTCGGGTTTTTACGCTTAGACAGTTTTGATTTGTCTGGGTTACGCAATAAAGGCATATGGCATAAGGTCGGCATATCCCAACCAAAATATTGATATAGCAAGATGTGCTTTGGTGCCGAGTTAATCCACTCTTCACCACGAATAACATGAGTAATACGCATCAAGTGATCGTCAACAACATTAGCTAAATGATAAGTTGGCATCCCATCAGCTTTCAAAAGTACTTGCATATCCACTTGAGACCACTCAATCTCAATTTGTCCACGCAGCATATCTTCAACAACACATGTGCCTTCTTCTGGAATCTTCATCCGGATAACATACGGAATACCTGCATCTAGCTTTGCTTGAACCTCTTCTTCACTTAGCAATAAAGCTCGGCCATCGTACTTTTGTTGCAACCCTTGTATTTTTTGCTCTTCACGCATTGCATCCAATTCTTCGGACGTTTCAAAAGCATAAAATGCATGGCCTTTTTCTACCAACTCTTTGGCATAATCACCATAAATATCGCCACGCTCACTTTGGCGATAAGGTCCATAAGGGCCACCAACATCTGGACCTTCAGCCCAATCTAAGCCCAACCAACGCATTGCATCTAAAATCATTTTTTCGGATTCTGGTGTACTGCGAGTTTGGTCAGTATCTTCAATTCGAAGAATGAATTTTCCGCCCATTTTTTGAGCAAAAGCCATATTAAAAAGTGCGATGTACGCGGTTCCAACATGAGGATCACCTGTTGGGGAAGGCGCTATACGAGTTCTTACTTCAGACATGAGTTCTCTCTTTTATCCTGTTTCAAATTTGAGAGCATTATAATCTTGTTTACACGAGAAAAGTACGTTACGAAGAGATTTCTTTTTGATTATTCTCTGGCGTTTTACAAGGGTACACGAGTTGAGATAAACGAATACCAACCTCTACATCGCATTTCAAAGACACCAACTTTCGGCTTAATAAGCATTGCTCATAAAAACCTTTCAACATTTGTTGCTGTTTGTCGGTAAATAGCGATAAGTTTTGGTAAATATTTTCTATGGTGTTTTCTTTTTCCATAATTTTAAGTGCGGTTTTTGGGCCAACTCCCATCACACCAGGAATTCTATTAGTTGTATCCCCGACTAAAGCCCAGTAATCACCTAACTGCTCACACAAAACACCATACTTTTCTTCTGCCCAAACTCTGTCGTAACCTATTTTGGCAAAACAATCGTACTGTAAAATCTCAGGGTGAGATAATAACTGTGAAAAACCTTTATCCGTTGAAACAATATAAGATTTAATATTTTGTGTGGATGCTTTCACAGCAAGCGTCGCAATAATATCGTCTGCTTCCCAGCCTGTTAGTCTCAAAGAGACTATGCCATTAAAGCGAAACATTTTTGCAAAACTCGGCAGAGCATCTAATAATGCATCATCCATCGGCACCCTACCCAACTTATACTCAGGAAAAATGTCATGCCGCCATGTTTTTCCACTGGAATCAAAAACAACAATGGCATGAGTGGGCGTAAATTGTTTGATTAAACGTGCTAACGTATCAATAGAGGTCCCTTGAGTTCTTTCTATTCGCCGAACAGTATCTTTTTCTATCTCCAATGCGGCATAAATACGGCGAATAAGATTGAGTCCATCAACAATAAGTAATTTTTTTTGCACAAGTTGCCTTATTTCTTGGTAATGAGTGATAACCTTAGTAATACAAAAGAGTAGCATGAAATTTGCGTATCAATCTCTGCCAATTCATTAAGAAGGATTCAAGATGACTCTATTAAATAAATGCATTTCTATGCTTGCCCTATCTGCATCATTATCCCTATCTCAGCAAGCGTATTCAAATAACGATAATATCAATGCCGTCATTGGCTTACACAGTAGCCAAATTGTTGAGTTAAATTTACACAATGATAAGCCACAATTGCCTATTACTAAGGGCAGTCTTCTACCTCTTGACGATTTTTTTAAGGGAATTTCATTACCTATTGAAAACTATGTTTCTCAATGGGTGCAACATTTAAATCAAGATGTAAAAGTAGAACACAAAACCAGACAACTTAATTTTCAAGGGCAACTAGCAGAAGTCACTCAGAGCGAGTTTTCCTTAAAAATCAATCAAGCACTCGTTAAGTTTCCTATTTCAGACTTTTATCTTATTCCGAATACTGCAACTCAGAGTTCTAATAGCCCGAAACACAGCACCTTTACAGGGGATATAACCTATCAAACACCTGTACTCACTTGGCAACCTAAACTCAGTATTCTATTTCAAAACGATGAGATTAAACTTATTGAAAACGCATTAATTTCCAATAATTCAAATCAATACATCATGTTAGACAACCCAGTTTTACACCTTTCACAATCTACACATTCTAATGTAAGGTTTAAAACAGAACGTTTGTCAGCCATGGCCAGCGATTCAGCACCTTCTGTAAATTATTCCAATGATGAAGTTATTATTCCTTTAGTAGACAGCAAGATTGAACTATCTCCATTTACGGATTATTTAACCCCTATTCAGCAACAAACACTGCCGATTTTAAAACGCACTCTTAAATCAGATATATCCACTTACCCTCAATTTTTGGGCGAACTATCATTGCAGTTCCGCCAATCCTACAAGGTCAAGTTGTCAAAAGAAGCACTCCCTGGCAATTATCAAACCTATTGGAAAAATCAAAACCATTATTTACCAAGCAATACTATTTCTTTAGATAAAACCCGCTTAGGGCAACAGCTGGAGCTTACTCCTAATCAAAACCATGACATTAAAAGCACTTTAAAGTTGGTTAGTGCAACAGGCAGAAGATTGCCATTGTCTCAAACGTGGGAACTGACTCTAGAAAACATGTCCAAAAATAAACAGGATTATCAGGTTAATCATAATATGAACGGCATTGTAACAAATACCACTGGCTCCCCATCAGAACCAAATGGAGTGCATTCAAGGCAATTTATCGGAACATTATCAGCACAACAAACAAAAACGTTACGCTATACTGTCACGCTAACACAGTAACGAACTATAAAAGCGCAAATTGTAAAGGCACAATCTAAAAAAGCACTACAAAAAGGACGCCTTCATTTATATGGCTATTGTTTATATAAGATATGCCAAGAATGGAGCTGTGAATTCATACCTTCTAAGGTAATATTATTATTTTTCATACTAAGGGCATTACATATTCATGAAAAAGCATATTCTAGCTACAGTCATTGCCGCAGCAAGCATTAGCAATGTATACGCAGAGTCGTTATTGGACGTGTATAAACTTGCACAGGACCATGACCCTAGCTTACGTTCAGCCGCTGCTACTTACGAAGCACAAAAAGAAGAAGTTACTATTACGAAAGGGAATTTATTTCCTGAAATCACCTTTAATGGAAACTTAGGATATAGCAACTCTGACTCGCCAACATTTGATGGCAGCAGAACATCAAATGCTTTGTCATTAAACATGAATTACCCTATTTACTCTCCAGCATTAGGGTACGCAGTGGACGCCGTTGAAATTAATTTTGATAGCGCTGCGATTGATTATGAAAATGCCAAAGAAAACCTAGCACTACAATCCCTAACAGAATATTTTGATCTACTTATTGCTCAGGCCACGCTAAAAAACACTGAAGCTCAAGTGCGAAGTAATGCTAGCCAATTAGATCGAGTTAAAAAACAATTTGATGTCGGTCTGGTATCAATTACTGATATGCAAGATGCACAAGCGGCTTATGATGCAGTAAAAGTACGCTCTTTATCTGCGTATTCTGATGTACTAAAAGCTCAACAAGCGCTATATCAAAGAACAGGGAAAAAAATCACTCAGATCCCTGAACTTTCAAGTGATTACAAGATTGAATTGGAAAAAGACTTCACAGTAAATCAACTTGTTCCAAAAGCCAAAAAGAACAATACAGATATCAGAACATTGAATTTGGCTGTGCAAGCGGCTGAAACAAACATTCAAATACAAGAGTCAAATGGTCGCTCTCCTACCGTCATACTAACTGGCTCATTAAGCCATTCTAACCTCGATGCCTCACCTTCAGGCGACTCTGATGGTGATACTACTGATGCCTCAATCGGCATAGGTGTGAGTATTCCCCTGTATAAAGGTGGAGCAATAAATGCCGCTGTACGTCAATCCATTGCATCAACTGAAGCGGTTAAAGAGTCGCGTGAAGCGGCACTGCAAACGCTTGAGTTAAATATACGCAGTCTTTACCTCGACCTTGAAACATCCGTTGCTCAGGTTGAAGCTCAGGCACAGTTAATACGCTCTCGTAAAAGTGCATTAGAAGCAACTCAAGCGGGTTACGATGCTGGCATCAGAAACTTGGTTGAATTGTTAACAGCACAATCAAATTTATACGATGCACAAAACACCTACGAACAATTACGTTATGGTTTTGTCGTTCAAAAGCTGAATTTACTGGAATTAACAGGTGAGCTTACTGAGAAAGAGATTCAAGAATTAGACTCTTGGCTAAAGTAACCGATTAGATTCTGCTATAAAAAAACGCCCTCAGAAGATACTCACTCTTCTTAGGGCGTTTTCTATTTTATCGTCTACTTCTTTTATTCCATTGTCATCAGAACTGGTGTATTAATAAAGCGTTTTAGCACTTTTGCTAACCCGTAGGCATCCTCACTTCCCGCTAGCTCTCGAATTGAGTGCATACCAAAAGTCGGCAACCCAATATCCAGTGTTGGTACTCCAATGCCACCCGCTATAATAGGCCCCACAGTACTACCGCAAGCCATATCAGAACGCACAACAAAAGTTTGTACCTCATAACCTTCTTGATTTGCTAAATCTCGATACACACCAGCCGTTTCACTATTGGTGGCATAACGCTGGTTGCTGTTCACCTTAATCACTGCACCAGAGTTAATCATAGGCGCATGAAGCTTGTCATGCTTAGCGGCATAATTCGGGTGCAAGCCATGGGCATTATCGGCTGAAATCAACATAGAGCGGTTAATCGATTGTACAAAGTGCTCAGGGTTTGGAGACAATCTCTGCAAGACATCTTCCAAAAACGGACCATTTGCACCACTGGCCGATAAACTTCCAACTTCTTCATGGTCTGTACAAATAAGCAATGCGGGTTGGCTACTGTCTTTACCTGCAATAAGCGCGTCTAATCCAACAAAGCAGCTGAGCAAGTTGTCTAAACGGGCCGAACAAATAAATTCTTTATTAATTCCGACTAGTGCTGGTGCTTGGGTGTCGTACATAGATAACTCAAAGTCAAGTAACTCCAATTTACCTAGATCTGGATGCTGTTTTTCCACTTGATCTAAAATCACCTTTTGCAAATCAAGTTCAGAGTTTGCCAAGCCAAGTATTGGCAGCATTTCTTCTTGAGGGTTCACTGAAAACCCATCATTCACCCCTCTATTAAGATGTATGGCTAAATTAGGCACTACCGCAATAGGCTCTTTAAAATCAATCAGACGGCTAATACGCTCCCCCGTTGATAGTTTTAAAGTAACTCGACCTGCAATGGAAAGGTCTCTATCTAACCATGTATGTAATAAAACACCGCCATAAGTCTCAACACCTAACTGGTGATAACCAGAACGAGTTACCTGTGCATTTGGTTTCAATTTAAGACAAGGGCTATCCGTGTGCCCCCCAATCATTCTCCAGCCAGTATCGTGAAAATTCACAGCAGGGGCAGTGAAAGCAATAATGGACGAAGCATTACGCGTAACAAAATATTGCTCACCTTCACTAATAACCCAATGATCCTGCTCTTTCAATTCTGCAAAACCATTTTCTAGCAACGTCTGCTTCATTGTTTCAACTGCATGAAAAGGCGTAGGTGAATTGTGTAAAAATGATAATAAGGATTGATTAAAAGATTGATTTTGCATAATTTTTAGTTTGCCTAAATATAAAAAAAGACTTTTTAAAGGATTAACTGGTCATCTTGCACCATGTCTAATATGATTTCCAAAATGAATATGGATAATTATTTAAGAGAACCGAATCCAAATGAATTATAAACGTTTATTTATTTGCCTTGTTATGGGGGCAATGTTCGCTGTATCAAATGCGTTTGCTTACATTGAGCTTCAGCCATTAGAGAATAATAAAAAAGTATCTCAACAACTCGTAGAAATACTTGAGCGCGTTCACTATAACAAAACCACCATCAATGATGAAACTTCATTAAAAGCTTTCGGTCAGTACTTAAACTCACTAGACCCAAGCAAGAGTTTCTTTTTACAAAGTGATATCGACAATTTTGCCATTCACAAACTGGAATTTGATGACGCATTAAGAACAGGAAAAATTCAGATAGCTTATGATATTTACAATGTTTTTTTAAAGCATTTAGACGTGCGTTTGAGACACTTGATAGAGACATTGCCTGATACAATTAAGTCCTTTAACTACACAAAAGACGAATATTTAAGCATTGATGTAGAAGCTCTGGAATGGTCAACTACTGAAAAAGAATTGGATGAAGTATGGCGAAAACGCATAAAAAATCGTGCATTGATTTTAAAAATGAATGGACAAAGCGAAACAGAAATTATTGAGTCATTGACTCGACGTTATAAAAATCAGCTCAAGCAAGTTGAGCAAACTGATGCCATGGATGTTTTTCAAATATTCACTAATGCCATTACCGCAAGTTTAGACCCTCATACAAGCTATTACGCTCCACGAGCTTCAGAAACCTTTAATATAAACATGAGTTTATCACTAGAAGGAATAGGTGCGGTTTTACAACAAGAAGACGACTCAACAAAAGTCGTGCGCCTTGTTCCTGGAGGCCCAGCTGCATCACAAAGCGAACTTGCTCCAAATGATAAAATCATTGCAGTTGGTCAAGACGGTGAAAAAATGATCGATGTTGTTGGCATGAGACTAGATGATGTTGTTGATATGATTCGTGGTGAAAGAGACACTACCGTCAACTTGGAAATCATACCTTCTAAGGGTAATGGTCAAACAAGCAAAATCATTTCTATTATTCGTAAGAAAGTTAAATTAGAAGATCAATCCGCTCAAAAGCACATTGTTGAAATTGAACGTGATGGAACAACTTATAAAATTGGTATTATTAAACTTCCTACTTTCTATTCTGATTTTGCCGCTATTCAAGCAGGTGAACGCAATTATAAAAGTTCAACACGAGATACAAAAAAACTGATTGAAGAATTACGTAAAGAAAACATTGCAGGCCTAGTACTTGATTTACGTGGCAATGGTGGCGGTTCATTGCAAGAAGCCAATGCACTCACGGGACTTTTTATTCCATCTGGCCCTACCGTACAAATCCGAGATGCCAGCGGTCGAGTTAGCATTCTAGGTGACCAGGATCGCAGTGTTACTTACAGTGGACCAATGGCGATTTTAGTCAATAGAATGAGTGCTTCAGCATCTGAAATTGTCGCTGGTGCGTTACAAGATTATGGACGCAGTATTATCTTAGGTGGCCAAACATTCGGTAAAGGTACAGTACAGGTACTACAGGAACTTAGTAAAGGTCAGCTGAAGATAACCCAAGCAAAATTTTATCGAGTCTCTGGTGAAAGTACTCAACATAAAGGAGTCGTTCCAGATATTTCGTTCCCTTCTCTACTTGATGAAAACAGTGTTGGCGAAAGCGCTCTCGAAAACCCATTACCGTGGGATCAGATTCATGAAACTCGCTACCCTGTTTATTGGGACATACCATCCATTACTCCTGCTTTAACAAAGCAGCACAAAAATCGTATTAAGAAAGACCCTAACTTTATCTCAGTCATTGAACAAATCGACTATATAAAAGAAAGGAACGATGCCACCAAACAGATTTCCTTGAAAGAACAAGACAGATTAGAACAACAAGAGTTAAGTAAACAGGCTGAGCTTGATCGTGAAAATAAACGTAGAAAAGCGCTCAATTTAGAACAAATTGAATCTGTTGATGAGATTACCCCAATAGATGAAGACAGTTTTGAACATGAAGCTGGAGAAATTCTTTTGGACTTTATCTCACTGAACCAATAAATAAGCTTTACTCATTACACCTAATTCATTTTTGCCAATGTCTTAGGTGTAATGAATAGCACCCTTGTTAAAATGAAGGGATCTCCCTTCAATAGAAGTCACCCGACAAACCCTGTCAATAACTCAATAATCACACCTTTTAACGCAAATGCCATCATTCCTAAACCTAATCCACCAACAATAATAAAGGTACCTAAACGCCCAGCATTGGCTTTTCGAGCTAAATCGAACATAATAAACAATAAGAACAAGCACAAACCAGATACCATTACCGTCATCATAATGGATTCAATTTCTTCTATTTCCATTTTCTAAACACCTTATTAAGCATCAATATGGCAAAATCTTCTTCAGACCGCAATACTATCGATTTATTTGGAAAAACACGAGGCCGACCTATCACTCAGCCCATACCTAGAAAGGAACAAGTAAAAAATAATAAACGTGCCCAAAGAGCAAAGGATAAAAAGTTAGGGCTCAAACGCCTTGAAATAACGCTTGATCAGGAAAGTATCAATAAATTAGATGCATTATGTGAAGATCAAGATATTAAACGAGCAGAATGGTTAACCATGCAAATTGCACTGCTTTATTCAAAACATAAAAGCAACAAAAAAAAGCGCCCTCCTAAAGAGTGACGCTTTTCAAAAGTACACTTAACAAGAGCCTTTAACAGCGCTATCTAACAAACAACGTCTTATAAAGGCTTATTGATTCTCCAATTGACGCAATAAATCAATAACACGAGTGCTCGCCTTTTCCATTTTGGATAGATGCTCAATGCCTTTATCTATATCGCCTTCACGCTTCGCTTCAAGCGCTTCAATACCATGTTTATGTACTTCTGCATGGGGTTCATCGATTTGCTTAAAAGCAGACTGGTTTTGAAAATGCTCTTTCCCTTCTGAAAGATACCATTTACCCAATCGACAGCTTGTATGATTTGAAACAGATGAGAAATCTGCAACTTTTTCAGCCGCAAAACGATTATGGATGTCTGCTTTCCAAACCATATGATCCATTTTTACCGTATGCAAAAAACAGTTTACAGATTCACGATCTAATGTTTTTTGCGTTCCAAGTGCCGTACTAATAACGCCTTGAACATTAGAAACAGTTTCTTCCGTTAAAGAAACTAAATCGGAGCACCCCGTTGCGACTATGTTTATATGCTCATCTGCAATACCTGTGTTCTTTTCAATAGCTTCTACAAGCTGAGCGATTTCCGCACTGGCGTCACCCGCTTTTTGAGCAAGAGAACGAACCTCATCGGCAACAACGGCGAAACCACGCCCCTGCTCACCCGCACGAGCCGCTTCAATTGCTGCATTCAGGGCCAATAAATTCGTCTGCTCTGAAATGCCACTAATAATGCCAACAAACTGTGTAATATTGCTTGCTAAAGTTTTTAATGTTTTTACACTTGAGTGACTTTCAATCGCCCCAGTTTGAATCACATCAATGGCTTTTTGCAATGTATCCATCGCTTTAGCACTGTCATTTGCAGTAGTTGTAAAATCAGTTAAAGTTTCACTTTCTGAATTCAATGACTGCATGCTTCCTGCAATCGCATCTCGTATTCCAGCCAAGGCATCAGAGCTACTTAATAATAATTTATCAGTCGTTTTACCTTTGGGTGCAAAGCGTTGCTCTTCTAGTTTCTTCTGAGCCTCTTGATACTTGGTTAATAACTCAGTCATTTCTTGGTCTAAAGAAACTCGATCCAACTCCAGAGTTTCAACCTTAGCCTCTAACTGTTGGATTTGTTTGCTTTTTCCCCACATATAAACCTCTTAGATTACAGTTGTCTGTTATAATTATCCTAAATTACCACTAACCACAGAATAAACCCATGGCAAAATTGTATTTTTATTTTTCTGCGATGAATGCAGGCAAGTCCACAGCACTTTTACAGTCCGCTCATAACTATAAAGAAAGAGGCATGAAGCCTCTTTTATTCACAGCCGCTTTTGATGATCGTTTTGAGGTTGGTCAGATTTCTTCTCGCATTGGCATTTCAGCTAAAGCAAATCTTTTTAATCAAACAACCCCGATTTTACAAACCGTTCAAGAAGAACAAACAAAACAAAAGATTGATTGCATTCTTATCGATGAATCTCAATTTTTAACCAAAGAACAAGTTTACGATCTAACTGAAATTGTTGATATCTTAAAAATACCTGTGTTGGCTTTTGGTATTAGAACTGACTTTAAAGGCGAGCTTTTTCAAGGTAGCCAAGCATTATTAGCTTGGTCCGATAAGATTATTGAGTTAAAAACAGTCTGTCATTGTGGCAGTAAAGCAACAATGGTGATTCGGGTTGATGGAAAAGGCAACACCGTCCACGATGGCGCTCAAGTTGAAATTGGTGGGAACGATCGTTATGTTTCAGTTTGTCGAAAACATTTTAAAGAAGCACTTAAGGGTTAATCATGTGGTTTAAGAACATCCAAATTTTTCATTTAAAAAACATAGAAACACTCGATACTAATGAGTTAATTGATAAGCTACCAGAGTTTCCTTTAAAAGAATGCGGTAGCCAAGAAGAGTACTCCTTTGGCTGGTTGCCCCTTATTCGCAATAGCGAGCAGTGGAGCCTTACGGGTAACAATTGCTTGATGGTTCGCGCAGGGAAAGAAGAGAAAGTATTACCCTCTTCAGTTGTCCGTGAAGAATTAGAAAATAAAGTATCAGAGATAGAATTATTAGAAGGCCGAAAAGTAGGCAGGAAAGAAAAGTCAGATCTAAAAGACGAACTTGTCTTTACTTTACGCCCAAAAGCATTCTCTAAACGTTCTGACATCTGGTGCTACCTTGATTTAAAAGCAAAAATTCTGGTTATCAACAGCACTAATGCTAGTTTAACGGAATTATTGTTTAAACATTTACAAACCACTCTTGGTAGCTTCTCAATGATGCCCCTACAAGCGCAAGTATCACCATCAAGCATAATGAGTGACTGGCTTTTAAAAAACGCATTGCCAGCAAGCCTTGAAACCGGTGACGAATGTGAGATTCAAGATGGTTCAGAAGAAAAGGCAAAAATCCGTTTCAAATCCTTAGAGCCTTTATCTGAAGATGTGACACGTCATATAGAACAAGGCATGATGGTGACTAATTTAGGCCTAATATGGACAGAAAAACTGCGCTTTGTACTGCATGATGACTTAACCCTACGTAAACTCAAATTTGATGACACTTTGAAAGACCAAGCTTTTAGTGACTCTCAAGGTGGAGGATTAGCAGATTTAGATGCGAACTTTGCCTTAATGACATTAACCTTAAGGGAGCTTTTTGAATCTTATTGCTTATGGTTTGAAATCATTCAACAAGATTTAGTAAGTTAATAAAACAGCTCCCCAATGTTTTCCACAAATTAGGTGGATAACACTGGGGAGAAAGAGCGATAAGCCAGATAACTCAAACACTCACACCGACACTTCACATTTGACACAAAAATTGCCGTATAAATTCAGCATGTGAAATCGTCCAATTAGTAGGCTATTGATATATCAATGAAAAACAGACAAAACGAACAAGAGATTGCTAAAAAAGTCACTCTAGTCGGTGCCTTCTGGGACACCATACTTGGTTTAGCAAAAATCTTCGCTGGTTATTTCTCACAATCTCAAGCTCTGATTGCCGACGGGATCCACTCCTTATCCGATCTTGTAACAGATGTTTTTGTCTATATCTCTGCCAACAATTCCCATGCCGAACCAGATGAAGAACACCCTTATGGACATCGAAGATTTGAAACATTAACCACCGTTTTTCTTGGCATAGTTCTTATCATTGTGGCTTTAGGCATTATCATTGATGCTCTTATTCATCATCAAACACCCCAAATCACTTGGTATGGCATTGCCGCTCTTGTACTTACACTCATTGTCAAAGAATCCATTTTCCACTACACAAAAAAGGCTGGCGAGCAAATCAATAGTAAGATGCTCATTGCAAATGCTTGGCATAGTAGAAGTGACGCAATGTCTTCCATTGCCGTGTTAGCGGGTTTAGGAGGCATATACTTAGGGTGGCCTTGGGCAGATAAAGTGGCTTCCATAATCGTCTCTTTGCTAATAGGTAAAATTGCGATTGAAATGATTTTGGAGAATATTGCTGAATTGGTGGACACTGCGCCTGATAAAAAAATTATTGAGCAAATTACGCAGACCGCAAATAGCCTAAAAAATGTAATGCATCCCCATGATATTCGAGCTCGTTCAATGGCAGGCAGAGTTCACCTAGACATGCACATACATGTACCTTCCCATATTACTGTAAGCGAAGGACATTACATTAGTGATAAAGTTATTCAGGCGATCAAAACTCAACATCCGATTGTAGAGGATGTACTCATTCATATTGACCCTGAAGGCGTTACTCATAAAGACAAAAAGAGCCCGATATCATTTCATGAACGAGATCAAATTTTAGCCGATCTAGGCTATATTCTTCGTAGACATAACCAATACATTGATGTGAATAAAACAAATTTGCATTATTTAACAGAAGGTCTCGAAATTGATATTCTCGCCAATGCAAGCAACACTAACGAAGGGGCTGACCTTCATACCCTAGACACCATGATCCAACAAGATTTAGCGAGCCTAAATTATGTCAAAAAACACAGAGTACTATGGCAGTTTTAGTTTTATTCAACTCTACTTTACGATTTAGGCAAATGGTGTCTCTCACTGATTGAATCTGTGTCTGTTTCCTGGGCTTTGCTTGATAACTGTTTATTTGTTTTTGCTCCTAGCACTCTCAGTTGCTCAGCTCGATTGACCAAATTCCCTCTCCCTAGAGTAAGTTTTTTCATCGCACTGTCATAACTTCGATTTACTTGCTCTACTTTTTGCCCTACTTCTTCCATATCATCAACAAAGCCCACAAATTTGTCGTACATGGCCCCTGCTTGCTTGGCAATCTCCATCGCATTATGGCTTTGTTTTTCATTTCTCCAAATGTTTTGAATGGTTCTTAACGTTGCTAATAGGTTAGATGGTCCAACAATTATAATATTGTGTTCAAAGGCTTCACTGAATAGTCCATTATCTGCTTGTAAAGCTAACCCAAAAGCAGCTTCTATTGGAATAAATAATAAAACGAAATCCAATGAGGTTACACCCTCAAGGTTATGATATTGCTTAGCACTTAATTCTTTCACATGCCTTTTCACTGCTTCTAAATGCTGTTTCAGTGCACGCTTTCTATCCTCTTCAGATTGAGACTCAACATAAGATAAATAACTCACAAGCACCATTTTAGAGTCAACAATGACTTGCTTTCCATCAGGCAAATAAATAATGACATCTGGTTGATAGCGTTTGCCCGCTTCTGTTTTGAGGGAAACCTGAATCTCATATTCTCGTCCTTTTTCTAACCCGGAACGCTCCAATATCCGTTCCAGTATCACCTCACCCCACCCTCCTTGAATTTTATTTTGCCCTTTTAAAGCATCAGTCAAGTTCATTGCATCATCACTGATCTTTTGATTCAGTTGCTGTAACCCTTTAATCTCTTTAATAAGTGAAAAACGTTCTTTAGCTTCTTCATTGTAGCTTTGCTCAACTCTCTGTTGAAAAGATTGGATTTTATGACCTAACGGTTCAAGTAATGTGGAAATTTGTTTTTCGTTCTCCGCAGCGAGCCTTCGCCCTTGCTGATTAATAATATCTTGTGCCAACTGCTTGAACTCGACTTCAGATTGACGCTTTTGAGCTTGATAAAAAACTTCTTTCTCTTGCCAGACTTCTTGCGCCGAAGCAAATTGTTGCTCAAGCATAATCGCTTCTTTTTCCATTACATGAATTTGTTCTCGGGTCTGTTGCAATAATTGCGAATAATTATTCGATAATTTTTGACTTTTTTCTGCTTCTTGCTGCCACTGCCGCTTGATTGACTGTACAATAGAGTACGCAATCGAAGAGACGATCACGGCCCCTAAACCAAAGCCCAAAAGGCCCCATAGTGAAGGCTCAAGCCAATCTGTCATGATATTACCTACCCTTCTGTATTAAAAAACTTATAGAAAACAATAGATAACAAGTTTACATGGATTACTATCTAAGCCCAATAGAAGAACAACGCTTTGACCTCGTTATCAAAAACAGTCAATTCATAACCCGAATAAGACAGACTTGTGGCCGAGCAGAAGCAAAAGCTTTTATTGAGGAAATTCGTAGCCAATATCCTGATGCAAACCATCATTGCTGGGCCTTTGCCGCTGGCACGCCAAACAACGCCCATTTATGGGATCAAAGCGATGATGGGGAACCAAAAGGAACCGCCGGAAAACCTATGCTCAATGTTTTACAGCATTCTAATTTTGGAGAAACAACGGTGGTTGTAACTCGCTATTTTGGTGGCGTAAAGTTAGGGGCTGGGGGTCTAGTTCGAGCATACAGCCAAGCGGTACAAGAAGCTCTCAGTCAAGCTGTGAGTAAGAAAGTTTATCCGCGAAACGCAGTATCCATAAAAGTATCCTATTCTTTATTGGGAAAAGTAGATTATTGGTTAGAGCAAAGTGATATCGAAATACGACAAAAACACTTTGAGACTGACATTATTATTGAGTTGGGTGTCATCCCTAATTCATGGCCAGAACAAAAAGCTGCGCTTGAGAACATTGGCCAAGGCAGCATTATTTTTATTGAACCTAAATCAGACAACACATAACTAGATTGGATTATTAATAACTATGTATCAAATTGGACAAAGATGGAGTAGCCGTAACGAGTCAGATCTCGGTATCGGTATTATTGTTGAATTACAAAGCAAATCCTTTACTCTACACTTCCCAGATGCGGAAACAGACCGTCACTACTCTGTTAGCCAAACTAGCTTGGTGCGTCGTACTCTAACTGTTGGAGACGAACTTCTTTTTCAAGACGACCCTTACATTATCGAGGAAGTACGTGAAATTGATGGGCTGCATGAATATTTCATCGGCGATGATTGGCTCGAAGAAACCATCATTCAATTCCCACGAAATGATAAAAATGAACTCGATGCCATTTTATCTATCTCTCCAGCTCGTCGCATGTGGTTCGATTTACGTAGACACACATTAGAACATCAGGGTCGCCTCGCAGCCTCTCCAGTAAAAGGTTTAATGGGCCTGAAGGCCGAACTGTTACCACATCAAATTTATCTTGCCCATGAAATAGCTAACAGACCGGTTGCTAGAGCACTTCTATGTGACGAAGTTGGTTTAGGAAAGACTCTCGAAGCAGGCTTAATTCTGCACCACAGAATGCTTAATGGCATGTGTAAACGCGCTCTAATTCTGACACCGACTAACTTGCAACACCAATGGTTAGTTGAAATGCTTAGACGCTTCCATCAACACTTCGCCTTAATTAACGAGTCGGTATACGAAGAGCTTTATGAAGACGATGACAATCCATTTGAACAACAGCCTCTAGTCATAGCTCCTTTAGAATGGGCAGCCAAACACCCAAGAGCACTGCAAGATATGTTAAGTGCTGAATGGGACATGGTTGTGATAGATGAAGCGCATCACCTTAACTGGCACCCTGAAACACCCAGTCAGGATTATCAAGCCGCTGCACTATTAGCAAACATGTCAGAATCTTTATTGCTGCTTAGTGCAACCCCAGAGCAAACAGGAGAAGAAGAACATTTCTCTCGTTTACAGCTCCTAGACCCTGATCATTATTACGATTTTGAGCGCTATAAAGAACAAAAAAATGAATTTCAAAGTGCGGCCGACTTAGCGGAAACCTTGCTTCCACTATCGCAAGGTAAAGCCCTGATTGAGAAGCCAAACTGGTCTGTTGTATTTGGGCATTATTTGTCTCAGGTAACGGGTAAGGATTGGTTTGCAGAATTGAATCAAAACATCCAAGGGGATGCATTAACTCAAGCCGCCTCTGATGCTATTAGCTGGCTTATTGATCAACACGGTACAGGTAGAGAAGTGTTCCGTAATACTCGCTCTGCTATTGGAGGCTTTCCAAAACGGAAGCTAACCGATTACCCCCTTGAAAATACAGAAGTTTACGCAGGAGCAAAAAACCATCCATACCCACAAACAGGTATCGATAGCGCTTTGTGGGCTTACGACCCTCGATGGGCTTGGTTAAAAGAGTTTTTAGAATGCCAAGCCGATAAGGTGCTTGTTATCTGTCACAGTGCCGATATCGCTCAATGGCTAAGTGAGCAATTAAATTTTGCTGGTTTTCAAAGTGCTGATTTTCACGAACAGATGCCTTTAATTCATCGAGATAGAGCAGCGGCTTATTTTGCTGACCCAGAAGGAGCCCAAATACTAATTTGTTCTGAAATTGGCAGCGAAGGTAGGAATTTCCAATTTAGCCATGATTTGGTTATGTATGACCTACCCGAACATCCAGATTTGCTTGAACAACGCATTGGCCGATTAGATCGTTTAGGTCAAACACACGATGTGCATGTCCATGTTCCATACCTTAAAGGTAGCATGCAAGAAAGGTTGTTCAACTGGTATCACTCAGGACTTAATGCTTTTTGTCGAACAACCTCTAACGGCGATCAAGTAAATCATACTTTTGCAGATCAATTAAAAAGCTACTTATTAGGAAATGATGACGACCAAACCTTACTTGATGAGGCTAACACCTACCACGAAGAGTTATTAAAACAAATGGAGGAAGGTCGCAATCGTTTGCTTGAAATGACATCTTGTCGCCCTGAAAAAGCCAATGAACTCATTCAAACTATCGAAGAAACATCGACAAAAGGGCTGCATCAATACATTGAAGACGTAACCCATGCATTTAATATTTATGCTGAATGTATGGACGACACTGAAAATAAGAGCGCATGGTTTATTCGTCCGTCTACTGACATGATGATTGAGGTATTGCCGGGTGTCGAAGACGAAGGCAAAATGCTTATGCTAGATCGTCGTCAAGCAAGTCAAAGAGAAGATGTGGCTTTTGCAACATGGGAACACCCTCTTATTACTATGTTAATGGATGAAGTTCAAATGTTTGAATCTGGCCGTTTAACATCCGCAACATTGCCTATTGGTGCACTGCCAGAAGGTACTGTACTCATTGAAAGTATGTTTGTTATTGAAGCCAATGCACACCCTAGGCTCAAACTGAGTCAATCTCTTCCGGTAACACCTATGTGGCAGTTGTCTGATTCCAATGGAAAATTCCTCCACAAGCAGTTTACGGCAGATAAATGGGCTGAAAAATTAAAGGGCGTACCAAATCGAGTCGCTGAACAATGGGTTGCAGCCTTGCGTAAAGATCTATTGGATGTTTTACAAACACATCAACTGAATGCCCAAGATCAAGCCCGCCCCATTATAAAAGCGGCAAAGCAAGACTATCAGCATCAGTGGCAAAATGAGATTGACCGCTTAAGTGAGTTACAACAGCATAACGAAGACGTATCTTCTGATGAGCTTGAACAACTTGAAAGCAACCTAAACGAAGGTTTAAAACGTATTGATGAATACACAATTAGACTTGATGCCATTCGCGTGATTCTCACGACTAAGCCCTAATGGATTTAGCAGCTCAACAAAATCTAACCTTAGTACCTCCAGCACAGTCGCTTGTGTTGGAGGTAATTTATGAGGACGAATGGTTTGCTGTAATCAATAAACCAGAGAATTTTTTATCCGTTCCTGGTAGAGGAGAAGATAAAAAAGACTCAATCATTTATCGAGCACAGCACATTTTTGGAGAAGCACATGCTGTCCATAGGTTAGATTACGCAACATCAGGGCTAATATTGGTTGCTAAAACGTTAGAATGCCATCGACGATTGTCTGAACATTTCCGTGAACGTATTGTTGAAAAAGAATATCGCGCCATTGTTCGTGGGCCTTATTTTGGCGACTATGGCATAGTTAAAAAACCACTACGTTGTGATTGGCCCAATAGACCAAGACAACAGGTATGTAAGGAATGGGGAAAACCAGCCGAAACACACTGGAAGCTTCTAAACAAAGAATTAAACAGTTTTTGTATACAACTGCTGCCTATTACAGGAAGATCACACCAATTAAGAGTACACATGCAAAGTATCGGTCACTCCATTGTGGGTGATGAGTTCTATGATGAAGCCATAGACAAAGGCGATAAACGCTTGCTTTTACACGCCTATCGATTGGAGTTTCATCATCCGTTCACTAAAGCTTGGATAAAATTTGTCTCTCCGTGCCCGTTTTAGCCCTATTTATCTAGTTACTATTTCTAGGTGCTATTTCTAGGTGCTATTTCTAGTTGCTACAGCTTAGGGAAGGTGCGAATAATTTCTACAGAATCGTGTCTTATTTGACAGTTTCTCTGAAAGACTGAGGCTTAGTAGACTTATTCGCGCCCCTCTTAAGCACTTCATTCGCGGCTTGATGAACCAAACTATGCCGCTTCGCAACATTCATTTCATTCCGGTCGTACCCTCCTCCAATGACTACTGCGACTGGAATTTCGTGTTCTTTACAGGTTTTAAGTATGTAAAAATCCCTCTCGTAAATACCTGCATCCGTTAGTTCCACATAGCCCAATCTATCCTCTTTATGAACATCCACCCCAGCATCATAGAAAATAAAATCTGGCCGGTATTGTTCCAATAACTCAATCAAAGAAGAAGACACAATAGCAAGATATTGTGAATCCCCCGCTCCTTTGGGAATAGCTATATTAATACCTGCAAGTTGTTTTTTAGAAGGGTAATTTTCTTCACAATGCCAGGACACGGTTGCTACTTGAGAGTGATCAGCAAAGAAAGCTGCTGTTCCATCACCCTGATGCACATCGCAATCCAAAATCATAATATTGCTTGCTTTTCCCTGTTCTATCATTGATGTCGCTGCGACAGCCAAGTCATTAAAAATACAAAAACCAGATCCATAAGAAGGATGGGCATGGTGAGTCCCCCCAGCTAAATGGCAAGCGATGCCGTACTTATGTGCTAATTCCGCCGTTAATACTGTTCCGGAAACCGCTCTTAATGTTCGTTCAACCAACCATTCAGACCAAGGTAAACCGATTTCTCTTTCTTCTTTTTGAGACAATTGCCCACGAATAAAGCGCTGCACATACTGAGGCTCATGAACTCTCATAAGTAACTCTAAAGACAGAGGACTTGGAATAAAATGATTTGCCTGTGTTAGCAGACCTATTTCTATTAAATATTCAGCCAAACAGGCAAACTTCCCCATTGGAAAACGATGGCCATCTGGAAAAGGAATACTGTAATTCTCATGGTAAACTAAAGGCAACATGGAAAACTCTTGAAAGAATTGCTTAAATCATCAAATCACTACTGACTCTTGGCAACAAGCAGCTTACGAACCGCTCGATTAAATGCTTCGATAAAATGAGGAGGGAAACGTTTACCGCTTTGTAAGTTCACTTTTTGTATCGCTCTCATCGCACTTTTCTTATATTCATCACCTGACTTACCCCAAACAATGTCAATAAACATAGCAGCCATAGATACAACAAACGAACCTGTTGGTATAAGAGACCCGACCAACCCTTCAGGGAAGCCATTACCATCAAACTGCTCTTCATGGGAAGTCACGATATTCACTGCTTGTTCCCATCCTTCATGCTTATCCAGCAATTGAGCACCTACAATAGGGTGTTTTTCTATGGCTTTTTTACGATATGGACTGTCTTCATCAAACTTTAAAACCACCGCCATTCCCATGTCATGCATGTAAGCGGCCGCACTAAGTTGCACAGGGTCATCAGGGTATTTCAATTCTTCATTAATGAGTAAGCACAACTTAAGTATGCGTTCCCCTCTTTCGGGAGAATAACCCAACAATCGATTAAGGCGAGAAGACAGTTGCTTAAATTTATCAATATCCGCTTGTTGCGATTCGGTAAAGTCTACCGTGATAATTAAATTATTATTGCTTTTTTCCTGTTCGACCATACCACTTTTAAAATTAGCAATAGATTCTATTATTTGCTTAGCTTTTTGCGGTCTAGCTTCGTCATTTTCCATTGAGTACAATTCGTCTAGATTAGACTGCATCAATACTAATATATCCCTATCCGCCCCATGACTGCTGTAAAGTTGACGTAATAAAATTAACACTTCATCCACAACAATATTGGTTAAAGAACCTAATTGATAATCATAACCAATATAACGCCCTCGCATGCCATCAACAATTTCTTCAAGCTTATGTAGCACGTCAACCAAAGGGTCTAAAAAGCAAACAGAGCAGTTTCCCTTCATACTGTGTAATGAACGAAATAAGTCATCTAACTTTTCAAAAGAAAAGCCATTATCCTCAATGTCATTTAGAATCCCTTCAATTTCCTCTTGAGCTTCCACATAACATTCTAGAAGATCATCTTTCAATTCCTTTTCTAAAGCTGAAAATTCTTTGCAAGCAAATTGACTCATAATTCCTCTATGTAAATTACAACAAGTATTCAGTGGCAATACACTGGATTTTTCTTTCCATTGTAGATTGAGTGCAGCGAATCTGAAACATAAAATCTGTAGCAAAATGCAACTAGTTAGGTAAAAAATAAACTATTGGTTAATAAAATCTAAGTCTGATGATTTTTCGATCAATAATTTAGAGAAGAGCACCTCGAGAATAGCCAACTTATTTTCGAGATGCTCAACAAAGAATGCAGGCCTTTAGACTTATTCGAACCTTCCTTAGCGATAATCTCTATCTCGTTTTTGTAAAGATATGGCTGTATCAAAGTAGTAATTAATTCCTAACCCAAGATAGAATGAGTCTTTACCTTTTTCTACCGTAAGTTTTAAACTGGCGTGATTAGCAAATTTTTGAGGTTGGATATCCACTCCAACGACCCAAATATCATTACGATTCTTCTTTTGCTTCCCTAAGAAAAATTTCTCATTTGGTTTTGTGTAATAAGCTAAGTTCGCAGACTGACCAGTAAAAGTAGCAATGTCTTCTTCATATTCTGTTTCCGATATTCCCACTGTCAAATCGCCAAAATATAAATCGCCATAGAATGACAAGGTAGTACTGCTTTCTTTCTCTAACTCTTCTTCATCGGGCTTTCTTTCTCTGTAACCAACCCCCGCTCCGATTTTGCCAGCTGAGTTACGTAAAAATACATTTCCAACCACTTCCGATTGAGAGTAACTGTCTTGTGAGTTGTTGGCAGCCAAATAATCACTATTAATTAAAAACTGTGTCGTAACACTGTCCATAATAGGCATGTTGATAGTCACATCAAGGTCATATAATTGTTCAGAAGATAACAAACCAGCACTCATACCTGCTTCAAAATTAGGAAGGCTTTTTGTTTCTGATATTTCTTCAGCTTGTAATAACGTACTATTAACAAGTACAACACTGATCCCGGCTAGAAGAAAAGTTTTTTTGCTTTTCATTAAAAGGTTCCATTTAAATAAGAAAGGTACAGACAAGTCACCTGCTCTCAATTTTATCAGACTCCGCATTGTGGAATGATTTTAAAAGGAACACCAGCCTTCTTCAACATCATATCCCTAAGAAGCACGTTATTAGCGATTTTACCGCTACTACTTAATAACAAATCACTAATTTCATAAAGACTTTTCTACCCAGCTCTGGGCATAGACGCTAAAGCTCAATATAATGGTCTCAAAGTCAAAATGACAACTTATTTTAGGTTATAAACAACAATGGCAAAAAAACTTTTTATTCAAACTCATGGCTGCCAAATGAATGAGTACGATTCCTCTAGAATGGCGGATTTACTAGGCGACAGTCATGAGATGGAAATCACACAAGATGCAAACGAAGCAGACGTACTACTGCTTAATACTTGCTCTATTCGTGAAAAAGCACAGGATAAGGTCTATCACCAATTAGGCCGTTGGAAAAAATTGAAAGATAAAAACCCAGATCTGGTTATTGGTGTGGGGGGCTGCGTTGCCAGCCAAGAAGGAGACACCATACGTAAACGTGCGAAACACGTTGATATGATATTTGGCCCGCAAACATTGCATAAATTACCTGAAATGGTGAATGCTGCGCACAAACATATTCCAATTACCGATGTTACTTTTCCTGAAATCGAAAAGTTTGATCATTTACCAGCACCGAAGGTTGATGGTGCTGAAGCGTATGTTTCTATTATGGAAGGTTGCAGTAAATACTGCACTTTTTGTGTTGTTCCATATACTAGAGGCGAAGAAGTAAGCCGCCCTTTCCATGATATTCTATCTGAAGTATCTCAACTCGCTGAACAGGGTGTCAGAGAAGTCCATCTTCTAGGTCAAAATGTAAACGCATATCGTTCAGAAGAAGCTGATGGCGAGCTTGATTTAGCGGACGTTATTCATGCTGTCGCTGAAATCGAAGGTGTTCAACGCATCCGTTTCACAACATCTCACCCAGTGGAATTTACTGACAGTTTAATCGAAGCCTTCCGAACTCAACCTAAGTTAGTTAGTCATCTTCATTTACCCGTTCAAAGTGGCTCAGATAAAATTTTGACTGCCATGAAACGTGGCCATGATCGACAGTCTTATATTGATAAAATTAACCGTATCAAAGAAGCTCGCCCAGGGATAAGCATCTCTTCTGATTTCATTATTGGTTTCCCCGGTGAGACTGAAGAAGATTTTCTCGATACAATGAATTTAATCCAAGAAATTGGGTTTGATAACTCATTCAGTTTTGTTTATAGCCAGCGCCCAGGAACACCTGCGGCAGAGCTAGAAGATGACACTACAGAAGAACTAAAAAAACAACGTCTAGCAATTTTACAACGTCGAATAATACAACATGCTTTTGACATCAGTGCGAATATGTTAGGTTCAGTTGAACGTATATTAGTAAGTGGTTTTTCTCCTAAAGACCCGGGCAAAATGCAGGGAAGAAGCGAGAACAACCGCTTAGTTAATTTCCCAACGGTTGACCCACAATTAGTAGGTAAGTTTGCTGATGTACTTATTACACAGACTTCACCAAACTCACTACATGGAGAACTGGTTAATTCAGAATTGGAAGCAGACTTTGATCTGTAAACAGCTCTTCAACCAGAACAGCCAGATTAGACTTAAAACTAAATAAGGAATCTCTTGGAAACGCTTATTTCACAACAAATACGTATGTCGCCTTCAGAAGCGCCAGCCCTAGCATCTTTATGCGGCAAGCTTGATGAAAATATAAAGTTAATTGAATCTCGTTTGGACGTGCAAATCACCTATATGGGAGACTTATTTGACATTTCGGGCAAATATGCAGACCGTGTTAGTGCCGCTAAAACATTGTTAGAAAACCTCTACAGAGAGGCCATTTCAAACAACAGCATTACTCGAGAAACCATTCATTTGTATTTACAAGAGTCAGCTTTAGCGTCTCTTAACGACAAATCAGAGCATCAAACCCAAACGATTAAAACTCGTAAAGCACACATTAAACCCAAAGGGCTCAACCAAAATAATTATGTGCGCGAAATACGCAATAATGACATCAACTTTGGCATTGGACCTGCTGGTACAGGTAAAACCTACCTTGCTGTTGCCTGTGCTGTTGAAGCGTTGGAAAATGATCGTGTTGAACGCATTATGCTTGTTAGACCTGCGGTTGAAGCGGGTGAGAAGTTAGGTTTCTTACCAGGCGATTTAGCACAGAAAATTGACCCTTATTTGCGTCCTTTGTATGACGCACTTTATGAAATGATTGGCTTTGAAGTCGTTGAAAAACTAATAGAAAAAAACGTAATCGAAATTGCGCCTTTAGCATTTATGCGCGGCCGAACTCTTAATAATTCGTTTATTATCTTGGATGAAAGCCAAAATACAACAAGAGAACAAATGAAGATGTTCCTTACTCGTATTGGTTTTGGCTCAACTGCAGTTATTACAGGTGATACAACTCAGGTAGACCTACCTCGTGGAACCTCATCAGGACTGTCCCACGCTGTGCATGTTTTAAACAAAGTAAAAGGCATCAGCATGACTAACTTTAGTTCCGCCGATGTTGTACGTCATCCTTTAGTTCAGCGAATAGTGGAAGCCTACGATGTTTTTGATGCCGAAAAAGAAAAAGAGCGTCAGGCAAAAAAAGCCGCATTCCAAGAACTTGAGGATAAATAATGCCAGTTTTGGAGCTAGACTTACAAATTGCAACCCAAAGCGCGCAAGCGCTACCAAGTCAAAGTCAATTTGAAGAATGGTCACAGGTTGCACTGCCTCAAAGCGGTGATGAATACGAAATCACAATTCGCCTTGTAGACATAGAAGAAAGTCAGTCTTTAAACCATGAGTATAGAGGAAAAGACAAACCAACTAATGTCTTGTCTTTTCCTTTTGATGCCCCTGATGGCATAGAGATGCCTCTTCTTGGCGATCTAGTAATTTGCCGTCAAGTAGTCGAAAGCGAAGCCCTTGATCAAAAAAAACCTGTCTTGAATCACTGGGCACACCTAGTAATTCATGGCATATTACACTTGCGTGGTTATGACCACTTAAATGACAAAGACGCTGAAGAGATGGAATCAATAGAAATTGAACTGTTGAAACTTTTTAGCATCCCCAACCCCTATCTGATAAATGAGTGAGATCAGAAAAATTATGAGTGAAGATCGATCGAGCACCTCAAATGATCAACAGTCAAAATCTTGGTTTGAGCGCTTAACTCAAGCTTTTAATGATGAGCCCAAAAGCCGTACAGACATTATCAACCTACTTGAAGCTGCTGTTTCATCTGAAGTAATTGATAGAGATGCCTTTACCATTGTAGAAGGCGCACTTGAGGTCTCTGAAGTTCAAGCCAGAGATATAATGATCCCACCGTCTCAAATGGTTGTTGTAAAGTCAGATAATGACCCTAAGACAACCATTCGAAAAATCATTGATTCTTCTCATTCACGCTTTCCTGTTGTTGGCGAAGATTCGGATGAAATTCTTGGCGTTTTATTAGCAAAAGACCTATTGCCATTACTCTTTAAAGACACGGATATCACAACCGAAGACATTCTTAACCAATTACGTCCAGCTAACTTCATTCCAGAAAGCAAACGACTTAATGTGCTGCTGAATGAATTTCGAACTAAACGCTATCATATGGCGATTGTATTAGACGAATACGGAAGTGTTTCTGGTCTTGTCACCATTGAAGATGTGCTTGAGCAAATCGTTGGTGAAATTGAAGATGAAACCGACAAACACGATGACGAAGACATTAAACCCCTAGAAGGAACAGAGGCATTTATTGTTCCTGCTCTTTGTGAAGTAGATGACTTTAATGCCTTCTTTAAAGTGGAGTTCAGTGATGAAGAGTTTGACACCATTGGTGGCATCTTAGTACAGCAATTTGGTCATGTTCCCGTTCGTGGGGAAGAGATTGTGATTGATAAGCTCAAATTCCAAGTGATGAAATCAGATGGTCGCCGTGTAAAAACACTTCACGTAGAAAAGCATACAAATGACGAATAGGTGCCCACACACCTTATTCGATAACAATACTATTCCTTACATAGTAACGCCACTAGAAAGATCTCAGCTGTAATAGGACGACCTTAAAATGCGCACCCTTTTCCAACCCTTTATGGAGAAACGTTTTTTAAGGTTGTTTTTTATTGGCGTTATTTGTGGTGCCTTGGGGGTGTTTGCATTTGCCCCTTTTACCTTTTGGCCCGCTATAGCAATAAGCATTGCGGGCTTTTCTTGGCTGTTAACACGACCACTATCATATAAAGAAGCCAGTTGGCTTGGTTTTTCTGTTGGATTAGGGCATTTTGGGGCCGGTATTTCTTGGATCTATGTCAGTATTGCCAATTATGGACAAGTGGGCATTATTCTATCTGTACTTATTACTTTTGCGTTTATATCAGTTCTTGCTGCTTTTTATGCTCTTGCTGGTTTTCTTTGTTCATATTTTTTTGCTCGTGCTCCCAGCCTCTCAAAATCTTTTACTATTTCGCTTACCCTTTTATTTACTGAGTATTTGAGAAGCAATTTATTTACTGGATTTCCTTGGTTACTTGCTGGATACAGCATGGAAAAAAGCGTTCTTTTTGAACTGGCCCCTGTTGGTGGCATTTGGTTACTAACATTCGCTTGCCTACTAAGTTTTAGTCTTCCCATTTTCCTTTTTCAAAATAAAAAAACTCTCTGGAAGCAAGAGCTTGTTAGCCTTTCCTGTGTGATTTTTTTATGGGGTATGGGCAGCGCCCTATATCTACAAGGTAACCAATGGGTCAGTGAAAAAGACAGTTTGCAAGTTACAGTAGTGCAAGGTAATTTAAAACAAGATGAAAAATGGCTGACAGAGCAAGCCATTAAATCTCTTGAGTACTATCAAAAAGCCACACTTGAAAATTTATCAAGTGACTTGGTTATTTGGCCCGAAACAGCCATCACCTATTTTCACCATCAGGTAAATAAGCACTTACAGCCTTTTCAAGAAACATTATTAGAAACAAACACCACCCTAATTACGGGAATCCCCTACTATGACCAGGAAAATGAATATTATCACAATAGCGTTTGGGCAATGGGTGAAGGGTTTGGTTTGTATTTCAAACAACGCTTAGTTCCTTTTGGGGAATACATTCCATTTGCTGATTACGTTGGTAAACTATTAGATCTATTTGGTATGCCAATGTCCATGTTTAGCGCAGGAGATAAAAATCAACCTGTGTTACAAGCAAGGGAATGGGGGGTGGCAGCTTTCATATGTTATGAAATTGTTTACCCTGAACTGGTTCGCTCTTTAGTTAAAGACAGTGACTTTTTAGTTACGATTAGCAACGATGGATGGTTTGGTGATTCTATTGGCCCTATTCAGCATTTACAGATAGCCCAATTTAGAGCTAAAGAATCTGGGAAATACGTCATTCGCTCAACAAATACAGGTATATCTGCGGTCATAAACCAGCATGGAGAAATCACCGCCCAAGCGCCGCAATTCGTTCGTACAACTTTGACAACCCCCATTAAAACCACAATAGGAACAACACCTTATGTTGAACATGGAAACCTAGTGGTACTCAGTATTATTTTAAGCATGTTGATGCTTTACAGCCTTGGTTTTTTTATAAGAACTAGAAGATAGCCAATCTTTGGCTGCATCATTAATAGCAGTCAATGCTGGGCTAGTAAGGTGTTTCTCCGCTGTTATTACAAAAAACTGTTCGCGTATTTCTTCACTCACACCAATAATTTGTACCTGATATTGATTCGCAACCTCGTCAGCAATTGCTGAAGGCACCATAAACACCCCAGCTCCCGCTTGACCAAACACTTCCATCAACGCAATATCATCAAATTCTCCCGTTATCGTGGGGTGCAAACGATGTGCTTCCAACCATTGCAGCAATTGAATTTGAGACAGCGATACGTCGCTTGGGATCAATAAAGGGGCACCAGTTAAACAATCTGGAAACTCTCCCTCCAGTGTTTTTGCAAGTTTTGCAGACGCCATAAAAGACACACCACACTCTCCTATTTGGTGGTTGTAGCCCCTCACACCAAAATGTTGCGGTATCGGGCCATCAGCAATGATGACATCCAATTTGTGAAGAGCTAACTCTCCCAACAAACTCGCCAAGCTATTTTCTTTACAAATAAACCGAACTGGGTCTTGCAAAGACATAGCAGGTTCAAGGAGACGATAAGCAATAGACTTAGGTACTGCATCAGCAATGCCAACTCGTAATATTTGAGTACGGTCTGTTGAAGCCGTTTTTACCGATTGCTCAAGCTCACCCCCAAGTGAAAAAATCTCATCTGCATAACTTAAAACCATACGCCCTGTTTCAGTTAGTTCTAGATTTCTTCCTACCTTAGTAAACAAATCAACATTCATCTGCTCTTCTAATAAACTGATCTGCCCACTAATGGTTTGAGGCGTAATATGCAGACTTTCACTGGCTTTAATTATGCCACCCTGCTTTGCAGTTACCCAGAAATAATGTAGGTGTTTAAAGTTAATCATAGCTCACCAATAGTTCGTAAAAAACTGATAATAACGCCTAATAATTCGAGTATACCTTGTTAGTTTTTATTTGTACTCTGAATTCTCAACTTTACTTGTCTGTCACAGATACAGGAGAGCACTATGAAAATCAAAGTACAAGCACGTCACTTAGCACTTACCTCTGAATTGAAAGAGTATGTTCAACGTCGTATTCGCTTTGCGTTGGATTCTCGCTTAGATCAAATTAAGCGTGTTGTGGTAACCGTCTCTGATATAAATGGCCCTAAAGGTGGCGAAGACATGCGCTGCCAAGTTTTAATCAAATTAGAAGGGCAAAACGATATAGTTATAGATAACAAACAAGCTCATCTACGTTCTGCAATTGATAAGGCAGCTGAAAAAGCAAGCCGTACTGTAAGTAAGAGAATAGAACGTATTCAACACAAAGCAACTCGTATTAAATCAGCATTGCGTAGAATGGCACCACAAAAGAAAAGTAAGCCAGATATCTATGAAGAATACGAAAATGAATACGGCTATTATCAACACAGCTAGGGAAGGTGCGATTAAGTCATCTAGAAATGATTTTTATTTAAACTAGTAATATATGACAGGCTGTAATCATTAATTAGCCTGTCATAATTTCAAAAGGCGCACCAATACGAAGAATGCCAGTAGTCAACACATCTGCTCTTAATCCTCCTTGCTGAGTCCATGCTTTTACAACTTGAGGCGCACTTAAAGAATCATTTTTTAAAGAGTGGCCTAAAAAAGCGCAGGGGTCACACAACTCAACTCCCCGAAACCGCACACTTCCAATAGAAAACTCTTTACCAACCAACTGATTTAAGCGTACGCCTTGGGTAATAATATTTCGACGTGTTGCATGCCACTCAATATTTTGTTCAAAATGTTCATTGAAGGCTTCAATTGCCTCACTTTCAACAAAAGTAATATTAAGACCAACATCCCCACGCTTGGCATAATACCTATCCCCAACAATGCCTTTCCCTGCATCCACTTTTACCGCATCAATACCGATTTGTGCTTGTCTTGACTTTTTTGCTACATAAATTGCTTTAATCATCATATTCTTCCTGAATGAACAATAATCAAGTAGTTAAGGAAGGTACGAATAGCAGACTTATATCCACATACTGAGGCAAAACACTTATTCGTGCCCTCCTTAAACGCAGCATTTGGTTTTCATTAAAAATGACTTAACCAACCTTAAATACTGCGTATAAAATAAAAAACTTACCTGACTATTTAATACCTTTAAGACCATTTAATGTATGCAAAATGGCGGTACCCGCTTCAATACCTTTATTAAAGGTATTTCTCGATCCTCTCTCAACCGCTTCCTCCATTTTATTAACTGCCAGTATTTCAAACCCAACAGGAAGCAAATACTCAACAGAAGTCTCCATTAGAGAACGCGCGACTTCATTCGCAATCATATCAAAGTGATACGTATCTCCCTTAAGGATGATAGCAAATGCAACAATTGCATCATATTCACCTGATTTGGCTGCTTTTCTAGCTAGGAGTGGCACTTCCCATGTTCCAGGAGCAAGATGAACTGAAATATTTTCTTCAACAAGTCCATTAAGCATTAAGACTTCTTTACAGTACTCCACCATGTTTTCATTTAGTTCTAAATGGTAAGTACTTTGTACGATTGCTACTTTTATCTTCTCTGGCTGACTCACTTCGATTTTTTGAACTTCAAGATCTTTAATCATGTAACTTACTCCAAGCTATTCATTTAATGGTCAAATTCATGGCGTAATCGATGTCTTTAATAAGCTTTACACGTTTATAAAAAAAAAGAAGAAAAACTAAAGACACTCAATGCCGAGATGTTGCCAGAGAGAATACTAAACCCAGTAATTAACTCAAGAGTAAAGTTGACTATATTGACGCTTTAACAAAAGACTTCAAACAAAACACGGCAGAGTATTTCAAAATCATACTCCCCCCTTCTTCATTAAACACTTTAGAGATGCACGTTTAAATGGATTTTATTTAAACGTGCTGACGACTTCTACTCAATAACACTCATTCAATAAACAATTAATGCCCCGAAAAAATTCCATACTTGCAAATCGGACATATTTCTAATGTAGCTTTCTCCTCTAATTCTTGCTCATATTCACAAGAGAGACAGGTATAACTGCCTTTTTCACATTCAGTACCCGATATGTAACACTCCGCTAACGGCACAGGATTGTTATTAATATTATCGATTAGCCACAATAAGCCAACGTCTTCAATAGTATCCAGCTCTTCTTTCGCATGGCGACCTTGCGACATCATGGTTTTCCAATTTGCTTCTACCCACGCTTCCATATACGCCATTTTGTGATGCCAATAATTCTTCATTAACTCTGCATCTTCGAGTACCCAATTTTTTGCACCAATTATCGTTTTTTTTGTTTCATCAACTAAATTGCTGCTTTCGGTATTGTTATGGTCATCTTTTTTGCCTGAATTCATAACTAGCCCCTTATCTGCCTTCTCATTAGTCGTGTATCTCTATAAAATAACAGGTATTTTTTAACTCATTTACCCTTACGCTAATTGCCTTTTTAAAGGATATTGTTATTAGTTTAGCGTAAAGTTACTTTTTCGTCGTTCATGGGAACCAATAAACATCATGCAAGAACAGTATAGTCCAAAGCAAATAGAAGAAGCGGCTCAATCCTTCTGGGATAACAACAAAGTATTTAAGGCCGTTGCAGACGTAAATAAAGAAAAGTTTTACTGCCTTTCTATGTTTCCTTATCCAAGTGGCCGTTTGCACATGGGTCATGTTCGTAACTATACCATTGGTGATGTGATCTCACGTTATCAACGCATGCAAGGCAAAAATGTAATGCAGCCAATGGGTTGGGATGCCTTTGGTCTACCTGCGGAAAATGCGGCTATAAAACACAATACCGCACCAGCAAAATGGACGACAGAAAACATTGATTATATGAAAGGCCAATTAAAGCTGCTTGGCTTTGGTTATGATTGGGATCGTGAAATTGCAACCTGCACACCTGAGTATTATCGTTGGGAACAATGGTTTTTTACTCAATTAATTGAAAAAGGTTTGGCTTATAAGAAAGTCGCAGCCGTAAACTGGTGCCCCCATGATCAAACTGTATTAGCCAATGAGCAAGTAGAAGATGGTGGTTGCTGGCGTTGTGGAACCACTGTAGAGAAAAAAGAAATTTCTCAGTGGTTTATTCGTATTACAGATTACGCAGAAGAACTATTAAACGATTTGGATCAGTTAGACGGCTGGCCAGAAAAAGTTAAAGCGATGCAGCGTAATTGGATTGGTCGTTCCCAAGGTTTAGAGTTCAGTTTTGGTATTGAAGGTCGTGACGAGCGAGTATCCGTTTACACCACCCGTCCTGACACCATTATGGGTGTTACGTACATCGCAGTTGCGACACAGCACCCTCTTTCCCTTGAAGCAGCCCAAGACAACTCTCAATTAGCTGACTTTATTGCTGAAAGCAAATTAATGTCCACCACTGAAGCGGACATGGCAACGGTCGAAAAGAAAGGTGTTGATACAGGTTTTAAAGCAATCCACCCTGTAACGGGTGAATCAGTTCCTGTTTATGCGGCAAATTTTGTTTTAATGGACTATGGCTCAGGAGCCGTTATGTCTGTTCCAGCCCATGATCAACGCGACTTTGAGTTTGCTCAAAAATATAGCTTAAATATCAAACAAGTTATTACACCTGAAAATGACAATACTGAAATTGATTTATCAAAAGAAGCATTCACTGGTAAAGGGGTTCTATGTAACTCAGGTGAATTTGATAACATGAATTTTGATACGGCTTTTGATGCTATTTCGGGCTGGATGTCCGAAAAAGGTTTAGGTGAAGTCAAGGTCAATTACCGTCTACGCGATTGGGGTGTTAGCCGTCAACGCTATTGGGGCACACCTATTCCTACCATCAATAAAGCAGATGGTACGGCAGTTCCTGTACCAGCAGACCAATTACCAGTTGAGCTTCCAACAGACGTGGTGATGGATGGAGTCAACTCACCGATTAAAAACAACCCAGACTTCTCTTCTATTATATTTGAAGGTGAAGCCGCTGAACGTGAAACGGACACCTTCGATACCTTTATGGAGTCGTCTTGGTACTACGCACGTTATTGCTCACCTGAAAGCACAGATGCCATGCTAACTCCTGAGGCAAACTACTGGCTTCCAGTTGATCAGTATGTTGGTGGTGTAGAGCACGCTATCTTGCATTTATTGTATTCTCGCTTTTTCCATAAGTTATTAAGAGACGCAGGCTTAGTCGATTCAGATGAACCGTTTAAGCGTTTATTGACTCAAGGAATGGTCAATAAAGACGGCACTAAAATGTCTAAGTCCAAAGGCAATACAGTTGATCCACAAGAAATGATCGAACGTTACGGTGCCGACACAGTGCGTTTATTCATTATGTTTACCGCGCCGCCTGAGCAATCATTAGAATGGAATGATGCCGGTGTCGATGGCGCTTCTCGTTTTTTACGCCGTTTATGGGCTCTTTGCTACCGCCACACAAATGCCGGTACTGCTGCTGAGTTGGATCCACAAGCCTTAACCAGCGAGCAAAAAGCATTACGCCGTAAAACCCATGAAACCATTGCCAAAGTAACCGATGATATTGAGCGTCGCCAAACATTCAACACTGCAATCTCTGCCGTAATGGAGTTGTGCAATGAAATTAATAAATTTGAAGACACATCACCATTAGGTCTTGCAGTAGAACAAGAAGCTCTGAAATCTGCAGTACTATTATTATCTCCAATAGTGCCTCACATTTCCCATCAGTTATGGAGTGAATTGGGTCATGGTGATAACGTTGTTAATGTAAGCTGGCCGACGTTAGACGAATCAGCCCTAGTGAAAGATGAGCTAACCATTGTGGTACAGGTCTTAGGGAAAAAACGTGCAGAACTTACCGTTTCTGTGAATGCTGATAACAAAGAAATTGAAGCAGCTGCTTTGGCTCATCCAAATGTTGCTAAATTCATTGAAGGTAAAACGGTTCGTAAAGTCGTAGTCGTACCTGGAAGGCTTGTTAATATAGTTGCGAATTAACGGACATTCTAAGTATTAATTATTCACAGTAAGCCATAAAGAGCCACTCTCTTTATGGCTTACTGTTTTTATGACTTTCGATCTAAGTACAGGAGTAAGGTTATGATAATGATAAAAGCTCAGAGTGCTCGTTTACTCGTTCTACTCTCTTTAACATTGATTATTTCTGCATGTGGTTTCCATTTACGAGGAAACAACCCTATCCCACCAGCATTACAACGCCTCATCTTGACTTCTAACAGCGGCTCTATTGTTTTCGATCAGGCTTTATACAGCGCACTACGAAGATCCGGTATTAACATTGTCACTGAAGACACAACTTCAAACGACGATATTTTAGAATTAACGATTAACCCAATTGATTCTCAAGAAACCATACTAGGAACGGCAAGTAATAACGATATTTTGCAACTTGAACGCCAGTTAACAACACATTATTTTGTCCACAAAATAAATGGCAAATCACTGTATGGGCCACGCCAAATTTCCACTAGTAAGCTATTTACTGAGCAAGATGCCAGCATAAATATCAAAGAAGCATTTGATAAAGTGGCATTGGATGACATGGCAGAAGATCTGGCCAATAAGTTGCTATTAGATTTATCCTATGCTCCTCTTTAACCTTCCTTTCATCATTTAAATTAAGAGCTGTCGACTGTATGAAGGTTCGCCCAGACCAACTTAGCAATACGTTATCTAAGCAACGTCACCCCATTTACATCATATCTGGGGATGAAATTCTATTATGCCAAGAAGCGGCTGACACCATTAGACACCACTTAACGCATGCAGGAATAATAGAAGAAAGACTTAGATACATCGCCGACAGCCAATTTGATTGGCAAGATGTTATTCAAGAAACGCAAAGTTTATCTTTATTTTCTTCCTGTCGGCTTTTTGATATTCAAATTGATAAACTTGCTGAAAAACACACTAAAGCATTAGCTCAAATTGCGTCTCAGCTTTCCCAAGATAATATTATTCTGCTTACGGTTCCTAAGTTGGATATGCGATCTCAAAAGAGTAAGTGGTTTACTTCCTTAGAGAAGCAAGGTGTTTTTATTCAAATATGGCCCATTGATGCAAACAGACTGGTGCAATGGACACAACAAAGAGCGAAGTCACTTAATTTAAACCTCTCAAAGGAAGCCGCTATAGTACTTTGTGAACGAGGTGAAGGTAACTTATTAGCCCTGTCTCAAGAGCTCGAAAAACTGTTACTGATTTATGGGCCTCAAAGCACTTTGTCATTAGATTCAGTTATAGACTCGGTTTCAGATAGCAGTCGCTACTCTATTTACGACCTAAGCGACCGTTTATTGCAAGGTAAAGTCAAAGAAGCATTACATTGTTTAGAGAACTTACTGGCCGAAGGAATTGAAGAAAACATTATACTTTGGATGATAAATCGTGAAGTGACGACTTTAGAGCTAGTTGTCCATGATGCAAAAAACATGGGCCTTCGACAAGCTTGCCAAGCTCAAAAGATATGGGATAAACGCATTCCACTCTATGAGTCCGCATGCAGCCGTCATAACCCTAACACGATTCAATACATGCAAAGCTACCTAGCTTTAATAGATCAAAAAATTAAAGGGTTAGAAGGCCCAGACTCAACCACTGGATTTCGAAATCTTGTACTCATGTTATGTGGTGTCAAACCTACTGCCACCGAATTAGATATTATGTAGAAAAGTACGAGCTTTATCTTTTATTGCTCATAGCATGAATTTACTTATTCAATAGGATTCTCTCTTTCAAATGCAAACCGACACCCAAACCATCGAAAATATAAGCACTTGGGCAACACCCATTTTTGTGGCGAATAACCCTGATCATGACTTTTTAAAAGATGAGTTAATCAACTTTATTCGTCAGACACAAAAACAGCAAAAATCGGCCATTGATAGCCAAGTCGCAGTGAATGCAAAACACCAGCTTTTTGAAAGTGAGCTGACTTTTTTAGAGCATGCCCATCCTGAAGTAATGGAGCTTAGGCGAATTTTTGAAGAGCTGGTTGCTGAAGTGGCATTCGATGTAAACCGTAATGCATGGCCACAGGACGTTGAGGTTGAAGCCACTGTTACTGAGTCTTGGTATCATATTACTCAGAATGGGGGCTACCATGACGCTCACTCTCACCCTAACTGTTCATGGTGTGGCATTTATTACCTTGACCCAGGGCAGGCCTCCCTTGATGGTAAAAATGGCATTAACCGCTTTTACGACCCAAGAGTTAATGCAGCACACTTTACCGATGCAGGTACAGCCTATTTGGGTAATCAAGGATATTGGGACTTCGAGCCAGTTGCAGGACAAATGATTATCTTCCCTTCTTATTTAAAACATTCCGCATTGCCCTACTTTGGCGAACAAGACCGGATTGTTATCGCATTCAATTGCGTTGTTGAGATTTTTTAATCTTACTTGAGGCCTTTGCACCAAGTCATGAGTGATAATAAGACGAGTCTGTTTTTAACAAAGTATTAGCAAGCGTAATAGTCGTGCAAAAGTCTCTACTTATGTAGGAGCAACCAAATAAACAGCCGCTTAGTTCATTAAGCTCCTTTGACGGCTGTTTATCTTAAGCGTGTAGCTATCTTAAACCTATAACTGTCTTACTGTTCGGGTTTATCGTTATCACAATGATAGACAGTGATCAGTGCGTCATTACTCCAAGACTCCAAAGAAACATCAAAACCCCATAGGCGATGAAAATGCTTTAACACTTCTTGGGTATCGTCATTTAAAGGGCGATCAGAATCCATTATGTGTCGTAAAACTAAACTTCGGTCACCATGTATATTCACTGATTGCACTTGAATATTTGGTTCCCTTTGGCTGAGGTTGTATTGTTGTGCCAAGCGTTCTCTTAACTTCCTATAACCTGTATCGTTATGAATTTCTTTTACCTCAACAAAAGAATTCGCTTCATCATTTTCCAAGCCAAAAAAACGAAAGTCTCTCATTAATTTAGGCGATAAGAACTGAAGAATAAAACTCTCGTCTTTGAAGTTCTTCATAGCGAAATTTAAAACATCCAACCAAGGGCGATCAACCAAATCAGGAAACCACCTGCGATCCTCATCAGTAGGGTTATCACAAATGCGTTTAATATCGGTATACATAGCAAACCCTAAAGCATAAGGATTAATTCCCGAATAATACGGCGAATCAAAGTCTGGCTGAGCAATCACATTTGTATGGGATTGCAGGAACTCTAAGATAAATCCATCTGTTACCATTCCTTTATCATACAAACCATTCATTAATGTATAGTGCCAAAATGTTGCCCAACCCTCGTTCATAACCTGTGTTTGTCTTTGGGGGTAGAAGTACTGCGCCATTTTGCGCACGATACGAATAAGCTCTCTTTGCCAGGGTTGAAGTAACGGCGCATGTTTTTCTAGAAAGTAGAGTAAGTTTTCTTGCGGCTCAGAAGGAAACTGTACGTGTTTTGCCACTTCAGATTCGGCTTTAAGCGAAGTTGGTATAGTACGCCAAAGGTCATTTACCTGTTGTTGTAAAATACTTTCTCTTTCATTAACTCTGTTCTGCTCCTCTTCTGCTGAAAGAGGTAAAGGTCGCTTATATCTATCCACGCCAAAGTTCATCAAGGCATGGCATGAATCCAATGTTAGTTCGACAGCCTCAATCCCATACTTTTCTTCACATTCTTGTACGTATTTTTTTGCAAACACCAAATAGTCAATAATAGCAGTGGCGTCTGTCCACGTTTTAAAAAGGTAGTTTCCTTTAAAAAAAGAATTATGACCATAACAAGCATGGGCAATAACCAATGCTTGCATCATCATATTATTCTCCTCCATAAGGTAGGCAATACAAGGTGAAGAGTTAATCACAATTTCATAAGCCAGCCCCATTCGCCCACGCTTATAATTTTGCTCAACATTTAAAAACTGTTTTCCATATGACCAATGGTGATAGCCAAGTGGCATTCCAACTGAAGCATAAGCGTCCATCATTTGCTCAGAACTAATGATTTCAATTTGATTTGGGTAGGTATCTAACCCATATTCAGCTGCAAGCTTCCCAATAGCATCATCGTATATTTGAATTTTCTCAAATGTCCAATCTGCCCCTTCAGAAAGCAATTTCTTTTTCTTTGATGTGTGGTCTTTTAATGAATCACCCATGTTGCCTCCTCTGAAATAAATCACGAAAAACAGGATAAATGTCAGCGAGATCAGTTATGTGGCGCATAGCAAAAGAGTCCGAATGCTGTGCTTCTACTTTTTCAAAGGCATACCATAAACTTTGATGATCTCTTGGGGTGATTTCGATATAAGTGTAATACTGCATATGTTGAATCAATTTATTTTCCATCAACTCTTTACACGCACTTGAATCATCATCCCAATTATCTCCATCCGATGCCTGTGCACCGTAAATATTCCAAGCATTGGCTGGGTAACGTTCTTTTATGATGCTCTCCATCAACTTTAAAGCACTTGAAACGATCGTACCGCCAGTTTCTCTCGAATAAAAAAACTCCTCCTCGGTGACTTCTTTTGCACTGGTATGATGCCGTATAAACACCAAATCAATTTTTTCGTAGCTGCGACTTAAAAAGAGATAAAGTAAAATATAAAAACGTTTTGCGATATTTTTCGTCTCTTGAGTCATTGAGCCGGAAACATCCATGACACAAAACATAACCGCTTGAGAGCTGGGTTTTGGTTCACGAATATGATGATTATAGCGTAAATCATATGTGTCTAAAAAAGGCGTACGAGCTATTTTTTGTCGCAGTTGTTCGGCTAAATCTTTCAGTTGCGACAACTTTTGTAGGTCTATTAAAAGCTCGTCTTGTTCTTCCAATTGAGCTATTTCTTCCTCTATTTCATGCAATTTTTTCCGCGAACTAGAACTCATTACCATTCTTCTAGCTTGGGCATTTCTCATAGAGCGAATGATATTTAACTTCGAGGGCGTACCATCAGCCACAATGCCCGCCCGTTTCACTTGAAAATCAGTAATTTCTTTGAGCTCTTTCTCTAACAAGTTAGGCAACTCTAAATCTTCAAAAACAAAGTCCAGAAACTCTTCTTGTGAAATTTGAAACACAAAATCATCCTCTCCTTCCCCTGAGTCACTTGCATTTCCGTTTCCACCTTGCCCCCCACCAGAAGGCGGTTTTGGAATGCGATCTCCAGAGTCAAATTCCTTATTACCAGGATGAACCACGGAGTTTTTACCTCCTTGACCGTGCCCAAAAACAGGCTCATGTATGTCCTTTTTAGGAATAGTAATACTCTCTCCACGGTCAAGGTCTTGTATGCTGCGAGAGTTTACAGCATCCTCTACAGCTTTCTTAATATGACTTTTATAGCGCCCTAAGAAACGCTGTCTATTAACACTACTCTTGTGCTTTCCATTTAGGCGGCGGTCAATAATATACGACATAAGCGCACCTCCTTTTAGGTGATGGAAGATTCCTTACTGCGATTTGCGAACTCTCAAGTACCACTCAGATAACAAACGAACTTGTTTTTCTGTGTAACCACGCTCTACCATCCTATTGACAAAATCATTGTGTTTTTTCTGCTCTTCTTTCGACGATTTTGCACTGAAGGAAATAACAGGCAGTAAATCTTCAGTATTAGAGAACATTTTACGCTCTATAACCGCTCTCAGTTTTTCATAGCTTAACCAACTAGGATTCATTCCATTATTATTTGCACGAGCCCGCAATACAAAGTTCACCACTTCATTACGGAAATCTTTTGGATTACTAATCCCCGCAGGTTTCTCAATTTTTTCAAGCTCACTATTAATGGATTCTCTATCCAAAATATCACCGGTTTCTGGGTCTCGATACTCTTGATCTTGAATCCAGAAATCAGCATAAATCACATATCGATCAAAAATATTCTGCCCATATTCTGAATAGGACTCTAAATAGGCTGTTTGAATTTCTTTACCGATAAATTCCACATATCGTGGAGCGATGTACTCTTTCAAACTGCGTAAATATCTATCATGCAGCTCTTGAGAAAATTGCTCTTGCTCAATCTGTTGTTCAAGCACATACATTAGATGAACAGGATTTGCTGCAACTTCAGTCGGGTCAAAGTTAAAAACTCTTGAAAGTATTTTAAAAGCAAACCGAGTGGATAACCCGTCCATACCTTCATTCACACCTGCTGCATCTTTATACTCTTGTAATGATTTCGCTTTTGGGTCAATGTCTTTGAGTGACTCCCCATCATATATCCGCATTTTTGAATAAATACTGGCATTTTCAGGCTCTTTCAAACGAGATAACACAGTAAATTGTGCGAGCATTTTTAGCGTATCTGGGGCACAAGGGGCATTCTGTAAAGAGCTGTATTCAATTAATTTTTCATAAATTGACATCTCTTCGGAAACACGAGAACAGTAAGGCACTTTGACGGTATAAACCCGATCAATAAAGGCTTCATTTGTTTTGTTATTTTTAAAGGTTTGCCATTCAGACTCATTTGAGTGCGCTAAAATAATGCCATCAAACGGAATCCCCCCAACGCCTTCAGTACCATTGTAATTACCCTCTTGAGTCGCAGTTAATAGTGGGTGCAACACCTTGATTGGTGCTTTAAACATTTCAACAAATTCCATTAACCCTCTATTCCCTCGGCATAAACCTCCGGAATAGCTATACGCATCGGTATCATTTTGCTCAAAAAACTCCAGTTTACGAATATCGACTTTCCCAACAAGAGCTGAAATATCTTGATTATTTTCATCACCCGGCTCAGTTTTTGAGATTGCTATTTGTTTAATCGCTGAAGGGTATATTTTTACCACTCGGAATTTTCTAATATCTCCATTAAACTCAATCAACCTTTTTGCAGCCCAAGGGGACATGCTATTTTTAAGGTAACGTCTCGAAATACCGTATTCATCTTGTAAAATCCCACCATCTTCTTGTGCATCAAAAAGAGACAAGGGCGATTCAAATACGGGCGAGTCCTTAATTGCATAAAAAGGTTGAGCCTGCATAAGCTCTTTCAATTTTTCCGCTAAAGACGATTTCCCTCCCCCTACTGGCCCTAATAAATAGAGCACTTGCTTAGACTCCTCTAAGCCTTGAGAAGCATGAGTAAGAAAGGCAACAATTCTCTCAATACACTCCTCCATTCCATAGAAATGTTTGAATGCTGGGTATTGTTTAATAACTTTATTGGAAAAAATCCGACTCATGCGTGACTCTTTTGATGTATCAATCAGTACAGGTTCTCCGATTGCTTTAAGCAAGCGTTCAGCAGGAGAAGCATAAGCATCAGGGTCAGATTTACAAAGTGTCAAATAATCATCAAGAGAAATTTCTTCCTCTTGTTGAGCATCATAACGAGATTGGATATGGTCAAATATACTCATGATCGCGTTCCCCCAAGCCATAACAGATTACGCACAAAGTCATGGCAATGTTTAAAATCATTCAATTTGGTAACAATGAGAGCCAAGAATGAAATAATAGAAAAAAGACTCTTGGCGCTTTAACTTTCTGTTTTACTATAACTTCTTCTTTTGTAGTCATTACTTTATAGGTGTAGCACACAAATCGACTTACTCAAGGAAGTGTATTTTTTAATCAGGGGGATTTTATTAGGTCATTTTGTCCGTTAAGTTATTGTCCTAACGCAATTAATTGATCTTAGAAGGAAGCATAAAAACAATGAAAAAATCACATTTATTTACGTTTTTCAGTCATTTATTCAACTAAAAATGCACTTTAATAGAATATTGATACTATTTGACGTTTCATCATAAGGATAACCTTCAACTTATTTGGAGAAACAATGCTGTTTGATTTTAATAGTTTATCGGCCAATCAAAAATACCACTTGATTACTCAAACCATCACACCAAGACCTATTGCATGGATTTTAACTAAAAACGAATCAGGCAATACCAACCTTGCACCCTTTTCTTACTTTAATGCTCTTGGTTCAGACCCTGCTTTATTAGTTGTCTCTATTGGTAACAAATCTGAAACCATTGGCAAAGATACTAAAGTAAACCTTCTAAGAGAAAAGGAATGTGTTTTGCATATCCCCTCTGAGTCATTAGCTGAGGCGGTGAACTTCAGCGCAGTCACATTAAACTATGGAGAATCAGAACCAGATAGTTATCCATTAGAATTAATTGAGTTCACTGATTCCTTGCCTCGTATAAAAGACGCAAAAATTGCGTTACATTGTCAGCTATACGATGTTCACCCTATAGGGAACTCATCATTTGAAGCATTTTATTTGGAAGTAATAAGCTTATATGCCGATGATGATATGGTCACTCAAGAAGGAAAGCACACATTTATAAACAGTGATATTTTAAAACCATTAGGTAGACTAGGTGGAAATGACTTTTCTGCTTTTGGTGGTAAAATTACAATTAAAAGACCCTCTTAACCCGTAAGGAGCCATTATGGATGTTGCAAATATTGTTAGACAGTTGCCATTTTTAGAAGATGCATCAGAGTCAATTGTCGAAAATATGATCTCGATGGCAAGACTTGTCACACTGAATCAACACAGTGTTTTGATTAAAAACTTTGATATTGGGAATACCTTGTATTTTCTAATAGAAGGAAAACTATCAATTTCTATTCCTTCTAAAAATACTAACGAAGAATACGATGTGGGCAATATCAGCAAGCCCTTCACACCAATTGGTTGGTCTGCATTACGTCATCCATCACGTTATGCCACAACCTTTACTGCTTTAGAGAACTCTACTCTTATTTCATTACCCATTGTTGAATTGAAAACGTTCTTACAAGAAGAACTTGAATTTGGTAATGACTTCTTACATTTTGTTTACCAAAACAGCTTAACTGTGTTGGCAAATATTCAAAATAAAACCAAACCTTTTTTTTCCAACGAAACACTAGCATTTGACGAAACTCGCCCTTTAGATAAAAAAAATTCACCTCGTTACAACCCATCTAAGGCGTTAGATATCATTAATAAAGCTCAATTTTTTGAAGGCTTTACAGAAGAAGAAAATGCGTTATTCGCTAAGGTAACCAAACAATTACTCGTTCATCAAGGGGATATTCTCAGCCAACAGAACCAATATGCAGATGGGCTTTACTTATTACTAAATGGCAAAATCATTGTCAGGTATCAAACAGAAACAGGCGAGATTATTACCACCCGGACAATCTCTCGTAAAAGCGCATTATTAAGCTGGTGCACCACTGATGAAGACATATTAAACAGAACCTCTATGATAGCTTCAAGAGACAGTACTGTTTTATTCATCTCTAAAGATCACATCCAAGAAATTTTAGAATCTAACCCTGCCTTAAGTTTAAAATATTGGTATCGTTTAATTTGGTTAGTCGGCACCCATTTACTTGCCGCTCGTATGCGCTATTTATCACAGACATCCAATAATGAAGTATTTGCTGTCACAAACGTTGTAGAGCAAAACACCGCCCTTTTACCCGTAACATCACCTTTATACAAAATTGGTGATTTATTAAAAAGTCCAGTTACAACCGATGAAGCATTTGGCTTACTTTATAAAAGCCTCCATTATGGTAATACCTTAGAAAAAACCATTTCTGGAATGTGTTTGGATATTTTAAGGGATGTTCAGAGAGAGAATGGATTCTATCGACATTTACAGAGAGTCTATGATGATATTACTCAATTACCTAATGATATGCCCGCTACCGATGTTCGTAGAAAAGGTGTTGCCTTATTCGATCAAGCATTTCAACAAGTACCTTATGTCATTAAAGGGCTTGAGAACTTGCCTAAAAAATCCGGCAGTTTATTTATTTATAATCATTTGAGCCATTCACCCAACTCCACTCTACCCAATGGTTTTCACTTCTCTCTCGATGCACAATTTATCAGTAGCATGATTCTTGATAAGCAATATGGTATGGCTGGCGTTAGAGTTGTGGAACGCAGTAAAAAAGATGAATACTGGAGAGATGATTATTACAAACGATTTGGCAATTTCTTTGTCGATTCATGGGAATCATTAACTTCAGATGAGGAACTTAATCAATTATTCCTGCAAGCCGGGCAAGCGATTTTAAAGTCAAATACACCGCTACTAATCTCTCCTGAAGGCGCTTGTTTTAGCACAGATGAATCCCCTGGGGTAATGCGCACATCAACTTTCAACTTAGCGGCTTCAATGGGCACAGATGAACCTTGGATTGTTCCTATTGCAGTTGCTAACTTTGATAAACGCGTCGATCACACTGTGTACTCTATTGTTATAAAGCCGGCATTTAAATTATCCAATGAAGTCGATATCAAGGATGATAAACAAGTGGAACAATTTGTAAAAGATTACCAAGAGACCTATAAAGGTTATGTTGAAGAAGCGATTCAACTCGCTACTGATATTAGTATTACACCCGACTTAAGTGCCCAGGAGAATTATCGCTCTAATGTTCGTAAGCTAAATCAACAAGAAGTTGAATTTGAATCAGATATACGTGAGTTGGAACTCCAATTGACTCAGAAACCATCGGATAATAATCCTGTTGCTTTTTATGGTTCAACTACTATCCGAAATTGGCCCGATCTTACTAACCAAATGGGGCATAATGACATTATTAACTTAGGCTTCTCTGCGGCTACTTTAGAAGCATGTGTGTATTACTTTGAGCGAGTTGTTGCACCTCAAAAGCCACGCTCGTTAGTCTTATATGTCGGTGATAATGACATTGGAAACTTGCACAATAGCAATCATGTTGTAGCCTTGTATATTGAGCTATTACAAAAAATAGACGTGCACCTAAAAGGGATTCCTGTCACAATTATTAGCATTAAACCAAGCCCTTCAAGAATGAAGCAACTTAATACCATCATAAAAACCAATGAAAGTTTAAAACGTCTCGCAATTACACGACCAAATACACAATATATCGACTTGTTTTCATCTTTATTAAATGAGTCAGGTCAGATTAAAATAGACTTATTCGAGGACGATCAATTACATCTTAACTCTCGTGGTTACAGACTTTGGTCAAAAAACCTCAAGTCATTACAAAAATTTATTTTTTGATGTCAATAAAAACTAAAAATACTGATAAACTTAAGATAATAATTATTAAACAATGGAAACTCTATGACTGATTCGAAATTTCGCCTTGTAACACGAAGTGACTTTGATGGCCTTGTTTGTGCGGTCTTATTAAAAGACCTTGATCTAATTGATGATATTTTATTTGTGCATCCAAAAGATATGCAAGATGGAAAAATAGAAATCACAGAGAATGATATTACCACCAACTTACCTTATGTGGCAGGATGCCATATTGCATTTGACCACCATTTAAGTGAAACCGTTCGCAATGACGAGAATATCTCAAACCATGTAATTGACCCTAAGGCACCTTCTGCGGCTCGCGTGGTTTATGATTACTATGGTGGTGTAGAAAAATTTCCAAATATATCACTTGATATGATGGATGCTGTAGACAAAGGCGATTCGGCTCAATTCTCAGAAGACGAAGTTCTTAACCCTACTGGGTGGGTATTAATGAACTTCATTATGGATGCTCGTACAGGTTTAGGACGTTTTAGAGAGTTTAGGATTTCCAATTACCAATTAATGATGCAGTTAATTGATAGCTGTAAAGATATGACCATTGAGCAAATCTTAGAGCTTGAGGATGTTGTTGAGCGTGTTGAACTTTATAATCAACATAATACTTTAGCAAAAGAGCAAATCAGTCGTTGCGCTACTCAACATAAAAATCTAGTTGTACTGGATTTAACTAATGAAGAAACAATTTACGCAACAAACCGCTTTGTAATTTATGCAATGTACCCTGATTGCAACATCTCTATTCATAAAATGTGGGGATTAAGGCAGCAAAATACTGTTTTTGCAATTGGTAAATCCATACTAAACCGTTCCTCCAATACAAATGTTGGGGAAATATGCTTAAGCTATGGCGGAGGTGGCCATCTAAATGCGGGCACATGTCAGGTTGAAAATGATCAGGCAGATTCAATATTAAATGTACTAATCAGCAAAATTAATGCCGATGGTTAATAGCACGAAGTGATGAAAGATAAGGTAAGGTGGCAAAAACAGACGGAAAAGCGGAGTTTATGAGTTATAAATGCGCATTTTGAGTCTGTTTGAAACAAAGTATTAGCGAGCGTTATAGCCGTACAAAGGTCTCACCTTATAATAACGAATGAACCGATACTATAGGCTTTCGGTTCATTCGTTTTTTAATTATTCATTCTGTTAGTCTGAAGTAATTCATTTACTCCATCACTCATCATTGGTCGATAAAAATAGTAGCCCTGCAAATAATCACAGCCGAACTCTTTAAGCATAGTCCATTGCTCTTGAGTCTCCACTCCTTCAGCAACTACTTTCATAGACATACTTGAAGCCAATGCAATAATTGCTTTGGCAACATCATGATCAAAATTATCAGTAGTAATGCCATCAATAAAAGATCGATCAATTTTTAGCACATCAGCATTTAATTTCTTTAAATAACCTAATGAAGTATACCCTGAGCCAAAATCATCAATTGATGAAGAAACACCTATTTTGAACAGTTTGTTTAACGCAAGAGTTGCATTATCAGGATCAATCATCATTGCAGTTTCAGTTACTTCGATTTGTAATAAATTAACTAAAAAAGGATCACTCTCTATCAAGCTTTCAAACGTATCTAATAAACTTGGACGACTGATATGAGAAGCTGAGATATTGATAGAAATTGGACAAAGCGTTAAACCCAGTTCTTTCCACTCTTTCTGTTGCCTTGCAACTTCACGAATTACCCATTCATCAAGATATAAGATCAGATTTGTTTCTTCTGCAATAGGAATAAAGTCATCTGGAGGAATCATGCCTTTTTCTGGGTGCACCCAGCGCACTAGAGCTTCAAGACTACGAATTTTTCCAGTACTAGCTTCAACAATAGGCTGGTAATACAACACTAACTCGTTTTGACGAATACCTTCTCGTAAAGAAGACTCGATAGTCATTCTTTCAGGTGTCGCATCCTTTAAAAACTCATCATCCCAAAAACGATAGCATCCTTTTCCAGATTTTTTTGCCTTATATAAAGCAATATCAGCGTATTTCATTGCAGTTACCAGATCATTAGCTTGTTCAGGCAAATTAACAATTCCCATGCTTGCCCCAACAAAGACCTTATGGCCTTGCAAATCAAATGGTAAAGAAATTGAATCAATAATATTTTGCGCTAATTCTTCTACCTGAGAAGAGGATAATACATCCTCAAGTACTACCACAAATTCATCACCACCTTGACGAGCGATCATTCTTTTACCAGGAATATTCTCTTGTAATCGCTCAGCAACCTTCACCAATAGTTCATCTCCCACATGATGACCTAAAGAATCATTTACATATTTAAATCGATCAAGATCAAGATAAATTAACGTAATAGATGTAGCATTCTTCTTCGTACTTGCTATTTTTTCCAATAAGTATTGTTCAAACTTAGCTCTATTAGGTAATAAAGTTTGAGCATCAAAATAGGCTAATAACTTTAATTGTTCCTGCGCTTTTTTGGACTCAGAAATGTCATTAAAAATAGCCAAATAATGCGTTAATACACCATCATCATTAAAGTAGGCCTCCAATGACAACCATAATGTTTTATCTTTTAAAACACCATCATGAAAGTTAACTTCCCCTGCCCATTTATGGTTTGCATACACCTCCATCCAAATATTTTTTATCGTCAATTCTTCCGAAAATGCATAGGATAGGCGACTATTGATACTTTCTGTAAAATCTTTCATTTCAAGATTAAAAATTTGTACCGCAACTTCATTAAAATCAAGAATTTTACGCTGCCGGTCCATCAAAATATTGCCTTGGAGCGATGAATGGAAAAACTGAGACGATAGCTTAATCCGATCAATTGAATCTTTATCTTTAGTTACATCCTTTACCAAACCAAGTAAACGAGGTAATTCAGTTTGGCGGCCTTTTTCATATCCACCTTGATTACTCAGATAATATTCTTTTCCTGATGGTGTAATAAATCGATGTTCTAACTCAAAGACTCCGTTAGATAACAGAGATTCCGAAATAACTTTATTAACTCTTTCTCTTTCATATTCTGGAATACAATTCAAATATCGCGAAATACTCCAATGCGTATCATCTTCAGGCAAGTCCAAAATGCTAATAAGAGCATCTGAAAGTATGATGGTTTCAGTTGATAACTCATACTTCCAAGACCCCATTCTAGATAACTTATGTGCAAGCATGAGATCGCTCTGAGATTGAGCCAGAATACGCTGGTTACTCACTTCCTGAGTAATATCATTAATGCAATACAAGCGCCCTACTTTCTCACCTTGAAAATAACGTATTCGACTCTCAAACTCAAAAAGCCTACCATCTTCCAAGTGAATTTGTCCGGAACTGGGCTCTTCAGAAACCTTATCAACTTTAATAGTGTTAAGAAAAGCCTCTTTATCAATGATTTGAGAAAGCATATGTTCAATTAAGCCAACTTGGCTCACTTCCCCTCTCCATAAATCGTTAATATTCCATATTCGGGCAAACTCATCATTATATCGACATGTATCAATATCAGTATCAGTATCAGTATCAGTATCAGTCACTAACATGGCATCACGCGCAGCATTAAAGGTCGCTTCAAACAAATGATTACTCAATTCTAAGCGCTCGTACCGTTGAACCAATTCAACAGAAGTAAGATCTAAGTAATTCTGTAAAAAACCATTTTGTTGAATTAAATCACCAATAACTGTATTAACTTCTTGTAAAAAAGAATCCTTTTCTGCCGATTCAACATCAATAGAGAACTTATCAAGTATGGGTTTTAGTACTTCATTAATCAAAAGTCATGCCCCAAAGCGCTGTTTACACACAATAACAAATTCAGATTCATAACAATTTTGACCTAACACTAAATATTGGATAATTGAAGATGAATTTCATCACCACCTTTGTAATGATAAAGTGGATCTGTAAAAAAAATCACTTTTTTATAGGCCGAGACGTTTTAGATTTAAACTCAAAACTCAATCCCTTTGCGGTTCTATTCGGAAACCCTTTCCAATAGGAGTGTTCTTTAGTTGGTTTTTGGTCCTTATCAAGATTAAATACAGCATCAACCGAGTGAGGAACTAAATCAAGATAAGATTTTTTTTCGCTTTCTTGTTTCAAATAGGTCGCCATAAAAGCCGTTGTAAAATGCTGTGCTATATTATTCATTCTAACAGAGTCCCAGACAGCGTCAGCATAATGCTCAAATGGAGCAAAGCCTAATGAATCACTGTACTTCCATGATTCTTTTGGGGCAGGCATAGTAGCACCGGCATTATGGTTCGCATATTGATATGTTAATAAATAGCGATCTGTATTGATGCTTTCTTCAAAAAGAGACCTAACTCCATTTTCATAACCAGAAACATCATCATCAGACCCTGCAACATACATTATAGGCACTTGTATTCCAGAAAGCCCTTTGACATCCCAAAAATCGTGATTTTTCCCCCATGGAGCAAAAGCGATCACTGCTTTTAACCTTGGATCCAATAGAGATTGATGAGATTGACTCCCAACTTTATGAATTGACAAAGCACTATTTGGAGCCCCCCAAGCGTAATCTATGCTTTTCTGCGTCACCCCTGCTCCTGCAGAAATAACAGCACCATATCCTCCCATAGAGTAACCAATGAGCCCCGTATGATTTACATCAACAAGACCTTCTAAAAAATGATTTGGCTCTTTCGAAAAAGTATCCATTTCATTTAATACAAACATTTGATCCAAGGGTCGATTAACAAGAGTACTACCAAAAGCAGATTGATCATTGTAAGTGCTATCAGTATGATCAATTGAGGCAACTACATAGCCCTTAGATGCTAAATTTTCTCCCAAATGACTTAATAAAAAGCGGTTTCCAGGATAACCATGTGACAAGATGATAAAAGGGTAAGGGGCATCTGTTTTTAATGGGGGCAAATCACGTTGCGCCTTTCCAGTCAAAGTAACTGAAGTCTTTCCATCTCGTAAGTATACATCTTCATATACACCTCTTTTTATTGACTTACTCACTGCTGGATACCACACTTCCAATCTAAGCGGACGGTCATAGCGAGGTGCTGACGTACCATCTTTAATAGATAGAACATCCAATTGATCAAAATTCACCATATCTATAGTTCTTACACCAATTGAAAAAGACCCAAAATTGGCTAACTCGGGAGCATCGGGACGCACTTGATCTATAGGATTAGCAATACTTGACGAACTTATAACGACACCGATTAAAACAGAACTCAATTTTGAAAACATAAATACTTCCTTTTTATGCGACAAGTTATTATTCTCCTGCCATAATAACCACATACATAATATGACAAGGACCTTATAATGATTACATTACACCATTTAAACCGCTCTCGCTCTAAGAGAATCGTATGGTTACTTGAAGAACTCAATATACCATACAATTTAGTTCTTCACGAAAGAGACAGCCAAACAAATTTAGCACCTCGAAGCCTACAAGATATTCACCCTCTAGGGAAGGCGCCAGTAATAGTTGAAGGAGACACTATACTATGTGAATCCAGCACCATCATAGAATACATTTTAGATAAAGGCGTCTCTGAAAGGCTCAGACCTAAGAAAAATACAGCGCCCTATTACCAATATTTAGAATGGTCTCATTTTGCAGAAGGGTCATTAAGCTTACCTTTAATAAGTAAGCTTTTTATGGGAATGGAACAACGAGACGGCCAACAGCCACTAGATGCTTATATCAAAAAAGAGCTTACTGTAGACTTTACATATATTGAAGACACATTAGGAAAGCAAAAGTATTTTGCAGGAGAAACTTTTACCGCAGCAGACATTATGATGACCATTTCTCTTGAGATTGCAGGACATATTGGACTTCTACAAAACACCCCAAATATTTCAACTTACTTGAAAAAAATACAGCAAAGAGCAGCCTATATTAAAGCCATGGAGTTTGATTAAGGAAGGTGCGAATACACACCTACAAGTCCAATTTAAAATTAGAAATTTATTTTTTTGAAGACTCTTTCTTCAATAATAAATCTGCTTTAGACCTGAGCTGAGATTTATTTCTAATGGCATCAAAGGGGTCTCCTGTTTCTGGCGATGACTCATCGTTTTGATCTTTTTTTGGCGAAACAGACCCTACAGCCTCTTTATTTTTATGATTAAAAAACGATTTAGCAGGCTTCTTTTGTAGCGTACTTTTACCAAAAGAGAGGTTAACCACAACAAAACCAACACAAAGTAGAGTAAAAACTGCCCACTTTACAATAAAAGATAATGCTAGATACGATGTGTCTGAATTCAATTGACTGTATGCAACAAAATCTTGCTGAACTTGCTCAACAATCCATAAAAGCAGAATAAGTATAAGAGTAGATACAATAAGTTGTTTGTATTTCTTCCATACAAACGTGATAAAGGTTAAGCGGAACAGTTGATTCATCATAGATCATCCAAATAAGCTAATACCTAATAAAGCCAGCACAGCTAATAATCCTTTTTCCTTAATTTCAGATTTGATTTTTTGTTCTTCTTCTTGCACCACTACTTCTAAATCATCCAAGCTCATTTCTTCAGCCTTACGGCCTGCTAGTACAATGCGTGTTTTTGCTCGTGAAATGGCTTTTTCACGAAGTATTTTTCGATATTTATCCGTTACAGAAGTAAGCATTTTCTCACTCATCAGTTAGTCGAGGCCTTTGCACGAAATCATGAGCGATGATAAGTCTGTTTTTAACAAAGTATTAACAAGCGTAATAGTCGTACAAAGGTCTCAAGTCATATATAAGAACGCTTAAGATAACATACACATTCTTATTTGTTAGTAAGCTAACGTAAGAAATAGGTAAAACTCCATCGGATTCACTTAGGGAAAGTGCGAATAAGTTCTCTTGTCTCAGTATGTGGATAAAAGCCTGCTATTCGAGATGCTCATTTTAGACCATGACCTGCGGGTCTTTCAGTGCCTTTCAAAGAAAGCGTCACTTTTCAGTTGTTGTTGACAACATTGCGTTACGACTCTTTAAAAGGTTATTAACATTCCTGCAGAATCGTGCCTTATTTGACGGTTTCTCTGAAAGACTGAGGCTTAGTAAACTTATTTACACCTTTCCTAGGTATATTCACAGACACAGATTCTCGCTAATATAAAGACTACTGGAACTACCTAGATGAAAATAAGGTTATATTAGAGAATGCAATCAAATCAAATTGACCAGCTCATTCATTCTCAAAAGTGGTCAGAGCTATCTGACTACCTTCAAGGATGCAGCTTTGCCGATGACAATGCCCCAATGTTTTATGCAAGAGGAATGTTATCTGCTTACGACTCAAGTAAAAATAAAGATTTACAGCAAGCCATTCGTTATCTAAAAAAAGCATGCGAGTTAGACACTAAAAACCCTAAGTATAAATACATTTTATCCGCTTTTTTATTAGACTCTGGTCAAAATAATGACGCACATAAACTTGCTCTTGATGCTTACACAGTCGCTCCATCTGACCCCATGGCATCCATTACTTTAGGCAAATCATTTTTAGCAAACAAGAAAGAACTTGATGCTTATAAAAGCTACCAAAATGCGCTATTAAATATTCCTGATAGCAATAAAATATTTAAAGAACATATTAAGCATACAATGCTAAAGCTCCCCATTTTTTGGAACACGCCGTTAAATGGAAGAAGGGTCTCTCTAACACGAGTAACTGAACAGCATTTTAATTTTGTATTCTCATTACGAAAAAATGAAGCTTTCAGAAATCAATACAACTTTTTCCATAAAACATCCGAACAAGCAGTCAAAGAAAGCATTCAAACCTCACAAAAGCCACCATTAGAAAGCAATAAAATCGAATGGATTATAGAGCGAGAAGGCACTCCTATTGGAATTGCCTCTCTAGTTGATATGAACCTCAGAAATTCAAGAGCTGAGTTACTTATTGGCTTACCAGATGTTTCCGATGGATGGGTTTCTCTTGAAGCAACTTTGCTTATTTTAGAGTTTGCTTTTAAAACATTAGGTCTCGCTAAGGTATACAGCTATGTTTACTCTGACAATACACAAAGCCAAAAAAACACCTTACATTTAGGGTTTACTCAAGAAGGAGTTTTACGCTCTCATGTTATAAGGCCAGATACTTCTGAAACTTTAGATCTCATCATTAATGGTTATTTAGCAAACGAGTTCTTTCAAAACCCAAGAATATTAAAACTGTTTACCCGTGTTCTGGGTAGATCATTAGACAGTAAATGACTTTAGAGTAGCCCAATGTCAATCGCAGAGACTCATACTACCAAAAACCTTCCTCCTGTTCTTGCAGGGCCAATTTTACGTAAGACGCATCCTAAAGAAATTACATTATGGATTGCAACGTCTTCTGCCTTTGATATTTTATTTACTTTGAAATACGGTGAGACCGAACTCTCTGAAGAATGTGATGCTTTCAACATATCACATCAATGCATCCCCACAGGCAAACATCTATATATCCACTTAATACATATTACTCTTGATAATCCCATTCCCTATAATATATGGGTTGAATATCACCTTGAGTTAAAAGACTCAGTTTCAGAAAAAATTTACAACATGGCAGATTGGGCATCTGACTTATTCCATCAAAACCATCATTCATTAGGCTTTGTTTTACATAAAAACGTATCAAAGCTACTCCATGGTTCCTGTCGAAAGCCGCACTTTAATAGTAAACACAACCTCGATGGGTTAAAAAACGTCGATGAATTACTTGCTATACAACCAATAAAAGAGTGGCCTTCCTTACTCATACTTTCCGGAGATCAAGTTTATACAGACGATGTTGCAGGCCCCATGTTGTATGCAATACATCAAGTCATTGCTCTTTTAGGTTTACCAAATGAGTCTTTAGAAGGTGCAGAACTTAGTGACTCAGAAACGCTGCATACGAGTCATGCGTATTATTATCATCGTCATAATTTATTACCTAGCAATAAAGAAACACAGAAACTACATCAACAGTTTTTTGGCGGTGTTCAAAAACCAGTATTTACAACGGATACGGCACATAACCACTTAATAACCTTAAGTGAAATGATTGCCATGTATCTTCTAGTTTGGTCTCCTATTTGCTGGAAGTTTGTTCAGTTATCTTGCCCTGAACAAATTGTTTCTGAAACAGCCAGAGAAAAATATGAGGATGAAAAGCAACGTATCATTAGCTTTCAACAGAACCTCCCATCAGTACAAAGGGCACTTGCTCATTTACCCACAGCAATGATGTTTGATGACCATGATGTTACCGATGATTGGAATTTGAATGCCGCATGGGAAAAGTCCGCTTATGATCACCCCTTTTCACGCCGCATTATCGGTAATGCCCTTTTGGCGTATTTGCTATTTCAAGGGTGGGGAAACAATCCAAGCAGCTTTTCGCCTAAGCTTATGAGCTCCATTTCCAGTTTATATATCGACAACCAGTCAGAAAAAACCGATAAAATAATCAGTAAACTATTGAGTTTTGATTATTGGCATTATGAATGGCCCACTAGCCCACCTTTAGTTGTGTTAAATACCCGCACGCGTAGATGGCGTTCTCAAAGTAATCCAAGTAAGCCATCTGGTTTAATGGATTGGGAAGCTCTCACTGAATTACAACAAACGCTGCTAAATAAAAAAGCCGTTATTCTGGTTTCTCCAGCGCCAATTTTTGGCGTAAAACTTATAGAAAACATTCAACGTTTATTTACTTGGTGTGGCTACCCTTTGATGGTTGATGCGGAAAATTGGATGTCACATCACGGCTCAGCTCATGCCTTATTAAATTTATTCCGCCATCCAAAAACACCACATAATTTTATTATTTTATCTGGCGACGTTCATTATTCGTTTGTCTATGACATTAAATTAAAAGGTCGTAAGAACAGCCCTAACATTTGGCAAATAACCAGTAGTGGCATGAGAAACGAGTTTCCTGACTCTCTGTTGAATTGGTTTGATCGGCTAAACCGTTGGCTATATACCTCTTGGTCCCCTTTAAACTGGTTCACAAAGCGACGAGGTATGTGGATATCGCCAAGAAAGCCAAGTAATGCGTCAAAAGGGGAAAGGTTAATGAATCAATCAGGAATAGGTCTAGTCGTACTTGATGATACAGGACAGCCAACACACATTAGCCAGTTAAGTGATGTGAATAATCCTATCTACTTTCACAAAAACTCAGACGAAAAACAGTTTGAGTAACAGCGCTTTCGTGACTAAAGCACTCTCTAAAGCGGGAGCGAATTAGTCCTTTTGCCTCAGAATATGCATAAAAGGCTGCTATTCGAGGCGAGTATCGAATGTGAATAGCTGGCCTATTTTTGAGATGCTCAACAAAGAAAACACTATGCACTGCTAAGGCGGTGTTGATGGCGAAACTCTCTTGGGGTCACACCTTTTAACTCTTGAAAGCGGTGATTGAAGTTTGCAATATTATTAAACCCAACTTGAAAGCGGTTGATGTAGGATGAGTGGACGACGCAACCTGCAAACGAGCAAAGCCAGTCGGCTCATTTGCCAAATGTCGGCGTTGATTCCATTTTACATTGAAGTATTTGGGGTTAATGCTGTGTTGTTGACAGAACTCAGTTTGGGTTAACTCAGATAGCTCAAAGGCGTCAAATAGTTCGGACCAGTTGTATTTACGATAGGTCGCCATGGTTTGCTCCTTGGATAATAAGAAACGAGAAGACTATCGGCTGAAGTCAGCCATAGATAGATAGGGTTGGATGGGCGCTTACGAAATAAGCGAGGGATGCTGTTAAGAAAAGATGCCTATTGAATTAGGGGACCGACAAAAGACATTCATCTGAAAAGATAAGGATAGGAATAAATTGCTAGCGGTTTAAAAAAGACAAGTTTGAATTCAAAAAGAGAAAATAGGAGCCACAACACTCTAAGAGTAGAGGCTGTGGCGCAGAATGGAAAAACTAGATACGGCTATCACCATAAACAAAAGATTCCGTTTCAAGGGATGCTTTAGGTTTAGGAACAGCTCGACCTGTTTGAGGAGAAACAGGGAAGATAGCATTAATTTGCCCAGTACCAGAGCTACCAAAATAAGGCGTAATCACCTCTACTTTTTGATCGTATTCGGACCAACCCAGTGCACCAAGAAGCATTGCAGTATCATGCATAAACCCTTCCCCATGGCCTTTCGCAGCATATTCAGGCAACATGTCACAAAAGGTTTGCCATTCAGCATTTTCCCACATGGATACCACACGATTATCTAGTGTCTCTAAAAATGGACTCCAAACCTTAGTAGCGTATTCTGGGGCCGTGCCATTTTGAGCAAAGCGGTGAGACAACGAGCCACTCGCTAAAATTGCCACAGTACCATCATAATATTTCTCAATTGCTTCGCGGATAGCCCAGCCTAATCGAGCTGAGTCATCGAGATAATGCACTGTCAATAAAGCAGATATAGAAATAAAACATGAAAAAAGCACGCATTCTCATTGATGATAACATTCTAAATGTAACGGTAAATCAAGATAATCAAGCCGTTACTAAAGAAGGTGACGTATTAACAGAAGACGGTTTTACTTGGTTACCTCCATGTGAAGGTAAGGCCTTTGTGCTGGCAATTAACTACGCAGATCATGCAGCAGAATTGTCCTTTAACGCCCCTGAAGAGCCCTTAGTATTCTTAAAATCTAGCAATACACTAATAGGTCATAACCAAAAAACGTATCAACCCGATAACATAGATTATATGCATTATGAATGTGAACTCGTGGTGGTGATTGGCAAAGAAGCGAAAAACATTTCACTAGAAGATGCGATGGACTATGTCGGTGGTTACACAGTAGGAAATGACTACGCAATTCGCGACTATTTAGAAAATTACTATCGTCCAAACCTTAGAGTAAAAAGCCGTGACACATGCACTCCAATTGGACCGTATATTATTGACGCTTCGGAAGTGCCTGATCCACATAACCTTATGATGCGCACATACATTAACGGCGAGCTTAAACAAGAAGGCTCAACAAAGGATCTGATTTTTAATGTGCCTTATTTGGTATCTTATTTAAGTAATATCATGACCCTTTCTCCCGGTGATATGATTTTTACTGGCACCCCCGAAGGTCTGGCTCATGTAAAACCAGGCGATGAGGTGATTGTTGAAGTTGAAGGCGTAGGTGTACTGAACAATACCATTATTTCTGAAACAGAATACGTAGCTAGTTTAAACGAATAAGGAACTCTTATGCTTTCTCCAGATATTATAAAACAGTGCGCTGAACGCTTAAATAATGCAGAAAAAGAACGCGCTCAAATACGTCAAATTTCACTAGATTACCCTGACATTACCATTGATGATGCTTATTCAATTCAAAGAGAATGGTTAGATATCAAACTCGCTGAAGGCCGTACAATAATAGGCCATAAAATCGGCTTAACATCACGAGCAATGCAGCAAAGCTCACAAATTGACGAACCGGATTATGGTACATTACTGGATGACATGCTTTACCATGATGGGTGCGAAATCGATACAGATAAATTCATTGTACCCCGTATAGAAGTTGAACTTGCCTTTATTTTGAAAAAGCCATTAAAAGGCCCAAACTGCACTATTTTCGACGTCTACGATGCCACAGGATATGTTGTACCAGCACTTGAACTTATAGATGCTCGTAGTCAATCCATAGACCCAGATTCTAAACGACCAAGAAAAGTGTACGACACCATTTCTGATAATGCAGCTAATGCCGCTATTATTTTAGGGGGTCGCCCTGTAAGTATCAACGAAGTAGATCTTCGTTGGGTTTCCGCAATAATGCAACGCAATGGCGTCATAGAAGAAACAGGTGTTGCCGCTGGTGTCCTAAACCACCCGGCAAACGGTGTCGCTTGGCTAGCGAATAAACTGCACCCTTTTGATGTGGAATTAGAAGTGGGACAGATTATGATGCAGCCTATCGGGATGAGGACATTCACTTTGATCGTTTAGGCAAAATGGCCGATTTTTTTGGCCGCGATATGCCAATACACCTCCACTCAGATTTTGCTCAAATTCACATTATTTTAGAAGGAAAAACTCACTTCCATATAGATCAAAACAGTTACCAAACTAGCAACGCAGCGCTGTTTTACACCCCTCCCGCGACGCCTCATGCTTTTCTTACCGAACCAGAAGCTCATGGCTACGTGTTAACCATTCACTCTTCAATTTTAAATCGTATTACAGACACTTCCAGCAACCACTTTAAAGAAAACTTACTCCTGCTTCCTAGTTGCGTAGAACAATCTCAGCTCTCCGATGACAAGAAAGACATTTTTGAGCACGTATTATCCCTTGTTCAAATGTTGAAGTCTGAATGGACTAAAGAACACAATTTCAAGAATGGCATTATAGAAAGCATTACTCGGATCATTCTTATGGACGTGTCTCGATTATCCGACTACCAAATTCAACGTAATCCAAACGGTAGGCGTGAAGTCGAACAATTTAGAGCATTTAATCGACTCATAGAAGCCCATTACCTCAGTGAGAAATCACTGCAATTTTATTGCAAACACTTACGAGTTAATGAAAGTCGCTTAAACTACCTCTGTAAAAAGATTTCTGGCAATGGCCCTAAAATGATTCTTAATAATCGAGTGCTATTAGAAGCAAAGCGCTTTTTAATACACACTAATCAAAATTTAAACGAACTGGCCTACAACTTAGGTTATGCAGATCCGTCGTATTTTTCACGATTTTTTCAAGTCAAAACCGGGTTAACCCCTAGCGACTTTCGCAGGATCAATACAAAACACCAATAATTTTCTGTTATTACTCTCCTCTATAAATAAATACATGAGACCTTTGCACGAAGTCATGAGCGATGATAAGTCTGCTTTTAACAAAGTATTAGCAAGCGTAATAGTCATGCGAAGGTTCCACATTCAATTTATTATTTCTTCATTTTTCTAGAAAAGTACCAACTTATAAGAAAAAGGTGCATTCAAATACACACTCTACTAGCCAATAATGACCTTATTGTTTTGTTTTAGACCTTATATTTAAAAAATGACAACAAGGAAACTCCCTATGAAACGCTCAAACCCTTTATTAGCTGATCTACAAACCGTTTTGCCACAAATTGCGGCAAACGCGACACACACAGAAGAACTAAGAAAAGTACCACAAGAAAACATCGACCTAAAAAGTGTTGGTTTGCACAAAGCTTTTTTGCCTAAAGTCTATGGTGGCTATGAGATTTCATTACCTGAATTTGGAGACTGCATAGCGGCCTTAGCCGGTGCATGTTGCAGTACAGCATGGGCATTCAGCTTGCTGTGTACTCATAATCATCAGTTCGCCATGTTCTCAAAGCAATTACAAGATGAAGTATGGGGCGATAATCCAGATGCCCTTGCAAGCAGTAGTATTGCACCATTTGGTAAATATGAAGAAGCTGAAGGTGGCATTCTGTTTAATGGTGATATGCGCTGGAGCAGCGGCTGTGATCATGCTGAATGGGCCATTGTTGGTTTTTTACGAGATAACTCAGAAGGCACAAAAGACTATTGTTTTGCGGCAATTCCTGCAACCGATTACACAATCGACGATGATTGGTATGCCATGGCAATGAAAGGGTCTGGTACAAAAACACTACTCATTAAAGACGCATTTGTCCCTGAGCACCGTATTCAAAAAGCCAAAGGCATGATGGAAGGCAAATCGGCAGGATTTGGACTCTACCCTGAAAGTAACATTTTCTATGCTCCTTACCGCCCTTATTTCGCTTCTGGCTTTGCTGCTATGGCGCTCGGCGTAGCAGAAAGAATGCTGGACCTATATCGAGAAGTAACTCAAAACAGAGTAAGGGCCTATACAGGAGCCCGTGTTGGTGCTGCAACACCAGCATTAATGCGTATTGCGGAATCAACTCATCAAGTTGGCGCGGCACGCGCTTTTTTAGAAAAAACTTGGGAAGAACATGCGGAACATGCCGAGGCCCACAAATACCCAGATACACGTACTCTGACACATTGGAGAACAAATCAAGCCTACGCCATAAAAATGTGTATTGACGCAATAGACCGTCTATTCAGTGCTATTGGAGCGAACAATTGGACTCTAGATAAAGAAGCTCAGCGCTTATTCAGAGATGGTCATATGGTAGGTGCGCATGCTTATACAGATTACGATGTTTGCTCTCAGATTCTAGGACGAGAACTCATGGGATTAGAACCTGATCCAGCACTTTTATAAGCACACTTTTTGACCTTAAATTAAAATAATAAGAGAGATCATTATGACATTCGATCCTAAAGAATTCAGACGCACACTAGGAAACTTTGCTACAGGTGTCACCGTTATTACTGCCCAAGACGATGAAGGCACTAAAGTCGGTGTGACAGCTAACAGCTTTAATTCTGTATCACTTGATCCACCCCTAGTGCTATGGAGCATTATTAAGGAATCCAGTAGTTATAAAGTTTTCGAAAAAGCCGAACACTTTGCAGTCAATATACTGGCGCCGATCAAATACATTTATCCAATCATTTTGCTAAACCAAGTGATCAGAAATTTGCCGATGTTGATCATCATTTAGGAATAGGTAATAGCCCATTACTCCCAAATTGTGCAGCTAACTTTCAATGTGAAAAATACCAAGTCATTGATGGCGGTGATCATTGGATTATGATTGGTAAAGTTGTCGCATTTGAAAATGTAGGTCGAGCTCCATTACTTTATGTTCAAGGCAGTTATGCTGGGGCTCTTCCATTTACTGCGACAAGTTCAACAGATAATGGGCTTACTTCCTCAGAAAAATTAGATAGATTGCATGAAAGTACTTTTTATCTAATGAATAAAGTCCTGCAAAAGCTACAGGAAAACTATTTACCAAAACAAACCTCTACAGGCTTAAATACCAGTGAAGCACGTTTGTTATTGGTATTAAGCGATGTTAAGGATATCACCATTGATGAGTTAAAAAATCTTGTCACAATCCCTGAAGAAGATATTCATTCAGGTGTTGAGCGTCTGATCAAAGTAGGGTTCCTTGATGCACAATATCATCTCACTAAATCAGGCAACGACATGGCTGACCGACTATGGGGAATCGCGAATAAGCAACAAGAAGATATTTTTGGAGAATTTAAGCAAGAAGATTACAAGAAATTCAAACAGTTTTTACAATCACTTCTTAAAACCATGTCTTAGGGAAGGTACGAATAGCAGATTTTTATCCACATGCTAAGGCAAGAGGACTTGTTCGCACCTTTCCTTAGCATTCATCTTAAAATGACAAGCTAAATCATTAAAAGCAGAAAGCATGGCACAGATAAAAATGCTTTTTGCTACCTCTACTTTAAATTACTCAATACTCTCCCTGTTATCCTTCTTGCCTTTTCATTATGATAACTCATCATTAAAATGCAATATAAGTAGCATTTTGTCATACTAAGTAGTTAACATGTTAAGTTAATTACATTCTTGAACAACTCATCATCTTAATAAGGCACAGCTTTAGTATTTATGAAAAAATTAGAAGACTCCCTCACACTGCAACTACTCAGAGCTCGTGAATCTGCCATGATGTTTTTCCGCCCAATCCTACAAGAGACGGGCTTTACTGAACAACAGTGGCGTGTGATACGGGTCTTGAATGATAATGGGGAACTTGAAGCACGACAATTAGCAGAAAAATGCTGCATTTTAAGCCCAAGTCTAACTCGGATTATTAGTCGTTTTGAAAAAGACGGTCTCATTATCCGTAATCGTTCTACAAAGGACCAACGTATTACCTTACTGTCTCTTAGTGATGAAGCCTCACAAATTTTCCAAGAAGTGAGCCCTAAAATTGATCAGGCTTATGATCAACTAATTCAGAAGTTTGGCAAAGATAAAATGGCCGAATTAAGCGAGCTATTAACTGCAGTTTCGAAACTTGAAGTGAAATAAACTGAGATGAGCAAATGTTAAGTGAGTGCTTTATTTATTAAAACAATCACTCATAGCTTACAGTCTTTTTTAATAGCCCATACTTGAACTTGTTAAGTCATATTCTAAATCTACACTACCAAAACTTGGCTCTGCCTGCGCATTGTTTTTGCTTCGATTAGCTCGGCTGAGTCGACAAACCTCTAGTGGCATGCTATCCACAATATAAAGGTCACTTCCAGAGCAAATTTCCTGAACAATACATTGTCTAAGCTCTTCCAATTTAAAGCTAAGCCTTCGAACTCTTCTGTTATAAACAGAGCGTTCAATACGCCCAACAACGTCTGGAGGTAACTGTTTAAAAAGAAAGTGTTCAGAATCAATGCCCAAACATTCTGCAGCTAGACTTAAGGCTAACAGCTCTTTATCGGTGAGTTTTGGCAACCTGATTTGATTCAAAAAATTGTCAATCGGCTCAAGGGAGTGCAGTAAAGTTAAAATTTTGTTATAAACAGTCTGTAAGTTACTCATCGTATTAGCATTTTTCTAGATAATTAATGATAATCTCTTATTGAGGTTGAGTAACTTACTCCTTTTACCCTATTCTCCAAATGCACCACGGGGTTATCTATGAATATTTTTAAAACTAGAGGGAAAATCTAAGCAAGAAGAAGGGCGATAACAAACACCAAGTACCATGATAAATGGTTAATTAGGGCTGTATTGCACTAACATGATGTTAAGGATTAATAAATTAAGAATAGTAAGATAAATAAGAAAGGTACTTGATTTGGTTGCGGGAGCCGGATTCGAACCAACGACCTTCGGGTTATGAGCCCGACGAGCTACCAGACTGCTCCATCCCGC
>CANLRQ010000004.1 GCA_947493575.1 uncultured Marinomonas sp.
TTAACTGTTGTTTACACTCTCAGTTTGGCGCATTTTGACGCCGTTTCAACTTTGGAGTGTCCATCCCATCACCCACCCATTTAATTTATTTATTTCAATGAGTTAGTACAATCGATACAAGACAGCTAAGTTTTATAAGCCACTTTCAGTGATAACAGGAGTAATAGGAGCGTTGCTTGCCTAACACTTAGAATTCGAGTAAAAGTATAAGAAACACGAAGGATGTTAAGCCGTAACCTTCGAAGAATACAAAAAAACACCGCGATACATACAGGGACGTTGCCAATCTTGAAAAAGCAAATTCCCTATAAATAAAGCGGCCGTTCAACAGACGGTTATAACTGTAACTGTACCACGGTATAACCGCTTTTCATATTTCAGCATTTAAATTGACATTTGAGTGATAAAGGTATATTTTTTATCCTATGTATGAATTTGAATTTGACACAAATAAAAGTAGTATCAACTTCGATAAACATGGAATTAATTTCATTGATGCTCAAGAGCTTTGGGCTGATCCTGATTTACTTCAAGTAAAAGCTAAATCTGAAGGTGAACAACGCTACTTAGTTATAGGAACTATTGCTGGTAAATTCTGGTCTGCTGTTATTACATATCGTGATGACACTATTAGAATTATCTCAGTTAGACGCTCGCGTAAAGCGGAGGTATCAATATATGAAAGCTGAACAATTTGATCAAAAATTCAATGCTAACGAAGACGATATACTTGATGATTTAGATTTATCAACAATATCTCGCCCCAATCAAACACAGAAAAGAGTGAATGTTGACTTTCCATCTTGGGTAATTGATTCTCTTGATAAAGAGGCAAGCCGTGTTGGTGTAACACGACAATCCATCATTAAGATTTGGCTAGTCGAAAGATTGGAGCAACAAGCTGCTAACAAGTGACTATGGTGTCAATTCCTAATGTTAAACCATTTTAGGGTTCCACATGGCACCATCTCTTACCATCAAATTTATGATTACTACGAGCTTTCTTATACGGGCAATAATGGCAACTTTTTTAGATTTTTCAGATGCGACCATTCGGTGGTAAACCTCTTTAAATTTGGGGGGTAATCAAAGACACCCATTAACTTAATTTATATATTTCAATAAGTTAAGAGTTAAAAAATATAGAGCAGGCGTGGTTATTGATGTTTCTCAAATCACTGTCTAAACTAAAAAAACCAAACTCAAGGATGAGGAAGAAGTTATGCCAAGGGCCAGAAGCCAACAGGTCAGTTTGTCTAACACTCCGTATTACCACTGTATCAGTCGATGCGTACGCCGTGCTTTTTTATGCGGTGAAGATGTTGTTACAGGTAAAAGTTTTGAACACCGTCGGGGTTGGATTGAAGCGCGTTTACTGTATCTATCTCAGATTTTCTCTATCGATATTTGTTCTTATGCTGTGATGAGCAACCACCTTCATTTAGTTCTCCATGTTGATGAAAAACACGAAGTATTACGACGGTGGCATTCTCTTCATAAAGGCACATTGTTTATTCAACAATTCGCTCGTGGTGAAGCCATGCCTGCTTATGCCATTGAATTAGTAGAAAGATCGGCTGCAATCTATCGTGAAAGATTGTCTGATATCAGTTGGTTTATGAGGGAGTTGAACGAACCGTTTGCGAGGCAAGCAAACTTTGAAGATGAATGTACTGGCCGATTCTGGGAAGGGCGTTTTAAATCCCAAGCTTTGCTAGATGAAGCATCTGTATTAGCTTGCATGACGTACGTTGATTTAAATCCCATTCGAGCGAATATAGCTGCAACACCTGAAATGTCAGAATTCACTAGTATCAAAAAGAGAGTGGAGGCGGCTGAAAAAGGAAAGCAGCCAACAACCTTGTATCCGTTTGTTGGTAATGAGCGAGCAGATACAAAAGCAGACAAACTAAACGGAATCTCATTTAAACTGACTGATTACTTGCAACTGGTTGATCTTACAGGGCGTATCGTTCGTCATGATAAAAGAGGAGCCATTGATTTATCCTTGTCCCCGATATTGCAACGTCTAGGAATCGACTCAGAAAATTGGATGGAGATCGCGACAAAGTTTGAGTCACATACACATGGTGTTGTTGGCCAAACCCAGAGTATGGAACGTTACAAAAATAGCCAACCAAGAGCAAGGCCGAATAAACGAGGTTGCCGATTGTTAGCTTAACTTAGACATTTCATTACTCTCACCTCATTAAAATGACGTCACAAAAGGGTGATTGGTTTCGCTCGTCTAGATTTTCTCATCACTACTGAATTGCGGGTTTGTCGTTGTTTAAAATGACAAATAACTACGCTCAGCCTTGTTTAATTATTCGTATTTGAGTTTCAAAGTGTTTTTACTATCCGATGGCAGAACTTTTTTCTGGGTGTCTTTGACTGTATCTTGAAATATAATATTTAACCTAAGTGGGTGGCTATGATTAAAATTGGCAAAGCCCTTTCCAAATTTAACCCTTATAAATCTAGGGAGAAAGACCAAACGTTATGGACGACAATTCTCAAATATTGCGTGAGTACTACAAGAAGACATTATCTCATTCACATTTAAAACGAACTGAATTTGCTATTAGACTTAACGAATCGTTTTCTAAAGTCGCGATAGATTGTGGTTGTGGTATGGGAAATGATATTGAATATCTTGAGCGGCAAAATTATCATGTTTTTGGTTTTGATATTAATCCAGATTCCATTTCGATTTGTCGAAGTCGTTTTTGTTCAAAACCTAATGTTAAACTCTTTGAATCGTCATTTGAGTTTTTCGAATATCCTAAAGCGGGTGTGGTTATCGCTAATTCAAGTTTGTTCTTTGCTGATTCAGGTCAGTTTGGCGCTACTTGGGAAAGAATTGACGCTTCAATAGAAGTTGGAGGTGTATTTGCTGGCGACTTTATGGGGACTAAAGACAGTTGGGCTTATAATTATCATCGTCCTACATCTCCTCTTTCTGCAAAACAAGTTAAGGAATTATTCGATAATTTTGAAATTGTTAGGTTTGTTGAGCGTGATGAAAAAGCAGAAACCTCATTGGGTAAGTTAAAGCATTGGCATACATACTCTGTGGTTGCGATTAAGCGAAAGTAGTGAATAAAAAGAGTGTATGCTGAGAAGTTCTTAGCCTTTATGGGGCGTCCAGATATTCAAACCACATTAAATCAAGGTTTAGGCTATATTGCCCCTAATATTAAGGCTGAGCCGAGTGAGAATTATTTTACTCGTGTTGGCTCAGAAACATTAAGAGAGGCGCAGGGCATTTCTCAATTTTATGATCGAGATACCTCAAAAGAAATGGCATCAGCTGGTATCAAGTTATTTTCTGAATTTTTGTTAACGGGTGATGTTGACGCTACCTTGAACGAGCTTGAAAAGGTAAGAAAAAAGTGTTTTAGCTTGATAAGGCTGTCAGTTGACTTGTTAATAGACATTGCTTTCGATGATTTAAAGTAGGGTTAGATGAAAATTCGTGTATTTGAAGAACAAGACTTAGATAAGGTTATTTCACTTTGGTCGGAGTGTGGTCTCTTGGCTCCTCAAAACGACCCTGTTAAAGATATAGAGCGGAAGCTCAAAGTTGATCCTGATTTATTTTTAGTGGGTATCAAGGAGTCTCAGATTGTGGCGACGGTCATGGGCGGTTATGAAGGTCATCGAGGCTGGATTAATTATCTGGCCGTTAAGCCAGCTGAGCAGCGTCAGGGATTGGGGCAGAAAATGATGCAATCTGTTGAAGCCCTTATTAAAGACAAAGGCTGCCCGAAAATTAACTTACAAATTCGCACCAGTAATAAAGAAGTAATAGCTTTTTATGCCGCCCTTGGCTACGGTGACGATAATGTGGTTGGATTAGGAAAGCGTCTTGAATATGATTCTTAGGTTCAATCTTGAAGTGAATAATAAAGTCTTTTATAAATCGTAAAATGACATCCGTAAACCCAGTTTTAAAATGGTCATTATCACCTAAAGCATTGTTATTATTAGGAGAAGAGCCCATTTTATTTTATACGAGATCTCTATAAGAAATAGAGTTTATATAAAGAGCTGGGTACCTAATCAGGTCAAGTCTGAGGCTAATTAGTAGCTAAAATCTAGAGTCAATAATAAGCGCTGTTCACCACCTTTTAAGGCTGGAGAGCGATGAATCACCCCTGCATTTTCATTGCCCATCCAAAGTTCGCCTTTTAGTAAAGCGACTTCCCCAGAATTCAGTTGTTGGATGTCTTGCGGGTTTTCATACAATCCGGATTCATTGTCAGGAAGACCATTACTTCCTAAGCCTAACTTAGAACGATCTGCAAGTTGATGAGGTAACCACTCTGTTGCTATGCCCTGAAATGTTGTTACTAAGCGGCAAGTCACTTTATCCACATGGAATTTAGGGCACATTGCTTGATCAAGCACGCTTAACCGTAATCCAACACGCTCAAGTTCAAAAAGACAGCAAAACATATCCACTAACTCGGCAATATTTTCCCCCAACTCATGAGAAACTCTGTTTCTAAGAGCTTCGTTAATGCTTAATAGTGCGCTTTCAGGCGTTACCGTCATTTTCACTTGAAATGCGGGGTAAGCTTTTACATAATCACTTATGGAGTTCTGTAGTGTTTCAGGCAGCTCCCTTTGCCAAATCGCCATATTGATGTCTTCTTGATAAATATCAGTTAAGACATCCAGTTGGCTACTTTGAGTAGAAGAACGCATTTTTACTTCATTATCATCATTTTCAAATGCATTAAGGTCGGCGATATGAATAGGGGTGCTAGTATGAATAGGGTTGGTAGAACTCATGCCTGTTCCTCCCATGCAGGAAATGGATCGTTTAGTGTTATCCAGTGAGCTTTGCCACGTAATAGTTCGTCTTCACTTAACAAGCATGCATCTAAACCTTGAGTAAGTTTTTGTTGGTTTAGACCCTGACCAATAAACACTAATTCTTGGCGCATATCACCAAAAGGTTCTACCCATTGCGCTTCGATAGAGGCAAGATACACTTCATCGGTGGGCCAGTCTTCTTTAGGAATGGCTTTCCAAAACATGCCAGCGAACCCGTAATGAGCAATGCCTCCAGCTTGACTCCATTGCCCTGCAAAACTTGGTCGAGAAGCTAACCAGAAATAACCTTTTGAACGGATTAATTTACCGTATTTATCCATGTCGTGTAGGAATTGATAAAATTTCTCCGGGTGGAAAGGGCGGCGCGCAGTATAGTTGAAACTGCTAATGCCATACTCTTCAGTTTCGGGTACGTGTTCGCCACGCATTTCTTTTAACCAACCAAGGGCTTTCTGAGCTTTTTCGAAATTGAATAAATTGGTGTTAAGTACTGAATCAATATTCACCTGACCTTGAGAAATGGTTTCTATTTTAGCGTGAGTATTGAGGGTTTTTAGAATAGCGGTTAAACGATTTACATCTGTTTGAGGGGCTAAATCTGTTTTACTAATGAGGATGACGTCAGCAAACTCGACTTGATCAATCAGTAGATCAGCAACACTGCGCTCATCTTCTTCACCCAGTGATTCACCTGTTTCTTGAAGATATTTAGCTTCGTCATAGTCTTTTAAAAAGTTGACAGCATCAACAACAGTAACCATGGTATCTAACTTCGCCACATCAGAAAGTGAGACGCCATCTTCATCTGCAAAGGTAAAGGTTTCTGCAACGGGTAGAGGTTCAGAAATTCCTGTTGATTCAATAATGAGATAATCAAAACGGCCATCTTTCGCAAGTTTCGTTACTTCTTCCAGTAAATCTTCTCGCAATGTGCAGCAAATACAGCCATTGCTCATTTCAACAAGCTTCTCTTCACTGTGATTAAGCGTTACTTCATTTTGAATGGTTGACGAGTCAATATTAATCTCACTCATATCATTAACAATTACCGCAACTTTTTTTCCTTCGCGATTATTCAATATGTAGCTGAGTATTGTCGTTTTGCCCGCCCCTAGAAAACCAGAAAGGACAGTAACAGGGAGCTTTTTAGCTAAGTCCTGTTGCATGCGGCTATCTCCTATATTTAAACAATTAGTGTTATGTTATAACATTTTAGTTTTGCGTAATACTATTTTTTAATGCTTTCCTGTTAAAGGTTTGGTATTTGCTTGGCCTTTGATTTCACAAATAAGTCAATATTCATTTTGCTGCTAAATAGATTAGAGATTGCCTTGTAAATAATGATGAGTATGAATGCTCGACTTTCTTATAAAATTGACTATAGGATTAAGAGATAAATGCCTTATACTATTGGAAATTTAAGTTCTAAAATAAGGTGATTATGACAACTTTAGCGGCACCAAAAATTGGCGTTTTAATGGTGAATTTAGGTACTCCAGATGCGCCTCAACCTGCAGCGGTTAAGCGTTATTTAAAGGAGTTTCTTTCTGATACGCGGGTCGTTGATCTCTCTCCCCTTATTTGGCAACCCATACTTAATCTTGTCATTTTGAATGTTCGTCCTGCAAAAGTGGCTAAGGCCTATCAAAAAGTTTGGATGGAAGAAGGCTCTCCATTATATGTTTTAGGGCAAAGGCTTAGAGACAATGTGTCAACTGAACTGAATAAGACATTGAGTAATTCTGTTTCTGTGGTGCATGCCATGACCTATGGGAACCCTTCCATATTGGCTGGAGCGAATGAGTTACGTAAAGCTAAGGTAGATAAAATCCTTGTACTGCCTATGTATCCACAGTTTTCAGCTACGACCACGGCCGCTGTTTACGATAAATTAATGTCCAGTTTAAAGAAGTGTCCGAGCTGGCCTGATTTGATGATGATAAAAGATTATGCCGATCATCCTTTGTACATTAAAGGTTTGGCTGACTCCATTAAAGCTCAATGGGAGAAACAAGGAGAGAGGCGTCATCTAGTCTTGTCTTACCATGGTATTCCAAAACGCTATGCGGATAATGGCGACCCTTATCCAAGGCGTTGTCAATTAACCAGTAAATTAGTTGCCGAACAGTTAGGCTTGAAGGACGATGAATGGACACATGTATATCAATCACGCTTTGGGCGAGAAGAATGGTTGAAGCCATACGCAGATGAAACGTTAAAATCTTTCCCTGAGAAAGGTCTGAAGCGCATCAATGTCATTAGTCCTGCTTTTGCTGTGGACTGTTTAGAAACATTGGAAGAAGTGACGTTTGAACTAGGGGATGAGTTTAAAGAATGTGGTGGAGAAGCTTATGATTATATTCCCGCATTAAATGATTCCATTGATCAAGTTGATTTGTACTGTGAATTAATTAAGCAAAATACCAAGCAATGGGGACTTACCTGATGGACAAGATTAATTGGCAGAATGTAAAAACCATTGCCTTTGATGCCGATGATACTCTTTGGCGTAATGAAGAAATCTTTAGAGCAGCACAAGATGACTTTATTCGGCTATTACTGGATTATCATAGTGAAGAATACATACTGTCACATCTGAGTGAAATTCAGGTTCGTAATTTAGCAACCTTTGGTTATGGTATTAAGGGTTTTACCCTGTCCATGATTGAAACGGCCATTGAGCTTACGGAAGGTCGCATTCTTGGCAGAGAGATACATGAAATTATTCGGTTAGCAAAATCAATGGTCTCTGAGCCTATCGAGCTATTGCCAAATATTGAGTCTGTGTTACAACAACTTCAAGGTAAGTTCCAACTAATGGTCATTACCAAAGGCGACTTATTGGATCAGGAAAGTAAAGTTTCACGATCAGGAGTGGCGAAGTATTTTGATTATGTGGAAGTGGTGAGTAATAAAACTCCGCAAGCCTATGAAGAAGTTTTAACCCGTTATCAAATTCAAAAATCAGAATTTTTGATGATAGGAAACTCTTTACGATCCGACATTCTTCCTATATTAGATATCGGCTCCCAAGCAATACATATACCTTATGCTTTCACTTGGGAACATGAACAGGTTAGCGATGCTGATCTTGAGGCGTATCCAACCATTTCTACACTTGCGGAAGTAAAAGAGTTATTACGTTATATTTAATGAAATTTGATTTGACGAAGGTATTAATCCAATGAAGAAGATAAAGACTTCGGTTTTTGTGTGTATGTGTGTACTGGGAATGAACTCCAGTTTTAGTCAAGGGAATGAAACGGTTGATAAAGCAACGGATGCGGTTGGAAGCTTCTTTGGTAAAGTAAAAGAAGCAACAGTTGAAACAGCCAATAATGTCGTTGATAAAAGTTCTGAGATTGGTGCGGAAGCAAGTTCACGAGCTAAAGAGTCTGGTGAAATTCTTTGGGATAAAGCGAAACAAGTTGGCGAGGGTGCGTCAGACCTTTTCGATAGAGTGAAAGGCGCAGATTGTGATGCGGACATAGAGACGTGCGTGAAAAAAGACTGATCACGACTAAATGAGGGCGTTATGTCTGATAATGAAGAGCGACCTAAAATCACCTCACAAACATGGGAAGATGAATTATCTTCGCAGCAAGATGTTGAAGTGGTTGCTCCATACGTTCGCTATAAATGCCCTAAATGCCAGAGTAGGTTAGTCAAAAAAACTGGGAAAAGTGGAGTTTTCTGGGGTTGTAGTAGTTTTCCTACTTGTGACTATACCGCAAATGATGTTGCAGGTAAGCCGGTACGCTCGATCCGTTATTTATGCCCATCGTGTAATTCTGTATTAAAAAAAATAACGACAAAATCAACCACATTTTGGGGGTGCTCAAGTTATCCAGATTGTTCAACGACTCTAGAGGATGAAGATGGAAAACCAAAAGAAAGCAAGAAATACCCTTGTAGAGTGTGTGGTCATTTTTTAGTTAGAAAAATAGGTAAAAGTGGCCATTTTTGGGGTTGTATTAACTATCCTACCTGTAGACATACTTTAAATGATGATAATGGTAAGCCTGTTTTGAGAAAAAGCTAAAATAGGCTTAAATTGTTAATTTTGTTGGTTTTTTGTTCGAATCTCTAGTCTTATGTAACTATAAACTCAATAAAAAACAAAACTTTATAATGGAAAGGGATGTTTTTTATTTAGAGCCTTCTTTTTAAGTCTAATGACCGCTAGAATGACAAAAATACAATTATGTAGGTATTGATATGGTTTTCTCAGGATTTGATCATGTTATTCTGTTAGCTCATGGGAGTACAGATCCTCTCTGGAAGTTGCCGTTCGAAATGATATACGAAAGAATTGTTTCGGAGTCTGGCAGAGAAAGGTGCAGTTTAGCTTATATGGAGCTTTCTGAGCCCTCCTTAAAAAGTACCATTGAAGAGTTTGATTCTTCAGTTAGAAAAGTGGCCGTATTACCTTTGTTTTTTTCTGTTGGTAGACATTTGCGGTATGACGTTCCTGAAATGATAAAAAATCTTCAAAGAGAGGATTTACACATAGAGTTATTGTCTCCGATTGGTGATGATGAACGTATCCAACAAGCTATGGTTGATGCTGTAAAAGGGCATTTGGGTGAGTCTCAGTAATGTATTTAGTGTTTTTAAGCGTATTCCAAAGGAAAAGTATGCATGCTTTTTAAATATTTACCTGATGAAATTTTTCAGGCGTTAGCAGGGTCTAATCGGCAACTAATTGAACGAGTGCTGATTGATTTAGCTGACGTCTTTTACGATTACGCTGAAGACCCTATTAAAGAAAAATCGACCATCGTGGAATCCATTGAGGACAGTCTCCATAAAATGGATATGGTGAGTTGGCAAGAAGATCATAAAGATGCATTTGATTCTCCAAAAACAATCCATGAATACGCTTTAAGAATTTATCATAGATTAGTTAATACTGGTTGGTTAGTAGAAGAGCAAGAGCTGTATCATATTAGTGTGCTCATGTCCCCACAGATATCCATGCTACTAAAATCCTTGGTGGAAATCAGTCAACATGGCAAGCGTAACTATGGCGCAACAGTTTTAAGTATTTTAAGTAACTTGGAATCGGTTTCGAATCACCCCGCAGAAAGGGGGGTTACATTAAATCAATCAGCCGCTGCATGCCGAGATTTTTCAGCTCATTTAAATCAAATTTTATTAGGAATACGAGGTTTGCAAAGGGAGCTTTTCGCCAGTAAAGACCCAAAAGCCATAGTTGCTGGTTTCTTTGACTTATTTGTTGATGGGATTTTAATTGCGGATTACAAAACCCTGAAAACCAGTAATAACCCTTTTCGCTTTCGCCGTAAAATTCTAGAGTTAGCCCAAGACTTTCTATCTGACGCTGAAATGTTTCGTAAAATTTCCACATGTTATGCTGATCAGCAGGTGATCTCTTTTGATGCTGCTCAAGGCATGGTTGAAAATGATTGTTTAACAATTATTCAAACCTTCTCAAACATAGAACAACGATTAGAGCGAATTGATGAATATCGATATCGATTAGAAAAGCGTGCTGCCGATACGGCTCGTTATATGGACAGTTCACGACCTGGTATGGCCAATAAAATTGCAGGTATCATTGGTGAAGCCGTGTCTAAGACTCAATTGCCTGTATTAAAAAATGTAATTGGTTGTCGAATTGTTGGTATGGAATCGGCGGCCGCGCCAATGAAAAGGAGAGAGCCACCACTACCAAGAGTTATTACTCCTGCTGTTGTTCCTCAAAGTGCGCTTTCTGTTCGAGATGCTAATCGCCGTTTTCATGAAGCTCGACAAGTAACTGTTGCTAAATTACAAAGCTATGCTCAACGACAGTTAGGTCAAAATAAAGAAAAGCATATTTTAGAGTTTACTATTGAGAGTGTTGAAGACTTTGTGTGTTTTGATCACCTTCGATATGTTGGCTCTTTAGGTGTTAATGCGAAACAAATCGAAGAAGAGTTTGATGTGATTTTTACTGATAAATATGTTGATGTTCATGACTTTATTGAATGTCGTGAGTTTGTTGTCTGCCGTCGGAGTAAAGCATGCTAAAAGAGTTAAAAAAAGTCTCTGAGGAATCAGGGAAAGATGTAAAAGATTTCCAACATACGGCCAACTTTCTCTTAGCAAACCAGTTTGCAAGCGCCTATAAGCATGGTCAGCGTAAACATTATTTATTGGTTGAATCCTATCCCGTTTATTTTAGTCATCTATTTGAAGCGCTAGGAATGAAGCTTTATATCAATGAAAATGAACGTTTAAGCGGTGTTTTACCCATTGAAAAAGAGGCCTTTTTACGATTGAAAACGGATGAAACTCTGTTTTTATTGGTGTTGAGGCAGTTATATGAAGAAAAAATAGAAAATTTTGAAGTCGATAACGGTTTCGTTTCAACTCATACCAATGCAATTCTTGAGCGTTTTGTTCAATTAGTTAAACGCGATGTACCTAATGAAACCCGTTTTAAAGACATTCTTACGCTATTAAGTCGACATGGCGTCATTATTCGTGGCAAAGCATTTGAAGAAGATGCGAAGAACATTATGATAAATATTACGCCCGTAGTAAGGCTAATAGTGACGGAAGCCTATCTACGACAGCTTGAGTCTTTCACTGTGTCTGATGAGGATGCTGAAGACGATGAGTTATCCAATGAAACCGATTCAGACACACTATCGACCAGCGAGTAATTAGGTAATTAAATGAAAAAATTAAATAGAATTGTCTTAGTTAATTGGTACTTGCTGGGTGCTGAAGAAATTGATATCCGTGGAAACACAGCCATTATTGGCCCGACGGGTTCTGGTAAGTCTTCTTTATTGGATGCGATTCAAACCGTACTAACAGGTGCAAGTAAACGCCACCTGAACTACAACGCAAGTGCAAATGATGGCAAAGCCAGTGGTCGTAGTATTCGATCTTATATATTGGGTATGATTGATGCAGGACAAGCAAACACCAAAACATTTGGTCCACAGCCTAGACCTGATGCGGTAAGTTATCTGGCCTTAGTCTTTGAAGATTCTAATACAGGCAAAGAAAGCACGGTTGGTTTGTGTTTGTCCGCTTCACTTGCATCACCGGAAGAAGATATTTTAGGTCGCTTTGTTCTGGCAAATTATGGGGCTCGAAAAAGCGACTTTATTGATGCTTTAGATGATGTGAGCTTCAAAGCAAAAACTTGGCTTGAAGTTAGAGAGTCATTGAAAAAAAGCTGCATCGACCCTTATATTAAATCTGGAAGTGCATCAGCAACTCAATTTATTAATCGTTATTTGGAGGAGTTAAGTCCAAATAGTGACAGGTTGATTACTTTAGACAGCTTCTTAAAGAATTTTAAAAATGCGTTGAAGTTTGTCCCAATTGCATCTCCAACTCGCTTTGTGCAAGATTTTGTCCTAGCTGAAGCGCCTTTGCAGGTCGGTGCTTATCAAAAATCTTTGCTTGAATATCGTCAGTTAGAATCAAAAACACAAGAAATTTCCAAAAGAATTGATGACCTTAATCTCATTGTTCAAGATTGTGATAAAAAACGTCAACATGAGCAAAACGTTGTTAATTATCAATGGATAGCGACTGAAGCGAGATTCGATGAACTTGGTTCAAAGCAAGATGAAATTCAAGACCAATTTGAAATGCAGCAAGAGCGTGAAGATGAAATTCAGTCGGAACTGCAAACACAAAGTGAATTATTTAAACAGCTACAAGGCCAATTAGTACGTTTAGAGCAGCAATTTGAGAGCTCTGATGTTGGTTTCAAGTTACAGCAATTAGAGCAAAGTAAGAGTTTACTGACACGACAAATTCAACAAGAAAGTAAATCACTGCAACAAACCCAGCAATTGATGGGGCTGTTAGCGAGCTTAGCTTCTTTTGAGGATTTAATTTCAGTTAATTTGAAAAACGTAGCGGGTGACTGCTTACCCTATAGCAATCTGTTTCAAAATGACATTAGTGCTTTGGGAGATTTGACAAAGCTTGAGCCAACATTAGGAAATCTAAATCTTGCCTTAGATGAAGAAAAGAGCGCTCTTTTTCAAAAGCGAACTGAAACTCATCGAACTATTTTGAATTTGAAAGATGAATGTAAGCAATTAGAATCTGATGTCTCTTCTTTGAAAGGAGGGAGTAGCCCTCTTTCTCAGAACACTAAGAGATTGATTTCACTGCTTAAGCAATCCGGTATACAAGCGACACCTCTTAGTCACTTAGCTGAAGTGACCGACTTAAAATGGCAAGATGCTATTGAAGGGTATTTAGGTCAACAGCGGGAAGCATTAATTGTAGACCCTGATGATGCAGAGCAAGCAATTAAAATATTCAGGACTCATAGAAAGCAATTAATGGGTTGTCGTGTAATTGATACAAGTCAGACGAGACTATGGTTAAGTCGGGGTGACCGAAATTCAGTATTGCAGTTTATTCATTGTAATGATGATAATGCTCAGGCGTATTTAAATAGACGCTTGGGTGGCATTAAGCCTGTAGAGACTGAGCGTCAACTTCTGCGAGAAGAAAGTGCAATGACTGCCGATGGCATGTTAAAGCTTTCGGGCACAATCTCAACGATACGCGCTGTCCCTCATATGATGGTAGGCGTTAATACTGAGGGTATGAGGCAGCAAAGGGAAGGTCAATTGTCTAAGCTAACGAATGAGCTTATGCAACATTTGAAAAATGACCAGCGTCTCGAACAAGCAGATCAATTACTAGGCCGCTTGTTAGCGAATAATCAATTTGAACCTGGTAGCCTTATCCATTCTCAAAATCTTCTTGCGACGGCGTCCTCAGAGATTGCTCGTATTGATTTGGAAGTGTCATCTTTACAACAAAGAGATGATACGGAATTACAAAGTAAAATTGATTCTTTAAAAGCCAGATTGGCACAAGTTGAACTTGAACAGAAAAAATTAGATAGAGAGCGCCAATTAATCTCTGAGCAATATGGCAGCTTAAATACTCAAAAGAGCCAATTAAGCAGCGCGTTAAGTTCGTTAGATGAAGAGCGCTCACGTTTGACCAATCATCCGTTTTATAATGCTGAATACTCCAGTGAACGTTATTCTTTATTAGAGTCTAGTATGGGAAGTGGCTCGGCGATTTATAAAGAAGCTATGAGTCGCTCGGAGAAAGCTCAGGAAAAAGCTCGAAGCTTTGATCAAAAAGTACGTAAAGAAGTCGCTGATTACTATTCTCGTTTTCATCAGGCAGATTTAGATGATGATATTCAGCTTGATTACCTCGAATCCAAATTTGAAGAGTTTGAACAATATATTACCCATCAAATTTCAGTTCTATCAGAAACAGAGCTTGCAAAATACGCAAAACGTGCTGAATTAGCACGGAGAGAAGCGGAAGAAACTTTCCGCAGTGACTATGTTTCCAAGCTGAAAGATTCACTTGATCAAGTGGCTCATATAATTAAAGAGCTTAATAACAGCTTAAAAAGAAGACCATTTAACCAAGAAATTTACCAATTCCGCTATTATGCTAATGGCGATATGAAAGACATACTTAGTTTGGTGGATGAATTCAGCAAGCAAGACCAAGCAAATGTTGGTGGATTGTTTGATCCGGCTATGGCTCAAGAAGGCAGTCATATTATGGCTATCTCGGCGATACAAGAGCTAATAACAAATGAAGATAAACAACAAGATTTGGCTGATTACCGTAAATTCTATAACTTTGAAGTTGATATCTTAGATGCTGAAGGCAATAAAAAGACAACATTAAGTCAACGAATTCAGACAGGTTCGGGTGGTGAGCACCAAATTCCTTTCTATCTTGCTATTGCGGCGGCGTTATCTACAACGTATCGCTTACAAGAAACCTTAGAAGGTAATGTTGACGGTGGTTTTTCTTTAGCTATGTTTGATGAGGCATTTAATAAAATCGATATGGCTAAAACTTCTACTTGTATGGGCTTTATGAAAGATATTGGCCTACAAGTTATTGCCGCCGCTCCAGATGATAAGCGTGCGGTAATGGCCGCAAATATGGAAACCATTATAAGTGTTTGGAGAGAAGGTGGAGCGGTATCTATTGACGTGGCTTACCCTCAAGCAAAAGGTAAAAAGTTACTGACTGGCGAAACAATCTAGAGTGAAATTGTAATTCCTGATACTGGTTCTGATAAGGTATAGTGATAGTGAAAGATGTAATTAAAAATGAAATTCTGAACACGTTAAATGAGAGTTTTGAAAGTTCGTATGTGCTTTTAGAAAATGAGAGTTATAAACATAATGTACCGGAAGGCAGTGAATCTCATTTTAAACTTGTATTGGTGAGTAATGACTTTGAAGGCAAACGTTTAGTTCAAAGACATCAGGCTATTTACAGTTCACTTGCAGCTGTGATGCCAAAATTCCATGCCCTTGCAATGCATTTGCATACACCTCTAGAGTGGTCAGAGAAAAATGTATCTGTGCCGGAATCACCAAATTGCCTTGGAGGAGAATAAGCGAAGCTTATTAAAAACAAAATGAGTATATCTATAAAAGTTGAGGATGAGTCTAGCGTTGCCATTCATATTCAAGGAAACTTCGATTTCTCTTTATTTAGTGATTTTAGAGAATCGTATATTAACTTGGTAGGAAAATATTCGATTTTCAAAATTGATTTAAGTCATGTAGAGTATTTAGACAGCGCAGCCTTGGGCATGTTATTAAGTATGAGAAGTTCTGTTGGGGACGGTTGTACTATAAAATTATGTGGCGCTAATGATTTTATTAGTAACATTTTAAAAATTTCACGTTTTGATAAGCTATTTGTAATCGAATAAAAGGACCTTATGAAACTGTTAATCATCGATAGCCAGGCGATTTATCAAGAGATAGTGACTTGGTGCGCAGATAGCAAAGGCTTGACCAGTTATGTTGCCTCTGATTTTAATGCCGCATGGGAAGCATTTAAAGAATTAGAACCCAACATTGTTGTTGTTGACAGTATAATCGATGGCGGTTCGGCGTTTGAATTGGTTAGAAAAATCAAAAAAGAATCTGGTGATCGTTTCTGTCCAGTGATCTTTTTAAGTTCTAACTTAGATGACTTTACGATGAATAATTGCTTTAGGTGTGGAGGCGATGACTTTATACCAAAACCATTTAACGAGGTGCTTTTTAATACTCGTTTAAGTACCCACGTTAAACATGCTTCGGTTGTTCAAGAGCTATATCGAAAGAATAGAGACCTAACCTTTTATCATAAAAAAACAGAAGTCGAGCACAGTATGGCGAAGCAGGTGTTAAGCCATGCACAACGTCATAATGACTCGGATGATAAATTTCTTCAAGTGACGCGTTTATCTGCTACCTCTTTTAATGGTGACATTGCGTTAGTGAAAAAAAGACTAGATGGATGCCGTTTAGTTTTTGTCGGTGACTTTACTGGCCATGGTCTAGCAGCTTCGATAGGTGCTCTTCCTGTAACACAAGTGTTTTTTGACTCTGTAGAACAGCAGTTGCCTTTACAAACCATAGTCAGTGAAATAAATCGTGTGCTATATGAAGTGCTACCTGTCCATATGTTCTGTGCTGGGTATTTGTTATTTATAACTCCTAGCGGTGAAGTTACATATTGGGGTGGAGGAATGCCGGACGGTTTGATTACCAATGGCACCAAAACAGATCGCTTTTCATCTAATCATGTACCTTTAGGGGTATTATCTGACACCGAATTTGATGACAGTGTAGACTCGTTTTATATAGACCATTCTCAAACGGTTTTTATTGCCACAGATGGTGCAAATGAATTGCAAAACGAACAGGATGTCATGTTGGGAGATGAGAATTTAGAGCGTTTATTTGTAGACAGCTTTAATGAATGCAAATTGATGTCGGATGCTCATTCATTGTTGGTAGATAAGATCATTAACTACAAAGGGTTAAAAACTCAGAAAGATGATATAACGTTATTATTATATCGACGTGAAACTTTTTCTTAATTACTGTTTCCTATTTTAAATGCAAAGATCTCATTATATTTGTTTTCGTCAAGTCGTTGTTTTTTTAAGTTTAGTAATTTATTCGAAGCACAATATAAATTTGGTATTTTAAGGTGAATGATCTGGTTTTGATGAGTTTGATTCTTACGGTGGCTATATGGTAGGTATCACTTAGCTTATATCTTCATTATCTAGTTAAATCACAAACTAACTAGCCCTAACTGTATCAATTAATAAAGTTAGGGCAGTAATATATTTAGGCAATAAGTTGTTGATAATTGCTTAAAAATGATTGTGCTTTCTTCAAATTGTTACTTTCAAATCTTGGGCCATACTGGCTGACAATAAGTGATGCGCAATAACATGCAATCTCGGCGGCTTCTGTATAACTCAGTCCTTTTATTATTGCGTAAATAAAGCTTCCTGCGTACATATCTCCTGCTCCAATAGTATCCAGCTTATTAATTTTGGGGGCAGATGTATGGATTTTTTGTTCTCCATCCCATCCAAGGCAGCCATCTTCACCACATGTAATAATGAAGTTTAAGCAATTCTGTTTAAGCCAATCGTAAGCTTCCTGGATAGTGTTAGTTTCTGATAGGGCGAGCGCTTCTTCCTCGTTCATGAAAATGAGGTCAATTCCACTTTTAATTATCTCTACAAAGCGATTGCGAAAACCTTTGACAAGCACTGGGTCACTTAGTGATATTGCACAAAGGCTTTTATTTGATTTTGATATCTCAACGAGACGTTGCATTGCAAGCCAGCCAGAATCAGAGCTAATTAAATACCCTTCTAAGAAAATGACTTTTGATTGAGAGGCCGCATTGTCATTAATATGTTGTACACTAACTTGACCGCCAACACCCAAAAACGTATTCATGGTTCTATCTGCATCGGGGGTGATCATGGCTAAACAGGTGCTAGTGTCTCCCTTAATTAGAGGTTGTGAATCCAGGTTGGTATCAATATGTTTGTGGCGTAAGTCACGATGGAAGAAGCGCCCCATTTCGTCATCCGCAACAACACATGAAAAGAAGCAGTTTCCTCCAAAATTTGCAGTAGCAATTGTTGAGTTGGCAAGTGAACCGCCACACGATTTGTGTTCGATTTTATTTCGTAAATTTGATAATAGGTGATTTTGTCTAGAGGCGTCTACAAGTGACATGCAACTTTTAATGATATTGTTTTCAGATAAAAACTCTTCAGTCGCGCTGGCCTCTATATCAACGAGAGCGTTGCCAATACCATAAAGGTCATATTGCTTCATATCTTCAAAAGCCTATAGTTATTAAAACCACAAAGTATAAAGTTCCAAGCGATACGAAACAAACAATTTAATAACCTAAAGTAATGAATCGAGCTCGAGTTATACCTTTGAAATTCTCATTTACACAATAAACTCACGCCTTTAATGCAAAAAAATCGTCTTTAGCTTTTCATCTTGCTCCGCTTCTTTTAACATCTTGCACTGTAATTATTAGGTGAGCTGAGGAGAGAAATATGACTGTAATTCGCGGAGATGATTTGATTGATAGCGTGGCAGACGCTTTACAATTTATTTCTTATTACCATCCAATTGATTTTGTTAACGCGGTTCACGAAGCCTATGAGCGTGAAGAGAGTCAAGCTGCAAAAGATTCTATGGCACAAATACTGATAAACTCTAAAATGTGTGCTGAAGGTAAGCGTCCTCTTTGTCAAGATACGGGGATCGTAACTGTTTTCTTGAAAGTCGGTATGAATGTTCAATGGGAAACAGAACAGAGTGTCGCTGATTTGGTAAATGAAGGTGTGCGTCGTGCTTATCAGCTACCTGATAATGTTTTGCGAGCTTCTATTTTAGCGGACCCAGCAGGGGCAAGAAAAAACACGAAAGATAACACGCCAGCGGTTATTCATATGGAAATTGTGCCAGGTGATACGGTAGAAGTTCATGTGGCAGCTAAAGGTGGTGGTTCAGAAAACAAATCCAAACTTGCCATGCTGAATCCTTCAGATAGCATTGTTGAATGGGTAAAGAAAACTGTACCAACTATGGGGGCAGGTTGGTGTCCACCGGGAATGCTTGGTATAGGTATTGGTGGTACTGCAGAAAAAGCCATGGTTATGGCAAAAGAGTCTCTAATGGAGCCCATTGATATTCATGAATTGAAAGCAAGAGGCCCACATAATAAATTAGAAGAACTACGATTAGAGATTTTTGACGCGGTAAACAGCCTTGGTATTGGTGCTCAAGGTTTGGGTGGTTTGACAACAGTGCTTGATGTGAAAATCATGGATTATCCAACGCATGCGGCATCCTTGCCTGTTGCTATGATACCTAACTGTGCGGCAACTCGACATGCACACTTTGTATTAGATGGAAATGGCCCTGCTGATTTGGTTCCTCCATCTTTGGATGATTGGCCAGAAATTGCTTGGGAAGTAGGTGAAAGTGTTCGTCGTGTTAATTTGGACGATATAACGCCTGAAGCAGTAAAATCTTGGGAGCCGGGTGAAACAATCCTTTTGAACGGTAAAATGTTAACTGGTCGTGATGCTGCTCATAAGAAAATGATTGAGATGCTGAAGAATGGTGAGCAACTTCCAGTAGATCTGAGTGGTCGATTTATTTACTACGTTGGACCTGTTGATCCAGTTAGAGACGAAGCCGTTGGACCTGCTGGCCCGACTACATCGACACGGATGGATAAATTTACTCATACCATGCTGGCTGAAACAGGCTTGTTAGGAATGATAGGTAAAGCAGAGCGTGGCCCTACTGCAATTGAAGCAATTAAAGAATTTGGTGCTGTGTATTTAATGGCCGTTGGTGGAGCAGCGTATCTTGTTTCAAAAGCCATTCAAAAAGCAGAGGTGGTTGCTTTTCCAGAATTAGGAATGGAAGCGATTTATGAATTTGATGTTGTGGATATGCCTGTAACTGTTGCTGTAGATAGTAAAGGAACATCTGTTCACATTACTGGGCCGGCGGAATGGAAAGCAAGAATTGAAGCTCAAACTCTAGAAATTAAGTGATTTGATGCTTTCAATGTAAAAAAGACGCTCCTGCGTAATGCTGTTCACTTAAGAGTTGAATTTAATTGAATAGCTCTAGAAAATCCGATTAACCATTCTTAATCGGATTTTTGTGTGTGTCTATACAACAGCTCCGATTTTTGTGTGTGTCTATACAACAGCTCCTATTCAGTATTGATGAACTTCACTCTTTTTCTAATCACTCAACCCAAAACCCCAGATAGAGAATAGATTTGGGGTGAATAGATTCTGAAAGGCTCTTTTAAATCCGGCTATTTTTCATAAGCCACGTTCAGCAACAAGCAAAGTAATACACAAAATATAAAAAACACGGAGTTTTTTAAGAATAACCTTCAGAGGGCGCAAAAACACACCGCGATATAAACAGGTATGTCGCCAATCTTGAAAAACCAAATTTTCTATAAATAAAGCGGCTGCCCATCAGACGGCTATAACCATGGCTGAGACACTGTGTAACCGATTAGTAGTTTTAAGCAACTTAGAAAAGAACGCCTGTTGTACCCGGTGACGAAGATGACTTTATTCCTCTACCTTAATCTTAGAGTGCATAGAAAGTGAAAGCAATAGCACCCTAAGTTAAGGGTGCTAATTTACGGTGTTACCAGCTGCCCGTGTTTTCCATGGATGCCCAAGGCTCTTGAGACTCTAAGCGATCTCCTTTTTGTAACAACTCAATAGATATGCCATTTGGATCTTTAATAAAAGCCATGTGCCCATCACGTGGTGGTCTTAATATGGTGACACCTTGATCGCTTAATGTTTGACATACTTGGTAAATGTCATCTACTTCAAAGGCAAGGTGACCAAATTGATCGCCATTGCCGTATTCTTTATGGTCCCAGTTGTGAGTGAGCTCTACTTCTGGGGCACCTGCTTCTGCCGCATAATAAATAAGAGAAAAGCGCCCAGCTTCACTGTCGTACTGACGTGTTTTAATTAAACCTAGACCTTCAGTGTAAAAGGTGTGGCTTGCTTCTGGAACGTTGGTGCGGATCATTGCGTGTAGGTAACGAATAGACATAGTTCTCTCCATAGTGTGTATGTCGTTGATGGTAGCGCATTTTTGAAGAAAGCTGAATTTAGGAAAAGGGAAAAAGTATGGTTATTTTGTCTGTTCGAGGGCTGTTTATGATTTTCAATACTATTATTTTTAAGGATAGGATTTTCAATGCAATGGTGCATTTTCGGTTGCTGAGAAACAGTCGCTTAGAGTGAGTTATTCGTCTTCCCATACCCAGCGAATTGGGTCCCCAAAATCATCGTAGATAATCTTTCTTTTTGGACCACTTTGAGTTTTTGTTTTGGTCGCTTTTACATTTTTTTGCTGTCTACGTTGCTCTAATGTTGCCACAACGTAATTCAATGGTGTTCTTGTTTGTTTTGGCCCAGTAAATCCAACATGGCTCGTGTTATACTTCCCGTCCACTAACCCAGACTCACCCATGTTAGCTTGAGTGATTTTTCCCTTAGCTTTTAAGAATTCTTCGACTTGAGAGTTGATCTCAGCGCGAGTTTCTCTTTTGGTTGTTGGAAGTTTTGTCATAATGCATCAATAAAGTATTTAATAGTTAATGTTTTGGGTCAACGTTCTACAATACAGCAAGATTTATATGATTTGTACATATTTTATTCGATTTTTTTAGGGGAACCCAATGTCAATTGCAAACTTAATTGTACATGAAGTACAAAAAAACGCAGGTTCAGATAAAGCTGTTCTGGTTGCGAGGCCCACAGAAAACGCAGTGGATGCACAAGCGGAGGTGTTGGCAGAACAAGTTGGGAGCTTGTTTAATCGCTCGGGAATGAATACGGGACAATTTTCTAACCCTAATGGCAGTGAAACAGGGGCGAAACTGCCTAAACTATTAACTCAGTTTTATGGCGAAAACGGCTTTAATGATTTTGCGGCGTTTTCAAAGGCATGTGCTTCTGATTTTGTTACTTGCATTGGCGATGTTGAAGAAGCAGAGGGTGGGCTTTTGTGGTTCAACCATTACGAATTGCATGATACCCATTTCCTTTTTATTGTGCTGTTAAAACGTAAGCAAGGCATGATTCTAAATGCGGACTTAAGTTTGGCTCAAATCGAGCAGATAGAATTAGAAAAGCTGCATATGGCTATGCGAATTAACTTGTCCGCATGGGCGGAGCAAGATGAAAGCCGTTATATTTCTTTTCGTTTTGGGCGAGCTTCAAAAGTGGAAAGTGATTACTTTACCCGCTTTATCGGATGTGATGAACCAAAAGTAACAGCGAAAGAAACCCGCAAGCTGGTGGATGTAACGGCGGCGTATTGCGAAATGAAGTCTTTACCAACACCCCAAGCAAATGAACTGAAACGGGTTGTGGCAGAACATTGTTTAGAAAAAGCGGAAGAAAACGAGCGTATCAATTTGACTGAAGTGGCGAAAGAAGTTGAAGAGCGTTTTTCTCCAGATGAAGCGGGTTTGTTTATGGAGATTGCCGAATCGGAAAGCTTTGCTTTGGATCGAGATATGTTTGTTGAAAAAGCAGCATTAAAAAAACTAACTCGTTATTCTGGTAGTACTAGAGCGCTTACTTTAAGTTTTGACAGTGCGTTGTTGGGGGAGTCAATCCGTTTTGATGAAGCCACTAACAGTCTAGTGATTAATGATTTGCCTAAAACCTTGCTTAAGCAATTGAAGAAATAATTCATCTTGCCAAATAGAACGGCTCAATAGCGCTGTGAGAGCCGTTTTAAGTCGTTCTATTTACACATGTTTAAGAGACTTATGCTGGCTAATACGCTTGCTAATACTTGGTTAAAAAGACTCAAAATGTTCGTTTATAATTCATAAACTCCGCTTTTTCGTTTGTTTTTATCTCGTCTATTTTTGCTTCGTTTTATCATCTCTCATGATTTCGTGCAAAGGTCCCTATAAATTCAGTAATGTTTCCAACTCTTCCATAGAATCAAATGTTAATACTGCGCCTGCATTTAACTGGGCTTCTTTATCCATGGATGCGCTGTACGCGTATACCGTCATACCTGCGCTAACGGCCGCCGTAATGCCTGCTACCGAATCTTCAATTGCAATACAATGTTTAGGTTCAATGTTTAGAGCTTCAGCCGCTTTTAAATAGAGGTCTGGACTTGGTTTTGGGTTCTCAACATCTTCAACACAAAAACGGACTTTAAACGTGTCTATTAATCCTATTTTGGTAAGTTTGAATTTGAGTGATTCGGTTCTTGAGTTGGTTGCCATGGCGAAAGGGTGTTTGATCTTCTTGAGTAAGTCTACTACGCCAGGAATCGGTGTTATATTTTCCTTCATTGCTGCTTTGAAACGGTTTTGAACAGCCTCACTAAAACCTTCCGGCACAGGGGCTTTAAGTAATTCAGCAATGGTTTTCAAATTTTCGGTTGCGGCATATCCACTGAAATAATGGTCCATTTCTTTATGTGTAAGGTGGAGTCCTAATTTAGCAAGCTCGTCTTGGAAAATTTCGTTGATCATATTTTCAGTATCGACAATAACACCATCGCAGTCGAAGATTATGGCTTCGTACATAATACAGTCTCTTAAATTACAAATTGGGCAAGTGAATATTAGCGACTTTATGTTACGTTATTCGTACTTAGAGTTGGAGCAAATCTTGTTTCTTTTTTTCAAATTGACAATGTGCGGTATTAATAGAGTTAGGGGTACGTAGGTTGTTTTTGGTTATGTAGTTAAGGATGAAATGAAAGTTTATAAAGCAAGAATAAAAAGAAGTAATTAGAAAAGAAGTAATTAGAATAGTTATTTAGCTCTGTTTAATGAGGTTGCTTTGTCGGGCTGTTGTGGTAAGTCGTGGAAGGGAAAGGCAGTTGAAAAAGGGTTAATTATTTTTTTTACCCCATCAATCCTGTTTTTATCGCTTAAAACTGCGTAGTAAAGCGATTTCTAACTGTGTTTTCACTTGCAGCTGCACGTGCAGAAACTAACCAAACAATAACCGTTTTACTTTGACGTACTAGAAAACGATAAACTTTTTTCGTGTTTTTGAATTCTGTTCCGTCATAGCCCCAGTTAGCTAATAGTGCGTCGTATTTTTCTTGAGTATCCATGTTGAGCTCCTATAAATATTAAGTTTGTTGTTTTATTACAACAATTCCATCTTATTCAAGAATGGTTTAGCCTACAAACGATGCTTTTTCACATAAATGATGAATTTTTTTCACCTATCTGTTGCCGATTTTTTTGAAGTTGTTGTTTTTGTTTGTTATTCATTGAGAGGACGCTTGTTGATAGTTGTTGACTCATTCGGTATGGTTGCGACTATTTTTTATTCTTAGCCCTTATTTTTGAAATTAGTGACTTTTGAGCTATGGCGTTTAAGCTTGTTAAAGTAAGTGGAATCTAAGTGGTTTTTTATACTATTTGTAGCGTAAGAGAGATGTAACCTTCTATATGCAATACTCCGATTTTAATGCGTTTAAAAAGGCGTGGGCCTTTAAACGTGATGATCCTAAAATACCTTCTGATGACTTGACTGAAATACGTGTTTTATCTGTGGAATTTGCGAATAACATTTGGCGTGATTATGTTAGCCAAGATCATTTACATCCAGATCATTTTACCGATGATGATTGGTTGAATATTGATGCTCATCAGGGAGAAAGTGTTCATTGGGAGAACTGTTGGGATTCTGATAGCCCTGAATTGCCAGAAGAAGTTTTGCAGCACATTAATCATTGGGGGAATGAAACTAAGGTGTTGTTTTGTTATCACAGTGATGAAGTCATTGAAACTTCATGGGGCGTGTTTCGTCGCAACTGGAAAAACTTTTTGTTTTTCGATAATGGCCCAATTTTATTTGGTAAAAAGAAAAAACAAGCTGTGCAGTTTTTTGGTAATGGCCAGTGCCGTCTTTTGATGCGCAGTTAAATGTGTATTTTTGCCTCGTCTTATTCTTATTTTTGTAGTTAGTCGCTCATGACTTCGTGCAAAGTTCCCCAGGGGAAGTTTTTCTATGGTGTGTTTTAAGTGTTTACACTTTGGCACAATAGTTTACTTTGAATGGCTTGAAATGGGGCTTGAGTAGATGCTTGGTTTATTTGAAAGTAGGTGCAAATTTAACGAACATTTACTCTTAAATGGTGCTCGATTGGTAGGAAGGCTGACTAATTATGCAAATAACAAGGAATCAAAGTTAAACCATAGCGCTAGTGCTTTCCAGAGCAACATTCGAGGTATATTGTTGAGTTATTCTTATTAATGATGAGTGGAAAATGAGTCGATATATCTCACCAATTTTATATATATTGCTACTATTACTTGGATGTTTAATCTTTGTTGCGATAGCGGGTGTAAGAGTTGGTTTTTTTGAACCTGAAACTGGGTTCGCTTTACTAACGAAAAGCGTAATTGCATCTATTATTCTTTCAATAGTTGCTTTTGTGTCTGTATTTCGTTGTCCTTGCGAAAAAGGATCAAATAATAAGCTGGTTTTTTGTAGCGCAGCCTTTTTGCCTTTGGTCTATGGTTTGTTTTGGCTAGGTTTTTATTTTTCTAAATCCAGTTGTCCTGAAATTAGCGATATTACAACAGACATTGAAACGCCTCCAAGTTACATTCAAATTCCTTTAGTTCGTCGATCTACTGAAAACTCCACTTTTTATGATGTGAAATCGATTCGAGTACAGCTTGAGCATTACCCTGATATTAAACCTGCATTCTCGCTTTTAAGTGAAGACGAAGTCTTTGAAGAAACCTTGTCCTTAGTGAATGAAAAAGGCTGGGAAATTGTTGCAACTTACCCTGAAGCGGGTGTTATAGAAGCAACAGCACGTACTCCTGTATTTGGTTTTAGGGACGATGTGGTATTTCGTATTCGTCAAGAAAAAGAGTTGTCTCGTGTTGATATGCGTTCTAGTTCACGGGTAGGAACAGCTGATTGGGGGATGAATGCAAATCGTATTGAAGACTTTATGCTCAACCTTGAGACACAATTGCATGACAGAGTTGAAAACCCTACTCAATAGACTGTTTTAAATAGGGAAAGGTTTTTTACACAGCAAACGAAAATCTTGCAAGATCGTGCAATTAATAAATTTTGTGCGGTAGGTGTAGATGTTAGTGTGGTTAAAGTGTTTTGTGAAAATATGGCGGCGAACTTTCTGTATGTTTTATTAAATGAATTGGCCTGCTCTGAATTTTCGGTGCAACATGCGAAGCAACGTTTATCGGATCTTAATAAACCTTTTTCCATATCTTTTAAAAGTGCTTTATTGCAGAAGCAAGCCTCGTCCCGTAAGTGATTGTGTGGCTTGTTTAGTTGATTCTCATTACATCGATTCTAGTTTAGTTGGTTGGCTTTTCGATAAGGGCCTTCGTAATCAAATAAGCGTTCAGTAACCTTCCAATACTGTCCTTTTTTCTTTGCAATAACAAAGTCTGGGTAGGGGAGATAGCCTATGAAGGGCTTTATTTCGTCGCTGTTTGTAAAGTTTAGAGGTTGGGTTGCTTGAGCGAGGCGTCGCGCAAAGAGCTCATTGAACTGGGACAATGCAGGTTTTTTATTTAAATGGAAAGTCTCTTTTAACTCACTTCCGTCTTCATCAAAGTATCGAATGCTCAATACGTGACCTTTAAGGTTGCTTTCCATGCCAGAGCAGCGAATGACTTTAGAATCTTTTAGATTGAGCGCTTTCTTTAATAGGTCGTCTGGATCAATCAATCTACCTTCGCATGCATGACAGTGCCTTACGGCGATGTCATTTTCTTCATTACAGATTGGACAAGCTTTGAAGCGGAATCGATAAGAGCATTGAATAAGCTCTTCTTCTATTTGGTTATGTTGGTGAGTGGGGTTCTCAATGAGTCCATGGCAGCGTCTACCAAAGTGTTCCATGATGTCGCCATCATTATCGACTTTCCCCCAAAATGTGTTGGCAAACGTACAGATAGGGCATTCAACTTGAACAGGGACAGAGTCACTTTTCGGTTTTGTTTCTCCAATTTCTGGCATAAATAAATCGTAACCATTATTGGCGTAGTCTAGTATTAGGCAGTCTTTTTTATTATCACTTAAACGCAAGCCGCGACCAACAATCTGCTGGAAAAGACTCACCGATTGAGTTGGGCGTAAAATAGCAATGACATCAACATGTGGTGCATCAAAGCCAGTTGTTAAAACAGACACATTGACAAGGTATTTAATTTGCTTGGCTTTAAATGTTTGAATGATGCGGTTGCGTTCAGGCATTGAAGTACCGCCATGAACAAGCTCAACTTGGTTGATGGGGTCTTGGTTACGTATGTATTGAGTTATCTCATTGGCATGCTGTACTGTTGAAGCGAATATCATCACGCCTAGTCGATTTTTTGAAAGGTGAATTATTTGCTCAACAATGGCTTGGGTGACTCTTGGGTATTTACCTACTAGTGTGTTCAGTGATTTGTTATTTGCCTCACTGTCATCTAATAGCTGATTGCTGGAATCCAATTTGGAAAAATCATAATGAGCGATAGCTGCATCAAAAAGTATGGGTTGTGTCAGGTAACCTTCTTTGATCATTTGTCTTAAAGGCAGTTCATAAATGCACTTTTTAAAGAGTCTGGATTCGCTGGAGCGTACAAAGCCATAATAATGTTGTTCGTAAATCCAGCCTGAACCAAGTCGAAAGGGTGTTGCCGTGAGTCCGAGTATTTTTATTTCCGGATTGATCTCTTTAAGATGGTTAATCACGCTCTGATATTGGGTGTCGGTATCATTGGAAATTCGATGGCATTCATCAATGATTAACAAGCTTGTTTTTTGGGTAAAATGATTTAAATTAGGTGCAAGTGATTGAACACTGGCAAAAGTTACTTGTTCAGATGTGGTTTTTTCACCTAAACCAGCAGAGAAAATCCCCGCTTTCCTTCCTGTCGCTTCAAACTTAGCATGATTTTGTTCAACCAATTCTTTTACATGTGCAAGACAAAGTACTCTTCCTTTTGCTAAGCGGCTGAGCTCTGCGATGACTAGACTTTTGCCTGCACCCGTTGGTAATACTATGACGGCAGGGTTAAGGGACGCTCGAAAATGAGAGAGAGTTGCTTGAACGGCTTTGGTTTGATAGTCGCGAAGTTGAAAGTGATTCATGCTTTAAGATAATAATATAATTTTTAATGCGTCAGAACGAGGATTGTTACAGTATCATGTCCCTCGATCTAATGATGTATTTTAGGATGAGTTTTATGAGCCTTTTGATTGGTTCTGGTGATGTGTTCTCTAAGGTGGCAATAGACGAGCTGGTTGGTTCGTTAAGATCTAAGGGGTGGTGTGTGCTTGATGATCTTTTTTCTATCGATTTAATTGATAGTTTAGTCTTAGAAGCTTCTTTATTGCCGAGAGCTGCAATGCAACAGGCAGGCATTGGTAGGCGTTCTGACTATCAAGTAAAACTTGATGCTAGGCGAGACAGTATCTTGTGGATTGATGCTGATACTGTTTTAAGGTCGCGGTTCTTATCTGTAATGGAAGAAATGAGGATCGCCTTAAACCGGTCTTTGTTATTGGGTTTGTTTTATTATGAGGCGCATTTTGCACGTTATGACAAAGGCGGTTTTTATAAAAAACATCTTGATGCTTTTAAAGGGGAAAGTAATCGGATGTTATCAACGGTATTGTATTTGAATAATGATTGGCAGTCTGAAGATGGCGGTGAGTTGGTGCTATTTGATGAATTCAATACGGTAAAAGAGATTGCTCATATTCGTCCTGAAAAAGGTCGTTTTGTTGTTTTCTTAAGTGAGAGCTTTTATCACCAAGTTAATCCTGCAAGAGAGTGTCGTCACAGTATTGCAGGATGGTTTCGAATAAACTCATCGAAACATTCTCGTGTTGATCCAGTTCGTTAAGGAAATTACGAATAAGCCTTCTTGCCTCAGGGTGTGAATAAAAGCCTGCTATTCGCACCTTCCTTAATTTTATCGATTCTATTTTGCCCTTAGTTGATTTACCGCAATGAAAAGCGTGTTTTAAGGGTCGAAATTATTGCATGTATTTCTTATAATGCGCCCGTTTATTGTTGCCTTGAATTAGGTGCTGTTTAGTTTTGAAACTATTTTTAATTGCTCTGGTTTTACGTTCCAGATCGCAGAGGAGAGAAATGTGTCTGTTGTTGTTTGTGCTTTATATAAATTTGTTACGTTAGAAAATTATCAAGAATTGCGTGAACCGTTACAAAAAATGCTTGAAGAGAATGGCATTCGCGGTACCTTATTGCTTGCGACAGAAGGGATTAATGGTACCGTTGCTGGTAGTCGAGAAGCAATTGATGGCATGTTGGAGTGGTTGTCTAATGTTCCAGGCTTGGATAATTTGTCGTATAAAGAGTCTTATGATGAGGACATGCCTTTTTACCGTACTAAGGTAAAATTGAAAAAAGAAATTGTTACCATGGGTGTAGAGGGTATTGATCCAAAAGAAGTGGTGGGCACTTATGTACAGCCAAAAGATTGGAATGCATTAATTTCTGATCCAGATGTTGTTTTGGTTGATACACGAAATGACTATGAAGTACAAATTGGTACTTTTAAGAATGCAGTAAACCCTAAAACAGAAACATTTCGAGAATTTCCTGATTATGTAAAACAAAACATGGACCCAGCTAAGCAAAAAAAAGTCGCTATGTTTTGTACGGGCGGTATTCGCTGCGAAAAATCCACAGCTTATATGAAAGAGCAAGGTTTTGAAGAGGTTTATCACCTAGAAGGTGGGATTCTGAAATACCTTGAAGAGGTTTCTCCAGAAGAGACGATGTGGGAGGGCGAGTGTTTTGTGTTTGATAATCGCGTTTCCGTCAATCACCATCTTCAAAAGGGTGAGTACGATCAGTGCCATGCTTGTCGTATGCCAATTACGGAAGAAGAAAAGCAGGATGAGCGCTTTGTGCAGGGCGTGAGTTGTGTGCACTGTTATGACAAGGTGTCTGATCAGCAGCGTCAACGCTTTATAGAGCGTGAAAGGCAGGTTCAATTAGCTCGTGAGCGTGGTGAAGAGCATATTGGTGCAGATGTGTCGCAAGCAGTAGAAAAACACCGTCAAGAAAAGCAGTTAGAGAAAGAACGTCAAAGATCTCTACGAAAAAGCAAAGCGTAAGGTCTAGAGCAACGCCAAAGCCCAGCATCTTAAACTGAGGTGTTGGGCTTTGTTGTTTTAAGGAAGGTGCGAGTAAGTCTACTAAGCCTCAACCTTTCAGAGAGCCCGTCAAATAAGGCGCGATTCTGCAGGAATGTTAAGGGTTTGATATGGTTTCTTTTTGAATTAAGTTCACAAAGTCGATACTGTTTAGGGCTGGGCTTTTGAAATAACCTTGATAGCTATTGCAGTTGTTCTCTTTCAAAAATGACAGTTGATCTGCTTCTTCAACGCCTTCAGCTACAACGCTTAGGTTGAGGCTTTTAGCCATGGAAATAATTGCTTCGGCAATCTGCGCGTCTATTGGGTCTGTCATAATATCGGTGACAAAACTTTTGTCTATTTTTAAGATGCTGACATCGAAGTATTTTAAGTATGCCAAAGAAGAGTATCCTGTGCCAAAATCATCTATTGCTAGGCGGATATCTAGGTTTTTCAATTTTAATAAGGTTTCTTTTGTCAGTAGTTGGTCATGCATTAACACGCCTTCGGTAATTTCTAATACTAAGTTTTTGGGTGAAAGTCCTGTTTCTGTCAATGTTGTTTGAATATTTTCAATTAGGGCTGCGTCATTGAATTGCACTGGAGAAATATTGACTGCTATATAATCTAGATGGATGCCTTGTTTCTGCCAATTAACAAATTCCTGACAAGCTTTTTTTAATACCCATGCACCAAGTTTAATAATTTGCCCACTGGATTCTGCTGCTGGAATAAACTTATCTGGGGGGATATTTCCTAAATTGGGGTCTGTCCATCTGGTAAGGCATTCGGCGGCAATAATATTGTTATTATCACTATTAACTATGGGTTGAAAATTTACTCTAAAAGAGCTTTCTTTCATTGCCTGATCGATTCGGTTTTCTAAAGAAAGCTTTGATTGCAGTTCTAAAGTGAATTCTTCGAGGTAAAGCTGAGCTCTACGTTTGCCTAAGAACTTTGCTCTGTAAAGCGCCGTATCGGCATTTTTAAATAAGTTTATGTGATTTAGACCGTGTTCAGGATAGATGCTGGCGCCAATACTAATGCTGGTTTTCATCTGCATATTAGCTTGTCCGGAGACATGGATAGGTTGTGTAAAACTATTTATCAGGTTTTGGGCTATATCGAGTAACTGCTTTGAACTAGAGATATCTTCAACAATGATCATAAACTCATCACCGCCCATTCTTCCTACGCTGTCGCATAGGCGAACTTGCTTTTTAAGGCGCTCCGCAACTAAGACAAGGAGTTGATCGCCTATAGGGTGTCCATGGGTATCATTGATGTTTTTGAATTGATCAAGGTCGAGAATTAAAAGTCCAAGTTTTTGATTCTTTTTATCGGAAAGATAAATGGACTTAATCAGTTTTTCTTCAATAGCTGCTCTGTTGGGTAGCTGTGTAAGGGGGTCGTGAAAGGCAAGTTGCTTGAGTTTCTTTTCAGCGTGAATTTGCTCGGTAATATCAAGCATAGCCCAAGCTTGCTTTTCACCAAGTCGACAACCTCTAAATTCCATCCATCGAATGGAGCCATCACCACGGATAATTTGTAATATACAGTCTGAAATTAATGCGGAGTTGTGTGTAACACTCAAGTGGAATTCAGTACTTGGCTTGTAGTGTTGATTGAATAAGTTTTCAAAAAAATCATCAGTCGTAATGAGCTTAGTGTTGGAATACCCTGTAAGTGCTTCCATCAATTTATTCATAGAGACTTTATTATCAGCAACAGAAAAAAACGCAATGGGTAAGTTGCTGATAAACTCAACTAATTTGTCGTGTTTTGTAAGAAGCGCTTTTTCTGCTTCTTTCTCATAAGTTATGTCTCGGTTAATGCCTATTATTTTGTCAGCTGATACCGAGTTACCCTTAATGTGTGTGGAAGAAACATAGATATGGCGTGTTTCATTGTTCTTGGTAAGTATTCTAAACTCTGAAATAATTCCCTGACGATTAGTAAGCCCTTGATTGAACTTTGCGTTGATTCTTTCTATGTCTTCAGGGTGTACTGTTCGAGTAAAGTCGCTAAGTTGATTGGTGAATGTCTCTGGTGAGACATCAAACACTTTAAACATGGCATCGTCCCAAATCAATCTTTGAGACTCGATTTCATATTCCCAAATAGCGATATTACCTGCATCTAAAGCAAGCTGTAGACGTTTTGTTAACTGATGTAATTCATTTTGTCGATGTCGTTCTTCGGTAATATCAACAAAAGAAGTGATAGACATATGTGGCGTGTCTTCATTTTCTTTAAATATTGGTTGGGAGTTGATTTTGAGCCAGCGAACGCCATCATTAGGCGTGTTAATACCCATTATGAAATTTAAAATGGGTATGCCTTTAGATATGGCAAGTGAAGACGGGTGTTGGTCAGGTGGGCAAGGTTGACCATCTTCTGTAATGGTATGCCATTTTGGGTCTGTGTTGGCTAAACCTCGCATTTGATCGCTAGTTAGCCCAATTATGGTTTCAGATGCTGGATTATTCGCGGTTATGACGCCATTTGCATCTTGAATGACCACGCCTTCGCGTAATGAGTTTAATACACGAGCTTCATCTTTACTAAGTAGAGCAGGGTGGATTGTGCCCGAATGTTGATCCATTCTGCTGCTAATAGATACAAGAATCAGAGATTCATTATTTACAGTGATAGGTGCAATAAAAAAAGTAAAGTAATGGGTGTAATCTAAAGCGGAGGCGCTGGTTTGAATGTTCGAGGTGACGGTTTTTTCTGTTGCTGCTTTGCGGATAGCAGACTGAAGGTCTTTATAAAGTTGGCTATGATTGAGTTTTTTATTAGGCCAAACTTCCTCCCTTTCAGCAAAAAGATGGCTGTCAGGAAATTTTTCTAAACTCCTTTGCCAGTAAGGAGTTGTATGTAAAATGGTTTCATCTGTAGAAAGAATAGCAATACTAAGAGGTATGCTATTGTACAAATGCGCCAAAGAACTTGTTGTGCTCAAACTTTTCTCCTTACCGTTAAAAGCATGCCGCTAGTGCACTTGTATTACGTTTATTCATAATTAGAGAAAGACTTCATTTTCAGTAATTTAACTACTAACAATGCGCTATCAAATGTTAGAAGGTATTTGCTTTTAAATCAAGTATAAGAGATATAATTAAATTAAATTATGGGCTGATATTAATCGAATGAGGTTGGCATAGTAAACTTGCTAACTTAATATTCTATAATGAAAAACTTCTTCAGTTTAGTGGTAAGATACTCTTTATCAGGTAGTTCCCTAAAGAGGGTTGGTGCCGTACAATGTCCAATCTCACAAATATAGCCAGTACGGATTATGAGTTATCAAGTTTTAGCCCGTAAGTGGCGACCACAAACCTTTATTGAAATGGCTGGGCAAGATCATGTCTTGCAAGCTTTAGTTAATGCATTGCGTCAACAGCGCTTACATCATGCTTACTTATTCACTGGTACTCGAGGGGTCGGTAAAACGACAATTGCGCGGATTTTTGCTAAGTGCCTTAATTGTGAAACCAATGGTATTTCACCAGAGCCATGTGGCACCTGTGCAAGTTGCGTTGAAATTACGCAAGGAAACTTTGTTGATTTGATTGAAGTGGACGCTGCATCTCGTACAAAAGTCGAAGATACGCGTGAATTATTAGAAAATGTGCAATACGCTCCCACAAGAGGGCGTTTTAAAGTCTATCTAATAGATGAAGTTCATATGTTATCGACGCACTCTTTTAATGCGTTGTTAAAGACTTTAGAAGAACCTCCTGAGCATGTTAAATTCCTTTTGGCCACAACTGACCCGCAAAAGCTGCCTGTTACCGTCTTGTCTCGTTGCTTACAATTTAACTTGAAAAACATGTCATCTTCACGGGTAGTAAATTATCTAACAAAAATCTTAAGTGAAGAGCAGTTGTCATTTGACGAGGCTGCGCTGTGGCAAATTGGCCAAGCGGCAAATGGCAGTATGCGTGATGCATTAAGTTTGACGGATCAAGCCATTGCGTTTGGTGATGGTGTTATATCTGAAACAGGCGTTACTTCCATGTTAGGCTTGGTTAATCAGAGTCAAATACTGACTTTGGTTGAAATGATCGCCAGCAATGATGCTCAATCTGTCTTAAATAAAATTACTGAATTGGCTGATTATCAACCTGATTTTGTAGCTCTTTGTGCAAACCTCATGGATGTATTGCATAGAGTGGCAATTGAGCAGCAAGTCCCCGGCGCACTGGAAGATCAGCTTGGCGATTTAGAACGTATTCGCATGTTGGCGCAACGGATTTCACCTCAAGAAGTGCAACTTTTATATCAGAGCCTTTTAATGGGGCGGAAAGACTTGCATCTGGCTCATGCACCAAAATCTGGTTTTGAAATGTTAATGTTGCGTCTGATTGCCTTTAGACCAGCGGCTCCTGTTAACATTGAAATGTCTGCTGAACCTGTTAAAGCAACGGTCATTACATCGCCCAGTGTGCCTAGTCCTTCTACCGAATTGAATGCTACCGAGTCGAGTGCTATTGAATCGAACATTGTTGAACCTCCGCTTAATCCTGTTGTGCAGCAAAAACAGCCACTTCAAAGTGAACCTATAGCGGAACCTATTCATCAAGCTGATAGCCATTCTATCTCCAATCAAACGGCTGCAACTGCGGCCATGAGTGCGGAAGAGCGTCCTCCTTGGGAAGCTTCTCCTGTAGGTGATGCGGACGTTCCAGTTGTTGAAAATACAGAAAAGAAAGTGGAACCGAAAGCGGTGGCAATGGAGCCATCTCCAGTTGATAGTTCTCCAGTTGATAGCCATTTAAACGCAACGCCATATCAATCTGATTTAAGTGCTAACTCTGATTTCAACTCTGATAACGAAATTGTGCAAGATAGTAACCTCGCACAGCCTAATAGCTCATTAGAAGTTGAGGCGGCTTATGAAGACTATGAAGAAGAGAAATCTGAAGAAGAACAATCTGTAGAAGAGCAATCTGGACATGCAATTGTAGATAGATCCGATGCGGTTCAATCTAGCGAACCTCTAATACATCACCCAGCCAAATCTTTAGTCGATGATACTATCGAAGAAGATGAGTCAGATGTTGAAGAAATGGCGATTAATGAATCTCTTGATCCACATTTCTCTGTATCAGATTTGGTTAATGCATTGGCTTCTACAGATGAGGCAGAAGATTCTGTTGGGGAGAATGATGCAGATGCGTCGGATGTATCTCTTTCTAAAGCTCAAAAACGAGTGGTTGATACTATTGCTCAACCCGCTTTAGCCATGGAATTACCACCATTAAATCATTTTTCTGAATTAACAATGCAGCTTTGGTGGTTAGTTGCTCCACGGCTTGAGTTAACAGGTTTAGTGCAGAATATTGTAATGAATTCCAGTTTGATCGAAGCAACGGAATTAGGTTTAAAAATACAAGTGCCATTAGAATATGGGCACATGTTAAACCAAGTACGCTATGAACAGATTCAACAGGCTTTAGGTGATTTTTTTGGCGTTGTAGTGCCTTTGATCATAGATACCGTTGAAGATGTAACTGGTGTAACAGCGGAAGAATTTGCTGCCAGCAAGCGTGCAGAAGCGTTGCAGGCCGCAATAGACCATTTAAATACTCATCCTATTGTTAAAGCACTGGGTGAAAATTTGAATGGACAACTTATTTATGAATCAGTAAAAGTAAAAGCGTAACGGAGAAGAAAATGTTTAAAGGTGGTATGGGTAATATGATGCGCCAAGCGCAAAAAATGCAGGAAAATGTGCAAAAAGCGCAAGATGAGATTGCTAATATGGAAGTTGAAGGTAAATCTGGCGCGGGATTAGTGACAGTTACTATGACAGGTCGTCATGACGTGAAACGAGTACAAATTGATCAAAGCCTTTTTGAAGATGATAAAGAAATGCTTGAAGATTTAATCGCAGCCGCTGTAAACGATGCTGTGCGTAATATTGAATCTGCACAAAAAGAAAAAATGGACGATGCTACGGCTGGTATGCAATTGCCACCGGGTTTTAAAATGCCATTTTAGGAGAAGTTTGTGTTCAGTCCGCTCATTGATGAATTGATAGAGTCTTTGCGATGCTTGCCTGGAGTTGGCCCCAAGTCAGCTCAGAAGATGGCATTGTACTTACTTGAGCGTGAATACAAAGGCGCTGACCGTTTGGCTGGCGCTTTACGTACTGCGTTAGATAAAGTTGGACGGTGTTCTTCTTGTCGTACTTTGACGGAAGAAACTGAGTGTGCAATCTGCCGGGATGAGAAGCGCAATACGGGTGTTATGTGTATTGTGGAAACACCAGCGGATGTCATTGCAATTGAGTCATCTGGTTGCTTTTCGGGGCGTTATTTTGTGCTGATGGGGCATTTGTCTCCTATTGATGGCATAGGTCCTGATGAATTGGGCTTAGATAAGTTGAAGAATGTGGTTGAGTTTAACAATGTTTCAGAAGTGATCATTGCGACTAACTCCACTGTAGAAGGTGAAGCAACCAGTTATTATATTGCTGAACTATTGAAAGAATTAAATATTGATATCAGTCGTATTGCCCATGGTGTTCCTATGGGTGGTGAACTGGAATTTGTCGATGGTAATACATTGGCTCTGGCATTAGATGGGCGGAAAAAGCTGTAGTATGGAATCCTCATTAGAGAATGTAGACCTTGTTTGGGTAGAAGAAAATTCAGAGTTAAAAACTTGGTGTGATTATTGGGCTGAATTGCCTGTGATCGCAGTAGATACTGAATTTATTCGACGTACTACCTATTTTCCCATTGCTGGATTAATTCAAGTCAGTGAAGGTAATAAGGCCGTTTTGATTGACCCTTTAGCCATTACAGATTGGGTACCGTTTTCAGAATTAATGGAAAACCAAAAGGTTATGAAGGTGTTCCATGCTTGTTCTGAAGACCTAGATGTCTTTGAGCAGTTAATCGGAGTATTACCAACACCATTTTTTGATACTCAAATTGGTGAAGCCTATGCAGGTGCCCAATGGTCTTTAAGTTATGTGAAGCTAATTCATGCTTATACGGGCATTGAAGTTGCGAAAGATGAAACGCGTTCAGATTGGATAAAGCGCCCTTTAACGGAAGCACAAAAACGTTATGCAGCACTGGATGTGGTTTATCTTGCACAAGTGTATCCATTGCAAAGAAAAATCTTACAAGAAAAAGGCGTCCTTGAATGGGCTCTTGAAGACTGCGATGCATTAAAAGAGCAATATCGTATTAATACCACACCAGAATTGAATTGGAGTGGTATAAAGTCTGCATGGCGTTTACCTGCATCGAGTTTAACTTTGTTGCGCTTGCTGTTTATTTGGCGTGATGAGCAAGCTAGATCGGAAAATATACCCAAAGGTCAGGTTTTAAAAGACCGTACCTTATGGAGCCTGGCGAAGTTTTTACCAGAAAGTCATGTGGCAATTTCCAAAGCAGAAGAAATTACACACAAGCAACAACGTTTGTATGGTGATGTGATTTTAGAAAAAGTATCTATTGTGAAGCAATTGTCTGAAGATGAGTTAGTTGATTTGCTTCCAATGCCACTGCCATCAAGTGCAGGCGATTTAACCAAGTCTATTAAGGCATTTATTAGATCTAAAGCTGAAGAGCTGAAAGTTGCTCCAGAGGCGATGTTGAAGAGAAAGTTGCTAGATCCAATTGTGTATCATTTATTTAATGGTGTGCCTTTAGTTGAAGACTCCATTTCTATGACGGGTTGGCGTAAAGATATTATTATCACGCCAATTCTTGAAAAGTTTGGTAAAAATGAATAACCCTAAGAGAATTTAATGAGCACAATGAACCACTTAATTATTGAAATTTTTCGCTCCTCTCGTAATAGCGATATGTATTTGTATGTAAAAAAAGCGGATGGTTTAAAGGTCGTGCCAGAAGCTTTAATGGATCGTTTTGGAAAAGGCGTGAGTGTGATGACAATGCTTTTAAAGAAAGAGCAAAAGTTAGCCCGCGCAGACGCTGAAAAGGTAATAGAAGGAATTGAGTCAAAGGGCTTTTATTTGCAATTACCCGCTGCAAAAGAAGACTATTTGCTTGATTTGTATAAAACCCCAACGGAAGCGGTATATTAATGATTGCTAAGCGTTATGAGCCTTTTTGGAAAACAACTAAGTTGGAAGAAATGAGCCCAGATGAATGGGAGTCGATCTGCGATGGTTGTGGTAAGTGTTGTTTGCAAAAAATAGAAGACATCGATACGCAGGAAATATTTTTTACAAGTTTGTCCTGTGCCCAATTAAATACAAAAACTTGTCAATGCCGTGTTTATGAAACTCGTCAAGAAGTGGTACCGAACTGCATTACATTAACACCAGATAGCATTGATCAATTTAAATGGTTGCCAGATTCTTGTAGCTATCGAGTTTTGCAATCAACTGGTGAGTTGCCTAATTGGCACCCTCTTGTTGTAGGCAGCCAAAAAGAAATGATCCTTCAGGGCCTTACCGTGGCCAAGTACGCTGAAAATGAAACAAGGGTTGCTGAAGAAGATTGGGATTTACATGTTATTCGCTGGGTTCATGGTCTTCCTGAGTCTTATCAAGTTGATTGAATCTTGTGTTGTATAGGCTGTATTGCGTAAAACGTATGGTGTAAAAATAAGAAGTCTTGAGCAAACTTAGGGCGTAAATTGGTAATATCGAACCTGATGGAGTAGATTTTTGTGTGTGTCAGATTGGTCTTGAAATGCTTCGCCCTAATTAGTGCGCTTTTTTTTAGTGTTTCTCTTTATGCGGAAACGCAATTTAGGGTGATTGTTGATGCTTCGGGAAGTATGGTGATCAGTGACCCGGATAAGTTGACTTCTGAATCCTTACGCTTGATTGCCGATCTCTCTCAACAAAAGGGCGCGTCACTTGGTGTTTGGTTATTTGGGGAAGAACCTAGAGTGCTTCTACCTGAGGCAAAGGTCACTCCTGAACACCGCCAAAGACTGGCTTCCTACGTTGATTCTTATATTACTTCTGATGTGAAAACGGATCTTGAGGCCATTCTTGAGTTGCTGTTGCAAGATGAACTTGTTGGGCAAGATTACCTGCAAAAGCACTGGATTTTAGTAACAGATGGAATGGTTGATATTAGCTTAAATAATACAATCAACAACGCTTCTAGGGAGAGGATTAAAGGCGAGTTATTAGATCAGCTAGTTAAAAGAGGTATACATCTTCATACTATCTCTATGACAGGCTATACAGATAAAGCATTACTAAAAGCCTTATCAAGTAAAACAAATGCAACCCATACTGAAATTGCTTTACCTGAAGAGCTGCTACCTACCTTTAATAAAATATTTTCTCTGACTTCTTCCTCTGATCAAATTCCATTTGAAGATAATGCATTTTTTATTGATGAAAGTGTTGATGAATTTACCTTGTTGGCTTTTCATGAGCTTGATGGCTCGATACGTTTGCTTGATGCAAAAGGCGCTAGAGTTGGGTTATCTAGTTCTTCTCAATCATCAAACATAAATAGTGACTATTATTCTTTGATTACTGTATTGGATCCAATGGCTGGAACTTGGCGATTAGAAGGTGCTGATGTCGCTAATAGTAAGTTAAGAGTTGTGACTAATTTAAGTGCTCAGGCTGAGCCTTTGCCTATAGTGGTCTTTCAGGAAGAGCCTTTTTCTTCCAGTCTTGGGTTGTATCAAGAAGGAAAGGCGATTCAAGCTCAAGCTTTTTTGGATGTGGTCCAAGTAAGTCAGTCTCTGAATAAAAAGAATGGTGAGTTTTCTGATCTTATTACTCATTTCGATGACATCGTTATTCAAGATTTTCAGTATAAGAGTGAATTTGATGGAGTTTCAGTCGATGGGGCTTATGAGTTGGTCAGTTTTATTGATGGTGGCAGCTTTACCCGTGAGGTTATTCAGCATATATCTGTTGTGAGCCCCATAGAGCTTGAATTGAAGGTCAGTGGTTTGGGGGTAATGAGTTATTTGGCAACGCCATCTAATTCGAGACTGGATGTTTTACGCAGTCGTTTAACCTTGGAGATCACGTCATCAGAAGGTGTGGTTCAAGAGGAAGAGTTGCGCCTTACAGAACTGGGTTATTGGGAGAAAGTCGACCTTGATCCTGAGGCAATTTTTTCTATTCGAATGAGGTTGGACGCAATAACTCAAGCCGGAGTCAGTTTTACCTATTGGTCTAATTATTGGGATGTAGATCGAACTCAACCAGTAACTGCAATTGTTGAGCGTTTAGATGTCTTAGGGAATAAAGTTTCTGTAGCAGAGTTTGAGTTAGATAGTCAGGAGGTTGTGTCTGTTTTTACGCCTTCTTCTTTAGAGATTAATGAAGTAATTGAGAGTGATGAGTCAGTTGTTGAAGAGTCTTCTGTTTCGGCTGAGGTCACTGATCAAATCGCTGAAATAACAGCAGGAAGAGTGTTTAAAGAGATTTCGGAGTGGCAGGAAGAGGCTGAAGTAAGTGCAGATACTGGGCTTTATGTTGCGATTGGTGTTGGTGGTATTTTTGTGTTGATGATTGGGTATTTTTTATATCGTCGTACTAGGCACGCTAACCTTGAAGAGCCGAATGAAAAGTATTAATTAGATCGTATTTTATGGTCTATATAGAATGATATGTGAATTTGTATGTGTGAATTATTAGGAATGAGTGCGAATGTCCCAACGGATATTTGCTTTAGTTTTGCAGGGTTGATGGCAAGAGGGGGGCGTACTGGGCCTCATAAAGATGGTTGGGGTGTGGCTATGTATCGTCATGGTCAGGTGTGGTCAATTCATGACCCTCGGCCAAGTGCTGACTCTGATATGGCAGATGTCATTAGCCGAACTTCTTTAAAGTGTGATGTGGTAATCAGTCATATTCGACAAGCCAATGTGGGTGATGTTTGTTTACCTAATACTCATCCTTTTTCTAGGCAGTTATGGGGTAAGACGTGGAGTTATGCTCATAATGGCCAGTTGGAAAATTCTGAGTCTTTGAGTGTTAGCCGCTTTATTTCTATTGGTACCACGGATTCTGAAAGATCTTTTTGTTGGATTCTTGAAAGTTTATTTGATGAGTTTGGCGATGTGATGCCCGATGAGAATAGACTATCTAAAGCCCTATGTCGGTTGGCAAGGCATTTAAAATCCATGGGGGTTTTTAATATGATGCTGTCTGAAGGGGATTTCTTGTTTTGTTATTGTAGTACAAAATTGCATTGGATTACTCGACGAGCACCCTTTAAAAAAGCGACGCTTTCAGATGAAGACATTACCATTAATTTTTCTGAAGTAACGACTGATAAGGATGTAGTGACAGTGATTGCAACTCAGCCTTTAACGACCAATGAAACTTGGGAGCAAATGCAAGAAGGGCAGTTTATAGGTTTCCGTGCAGGCGAAGTGATTTATAAGTCTTTGCATCAATAGAGTTATTTTTACTAAGCTGTATTTTATCTATCGATAAGATGTTTACTATTACACTTGCTAATACTTTATTAAAAACAGACTCAAAACACGCACTTATAATTCATAAACTAACTCATAAATTCTGCCTTTTTACCTCGTTTTATCATCGCTCATGACTTCGTACAAAGATCTCAACGTGAACATAAAAATGGCCTAGTATTGTCTAGGCCATTTTTTGTGCTCAGTATTAGCTAGGAAGGAGAAGAAGGGATGGGGATAAACCTAACTACCTAATAAAGTAATAAAGATAAAAAACTTACTGAACTGTTTCGTTCTCAGAAAATTCACCTTCAAATAGGGCTGTAGATAAATACCTTTCACCTGAATCTGGTAGAACAACAACAATCTTTTTATCGGCAAATTCTTCTGATTGAGACAGCTTTTCAGCCGCAGCAACCGCTGCACCACAAGAAATACCGCAAAGTATGCCTTCTTCACGCATCAAGCGTTTGGCCATCGCTATAGACTCTTCATTAGTCACTTGTTCAACGCGGTCAACCATATCAAGATCAAGGTTTTTTGGAATGAAACCAGCGCCTATGCCTTGGATCTTATGAGGAGATGGCGTTAAGTCTTCTTGATTAAGGGCTTGTGTAATAACAGGTGATGCAGTTGGTTCGACGGCAACACTTAAAATGGCTTTGTTTTCAACATTTTTTATATAACGGCTAACACCGGTAATTGTGCCACCTGTTCCTACACCAGCGACAAAAATATCAATTTCACCATTGGTATCTTTCCAAATTTCAGGTCCAGTTGTTTTCTCGTGAATTTCTGGGTTAGCTGGGTTTTCAAATTGCTGTAAAAGAATAAAGTTCGAATCTTCAGCAATTTCTTTGGCTTTTTCAATTGCGCCTTTCATGCCTTTTGCTGGCTCAGTTAAGACGATGTTAGCGCCTAATGCTTTCATGACTTGGCGTCTTTCTAAACTCATGCTTGCTGGCATAGTTAAAGTGATTGGATAGCCGCGAGCTGCTGCAACAAAGCACAATGCAATGCCAGTGTTACCACTAGTAGGTTCAACTAAAGACTTTCCTTCTGTTAAAACACCTTTTTTTTCTGCATCCCATATCATATTGGCACCAATACGGCACTTCACAGAAAAGGCAGGATTTCTAGATTCAACTTTTGCCCAGATATTTCCATTACCAATTCGGTTTAATCGAACGAGTGGGGTGTTGCCAATGGTTAGAGAATTATCTTCAAAAATATTATGTGACATAAATGTATTCCTTAGATGCATTGCATGGAAATAGGGCTATAAGTAGTAATTTTTTACAAAATAACCAGCATTTGGCCTTCAAAATGACGAGCTTAACGTCTTGTTTTTATACACTATAACCTCTTGTTAAGGTTTAGTGATAGAATTTGCAACCATATCCATATAAGAATGCTCTATAAATGACGACTTTTTATTTGTTATCAATAGGTTATTGCTTTTTTGAGCGTAAGTGAAACACAGGATTCCATTTTGTTAGATATTGAAATACAGACTTTAATGACACGTGACCGTCATTTTATTAAGCAAAAGCAACACACAATCGCGAAACGCAAGAAAACGGGCGCACTTTGTGATCGTTTAGAAAAAGAACTAGAGAGAATTATTGAAAGGTCTCATTCTGCTTATACAGAAAGGCAGTCTTTAGTACCTGAAATTAAGTACGATAATGACCTGCCTGTCGCAGAACGTGCAGATGAAATTATTAAGAGTATTCAAGAAAACCAAGTGGTTATTATTGCTGGTGAAACAGGCTCTGGTAAAACCACCCAGTTACCAAAAATGTGTTTGCAAGCGGGCCTTGGTGTGTCTGGTCTCATTGGTCATACTCAGCCTCGACGGATTGCGGCTAGAAGTGTTGCCGATAGAATCAGTGATGAGCTTAATGTTAATTTAGGTGAGCAAGTTGGTTTTCAAATTCGTTTTAATGACGAAAGTGGCGATAAAACACTCATTAAATTAATGACGGATGGGATTCTACTCGCAGAAATACATCAAGATCGATTCTTACAAAAGTACGATGTGATTATTATTGATGAAGCCCATGAGCGTAGTTTAAATATCGATTTCTTATTAGGGTATTTGAGTCGCATTCTACCTTCAAGACCAGATTTAAAGGTTATTGTTACTTCCGCTACCATTGATGTAGAGCGTTTCTCAAAACATTTTAATAATGCTCCCATTATTGAGGTTTCAGGCCGTACTTTTCCTGTTGAAGTGCGTTATCAACCTTTGCTTAATAAAGATGATTCAGAAGAGCTAGATGCTGACCAGAGTATGGAACAGGGGATCTTAGATGCTGTTGAAGGATTAATCCAAGAAGAAAAAGCGTCAACCTATCGAGGGGCAGGCGACATACTGGTTTTTTTGCCGGGAGAACGAGAAATACGAGAGACGGCAGAGATCTTGCGTAGAGCTGAGCTTAGGAATACGGAGATTTTGCCTTTATATGCTCGTCTTTCTAGTAGTGAACAACAGCGCATTTTCAAGTCTCATTCTGGCCGTCGAATCGTGCTATCTACAAACGTCGCGGAAACGTCTTTGACTGTACCGGGCATACGTTATGTTATTGATCCCGGCTTGGCTCGTATGAGTCGTTACAGCGTGCGCTCTAAAGTGCAGCAATTGCCGATTGAGAAAATCAGTCAAGCAAGTGCGAATCAAAGAGCTGGGCGTTGTGGTCGTGTGGCGGAAGGTATTTGTATTCGCTTATACGATGAAGTAGATTTTGCCAATCGTAGTGAATTTACTGACCCTGAAATTTTCCGTACCAATCTTGCCTCTGTTATTTTACAAATGGCTAACTTACAACTGGGTGAAGTCGAAAAATTCCCATTTGTAGAAATGCCCGATCAGCGAATGATAAATGATGGTTATCAAGCCCTTGTTGAGTTAGGTGCGCTTAAAAATAGCAGATTAACACCTATCGGGCGTCAATTATCTAAGCTCCCTATTGATCCAAAACTAGGGCGCATGCTCATTGCCGCAGCCGAAAAAAATGTACTTAAAGAAGTGGCTGTTATTGTCAGTGCCTTGTCTGTTCAAGACCCTCGTGAACGTCCTCAAGATAAGAAAACTCAATCTGATCAAGCCCATGCTCAAGATAAAGATACGGATTCAGATTTTATCGTATTGTTAAATCTTTGGGAGCGTTATGAGACCCAGAGATTAGAGTTGTCTCAAAATCATTTGCGTCAGTATTGTCGTAAGCAATTTCTGAACTTTATGCGAATGAGAGAATGGCGCGACATTCATCGTCAGATTTTATTAGCCTGTAAGACTCTAGGATTTAAAGAAGTTAATCGTGAAGAAAAGGATTATGAGTCCATTCATCGGTCACTATTAGCTGGGTTATTTACTCAGGTTGCTAATAAGCAAGATGACACAAAAGAATTCCTAGCCTGTCGTGGTAGAAAGCTGCATTTATTTCCGGGTTCGATGCTATTTAAAAAACCACCGCAATGGGTGGTATTGTCTGAAATGGTTGAAACGTCAAAACTCTTTGGGCGAGGGGTGGCTAAAATCGACCCTCAGTGGATTGAGGAGTACGCCGAACCTTTTATGAAGCGACAGTACTTTGATCCTCATTGGGAAAAAAAACAAGGCCGTGTGGTTGCTAATGAACAAGTGTCTTTATATGGATTGATTATCATTGCAAAGCGTCGAGTTGATTACGGTCAAAAGTTCGCTTCAGAAGCTCGTGAAATATTGATCCGATCTGGTCTGGTTGAAGGGGAAATGCGCACCCGTGCAGTCTTCTTTAATGCTAATCAGAAGTTGATAGAGCAAGTTGAAACACAAGAAGCTAAGTTAAGAACCCGAGATATTCTTGTGGATGATGAGGTCTTATTTGAATTTTATAATAGCCGTATTCCTGAAAAAGTATATAACCAGAAAGGTTTGGAATACTGGCTTAAGAAGAATCCAGATGCGTTACAACTGACTCAAGATGATTTAATCAATCAGCACTTGGATGTGGATGCCTATGCTTTTCCTGATGACTTTAAACTGAATGATGTAAAGTTGCCTATTGATTATGCTTTTGATCCGGGGAAAGCGAAGGACGGTGCGACGTTAAAAGTGCCAGTAGGGTTGTTAAGACAATTAAATATTGATGAGTTAAGCTGGGCTGTACCTGGGTTTATTAAGGAAAAGTGTGAAGCCTATTTGCGAGCTTTACCAAAAGCGTTAAGAAGGCGTTTTGTGCCAATCCCGCAATTTGTAGATCGTATTTACTCTAACTTGTCTCAAGAAAAGGGGGATTTACTTGATCAATTAACGCTACAAATAAAAAGAGAGACGTTAATTGATATTCCTTTGACCGAATGGAATACAGAACGATTGGATCAGCATTTAACACTCACAATTGAAGTGATTTCTGAGAAGGGCAAGGTTCTTGGTTCTGGAAAAAATTTAGCAAAACTTCAAGAAGAGTTTGCTAAACAAGTGGACGAAAGCTTTGCCAAATTTGGCACTAAAGAACATGAAAAAGCAGGGCTAACTCGTTGGCCAGATCAAGATGTTCCTGAAGAAAAAAAGCTTTCGCAAGCTGGTATTAATGTGGTGGCCTATCCTGCTCTCATTTCTCAAGGAGAAACAGTCTCCATTAAAATGTTTGATGATAAATACACAGCACAAAATGAACATCGCAAAGGTGTGATTTGTTTATTAAAGTTGTATTTGCAAAAAGAAATGAAGTATTTACAAAAAAATATGCCTAATTTGCAAAAATCACTATTAATTTTTGCACCAATTGGCAAAAAGGATGTCTTACTTAACGACTTGCTTAATGCCGTCTTGGATAAAGTGTTCTTGGATGGAATGGCTCTACCTAGATCTGAATCTGAGTTTTTGAAGCGAATTGACAGCCATAAAAACACCTTGGTAAGTGTTGCCAACACAATGGCAGTGCAATTATTTGAGGTGTTGTCTTCCTATCAAAAAGTGGCGAAACGAATGAAAGGTAATATTCCTTTACCTTGGACTCGAATCTATGGCGATATTCAAATTCAGTTAAAGAGTCTTATTTATCCTGGCTTTATCAGTGAAACACCGCTGTTTTGGCTTGAACAGTTTCCTCGATATTTTAAAGGTATAGAAACTCGTTTAGAGCGTTTCCAAAACCATTTATCAAAAGAGAACGCTGGAGTGATTGAGTTAGAAACGTTATGGGAAAGATACAATAAGCAGAAGACTGCTCATTCAGCAAAAAACTTATATGACCCTGAGTTAATGAAGTATCGTTGGATGTTGGAAGAATATCGTATCTCATTGTTTGCTCAACTAGTGGGTACATTGGAGCCAATTTCAGATAAACGACTATCGAAGCAATGGAATTTGGTTAAAAAATTAGTGTAGAGAGGTGTTATGTTTATTCAAATAGTGTCGCGCATTCGAGAATGCTTGTGTTTCGTAACCTTATCTTTGGTTTGCTCGTTTGCGGTCGCTAACGATTCCTCAAATGCGGATCAAGTGGACGATCCTTGGGAAGGTTATAATCGTGCAATGTTTAGCTTTAATTCAGGCTTAGACAGTGTCTTATTAAAGCCAGTCGCCAAAGGTTATAAAAAAGTAGTGCCAACACCTGTGCAGAAAGGCGTAAATAACTTTTTTTCAAATATAGGTGAAATCAGCAACTTTACAAATAACTTATTGCAAGGAAAAGCAGATGGAACAGCGTCATCCTTCTTTCGTTTTTTCATTAATAGTACCGCAGGGTGGGGTGGGATTTTTGATGTTGCAACAGAGCTTGGTTTAACCAAAAGAGAAGAAGATTTTGGTCAAACTTTAGGTTATTGGGGCGTGGGCTCTGGGCCTTATGTTGTATTACCTTTGTTTGGTCCTTCAACTGTTCGAGATACGGCTGGCTTAGTTGTCGATTACATGGATTATGATCCTGTTGAATTACTGGAATTAACTCGTAATGGCGAATTAGGTCTGACAGCACTTGAAATAATTGATTTAAGGGCGGGATTTTTATCTGCTGAGTCTTTGATTTTTGGCGATCACTATACTTTCATCCGCGATGTTTATTTACAAACCCGTGAACGAGCAATAAGGGACGGTAAGTCTTTAGAATCACAAAATGAAGAAAGCTCAGAAAACGGCAGTTGGAGAGAGGATGATAGCTGGGGCGATGATGAAGACAGCTGGGGTGATGATGAAGATAGCTGGGGTGATGAAGCGGCTTAATTATTTAATTTAAGTTACCAATGAGCATTTTGCGTCTTCTTTAACAAAGTATTAGTGAGCGTAGTAGTCGTTCAAAGCTCTCTTAGGGACAGAAAAGCCATTCTTAGAGTGGCTTTTTCTTATGTGGAACTTAGGTAATAATTGTGTTGCATAAAATGAAACGTAAAGTTGATTATATATCAATATACACAAGATAAAACTTGTTATAAAGTGGCTGCAATTGAATACTGAGTTAAGGAAGGTGCGAACAAGTCCTCTTGCCTCAGCATGTGGATAAAAGCCTACTATTCGAGGCGAGTATCGAATGGGAATAGCGGGTCTATTTTCGAGATGCTCAACAAAGAATACAGGCTTTTAGACCATGCCCTGCGGGTCTTCCAGAGAAACCATCACATTGCGTTACGACTCTTTGAAAGGTATTAACATTCCTGCAGAATCGTGCCTTATTTGACGGTTTCTCTGAAAGACTGAGGCTTAGTAGACTTATTCGCACCTTCCTTAAGCAAATTCAGTAAAAGTTACCAAGCACTTGCTTTATTAAAGCAATGACTATTAAACAAAGTGGAATAAAATAATTATGTCTCAAAACTATTTCAATACGTTACCTTTACGTGAGCAACTTGCTCAATTAGCAAAATGCCGTTTCATGACTATGGATGAGTTCGGTGAAGGTGTTGAAGCGCTTAAAGGTAAAAAAATCGTTGTTATCGGTTGTGGTGCTCAAGGTCTTAACCAAGGCTTGAATCTACGTGATAGCGGTTTAGACGTTTCTTACACTTTGCGTGCAGCTGCTATTGCTGAAAAACGTCAGTCTTGGAAAAACGCTACTGAAAATGGTTTTGTTGTTGGTACATACGAAGAACTTATTCCTACTGCAGATGTTGTATTGAACTTGACGCCTGATAAGCAACACACTCCTGTTGTAAAAGAAATCATGCCTCTAATGAAAAAAGATGCTTGCCTATCTTACTCTCACGGTTTCAACATCGTTGAAGAAGGTATGCAAATTCGTGAAGACCTTACAGTTATCATGGTTGCTCCTAAGTGCCCTGGTTCTGAAGTTCGTGCTGAATACGTACGTGGTTTTGGTGTTCCAACTCTGATTGCTGTTCATGAAGATAATGATCCTAAAGGTGAAGGTCTTGCTCTAGCAAAAGCTTACGCAGTTGGTACTGGTGGCCACAAAGCAGGCGTTCTAATGTCTTCTTTTATTGCAGAAGTTAAATCCGACCTTATGGGTGAGCAAACAATCCTTTGTGGTATGTTGCAAACGGGTTCTATCCTTTGTTTCGACAAAATGGTTGAAGAAGGTATTGATGCTGGTTATGCGTCAAAACTTATCCAATACGGTTGGGAAACGATCACTGAAGCATTGAAATACGGCGGCGTGACTAACATGCTAGATCGTCTTTCTAACCCAGCTAAAATCAAAGCATTTGACCTTTCTGAAGAATTGAAATTGATCATGCGTCCGCTTTATAACAAGCACCAAGACGATATCATAAATGGTAACTTCTCTAGCGGCATGATGGCTGACTGGGCGAATGATGATAAAAACTTGTTAGGTTGGAGAGCAGAAACGGCTGAAACTAACTTCGAGAAAACACCTGCTGGTGATGTTGAAATTTCTGAACAAGAATTTTTCGATAATGGAATCTTGATGGTTGCTATGGTTAAGGCGGGTGTTGAACTTGCTTTCGAAACAATGACTGCTGCGGGCATTATTGCTGAGTCTGCTTACTACGAGTCCCTACACGAAACTCCACTAATTGCTAACACTATCGCTCGTAAGAAACTTTACGAAATGAATGCAACTATCTCTGATACTGCAGAGTACGGCTGTTATTTATACAACCACGCTTGTCTACCTCTTTTGGGTGACTTCATGAAAGACATCAAAACTGATGTAATTGGTAAAGGTCTTTCAACTGAAGACAATGGCGTTGATAACGCTCGATTAATCGAAGTTAACGCAGCTCTTCGTTCTCATCCTGTAGAAGCGATTGGTTCTGTACTTCGTGGCCACATGGCAGACATGAAAAAAATCGTTTAATGCTTTTTTACTAAACCATTTGATTTCAAAAACCAAGACAATGTGTCTTGGTTTTTTTTGCAAACTTAATTGAGATTAGATCGCTATAATGACAAATTCAATCACCTACTCAAACGCTTCTATTGTTTTTGATGAAGGGTTTCAATTAGATGCTATTAATTGGGAAATTCAATCAGGGCAGCACTGGGTTTTAACTGGAAAAAATGGTGCCGGAAAGTCGGCTTTAGCCGCCACGCTATCTGGTAATGGTGTGTGTCAATCTGGCTCTATTTCTGGCTTGCCAAAGCGAGTTGGGGTGGTGTCATTTGAGGTTCAAGCGAAAATTATTGCTGATGAATTAAAAAAAGATGATGCTGACATCTTGGATATTATTTCAGAAGGAACACCAGTACGTGAACTGATAGTTCAAGGTGATGCTGATGAGGCGCTTGTATTTCAGCTCGTAGAAATGTTTCAACTTGAATACCTATTGGATAGGGCGTTTAGGAAGCTTTCTACAGGCGAATCACGCAAAATTATTCTTATTAGAGCATTAGCTGCGAAACCTGATTTACTGGTTTTAGATGAGCCTTTTGATGGTTTAGATGCATTCACTTTATCACAACTACAAACATATTTAGCAAGTATGCAAGATACTATGCAAATGGTATTTGTTTTAAATCGTTTTGATGAGTTTCCAACTTTTATTACACATATTGGCTATGTGAGAGAAGGAAGGCTTCAGCATCAAATTGATAAAACTGATGCCGTGGGCTTTGATAATTTGTATCAGCTAATGCATTTGCAAAATGCGGATTTAAAAATTCCTGAGTCTGTCATATCACAAGATTTACCGCCTCTTGATAGTGCCAAGCCATTGGTTAAATTAACCAATATTACTATCAAATATACGGATGCTACTATTATAGATAGTTTGGATTGGAAAATTGAGAAGGGTCGGCATTGGCAGCTCAGTGGGCCAAATGGAAGTGGTAAAACCGCTTTGTTGTCTCTCATTACAGGGGATCACCCTCAGTGTTATACCAATGATATTTTTGTGTTTGGATTCCAACGAGGTCAAGGAGAGAGTATTTGGCAAATAAAACAGTACATTGGTTATGTGTCAACGGCATTGCAATGGGAGTATCGAGTTAGCACCAATTTAAAAAATGTCATTATTTCTGGGTTTTATGACAGCATTGGAATGTACACTAAATCGACAGATCAGCAAAAAGCTGTTGCAGATCAATGGCTCAAAGTATTAGGAATGTTTGACAAAGCCGATCAACCCTTTAATAAACAGTCTTATGGTGATCAACGTTTATTGCTCATAGCGAGAGCAATGGTTAAGCATCCTCCCTTGTTGATTCTTGATGAGCCTTGTTTAGGGCTAGATGATATGAACCGTCAACTGGTACTTGCCCTTATTGAAAAAATTTGCGCAGGTTCGGAAAGTACGGTGCTGTATGTAAATCATCATGTTGAAGATAAAATTGAAGGGATTGATAACTACTTAACCTTGAGCAAAGCTAAGTCGCCTGAAGCATAGCGAAACGAATAAGAGCTGTATGTTATTGGATAGAGAACGAACTATGTATTTATTCTCTATCCAATAAGACTCTTCGTAAGGCGTATGTTTATTAGCCCTGACTCATATCCGCAATGAATTTATTAGATTCAGAGATGGATTTATTCATATCGGTTAATAATAGTTGAATGTCTCTTTTTAAATTTGAAAATTCACCTTTTATGGCTGTAACAGCTTGAGCATTCAGATTGTGTTTTAAATAAAGCACATTGTCTTTAAGGGCGGATAGAACCGGAGCCATTTTACTTTCAGAGCTGCGCATTGAACCTAGTAGTTTAGTAAATTGGCGTTTTGTTTCGGTGAGCTTTTTGGCACTTTCTCTTTTTAGAGTAGCATTTGAATATTGGTCTAACTCACTTGTCCACTCTTCAAATAGGGCATTCGCAACATCTTCAACATTATTTATATTGTTACTTACCTCATTGGCTGCATCGACACTAGACTCATAATCATCATTCAACAGTTCATAAGCATCTTTTAATTTTCCTCCGTCAAAGTTGACAAGAGTTGTGAGTTTTTCCAAAGCAGATTGGAATTCTTCTTGAGATGCTTCTTGTGACTCTTTTGTCTCTTCTACTCGATCAACTAGAATGTCGCGTTTATGAATGCCAACAGTTTCCATTGCCGAGTAATAAGCTGTTTGGCAACCTGTAAGCGCTAGTGTTAATAGAAGCAGAGATGCATTTAGCCGATTTTTATTGTTCATCATCAATTCCTGATTGTTTTGCCAATATTATGTTTATATTGAGATCTATTCTAACATTGTGGCTGGTATTAATCAGGGCGCTTTTTAGAGTAAATGTTACCTTTGGTTAAATAAGTCAGATGTGGAGTAAAGTATTTAAAATCATTCATGAGTAGGAAGGTGAGAATAAGGCTATGAAGACTCAATTCGTTTTCTCTAGAAGACCTGCAGGGCTAAGGCAAGATATTTTATTCACACCTTCCTTAACTATTAAAGTTGAATACTATTTGTTTGTGATAAATCGACCCACTGACTGCTGCTTTTCCCCATGACTCCGCTAGTAATATAAATATAAGGTTGAGCTTGGCCTATCAAAAGGGTGAATGTGGCTTTGCCTTCTTGATCGGTAATACCACTCCAAACTAAATCTTTTCCTACACCAGAGCCATAGTCCGGGTATTCCGCTTCTTCTACGCCAAGAAAAACACTTACGCCAATAAATGCTGCGGCGTTTCCATTTCCATGAGTAGCTTCAACAGAGAAATCAAGGTTGTCTCTTGACTCAAATAGGAAACCGTCAGGAGCACTGGTTTGATCTAAGGTGACTGTTGGTTCGATTTCTTGAGCAGCAGCGCTATTGTTAGAGGTTTCATCAGTGATGACTTCGATAGTGCTGACTTCAATATCACTTTCACTAGCGTTATTTCCACCGCCACCGCCACAAGCGGATAACATGAATAAGGTTACTGTGCTTAGGGCAAGTCGTTTTAAATTGCCAGTACTCACTTTTGATGTGTTTGAAAATAAATAAGTTTTCATGGTGTCACCTCTGGTTGAATGTTACCGGTGAAAATGAAAGTTTGATTAGTTTGATCTAGATACCAGCGTTTGTTTTGCGTGCCACTTACGGTAAACCAATCATCGAAAAGGCTGTATCCATTTAAGATAGATTGACCTGAAGATGGGAACTCCCAGCGAACGGGTAAATCAATGGCCCAAGGTAGATTGTTTGCGCTTCTGTAGTGTCTATTGCTGGAAGGGTTAGAGGTATCATTATCTCTACCATATAAAGTCGCATCTACTAGTTCTGTTCCTGGTCTATCAGGTAAATGTATTTCATGTCCTGTATCAAATGTTCTATATAAAAATGGGTCATATGGAGGTAAACCCTGAGCTGTTTGGGGTGAATCAAATTTTAAGTGGAGCTTACCCTTTTTACTTGGTTTGATGCCACAGCGTTCTTCTGAGTTATAGAAAAAGCAGTCAGCATTGTCTGGTGGAAGCAAATCTTTTGTGTTTGTAACAAGGTTAATTACAACATCGTTTTGTCCACTAACTTGGGAGACTGCTTCTTTTTCTTCTCCTTGCCATTGCCACCAACTGATTAACTCTCCGTTATTGTCAAAATGAACAACCGAACTTGAAGAAACATTGTCTAGGTGCCATGCAAACCCATTATCAAAAGCGGCACCTCGTGCGGCAAATTCAATATCAATTTCAACTTCAAGTAATTGACCACTCGGACTCAGGTGTTCTGCTGTTTGGTAGTACACAACAAGATCATTTAAATCATAATCGGCTTTTTTAGGCCAGTTATCTTCCCATGCAAGTGTGGCACTGCCGTTTTGGCTTGGATAATACCGAACGAACGCTTTGTTAGGATCGTTTGGGAATTGATCATTAGAATCAACGACACCATCCCCATCGGAGTCATTAGGGGTTGCGATATCAAAAATAGTTGTTAGGTCAACTGCATCAAATGGAGTAGCACGAATGGCAATAATGAGGTCATTAAAATCATGATCACAACCCGATCTCTCTCTTTGGATATCTTCAAAGCCAAGAATAATCAACTCATCGCTGATGGACTTTAAGCTAATAACATGACCATTTAGCTGATTTGCATTTTCGGGCTCTGAATTAAGCCCTTTATGTGAATAAAAAATCCAATCTTCGTCTTTGTTTTTATTAACTTCGCTTCCTGTCCAGCCATTTGATACTAGAGTAAATCCCAGTTCATTGCCCGCAGAGATTTGACCTAAGAAAATGGAATCTCCATGACTTAATGCCGGGCTTCTTCTGCTTCCTTCAAAAGAGGTGTTAGGAAATATAATGGTTTCATTAACTTCATTGCGTTTAATGGGAAGAGAGCTGCTACTGTGTAAATAGTAAGCAAGGCTATTTCTATATCCTGCTCCTTCATGCAAGAAAATCACTTCAACGTCCGCATCTTTTTGGAATTTAAGACCTGAGCTGTCAAACTTACCTACATAATCAGGGTTGGTTAAACGAACATCACGTCTTTCTGGTAATGAGGTAGCTAAAGATTCCAGTATTCCCTCAGGAAGTGTGTTTGCTACATTGGTTATATTGTTAGGTCGACCATTTGAGTTATATTCCGAGAAGTAAGACCAATCAATTTGATTATTGTGATTTAAGCTGTAGCCACTTAGCAAAAAGCTACTGCATAAAAGTAAATATGGATATGTTTTCATGATGTCTCTCCTGTCTCACGAAGTTTTTCGTATATATGGAGAAAGCATACTTTATGCCAAAATAAAAGTTTTTAATTTTCAATGGCTTAACTTTAAAAATGCAAAATGCAACAATAGATTTTCTAGATAATAGCTATTTTTGAAATTAAGTTTAGCAATATGAAAATGCATTGTTACAGGTTTTAATATTTTTGGCTAATACTAAGGAAGGTGCGAATAAACCAACTAAGCCTCAGTCTTTCAGAGAAACCGTCAAGTAGCAGATTTTTATCCACATACTGAGACAAGAGGGCTTATTCGCACCTTCCCTAAGCAAATTGAAAGAAGAAATAAATACAAAAATCGAATAATAGTTTGAATGTTGTTTGATAGTAAGGGTTTGTAAGTGTTTTAGAATTAGGTACAATGAAAAATATTAGGCTGTTGTGTTTAAGATTTGCCCTAAAGCTTGTGAGGGCTCTCTCAAACTTTCTTGATAGGTTATGGATTGCTTTGCCGTTGAATTATTTTCAAGTGCTTGTTTAGTCTGATTAGACTCTAATAAGGCTTGAACAATTTGATAATTAATGCTTCCGTCTGGCTTTTGAGCAGTAGACGCATCTTCCCCAATCTGCTCGCTTAAGTTATTAACGACATCATTTGCAGTCAACCTATTTGAATTGACGTTATCCTGTTCTTGCAGCTTTTGTTGCTGCCTTTCTATTTGCAGTGGGGTTTGTAATGGAGAGAAGGCGCAAGTGTTACAGCTGTCGACAGAAAATCCCATACTTAATCTCATATATTATGTTTGGATATAGTAATAGCTTAGCAAAACATTCTATTATTTACTTGGTACTCTAAAGAGAGATACTTTGTAAAAGAGATGAAAAATAAAAGGTGATCAATGAAAAAAATACTTTGTTTCTTATATTTTACTGTCTTGATATTTTCTACTCATACTTACTCGAAAGAGATGCATTTTACGGCAAAAGATATGAGGTATTGGTCGGTTAGGTATTTCTTAGATAAAACTCTTTATACCGTAGTAAATCCAGATTCTCAGGTGTTTCAAAATGTTCCTAAGTCTGGTGCTTTATATGCAAAAAGCCTTTCTGCTGCTTCTTCTCTTTTTTATAAAGAAAAAATCGATCTCAATAAAACGCCTTGGCTGTCTTGGTCTTGGAGGGTGGAGACGTTTCCAACAATAAAAAATGAAAAAAGTAAAAAAGGGGATGATTTTGCAGGGCGCATGTACATCGTTTTTAATGAGGGCACTGTGCTTTCAACTAAAGGAATTAGTTATGTTTGGTCTCAGCAATCTAATCAAGGTGAGGTTTGGAAAAACCCTTTTGCAGGAGAAAAAAACTATATGGTTGCGGTTGAAGCAAGCAAAGAAACGGGTGTATGGAGACATGCTCAACGCAATATAAAGCAAGACCTTCGTGATTTATTTGGCGAGGATATTCGATACTTAGCAGCCATCGCAATAATGACCGATTCTGATAATAGTTTTACTCAGTCTGAGGCTCTGTATGCTGACATCAGATTAACGAAAGATAAGTATGTCTTTCAAAAAAATTAAATAATATGAGACCTTTGCACGACTACTGTGCTTGCTAACGCTTTGTTTAGAATAGGCTCGTCTTATCGTCGCTTATGACTTCGTGTATAAGTCTCAACATAAGAGAATAATAATGAAAGGCAGTATTTTTAAAGAGCCTAATCAATGGATATTATTTATAGCAATCACTATTGCAACAGTTAATGGTGTGGTTTCTGAGCAATATTTCACGCTACTTGTCGGTGTGCCATTTATGTTGGTATCTGTTTTGTCTTCAGTTCGTTTTTACGTGCATTTATGGATGTTGTTCATAACAGGTGCAATTATTAATGTCATTTTAATCATTGCATCCAGTACAGACTACTTTGTTGGTGGCGTCTATCTACTTTTGGTTTTTTATGGGTTGTATGAACTACTTAAACTGATTAATGAAAGGGCTAATACAACTCAAGTAAAAAATTCAGAATCAAATAAATAGCAGTGGTTGTACTGGTTGATTATTAGATAGGTCTTACGTATTTTTTCTAGATGCATAACTGATTCTATATATCGACTTCATGATTGTTTTTTAATCAACCTTTGTTGTTTGTAATTTAAATAAATCACAGGAAGCAAATTCAATGCTATCGATGGAGCAAGTACGTCAATATCAAAATCAGGGATATATTGTATTAGACGAGTTATTTGATTTAGATGAAATTAATAAAGTTAAAATGCAAGCTGATAAAATTATCAATGAATGGAGTGAAGAATCAGCAGACCATATTTTCACTACAGAAGATAATGATCGAAGTGGGAATGCATTTTTCCTAGAATCGGCTGAAAAAATACGATGCTTTTTTGAGGAAGAAGCGTTTAATGAGCAAGGAGAGTTATATCAAGAGAGGGCCTTGTGTATTAATAAAATAGGGCATGCCTTACATGAGCTTGACCCTGTGTTTGAACGTTTCAGTCATTTACCTATTCTAGGTGAGATTGCCGAGGCAATAGGTATCAAGTCGCCACAAATTCGTCAGTCTATGTACATATTTAAACAGCCAAGGATTGGTGGTGTAATAAACTGGCATCAAGATGCTAGCTTTTTTTATACTGAACCTCAAAGTGTTGTGACTTATTGGTTTGCGATGGAAGATGCTACTCTAGAAAACGGTTGTTTGTGGGTAGAGCCAGCAGGACATAAAGGCCCTTTAAGAGAACGTTTTAATCGAAGTGAAGATAATACGGAAATGGTTGCTTTGAATAAAAAGCCATGGCCTACAGAAAAAAGTGGCATACCAGTAGAAGTGAAAGCCGGAAGTTTAATCGTATTTCATGGCTATTTACCACATTATAGTGCTTGTAATCGCTCTAATAAATCTCGACAAGCATATACCCTTCATGTCACCGATGGCTGTGCTGAATACGCCTCGGAAAATTGGCTGCAAACCAAAATTCTTCCATTGAGAGGGTTTGATTAAGGATGGTGCGAATGGCAGTTTGTTTTCACATTATTAGGCCGGGTCGTTATTCACTCCTTCCTTAAATATTATCCTAAATTTAACATGATAAGTGTTGTACTGTATTGAGCTATACAGAAAAGCAAAGCTGTTTTAGCAAATAGCACTAAATAGGTGGTTAGTGGAGAAGCTCTCTTTTTATTTATATAATTATGATATGCCTCAGTTAATGTGAATCCGACAATCAAAGTGCTTATGCCTGAAGCCAAAGACATTTTCCCCCAAAATGAATGTAAATTTTGACTGGCAAACCAAGCTACATTCCAAAAAGCCACGATAAAAATCAAATACATCAAGATGGTTTTAAATCTATGTACCTCTTTGAGCTTTATTGGTAGGCTTTTTTGTAGGCTGAATACAATGGTTAAAATCATACTAAGGTCTGTCACAATACCCATGAGTGCTTCCAATTTAATGATGCTAGTATTAAAAAATAAGCCTTTGCGCGAAGATATGAGTGGCATTAAGGCGAGAAAAAATAGACGAAAAAGCAGCGTTTATGAGTTATAAACGGGTATTTTGAGTCTTTTTTAACAAAGTATTAGTAAGTGTGGTAGCCGTTCAAAAGTTGCTAATTACCTTTAATAGACTTAGGTTAATCCATTTAGTTCATAAAAAACCGCCATTATTATTTGTATTCCAGTTTAATCTGGTCACTCAAATAATAATGGCGGTTTTTGTTTGCTAGTAAATCGTTTTATGCAACGTTGCTTTTATCATTGCTACCTAAGAATTGATTTACTGTTGCAAGGATAGCTTGGATAGATGCGGCAACAATGTCTGCGTTAATGGCAACGCCATTATATCGATTGCCATCAATATTCATTTGAACATAAGCGATCGCGTTAGAATCGCTACCTATCGTTAATGCATGCTCTGAATATTGTGTAACATCCATATGGATATTGAATTGCTCCGCTAGCGCATTTGCAAACGCTGAAATCGCCCCGTTACCTTGGCCTGAAATACTTGTAGTGCCAGCAGCTGAAGTGATGTCTGCACGTATGTTATCCGCGTCATCTTTTTGTAGCTCGTAGCGGCCAATTGAGTATGGCGTAGAGCCTGTCATATAAGTGCTTTCAAATAGTTGCTTCATTGACTCAGTAGTAACAACGCCACCATCTTTTTCTGCAAAATTTTGAATGATAGGGCTGAATTCAACTTGTAACCAACGAGGTAAAGCTAAACCATATTCTTGTTCAAGACTATATGCTATACCACCTTTGCCAGATTGACTGTTAACACGAATGACTTCTTGATAGCTTCGACCGACATCTCTTGGATCTATTGGCAAGTATGCAACATCCCATGGTTTGTCATCAGTTTGGTTATCTAGACACTTTTTAATAGCGTCTTGGTGTGATCCTGAAAAAGCGGTAAAAACCAATTCACCAGCATAGGGATGGCGTGGATGAACTGGTAACTGTGTGCAAGATTGCACAACGCTAACAATTCGGTCCATATTACCTAATTGTAATTTAGGGTCGACACCTTGGCTGTACATGTTCATTGCCATAGTAACAATACACATATTACCTGTTCGCTCTCCATTACCTAACATTGTTCCTTCAATGCGATCTGCACCTGCCATTAAGCCCAATTCTGCAGCAGCAACACCACATCCTCTGTCATTGTGAGTATGAAGGCTGATTATTAATGAATCGCGATTTTTTACTTCACGGCAAAACCACTCAATTTGATCAGCGAAGCGATTAGGCGTTGTTACTTCAACGGTAGCGGGTAAGTTGATGATTGCTTTCTTCTCTGGTGTTGGTTTCCATACATCAGCAACTGCGTTAACGACCTCAACGGAATAATCCGTTTCTGTTCCAGTGAAGCTTTCAGGAGAGTATTGGAAAACCCATTCAGTTTCAGGATTTTGTAAAGCGTGTTCTTGAACACATTTTGCACCATTAACGGCAATATCAATAATGCCTTGCTTACCTAGACGAAATACTTGCTCGCGTTGTGTTTTAGATGTTGAGTTGTAAACATGAACAATGGCTTTTTTTGCGCCTTTTAATGATTCGTAAGTACGTGCAATAAGCTCTGGTCTAGCTTGAGTTAATACTTGTATGTAAACGTCATCTGGTAATTGACATTCTTCAATAATCCAGCGAACAAAGTCAAAATCCAATTGAGACGCTGCAGGGAAGCCTACTTCAATTTCTTTAAAGCCGACATCAAGAAGCATTTTAAACATGACTTTTTTCTGTTCAACTGTCATGGGTTCAACTAATGCTTGGTTGCCATCCCTTAGGTCAACGCTGGCCCAAGTTGGTGCTTGAGTGATTTCTTTATCAGGCCAAGTGCGATTGGTAATTTGTACCGGCTGAAAAGGTGTGTACTTAGTATGTGTAAATACTGACATTGTGTGTCCTCAAAAACTTAGTTATTAAGTATTATTATTTGTTGTGTGATTCGATAGATAAATAATACCGAATTTTTTATGGTAATAAATTGCGTATTTTGCATTAAATAATTTTATTTTGAAATATAATTGCTATTATTTTATTTTTATTAATATTTAATGGTGTTTATATGGATTTTGATAGAATTGATATTCGGATATTGACTGAAATACAGCAAGATTCTAGCTTAACAAATCAAGAGTTGGCAGATCGAGTTGGCTTGTCTCCTTCACCGTGTTTACGCCGTATGAAGTCACTGGAAGAGTCAGGCATTATTGATAGGCGAGTGACGTTATTAAACTCAAGAAAATTGGGGTTAACATTAACTGCCTTTATTCAAATCTCAATGGATCGGCATACACCGGATCGATTTGAGCTATTTGAATCATTAATGTCGTCTTACCCAGAGGTGAAATCTATTAACTTGGTAACTGGCCAAACTGCGGATTATTTGGTTGAAGTTGTTGTGGAAGATATGGATAAATATCAAGAGTTTCTATTAGGAAGGTTAACAAGAATAGAGGGTGTCACGGGAATACATTCAAGCTTTTTATTGAGAAAAGTCATGGATAGAACGGCCTTGCCACTTGAGCATTTACAGTCAACAAAAAGTAAATAAATTGTGTAGATGAACTTGAGTTTTACCCTAGTTGTCACAATTATACTCTTGTTGGTATTTTTAATGAGAATGATTATTTTATGAATGCATTGACCATTAAGCGTCGAGTTGTTATCCCGATGAGAGCGGGAAAGGTGATGGCAGAGTTTGTGTCATTTAATGGCGATGATTCGGGGAAAGAACACATTGCAATACAATGTGAAGGTGTATCTTTAGAAAAGTCAGATATCCCTCTGGTTAGATTGCATTCAGAGTGTTTGACTGGCGATGTATTTGGCTCTGGCCGCTGCGATTGTGGAGAGCAGTTAGATGAGGCAATAGACCTAATTAATGAACAGGGAGGTTATATTCTGTATCTACGCCAAGAAGGGAGGGGTATTGGTCTATATGCAAAATTGGATGCATATGCTCTGCAAGATCAAGGTTATGACACCTACCAAGCAAATGAAATGTTGCATTTACCGCAAGATGGAAGAGATTTTTCTATTGCTGCTAAGATGATAAAAGCGCTTGGGTTAAATAAAATTAGATTGCTTACGAATAATCCCGATAAAGCCGAACAATTAAAAGACAACGGCATCTTAGTTGAAGAAATTGTTCCAACAGGGGTTCATGTGAATGAGTACAATAGAGATTATTTGGAAACCAAGGCAAAACGCAAGCAACATACCATTATCCTTGGTAAAGGGTAGCGGATAAAAGCGGATGTACGCATAGAATTAGTGTTTTGCGCTTTAATTAGTACTAATTCTTTGAGCACATGTATGTTTCCCACCTAGATATTTCTCCTTGGGTGTTATTATGTAGCCACCCTGATTGCTTTAAAGTTTCGATTGAGTGTCTATAAAGCTCAATTGTTTCTTTAGGCGTTTGCAAGCTAGCCGCTAACCATAAAGGATTTGATAGTTCGGCAACCTGAAAATTCAAATGTAATTTTGAGTGATTAAAGCCTAATGAGCATGCGGCACCACTTGCTAAAAAGTATGTGAGTGGAACTGCATCAATTCTATTAGAAAAAAGCATTTTGATGGATGTTTTGTAGTCTGTAACAGTTAACATTAACTCTACAGGAACACCTTTTTTAATTAGATGTTCTTGCATGCTGCTGCCATTTTGAACGCCAATAATCCATTTGTTCTTAATGAGCTCTTCAACGCTGTTGATGGTATTTTTACCGGATTTTTTTAGGCTGAATATAGCTTGACCATAAGGTGAAATTTCACTTATCCATTGAAAACGAGACTCTCTTGCTGGTGTTCTTGAAGTAGAGAAAAATAGGGTGTTCTTACTCTCGGTCGCTTCATGCATTGCGCGTTTCCAAGGTAAAAACTCAATATCTACACTGCCTAGATCAGGGTGCTCTTGATGGATTTTTTCTAGCATTTTGGTTACATAGCCACTTTGCCGTTCTTTATTAACGTATTGCAGGGGTGGGAAAGATGAGGTAACGAAACGAGGAGGGTCAATAGCAAGAACTGGAGTGCTGCTTAACGAGATAAGTATGATGCTCAGGTATGATGTCTTTTGCATGTTTTCTCCTTACTAATAAATAAAGGTATGGAGCAGGGAAAACATCATGCTTATGATTCCTCTGCTGTTTTCATTACTTGAGACCTTTGTATGTGCTAATACCTTATTTTTAAAAAACTCGTCTTATCGCTGCTCATGACTTCTTGCAAAGATCTCTACTTAGATTTCGACTTTGCTTTCGCTTTTTTCCTGGCTTTTTCTTTGCGTTTCTCTTCAGCTTTTAACACAGACTTTGGGGTCGGCTTAGCTTTCTTTTTTCCTTTTGTTAGCGAAGCTACCCTTACTTTTTGTTTAGCTTCTAGGCCGGCTATGCGAGAAAATTTTATTGGAGCAAGCATATAACGTTGAATTTTTTCTATAGTAGGTAAGTCGTTAATATCAACTAAAGATATGCAAGTACCTGGTTCTCCTTCTCTAGATGCTCTTCCTGCTCTATGTATATAAGAATCGGACTTAGGGGGCAAGCGTAAATTAATTACTGTGTTAATTTCGGGCAAATCAATTCCACGAGACGCAACATCGGTAGCAACCAGTACTTTTAGACGACCTCGCTTCATTTGTTTTAAGTGTTCGCTACGGTCACTTTGTTTCATATCTCCGTGTAATCCATCACACATTATATTTAGTGCTCGGATTTTATTGACCCAAACATCAACGTGATCTCGATTTGAAACAAACACAACCGCTTGTTTAACATTCTCGTCACTTAAAATATGTTCTAAAAAGCGTAATTTGTGCGCGTCATCATCAACGCGATAAGCGATTTGTTTGATCTGTGAAGGTACTGATCTAGCGGAATCACCTAATCTAATTTGTTGGGCGTTTTCTTTTAATAATTGGCTAGAAAACTTACCAATTTTTTCACCTTCTAGCGTAGCTGAAAGCATTAGGGTTTGGTGTTCTTTAGGGAGCAGTTTAGAAAGTTTAAGGATGGCTTCAGAAAACCCCATATCTAACATTCTATCCGCTTCGTCGATAACAAAATAACTTGTATCTGAAAGGTCAAGCCATTGCTTTTCATCCAATTCAAGTAGCCGGCCTGGAGTTGCGATTAAAATGTCAGTATTTTCGCTTAGTAATTGTTGTTGCATTCCATAAGGCGTGCCTCCGATTATCAATTGGGCAGTAAATTCATGGCTGGATAATAAAGATTCAGTAACATTAAATATTTGTCTTGCTAGCTCTCTACTTGGTGCAAGCACGAGTGCCTTTGGTGCATTGGTAGAGGCTTCATTGCGATCATAAAGGTGTTGAATGGCTGGTGCGATAAACGCTAATGTTTTACCTGTTCCTGTCGGTGCTGTAGCCAAAATATCATCGCCATCCATAGCCAGTGGAATAACTTCTTCTTGAACAGGTGTTGGTGCTGTAAAACCAAGTTGCTCTATAGCGTGTTGAATAGTGTTATCTAAATCTAAAACGTCAAATGACATGCATTGTCTCTATATTGTTAAGCGTAATAAGGAAAAACCTTTATAATTCTTTTTCAAAAGAAATGAATTTGAGAAATAATAGCGCGTTTTTCCATGCTTTACATTAAAAGCATGTTTGTGTTGTGTTTGTTTGTTGTGAAAACGAGTTAAGTGGTAAATTACATTGAGGCCTTTGTACGAAGTCATGTAGTAATCGTGTAAAGGTCTCATATTAAATTTAAAGAGCGTTATTTATGCAGTTATCAGATGAGTTGGTTACAAGGCAAACAATGAATTGGGTTAATCAATTTATTGTGAAATTAAATGTTTGCCCATTTGCTAAGAGAGAAGTTGAACGAGAGTCTGTACGAGTTTGTGTGATTCGATCTAAAAAAGTAGAGGTCGCTCTTGAAGAGTTGATGTCAGAAATTCATTGGTTAGATGAAAACCCTGAAACTGAAACAACCTTATTGGTTTTCCCGACATTATTTAAAGGCTTTTATCAGTATCTGGATTTTGTGAGTCTTGCTGAAAATCTTATGTTTGAGCAAGAATGTGAAGGTGTGTATCAGTTAGCAACCTTTCATCCTGATTATTGCTTCTCGGGAGTAGAACAAGATGATGTATCAAACTATACAAATCGATCTCCTTATCCGATGCTGCATATACTGAGAGAAGAAAGTGTTGAAAAAGCCATTGAGTTTTATGGTGATACTGAGGTGATACCTGAGCAAAACATAGAAAAAATGGAAGAACTAGGTGCTCAAAAAATTGATCAAATACTTCAAGATTGCATGTCCGAGACAGAATAAGGTTTGAAATAGTAAAAAGTGAGAGATTGCGCTGCGAGAGCACAGGGATAGCTTTTACATATTCGTTTTTATTGTCTCTTGAAGTGTGCTTTGTAAATAGAGTGACGTATAGTAGGCAGGATTAAGCTTGTATTGTGTTCAGTTAAATAGAACACGAATTAAATTATTGCATTAGCCGGAGATTTCATGGCCGTTAATATTGGACAATTAAATACACTAGTTGTCGTTAAAGAAAAAGATTTTGGTTTGTATTTAGATGCTCAGCAGTTAGGTGAAATATTATTGCCTAAGCGCTACATTCCAAAAGGAACACGGGTAGGGGATGAAATTGAGGTATTTGTTTATCTCGATTCAAATGATGAATTAATTGCCACTACGGAAATGCCAAAAGTGAAAGTGGGTGAGTTTGCCGGGCTGAAAGCGGTTGCAGTTAATCACATTGGGGCATTTTTTGACTGGGGGCTTCCAAAAGATTTATTGGTACCTTTTAGTCAGCAAAAAATACGAGTTGAAGAAGGCGAGACGCATTTACTTTTTGTGTACCTTGATCAACATACAAATCGAATAGTTGCTACTACTAAAGTCGACCCTTTATTGAACAGGGAAGAGATTCCTTACCGCACTGGCGAAAAAGTAAAAGCAATAATCGGTGATAAAACAGATATTGGGTTTAAGTGCATAATCGATGATTGCTTCTGGGGTGTGTTGTTTTTTCAAGACGCCTTTAGGCAGCTTCGTAAAGGTGAAGAAGTCTCTGCCTTCATTAAGAGAGTAAGAGATGATGGAAAAATCGATATTAGTTTACAGGAAGTTGGTTATAAAAAGGTTCGTGGGATTTTAGATGATGTATTGGATTACCTTGATTCTCAAGGCGGTGAAATGACGATTACTGATAAAAGCTCACCTGAAGCAATTTATGCGGTGTTTAAAGTGAGTAAAGCAACGTTTAAAAAAGCCATTGGCGCGCTTTATAAAGATAAAAAAGTTGCACTTTCTCCTGGTAAGGTTACTCGTATCAAGTAGTTGGATGTTTGTTTCAGGGTGGTTGTGCTTCCATAGTCCACCACCCAAAATAATTCTAGCCATTGTCAGATTGAATACGCTATTTTCTCAAAATAGCTTTCTTGGATAGGTAGTTTCATGCCAATTTTTTTTCCTTCGTTAATGAAATAGCCAGAAATAAATTCGATTTCGGTTCTTCGTTTATTGCTAATGTCCTCTAACATAGAAGAGCGGTTGGCTGATGTTTTGCGAGCAACATCAAAAACGGTGTCTTTTATGCTTTCAATCTCGACTCTATTGCCTTTGAAGAATGTATTGTTATTTTGAAAGTTAGAATTCTTTAAGAGAGTTACTAGTTCCTCAATCGTTTTAATGCTTTGACTGTAATAAGGCTCTGTTAGTAGTGCGCCATTTTGGATTGAATTAATTGCCGTGATGGGGTTGATAACGGCATTGATGACGGCCTTCATTAGTATTTTTGCTGCGATGTTATTGTCTTTATATTCTGCTATTGCTTTTGGGAACTTTGAAAAAGAGTGGTTCTGGTTATCAAAAAAACCGAAGGTACTGGTGCCCGTACCTGTTTGTTCAATTGAATATTGAGAATGCTTAAGTGCTCCTTCTGTGGTGCTGCCAGCGATTAGTTTATGATTTTTGATTAGACATGCTTGTAGTTTTTGCTGGATCCCCATGCCGTTGCATAGGGTGATTATACAAGCGGAAGGTGAAATGTGATGTTTAATTTGTTTATAGGCATTCAGTTGATCAAAAGCTTTGGTGCAAATTAAGACATGGCTATGACCTAAGGGAATCTTCTCTATAGAAGCGTGTCTTATCTGATGTTCATGAAGCTGCGTTTTTTGTATTAAACCTATGTTTTTCATTCCTTCTATGTCTTTAGTGAGCACTGTGACGTTCAGTCCGGATTGCTGTAATTTACAAGCCCATAAAAGCCCAATAGCGCCAGCCCCTACGATTAGCCATGATTCAAAAGAGGTTTGATCAGTCATTTTGTACTAAATAATTTTGCTCAAGTGGATTTGCTGGTATTATCTCGAAAATTTTTTTGGAAAGCGAATTAGGAGAATAAATATGCCTTCATTTGATGTTGTATCTGAATTGGACTGGCACGAAGTGACAAATGCAGTAGACCAAGCAAATCGTGAAATTGTTACTCGTTACGATTTTAAAGGTGTTGATGCGAGTTATTCAATTAAAGATAAAGCAAGTATTGATATGGAAGCTAAAGCAGAAGTTCAATTAAAGCAAATGATTGATATTTTGTTTCAAAAAATGGTGAAGCGCGGTATCGATCTAAAATCTTTAGAGCGTGGTAGTGTTGTAAATGCAAACCTAAGAGCGACTCAGTCAATCACGGTGAAAGAAGGGATTGATGCGGCAGAAGCAAAGAAAATTGTTAAGCTAATTAAAGATAGCAAGGCCAAAGTACAAGCTCAAATTCAAGGCGATCAATTGCGCGTTACTGGGAAAAAGCGTGATGATTTGCAAGGTGTTATGTCAATGTTGAAAGGAGCAGACTTAGATATCCCTGTTCAATTTACGAATTTTAGAGATTGATGTTAGTCGGCTGGTTGCGTTATAGCGGTTTCACTTTCTTACCTATAACGAGCCAGCCTTCATTTTCAAGTTGCTCTTTTTGTCTAAGGTAAGGGGCTGAATCGACTGCAAAGCTGATTTCTTTTTTACTATTCACTACTCGAAACCAAGGTAATTCAGTATCTTTTGGTAGCTCTTTTAGAATTCTTCCTACCTGTCTCGCATAATTTTTTTGCCCCGCCTGTTTGGCAAGTTCCCCATAAGATATGAGTTCACCTGTAGGTAGGGCGTTTAGAATGCTGTATATTCGTAATTTAAATTCGTCCATAATTAGTATCTTGTTCTCTTGTTGATGATGTCGGAATGGTTAAATTAAAAAAGGTAAGACGATTATATGCGTAAAGCTCTTTTCTTTATATTGTTGATTCCAATTATTGAAATATTGGTTTTGATTGAAGTTGGTGGTCAAATAGGCGGTTTGAATGCTGTATTGCTTATTTTTGCTACTGCTATTTTTGGTATTGGAATTATTAGAAAGCAAGGAGGCAAAACCTTATTGAGGGCGCAAGAAAAACTGAATGCGAATGTGCTTCCGGCGCTGGAAATGGTTGATGGATTGTTACTGGCGATTTCCGGTGTATTTTTAGTTGTTCCTGGCTTTGTTACAGATTTAATCGGTTTTTTATTGTTAATTCCTCCTATTAGGAAAGGCATTTTTTATACCGTTTTTATGAAACTTATTGCGAGCAAAGTAAATTCATCTAAGGCTTATCAAACCCAAACGAGAGGGGATGTGATAGAAGGTGAATATACTAAGGAAAATAATGACCAAATTGATAAAAATTAATTAGGTTAAGGGGTTGAAAAGGGGGTATGTAACCTCATATTCACAAACAGTACTGAATCCTACTTAATACAGTAGGTCTAATCCGCCAGGACGTTCCTGGTAATTGTCTATTTTTTTGGAGATATAGGTCAATGAATATTCGTCCCTTGCACGATCGTGTCGTTGTTCGTCGTAAAGAAGAAGAAACAACAACAGCTTCTGGTATCGTTTTGCCTGGCTCAGCCACTGAAAAACCAAATCAGGGTGAAGTTTTGGCTGTAGGCACTGGCCGTATTCAAGCTAATGGAGAGGTAACTTCTTTAGCTGTAAAGGTTGGTGATACAGTTTTGTTTGGACAGTACGCAGGCCAAACAGTCAAGCTAGAAGGTGAAGAGTTATTAATGATGAAAGAAGAAGAAATTTATGGTGTTTTAGAAGCTTAAGCTTCTGAACCTACTTTCTTTTTTGAATCAAATACACAGTTTAGGAAAATAAAAAATGTCTGCTAAAGAAGTTAAATTTGGAGATGGTGCTCGCCAGCAAATGTTACGTGGCGTGAATGTATTGGCCGATGCGGTTAAAGTAACTTTAGGTCCTAAAGGCCGTAACGTTGTTATCGAAAAATCTTTTGGTGCGCCAATTGTGACTAAAGATGGCGTAACAGTTGCTAAAGAAATTGAATTAGAAAACAAATTTGAGAACATGGGCGCTCAAATGGTTAAAGAAGTTGCCTCACAAGCAAACGATGTTGCTGGTGATGGAACAACAACGGCTACGGTATTGGCTCAGTCTATTATTAGTGAAGGCTTGAAAGCTGTTGCTGCTGGTCGTAACCCTATGGATCTTAAACGCGGTATCGATAAAGCGACTCAAGCTGTTGTTCTTGAGTTGGCTAAACTATCTACTCCTTGTAAAGATTCTAAAGCGGTTGAGCAAGTTGGAACAATCTCTGCGAACTCTGACTCTTCAGTTGGTAAAATCATTTCTGAAGCAATGGAACGTGTTGGTAAAGAAGGTGTTATTACAGTTGAAGAAGGATCAGGTTTTGATGATGAACTTGATGTTGTAGAAGGTATGCAATTCGACCGTGGTTACTTGTCTCCTTACTTCATTAATAATCAAGAAAATATGAGTGCTGAACTAGAAAGCCCATTTATTTTATTGGTTGATAAGAAAGTTTCTAATATCCGTGATTTGCTACCAGTATTGGAAGGTGTTGCTAAAGCATCACGTCCATTATTGATTATTGCTGAAGATGTAGAAGGCGAAGCACTTGCTACTCTTGTTGTAAATAGTATGCGTGGCATTGTGAAAGTAGCAGCAACGAAAGCTCCAGGATTTGGTGATCGTCGTAAAGCTATGTTGCAAGATATCGCTATTCTAACAGGTGCTACTGTTATTTCTGAAGAAGTTGGTCTTGCTTTAGATACAACAACTCTTGAGCACCTTGGTACAGCGAAACGTGTAACACTAACTAAAGAAAGCACGACTATTGTAGATGGTGCTGGGCAAGCGAATGAAATTTCAAGTCGTGTTGAGCAAATTCGTGCTGAAATGGCAAACTCAACATCTGACTATGATAAAGAGAAACTTCAAGAACGTGTTGCTAAACTTGCTGGCGGCGTTGCTGTCATTAAGATTGGTGCGGCAAGTGAAGTTGCTATGAAAGAGAAGAAAGCTCGTGTTGATGATGCTCTTCATGCTACTCGTGCTGCTGTTGAAGAAGGTGTTGTTGCGGGTGGTGGTGTTGCTCTAGTTCGCTCTCTAACTCAACTTTCAGAATTGCTTGGTGATAACGAAGATCAGAATGTTGGTATCACTTTAGCGTTACGTGCAATGGAAGCGCCAATGCGCCAAATCGTAACTAATGCGGGTGATGAAGCGTCCGTTGTTGTCGATAAAGTTAAGCAAGGCGAAGGTGACTTTGGTTACAATGCTGCATCAGGCGAATACGGCGATATGATTGATATGGGTATTCTTGATCCAGCTAAAGTAACTCGTTCAGCATTACAAGCGGCTGCTTCTGTAGCAGGCTTGATGATTACAACTGAATGTATGATTGCAGACGCTCCACAAGACGATGCTCCAGCTATGCCAGATATGGGTGGCATGGGCGGAATGGGAGGTATGGGTGGAATGGGCGGCATGATGTAGTGGTAAGCCACTATAGATGATTGCTTAAACTGCTTATGTTTTGCAAATTGGGGGCACTTCGGTGCCCTTAATTTTGACCTTTAAATAGCTCAAATTCGAAAAAAGTAATAATTACCTTTAAAAAAAAATAGATTAATGTGTTAAAGTTTCATTTCTCGTTTAGAATGAAAGAGACATCAGTTCTCAAAGCCAAACCGTTGATTCTAAAGCTATTGATAAATCACTGTCTGTGTTAGATACTTAATGCCTGAATCATTTAGTAAAACAAAAGAAAGGGAAACTTATGCTAAAGAAAACGCTCATTAGTTTAGCTGTGTCCGGTTATTTATTTGGATCGTCTGCTTTTGCGCTTGAATTAGGTGAGTTATCTCTAAAATCGTCACGTAGCGAACCTCTTAGAGCAGAGGTTTTTTTAACTGATACAGATGATTTTGCTGCAAAAGACATTTCCATTCGATTAGGCACCGCAAGTGAATTTCAGTTGGCAGGAATTACCCCTGTAAATGAGTTATCTGAGCTTAAATTTCAAGTCGTAAATCGAGACAATAGACTGATTGTTGATATTCGTAGTGCAACGCCTATGGATATTGAAGAGCTTCATTTTGTTTTAGCCGCTAGATGGCCAAGTGGTCAAGTTGTTCGAGAGTATCAGACACCGTTAAGCAGCACAGCTCTAATAGAACAGAGTGGTGAAGGTGCTGTTCAGTCAACACAATTGTCAACGACATCAACTCAGGAACCAGTTAGATCGTTAGCGAATAATAGTGAACTAAGTGTTGTGCGAGGCAATACCCTATGGAGTATTGCAGATAAGAACTCCCCATCTAGTAATTTAACTATTTATCAGACAATGATGGCGATTCAAGCCTTAAATGAAAACGCCTTTCACGCGAACAATATCAACTTATTAAAAGAGGGGGCGATCTTAAGATTGCCAACTCAAGACCAAATAGAAGTATTTAATAAACTTGCTTCTAAGGAAGAGTTTGAGAGACAGCACTCGGCTTGGCAAGCATTAAGAAGAGCTGGAAAAATACCAAAAAGCTTAGGTCAGGCTCAATTAAATACTCAAGCTAAATCCAACTCTCAAACAAATCAAGGTGGGAATGAGGGCGATAAGCTGTCATTAGCTTCTGGTTCCAGTCTTCTACCGGAAAATTCATCTAATTCAAATGAAAATGACGCTGAAATAGTTAAAGATTTAGAGAGTAAACTTTCTGATAGCAATGAATTACTTGATAAAGAAAAGAGAGAGAAGAGTGATTTAGAAAATAAGCTGAAAGAGCTTAGTGAACAGCAAGCAACCTTAGAAGAGTTGATTAGCTTAAAAGATGCCCAACTGGCTGAGCTGCAAAAGCAAATGATCAGTGCTCAGCAAATTATACAAGAGCAAAAAAATACGGTAGATCAATTATTAGAAGCGGATCAATTGCGTCGTGAAGCTGAGATGATTGAAGAGAGTTCTATAATTAACCAAATATTAAGTAACCCAATTATTTTGTCTATAATTGGTGTTGTTATGATGTTGCTTGGTATCTTAATTGGTTTTTTATTAAAACGAAGAAGCAACAAAAAGCATGAAAAATTAGATGCTTTAGATAATGAATTTGATTTGTCCTCTAATACAATGGCCGCAGCGGCTACTGTCGCAGCTATTGACACTGTAACAGATGATATTGAAGAGGAAGAAGAGGTGCCTTCTATTGATAATGAAATTGAAGAGGAGGATCCGTTTGCATTTGACTTCGAAACCACTGAAGATTTTGATGATTTAGAATTACCAGAAGAAGACGACTCAGTAATTGAAGAGTTTGAGTTTGATGAAGAAGATAATGACGTCATTGAAGTAGATAGTTCAGCTGAATTAGATGAAATAGCTGAGTTGGATGAAATAGCTGAGTTAGATGGTGATCTTGACGAGATGCTAGCTGAAGCTGAGCCAGAAATTGATGATTTGGATTTAGTTACAGATGAAGATATTCCAACTATTGATAACAGCCAGCCAGAATTGCCTGAAATAGATGATTCTGAAGAAGAGTCTTTTGTTTCCAATTTACTTGACGATTCAGGGTTTGATGAGGAAACGGATGTACCAGAATTAGATGTCAACGTTGACCAGGATGAATCTCCTATTGAAAGTGCATTTGAAGAAACTCTTTCGGATATTGCTGGTGAGTTTGAGGGCGAAGACGATCTAAATGTTCCTGGATTTGGTGAAAATGAAGCCTCTGAAGATGCAGAAGAATCTGATGAAGAAGAGGAATTTGACTTCTTTGATGCAAGTGGTGATGAAGTGGCCACTAAGTTAGACCTAGCGCGTGCCTATATGGACATGGGAGACGAAGAGGGTGCGAAAGTAATATTGGATGATGTGGTTGAATCTGGTAATGAAACTCAAATTGCAGAAGCTCAAAACATGATAGATCGGATGTCTTCAAGTGAGTAAAAAGATTGCATTAGTTGTTGAATATAATGGTTCAAATTACAAAGGTTGGCAGTCACAAAAAGGAAGAGTGATCACAGTTCAGGACTGTATAGAAACGGCGTTAAGTAAAATTGCCAATCATCCGGTGTCGGTTGTTTGTTCAGGTAGAACCGATTCTGGGGTACATGCTTGTTATCAAGTTATTCACTTCGAATCCTGTAGCGAACGTGCTCTTAAAGCATGGGTCTTGGGCGTGAATTCGCAGTTACCTGAAGATATTTCAGTTGTTAGTGCTAAGGAAGTTACAGATGATTTTCATGCACGTTTTGGCGCTATAAGTAGACGATACCGTTACGTAATATACAGTACTCGTATACGTTCTGCACTTATGTCGAAAGAAGTAACCTGGACACATAAACCTCTCGACGTCAATTTAATGAATCTGGCTGCTGAATGTCTTAAAGGCACTCATGATTTTACTTCTTATAGAGCGGTAGGGTGTCAAGCACATAGCCCAATACGTACAATACATAATATAGAAGTGTATAAAGCGAATTCTTATATTGTGATTGATGTACGAGCCAATGCATTTTTACATCATATGATTCGAAACTTTGCAGGGGTACTTATGTCAATTGGGGCGGGAGAGCAGCCAGTTGAGTGGGCAAAACACGTATTAGATGCAAAAGATCGTACTGTGGCAGGTATAACTGCTCCTCCAGATGGGTTATATTTTGTACATGCAGAATACCCTAAATCTTATGGGATACCCCAAGGTCCAGACGGGCCTCATTTCTTACCTACACATAAAGAAAAAAACTATGTCACATCGAGTTAAAATCTGTGGGATCACAAATGTAGATGATGCATTATCATCTGTTGCTTTAGGTGCTGACGCCTTAGGCTTCGTGTTTTATAAAAAAAGTCCACGATATATCAATCCTGAAAAAGCGAATGAAATCGTTGCTAAATTACCCCCTTTTGTTACACCTGTTGCTCTATTCGTTGATGCATCAGATGATGAAATTACAACATTAATTAAAGGAAGCTCTCGATGGGTTATTCAATTCCATGGTAATGAATCGGAGCAAGACTGTCTTAAATTTGACCGTCCATATATAAAAGCATTAAGAGTTAAAAATGAAGAGTACTTGTTGTCTGAGTTAAGTAAATATCCATCTGCCTCCGCATTATTGCTTGATGCATATAAAGAAGGTGTTCCCGGTGGGACTGGAGAGATATTTAACTGGGACATTATTCCCGATGATACAAATAAGCCTATTATTTTAGCTGGTGGCTTAACGCCAACTAACATTACAAAGGCGCTAGAAGTAAAAGGTATCTATGCTGTTGACGTAAGCGGTGGCGTAGAGCAATCTAAGGGAATAAAAGACAAAGTGAAATTAAAAGAATTTATTTTAGGAGTAAAGCGTGGATAAGGTAGAATTTTCTACAAGCTTACCAGATGAACATGGTCGATTTGGTCAGTTTGGTGGTGTGTTTGTTTCAGAAACACTCATGTCAGCATTAGACGATTTGACAAAAGTGTATGAAAAATTGTCAAAAGAAGACTCTTTTCAAGCTGAGTTTGATCATGATCTTGCTCATTATGTTGGGCGTCCTTCTCCTCTGTATTTTGCTGAGCGCCTAACTAAAGAAGTTGGTGGCGCAAAAATTTACTTAAAACGAGAAGATTTAAATCATACTGGCGCTCATAAAATTAACAATACAATTGGTCAGGCTCTGTTAGCAAAGTATATGGGTAAACCAAATATTATTGCTGAAACGGGTGCAGGCCAACATGGCGTTGCTTCTGCTACTGTTGCCGCTAGACTGGGTTTAAAGTGTAAAGTGTTTATGGGGGCTGAAGATGTAAAACGTCAATCACTAAACGTTTACAGAATGAAGCTTCTGGGAGCAGAAGTTATTCCAGTTGAATCTGGAACTAAAACACTTAAAGATGCACTAAATGAAGCGATGCGTTATTGGGTTAGTAATGTTGATGATACATTTTACATTATAGGGACGGCTGCTGGCCCACATCCATACCCGATGTTAGTTAGAGATTTTCAAGCTGTTATTGGTCGTGAGATTAAAGAGCAATGCCTTCAGCAAGAAGGGCGCTTACCTGATGCTCTTGTGGCTTGTGTTGGTGGTGGATCGAATGCAATTGGTATGTTCCATCCCTTTATTAGCGATACAGATGTTGAATTGTATGGTGTTGAAGCTGGCGGTGATGGTGTGGAAACCGGTCGTCATGCAGCACCTTTGTCCGCAGGACGCCCAGGCGTGCTACATGGAAATAGAACTTATGTCATGGCGGATGATGATGGGCAAATCATTGGTACGCATTCTATTTCTGCAGGTTTGGACTATCCTGGTGTTGGTCCTGAGCATTCTTGGTTAAAAGATGTGGGGCGCGCAAATTATGTTGCTATAAATGACGATGAAGCAATGATCGGCTTTCGAGAAGTAACACGATTAGAAGGCATTCTTCCTGCTTTAGAGTCAAGCCATGCTATCGCTTATGGGATGAAGCTTGCTAAGACTATGGATGAAGATAAAATTGTTGTTATTAATTTATCTGGCCGTGGTGACAAAGATATTCTAACGGTTGCTGAATTAGATGGTATTGAGGTGTAGTAATGAGTCGAATTAATCAATGCTTTTCTAACTTGAAAGCGAATAATAAAAAAGCGCTAATTCCATTTGTAACTGCTGGTGACCCTAGCCCAGATCATACAGTTGAAATCATGCACTCTTTGGTAAAAAGTGGTGCAGATGTGATTGAGTTGGGTATGCCTTTTTCAGACCCAATGGCAGATGGCCCGGTAATTCAATTGGCATCTGAAAGAAGTTTGGCAGCTGGAACCAGTATTAAAAAAGTATTAGATATTATTACTGAATTTAGAACTCAAGATATTACTACACCCATTGTGTTAATGGGGTATCTTAATCCTATTGAGTTTTTCGGCTATAAAGCATTTTCTGAAGCGGCTAAACAAGCAGGTGTTGATGGTGTTCTGCTTGTAGATTTAACCCCAGAAGAAGCAACAGATGTTGTTCAATACTTTAAAGAAAATGAACTAGATTTAATTTATTTGTTGTCTCCTACTACAACCCCAGATAGAGCAAAGAAAATTTGCCAGCTTGCTTCTGGTTATGTTTATTATGTATCGGTTAAGGGTGTAACTGGCACGGCGTCCTTAGATGTGGCAAGTGTTAAAGAACATGTAGATAGTTTAAAAGAAATTACTGATTTACCGATTGGTGTTGGTTTCGGCATTCGTGATGCAGAAACAGCGAAGCAAGTTAGCCAGTGTTCTGATGGTGTAATTGTTGGCAGTATATTAGTGAACTGCATTGCAGAGCATCAAGATGCCGGTAACAACAAAATTTGTGAAGCGTTAGGTGAAATTTTGTTGCCTATGCGTCAGGCAATGGATGCGTAATCAGTAAAAATATAAGGTTTCTGGGAGTTAAAAATGAGTAGTTGGTTAGATAAATTTGTTCCTTCCATTATGAGAAGTGAATCTAAACGTGTTGGCGGTTCTGTACCAGAGGGGCTTTGGAAAAAATGCCCGAAATGTGAGTCTGTATTATATCGTCCTGAGCTAGAAAAGAACTTAGATGTTTGCCCAAAATGTGAGCATCATATGCGTATCAGCGCAAGAAAGAGACTGGATATATTTCTTGATAAAGATGGGCGTGTTGAGATTGGTGCAGACTTAGAGCCGGATGATAAGCTTAAATTTAAAGACACAAAACGTTATAAAGACCGCATAGTTGGAGCTCAAAAATCTACTGGCGAAAAAGATGCGCTTATTGCTATTGAAGGTACTCTGGATGGTATGCCGATAGTTGCTGTGTCATTTGAGTTTAACTTTATGGGTGGCTCAATGGGATCCGTTGTTGGAGAGCGCTTTATTCAGGCAGTGAATGTATGTCTTGAAAAAAATATTCCTCTTGTTTGCTTTGCGGCTAGTGGTGGCGCACGTATGCAAGAAGCGTTAATTTCTCTTATGCAAATGGCGAAAACCAGTGCAGGTCTTGAGAAAATGAAGCAGCAAGGTATTCCTTATATTTCAGCGATGACTGATCCAGTATTTGGCGGTGTTTCTGCATCACTTGCTATGCTAGGAGACTTAAATGTCGCTGAGCCAAATGCCTTGATTGGCTTTGCTGGACCACGTGTAATAGAACAAACAGTACGTGAAAAACTTCCAGAAGGGTTTCAGCGAAGCGAATTTTTATTGGATAAAGGGGCATTGGACATGATTATCCCTCGTCATGAAATGCGTTCGAGATTGCACAATATTCTTTCTATGCTTACAAATAAGGCCGCATAAAATAATGTCCGGCAAGACGCTTAAGGAATGGCTTTCATTTATTGAAAGCCAACATCCAAACAATATTGAACTTGGTTTAGATCGTTGTTCTTTGGTTTTACAAAGGTTACAAATATCAAGACCAAAAAATAAAATATTCACCGTTGCAGGTACAAATGGCAAAGGCTCTACTTGTGCAATGTTAACGGATTACTTATGTTATGACTCCTACACGGTAGGAACCTTCACGTCTCCTCATTTTTTAAAATTCAATGAAAGAATTGCTATTAATGGTAAGCCTGTTTCAGATGAATTAATTTGTGATGCGTTTAGTGTTATTGATCGAGTTAGGGAAGATATTGAACTTACGTACTTTGAATTTAACACCTTAGCGGCATTTTATATTTTTAGCCAAGCTAAGCTCGATTTTTGGGTTTTAGAGGTTGGTTTAGGTGGCCGTCTTGATTCTGTTAATATGATCGATGCCGATGTTGCTGTTGTTACTTCGATTGCACTTGATCATGTAGATTGGCTAGGCGATTCATTAGATCAAATAGCGATTGAAAAATCGGGTATAGCTCGATCAGGTTCATTATTAATTAGTGGTGTAGTTAACCCCCCTAAAACTATCCAGTCAAATGCTTTGAAAATAGGCGCGATCTTAAAGCAAAAAGGTGAACACTTTTCTTTTGCTATGAATAACAATGATTGGTCATGGAGTGATGGTCAATTATCTTTTAGTAACCTTACTTTGCCTCAATTGCCGCTTGAAAATGCAGCGACTGTTATTGCCATTTTATCTTATACAGGGCTCACGCCCACCCATGAAAAGCTCAATGGCATGTTCGGTCGAGTTAGTTTAATGGGGCGTTTTCAGACAGTTTCCGATTCACCTAAAGTTATCATTGACGTTGCCCATAACCCTGAAGCAGCAAAAGAACTGGTAAAACGTATATCTATGATGGATGCACGGCCCATTGCGGTTTGTGGCATGTTAGAAGATAAAGATTATCATAGTGTGCTTGAAATATTGGCAGATTCCTTTTCTGAGTGGTATTTTGCTGATTTGGAAGTACCAAGAGGTGCGAAAGCATCACAGCTTTCATTGTGTAATCAAAATTCTCAATGTCATGAATCAGTTAAAAGCGCATTTGAAGCGGCTAAAAAAGCGGCTAATAATAAGAACACTCCAATAATAGTTTTTGGTTCCTTTCATACTGTAGCCGATTATTTAGACGCGTATTCTTAGAGGCTTAAATATGCTTGATAAAACAGTGCGATTTCGTTTGATTGGTGTCGTTTTGATGGTTGGTCTATCAGCGGGTGTTTTGCCAGTTATTCTTGACGGCGAACGTCCTCCTGAATTAGATGTAAATATTCAAGTTGAATCGGCTCCATTGATTCAAAGTGTTCAGATTCCTCCTTTGCAACCTATCACCAGTCTTGGTGATAATTCAGTTGTTGAAGAAAATAGTACATCCACTGCAACAGCAAATCCTGTTCCGTCTCAAGAACAAAGTCAAAAGGTTATTCCTTCAACTTCGGTAGCTAATGTCGATGATGTGAAAAGTGCAGAGAAGAATGAAGTAAAGCAGACGGCTAAATCTTCCTCTGTAATCCAAGCACCGCAAATTAAAAAGCAGCAAGTCTCGCCATTGAACGGTGTTCGTTGGTCTGTTCAGATCGCCACATTTAAAAGCAAGTCGAACGCCGATAACTTGGTAAAGAAATTAATTAAAGCGGATTATGCTGCCTATAGTATTACGACCAACTCATTGTATAAAGTTTATGTTGGCCCAGAGATAGATAGAGAAAAAGCGGAATCTTACAAAGACAAGATTGAAGACGAGTTTCGCTTAAAAGGTTTCATTGTGAAGTACTCTGAAAATTAGCGTGATGTATATTGAATTTTCACAACATCTGATAAACTTCTTCGCTAATTGATAATGAGGCATCTATGGAACTTTTAAGCTCTGTTGCTACCCTTGATTGGGTGATTTTTATTGTAATAGTGTTATCTACATTAATGAGTCTTAAGCGAGGCTTTGTTCGTGAAGTTCTGTCTTTAATTACATGGGGGATGGCATTTGTTGTGTCAGTGAAATTTTCATCGCAAATGCAATCTCTGTTAATTGAGCAAATTCAAAATGATCAAGTCAGATATATTGTATCTTTTCTTATTCTATTTATTTCCACCCTTTGTATTGGAGCCTTAATAAGCTACCTACTTGGATCCTTGATTCAAATAACAGGGCTTTCAACAACAGATCGAATTTTAGGCATGGTTTTTGGCTTTTCTAGAGGTGCATTAATTGTTGTTGCAGTGGTGTCATTACTAAGTTTAAGTCCAATTATTACAGATAATGAATTCTGGAAGGAGTCTAAGTTGACTCCGAATTTAATATTATTAAAAGACTGGGTGCAGGAAATGTTAGGCAAGAGTGCGGATTTAACGGATTCCACTCTCATTGATCGCGCTTTACAAAGTTAAAGTATGAATATCGATTTTTAATCGCTTTTCCCCTAAAACACGAGGAATAAAAGAATGTGTGGTATCGTCGGCATAGTTGGCACTACATTAGTAAATCAAGTTATTTTTGATGCATTAACCGTACTTCAGCATCGTGGTCAAGATGCGGCAGGTATGGTAACCACTCATAATGGGAAATTGTTTTTGCGAAAAGACAATGGTGCTGTAAGTGAAGTGTTCCGTACGCGTCATATGAAAAAGTTATTGGGTAATGTTGGTATCGGGCATGCTCGTTACCCAACTGCTGGCACGTCTAGCTCAGCGGAAGCACAACCATTCTATGTGAACTCACCTTATGGTATTTCTTTAGCCCATAACGGGAATCTAACCAATACTAAGCAGTTGGCAAAAGAGATATTTGAATCTGATCTTAGGCATATAAATACTACTTCAGATTCTGAAGTTTTGCTTAATATCCTCGCACATGAGTTGCATCAAGAAGGTAAATTGGTTCCAACACCGGGAGACATATTTAACTCTTTAGAGCGAGTATATGATCGAATTCAAGGTGGCTATGCTGTAGTGTCTCTAATCACCGGCTATGGTTTGCTAGCATTTAGAGACCCTGATGGTATTCGTCCTTTAATTTATGGCTCCAAGCAAACTGCAAATGGCACCGAATACATGGTTGCTTCTGAGAGTGTTGCTTTAGATGCTGCTGGTTTTAAGATTGAAAGAGATATTAGCCCAGGTGAAGCGGTATTCATTGACGAAAATCGTAATATTCACTTCAAACAATGTACTCCTGCAAAAGTAGCGCGTCCTTGTTTATTTGAATATGTGTATTTTGCTCGCCCAGATACGGTAATTGACAGTATCTCCGTTTACAAAGCTCGTATAAATATGGGAGAGAAACTGGCTGAGAAAATTGAGCAAGAATGGGTAGATCATGATATTGATGTTGTTATCCCCATTCCTGATACGAGTCGTACCGCCGCTCTACAAATTGCACAAAGATTAAATATTCCTTTTAGGGAAGGTTTGGTTAAAAATAGATATATTGGTCGTACATTTATCATGCCGGGACAAGCTGTCCGTGAAAAGTCAGTTCGCCAAAAGTTAAACCCTGTACCGTTTGAATTTAAAGACAAAGTCGTTTTACTGGTAGATGATTCCATTGTTCGTGGCACAACCAGTAAAGAAATTATTGAAATGGCTAGAGAAGCAGGTGCTAGGAAAGTTTATATAGCCTCTGCAGCGCCTGAAGTCCGCTATCCAAATGTATATGGTATTGATATGCCTGCGGTGGAAGAGTTAATTGCTCATGGACGTGAAGCTGATGAGATATGTCAGTTAATCGGCGCAGATAAATTAATTTTCCAAAACCTAGACGATTTGATAGAAGCATGTATTGATGAGAAACATTCTGATGTTAGAGAGTTTGACTCATCTGTTTTTGATGGACAATATATAACTGGCAATATAGATGACGAGTATTTAGAAAGTTTACAGCAAGCGCGTAATGACTCTAATAAGACAAATGTCGAAGTTCAAGCTGCAAGTGATATGATGCAACCCTTCTAGTTGGATTCTGGGTTATGTGTTGAAAACGCCCAATTTAATTGGGCGTTTTCATTTTAAGTACTGTTAAGGATTTATTTATGTCAGATTATCAAGATCTAACAAACATTATTCATGCTGGCGTAAGCCAAACACAAGAACAAGAAAATAGTGAAGCTATTTTCATGACTTCGAGCTTTGCCTATAGCAGTGCTGCTGAAGCTGGGAGTAAGTTTTCTGGTGATGTAGATGGTAATGTTTATTCCCGTTTTACCAACCCCACAGTTTCCTTGTTTGAAAAAAAATTAGCCGCTTTGGAAAAAGCCGAGGCAGCAATAGCCACCAGTTCTGGTATGTCTGCATTAATGACCATGGCATACAGCTTGCTAAGTAGTGGCGATAGGGTTGTCTGTTCAAGAAATATTTTTGGCTCTACAGTAAAGTTTTTTGATGCCTACACAAAAAAATTTGGAGTTGATGTTGTTTATGTTGATGCGACGGATTATGCAGCGTGGGAAAGGGAGATAACAAATAGCACTCGACTATGTTATTTCGAAACACCGTCAAACCCTTTATATGAAGTTGTCGATGTTCAGCGAGTTGCTAGCATTGCTCATGCTAATGGTGCTTTATTGTGTGTAGATACGGTACTGGCAACGCCTGCATTACAAAACCCCATAACCCAAGGTGCTGATATTGTAATGCAATCGGCAACCAAATTTATTGATGGTCAAGGTCGTTGTTTAGGTGGTGCATTGATTTCAAGTCAAAAAATTATAGACGAGTTTACTGCCTTTATGAGAAGTGCTGGGCCATGTATGAGCCCATTTAATGCTTGGGTGCTACTGAATGCATTGGAAACTTTACCGTTACGAATAAAAGCCCACTCAGACAATGCTCAAGTCTTAGCGGAATGGTTAGAATCCCACCCTAAAGTATCTAAAGTAAATTATGGTGGCTTACCCTCCCATAAGTATCATGAGATTGCTAAGCGTCAGCAGAGAGGTTTTGGTGGCTTATTATCCTTTGAAGTACTTGGTGGTCGTGAATCTGCATGGAAAGTTATTGATGGAACATCGTTATTGTCTATTACAGGGAATTTAGGTGATACGAAAACATTGGTTACTCATCCTGCTAGCACTACTCATGGAAGACTGACTGCAGAACAAAAACAAGAAGCGGGTATTGTTGAAGGATTAATTCGTATATCAGTTGGAATTGAAGACGTACAAGACATTATTAATGATTTAGATAAAGCCCTAGAAGCCATTTAGTTTCTAGGGAGTGAAGAGCCAGCTTAACTAAAAAAGGCTGGCTCTGCTTTAATAAGTCAGCTCTTGTTTTCATCCATACTGTTTTTGAAAGTTATGTATTAAAAGCATTTCACTATAGATTCAGGCGTTGCTTCTCTAAATTCAAGAGTTGTTTCTCTTTATTTTCGAGAGATATTGCTTTCTTCTGCTGCAATTCTTTCTTTTGAATTTCAAGCAAATACTCTTCAATAGCGGTTCTTGTTTTAGAGTCAATTTTTATAAAATGTAAGGCAAGCTTGTCCGCTTCTCGACGAACTATTTTTGCCTGTATTTCCTTGGAAGTAATATTTCCATATTGAAGTTTACAGCTAATAAAAGTACTGCTTGCTAAATCAGAATGAAAAGGGATCTGACAGCCTTGAATGCTAATGTTTAAGCAATACATAGTATGATCTTTATATACGATAGAAAATACATCATTAGTTAGAGCTTGTCTGAAAGCCATGCGGCGATTTTGAGTTGAAAATGTAATAGTGTTAGTTTTCATAAAGCTTTTGTAAATCTGGATCTTTTTGCAATACAAATTCCGCGCGCCTGTTTATGGCTCTATTTTCTTGAGTATCATTTCTAACAAGAGGGATACTGTCAGCATAACCTGTTGCTGTCATTCTCTCTGGTCTAAAACCAGCTTCTAAAAAGTAGCGTAGGGCAGTGGTCGCTCGTATAGCAGATAATTCCCAGTTACTAGGGTATCTGACAGTATTGATTGGGATGTTATCAGTGTGTCCTTGAATACTAATGGAATATTCGGGATAGCGATTGAATATATCAATAAGCTTATCAAAAATAAACTCTGCCTCATAAGATAGCTGAGCTTCACCTGACTCAAATAAAGTTTGTCCATCAACCCTGATAGTGATTTTCTCACCATCTTCAAATACAGAAACAGCATTTGATAAATTTGAGGAAATCATTTTGTTAGCAATATCGTTAGCTATTTCATTTACTTGCTCTCTTTCTTCCGTATCAATAGGCTCTTCAGAAAAAGTAAGATCTTGATTATCGGCTAGCTGAGGAGGTTCTGGAGCAATGGTTTGAGTACCTCCTCCAGAATAGAATCGAGGCGATTGGTTTATATTTGCACCATTGCTTGAGAGCGCGATTTGAATGGAGGAGAGTGCTGATTCCAGTGTGGTTTCTGTCATTTTAGACAGGCTATACATTAAGATGAAGAATACTAATAGCAATGACATTAAATCAGCAAAAGTGAAAATCCAAGTTGGGACTTCGTCCTCTTCAAATAATGGGTCGCTCATTATTCTTCCGCTCCAACTCCAGCCGGTTTACGTTGATGGGCAGGAACATATGAGGAAAGTCTTTCATAAACGGCTAAGTAATTATTGCTGCCAAGTAAGCTTACGGTACCATCTCGAATAATTTCAAGCGTTTGTATTTCTAGAATAGTACGAGCTTTTAATTTTCCTGCAATAGGTTGAAAGAATATTGTGGCTAGAAAGGACCCATAGAAGGTTGTTAAAAGAGCCACTGCCATTGATGGGCCAATTGTATCTGGGTTATCAAGCTGTGAAAGCATTTGAATAAGACCAATCAAAGTCCCCAACATACCAAAAGCAGGTGCATAGGTGCTCATTTTTTTAAAGACATCTTGCACAACATAATGTCTCATTTTTAATGAGTCAATGTCTGCTTGTAATGTGTTTCTAATATAGGTTTCATCAGAAGCATCAGATGCCATTGTTAAAGCTCGCTGTAAGAAAGGCGAATCTGCTTCTACTCGGCTTAAAGCAATTAAACCTTCACGGCGAGCTACTTTTGTAAGCTGAAGCATAGTTGCAATCATAGCTTGTGGGTTTTGTTTATCTTGAGTAAAAATGATAATTGATGCTCTCAGAGCGGACATGGTGTCTTTGAATTGGAATGTTACCAAGGTTGCGGCAATGGTTCCGCCGATAACAATCATCATTCCAGGAATGTTAACAAAGATAGACATATCGCTACTGCCTAGAAAAATAGCGGAAACGATAAGGAAAAGGCCAGTGATAATGCCAACAAATGATGCGAAATCCATTAGTTAATTCACCTAAAAATAGTATGTAGTGCAGTTTAAATTTTCTTACTTATAGATAATATAACACCTTATAAAGATATTTTAATGGATTAATGTAAAAAAAACTTACAAAACTTTTAGTCATTTACTGATGTATAACCCCTAGGAAAGTACTCAACGTTAGTCTCCTAGGGGCATATCAGATTATAAGATTAGGCTGGCGTATTTTCTCTTACAGTACCCTCTAAGTCTGATGTGTTCTCAGGTTCTTCTATAAGATCAACAGCACTTGCTAGTTGTGATTTCTTTTCAGCTCTTCTATAGCCAAGCACAAGTAGACAAGGTGTAAGGATAAGCGTTAAAGGCGTTGCAAATGCTAAACCACCAGCAATGGCTGTTGATAGCTGAGTCCACCATTGTGCAGATGGAGCACCAACACTAATTGCCTGATTCATTAGGTCTATATTAAGTTGGAAAACCATTGGAACCAAACCTAATATTGTTGTAACCGTGGTAAGTATTACAGGGCGTAGCCTTTGGGCTCCTGTTCGAATCGCAGACTCTCTAACGGACATTCCCATTTTTCTGAGAGTATTAAAGGTGTCAATTAAAACAATATTGTTATTGACCACCACGCCCGCAAGAGCGATGACGCCAACACCACTCATAACAATGCCAAACGGTTCGCCTTTTACTAATAGGCCTACAAATACACCCATAGTAGAGAATATAACCGCACTTAAAATAAGTAGGCATTGGAAAAAGTTATTAAACTGAGTCACAAGAATCATTGCCATGATAAAGAAGGCCACACCAAATGCTTTCATCAAGAACATCATGGATTTTTGTTGGTCTTCTGTATTACCTCTAAATTGATATTCAACGCTGCTAGGCATGCCTTGAGCTTCAATTTCAAGTGTTATAGCTTTGATCACTTCATCAATAACAAGACCGTCTTTGACATCTGCATTAATGCTAATGGTTTTTTTGCCTTCAACACGATTAATTACGCCTTGTTTCTGTGCTGCTGTACGAGTAATAAAATTACTGATAGGAACAGGGCCGTTTTTAGTCGGAATGGTAAGTGTATCGAGCTGATCCATTGAGCGTTTATTGATTGGGTAGCGCAACACAATGTCTATTTGATCGTCTGCACCTTCAGGTAAAAAGTCACTAAGCACTATGCCATTAGTGACCAGTTTAATCATGTTTCCTAGTGTAGTGATGTCAACATCATAACGGCTTGCTTGAACACGATCTATATCAATTTGCCACTCGATACCAGGTAACGAACGGTCATCGTTGACGGAAACGATTTCATCGTGCTGTAACAGCTGTTTAGTCAGGCTATCCGCTGTAGCATTAAGCGCACTGCTAAAGTCAGAGCTTAACTGAAGCTGAATATCTGCGCCAGATTGTGGTCCACCTTGTTGTACTTCTGATTCAACGATAATACCCGGAATGCTTTCTGCCTGTTGACGTATTTCCGATAAAATATCTTGAGCAGAGCGTCGAGTATACCACTCGGAAAATTCCATAGTGATATTACCAATACTGTCAGGTGTTCCATTGTTACCTGGAGAGTTATAGGTCGTTGTAATAACGGTATCTAACTCACTTTTTGTAATCACTAATGCTTCAACTTGACGTACTAACTTATCTTTTTCATCAAGAGATAAATCACCACGTGCGCGCACATCTAACATAGCCACTTCAGGTTCAATATTGGGGAAGAATTCAACGCCTTTACCAAAAGAACCGTATATAGCAAAGGTGCTAATTAATAAGGTGATGGCAAAGACCAATACAAACCAAGGGTATTCCACTAGTGCTGTTAAAACACGAGTATATAGGCCAGTAAACCCTTTTAATTGTTTCAAATCGCCTGTTTCTGTCAATTGCAGGGTTTGCATCTTGGCCGGCGTATAAGCACCTTTTTTACCAATAAGTGAGCCTATTGTCGGTAAAACAATCAGCGCCATTACAAGAGAAGAGGCCAGCGTTGCAATGATAGTGATAGGCATATAACGCATGAACTCACCAACAATATCAGGCCAGAAAAGTAATGGCATAAATACGGCGAGTGTGGTCGCAGTGGATGCGGTAATAGGCCATGCCATACGTTTTGCGGCTTCGGCATAGGCTTGGCGTTTGGAAGCACCTTCTGCAAGCTTCCTATCAGCATATTCTGTGACAACAATAGCGCCATCAACTAACATACCAACACTCAAAATGAGTGAAAATAAGACAACCATGTTAAGGGTAAAGCCTTGAGCATCTAGAATTAGGATGCCGGCAAGGAATGCACCGGGAATGGCAAGACCAACCAAAATGGAACTGCGGATACCTAAGGCAGCCACGATAACAATCATAACCAATAGGGTAGAGGTGACAACATTATTAAATAGATCGTTAAGAGAAGTTTCGATTTGGATCGATTCATCTTGTGACAGGCTGTATTGAACGCCATCTGGCCAAGATTCACTTTCTTTTTTAACGACTTTTTTCACTTCGGCAATAGTTTCAATGATGTTCGCGCCAACACGCTTTGATACACCCATTGTAATACTATTAACACCACCTACTCTTGCGTAGCTTGTTGCTTCTTTAAAAGTAAGTTGTCCTGAAGCGATGTCTTTCATAAGCACAACTTCATCATCAACTACTTTTATTGGCAGGTTTAATATGTCTTCCTCAGTTTTTAATAATCCAGGGACTTTTAAAGGAAAGCGACCAGAGCCTGTGTCCATAGTACCTGCGGCTACAAGTCTATTGTTCTGTGAAACAAGTCCTACTACTTCACCAAGTGATAGATTGTATGTTTCAAGTTGGGCAGGGCTGATAATGATCTCAGCTTGCTGGTCTCTGTCACCATTAATAGAGGCTTCCAAAACACCATTCACAGCCTCAATTGAATCTTGTAAAGACTCAGCAATTTTACTGAGTACGGCAAAATCAACATTACCAGATAAATTGACACGTAAAACAGGGAAGGTTGATAAATTTACTTCCGTTACGGTAGGTTCTTCGGCGTCATCCGGTAGATCGCTTTTGGCGCGATCGACTTTATCTTGCGCATCAATAATAGCCTGATCAATATCGGTTCCAGATTCAAACTCAAGTACGACGGATGCATGTCCTTCAGAAGCAACCGAGCTAATCTCTTTTAGCCCCTCTAAGCCTTTGAGCTCTTTTTCTAACGGATGAACCAATAAACTGTCGGCATCTTCTGGAGAAATACCTTCTAATGCTACGGAAACGTATGCAACAGGAATGGTAATATCAGGATTGTTTTCTTTGGCAATTTCTACGTAAGACACAATGCCTGCAATCAGTATTAATGCAAAAAACATCAATACGGTGCGCGAGCGTGATAAAGCCGCTTCAATTAAACTTTGCACAGACTGATACTCCTTTAATTAACAAATGTGGCTTCGACAATGTCACCAGCTTCTGTAAAACCTTGACCAACAGTAATAATGTTGATGTTTTTAGGTAAACCAGTAACCCAGACATTTTCACGGGTAGACTTGATAATAGTTACGGGAGAAATAACCACTTTGTTTTCAATATCGATTGTCTTTACTGCAGTATGGCCATTGTCATCAAGTGTGAGTAACGCAGGCGAAAAACCATGTGCCATTTGCTCAGGTAAAGATAACATCACTTCAGTGGTCAAGCCTGCTGCTATTTTGTTATTGCTGTTTGGAACTTCAATTTCGACATTGATGGATCTTGTGCCTGCATCCGCAACTGAATTAATGTAATTAATTTTCCCTGTAATGATTTCCTCATTAATGGCTATTTCTGCTGTAACATCTAAGTTGATTTTACCCGCTTCCTTTTGTGGCACATTGGTGCTAATGATAAGAGGATCAACAGCAACCAATTCACCAACAGGCGCTCCTGTTTGCAGTAATTGTGTTTCTGATACATCTAAAGTATTCAGAATGCCAGAGAAGGGTGCTATAAGGCTGGAATTTTCTAATTGAATTTGTAGTCTTTTTAAATTTGCTTCTGCTTGAGCAACGTCTGTTTTGGCTGCGGCTAAGGCAACGGCAGAGGTTAACTTTTGGCTTACTAATCGTTTTGCACCTTTTAGCTCTAATGTTTTCTGCGCTAAAAATGTTTTCGCTTGATTAATATCCGATTGTAAAGCACGGGTATCAATATCTAAAATCACACGACCTTTTTCTACAAAATCGCCTTTTTCAAAATGTATTTTACTGATCTTGCCTGAATTGCCAGAAAGTAACATTAATGTATCACTAGCGTGAGTTGTTCCACTTAGTGAAAGGTTTGCAGCAATGCTTGAAGCGACTAAGGTTTTGGCCTGAACTTTTTTAATGCTTTTTGTTTCACTGGCAATGGCATTTACGTCTGTTTCGGATGATTTAGACTCTGGGGTATCTGCTTGCGCAACAGTAATACCTTTTCCTCCTGAAACCATCCACAAAACAGTGGCGCTTGTGATAACGACTGCAGTAATTGGTCCGATTTTACTCTTCAACCCCATGTGCTACTCCATAATATTAAAAATACAAATAATTACCTTCGAATAGTTTACTTCTTTACATTTAAAAACGGTATAGAGAAACGATAAAAGGTTGTTAGAGAGGATAAATAGTTATGTAGCTACTGAAACGCTTGAATTTTTTACCCTCTCTACTCGTTATTGTCTAAACCTTCTAGCGTATAGATGCTATATTATGCGCCTTTAAATTTACCCACTTTATTTAGGTCAATTATGAGCTTGCTATCACTTGAACAAGTCTCTGTGGCATTTGGTCACAATCCATTGCTTTCGAAAGTCAGCTTTTCAGCCAATGCTGGAGAAAGAATTGCCATCATTGGGCGTAATGGCGCAGGCAAATCAACTCTACTAAAAACGATTTCTGGTGACCTTATTCCTGATGAAGGTGTGATCAGGATAGAGGGTGGAATGAAGGTCGCTCAGTTGCCACAAGAGCTGCCAAATGCCAATGATAAACTTGTACGTGATGTGGTGAGTGAAGGGTCGCCTCAAGCTCATGCATTATTAAGTCGTTACTATTTGCTGCTAAATGATTACGAAAATGATCATAGTAATGAACTAAGTGATATTCAGCATACATTGGATCAAATTCAAGGTTGGGATCTTGAGCAAAGAGTGCTTAAAATGATTCAGCGCCTTGACTTACCTGCAGACAAAAAAATGTCGGAGTTATCAGGTGGCTGGAGACGTCGTGTTATTTTAGCTCAGGCACTATTATCAGAACCGGATATTCTATTGTTGGACGAGCCGACCAACCACCTTGATGTGCCAACAATTGAGTGGATGGAAAAACAGCTACAACAATATCGTGGTCTCATCTTATTTATTACCCATGATAGACGCTTCCTTGAACAGCTTGCGAATCGTATTATTGAGTTAGATCGTGGTAATTTGTTGTCTTTTACAGGCAATATTCATGCATTCCTTGAATTTAAAGAAAAGTTGCTTGAAGAAGAAGAAAAAGCCAATGCCTTATTTGATAAGCGCTTAGCTGAAGAAGAGGTGTGGATTCGTCAAGGAATCAAAGCCCGTAGAACACGCAATGAAGGTCGAGTAAGGGCTTTAAAAGCATTGAGAGAAAAGCGCTCTGAACGCATTTCCATTCAAGGAAAGGCTAAGATGGCGATTGAAACGAAAGAAAAATCTGGCAAGTTAGTCGCTGAATTTACCCAAGTAGCCCACAGATTTGAAGACAAAGTGATTTTACAGCCAATGGATTTAGTGGTGTCACGAGGTGATCGCATTGGTTTAGTTGGCCCAAATGGTTGTGGTAAGAGTACTTTTTTAAAAATCCTATTAGGTCAACTGTCTGCTGATTCAGGCACCGTTCGTCAGGGAACCAAACTCAATATTGCCTATTTTGACCAATTAAGAGAACAACTGGACCCAGAGCAAACCGTTGCTGAGAACGTTGGTGAAGGCAAAGACGTGATTGAAATTAACGGTCAGAATAAGCACATTATTGGCTATCTAGGAGAATTCTTATTTCCGCCTGAGCGCGCCAGAACACCTATCAAGGCCCTATCAGGAGGTGAACGTAACCGAGTTTTGTTAGCAAAACTCTTTACAAAACCTGCCAACTTATTGGTAATGGACGAACCAACCAATGACTTGGATGTTGAAACCTTAGAGCTTTTAGAAGAACTCTTGATGAATTATGACGGTACCTTGCTATTAGTGAGCCATGACCGTGCTTTCCTAGACAATGTGGTGACCAGTGTTATTGCATTCGAAGGGGCTGGCCGAGTACAAGAATATGTGGGTGGCTACAATGACTGGTTGCGCCAAGGTGGTAAATTTGCCGTTGAAAGTATGACTCCAGAGTCAGAAAAAAAATCGGAAAAGAAAGAAGTAAAAAAAGAGATTAAGCCTACAAAAGCAAAAAGTAAGCTGAGTTATAAATTGCAACGTGAACTTGATACTATGCCGGAAACAATCGCTAAATTAGAGGCTGACGTTGAGCGAGTGCAAAATATAGTTTCAGATGATGCGTTTTATTCACAGTCTCAAGACCTAGTTCAGCAATCTTTATCTGAAATGGCTGAAGTAGAAGCGGCTTTAGAGGCTATGATGGAGCGTTGGTTAGAATTAGAAGAAATGCAAAACGGATAATAACATTATGACAAACAAAATTAATCCAATAGGTTTTGTGCCACGTTTTTTTGGTGCTTTCGGCCAGTTTTTTAAATATTTGGGAAGCGGTGACTACGCCGCTCGATGCAAGCTTATTTCGGAAGGCCAACGCTTTGAGAGTGAAGTGGAGTCCAAAGTCGTTTATGAAGAAGTTGAAATCATTCGTGAAGTTGAAGTCCAAGCTCCGGCTTTAACATCAGTCAATTCCGATGGTGCTTTACAATTACTGCAACTGTTTCAACAGGAAGCGCGATTTATTGATTTTATTCAAGAGCCGATAGAAAACTACTCTGACGAAGAAGTGGGAGCGGCATCGAGACAGATCCATAAAGGCTGCGCAAAAACATTGAAACAGTTTTTTGACATCACTTCAGTCAGCTCTATTGATGAAGGGCAGAAAATTACGGTTGATAGTGATTACAATCCAAAAGAATATAAATTGGAAGGTCGAGTTGAAGGTAAAGGTCCATTTAATGGTGTCTTGATTCACGCAGGCTGGCAGGTAACGAATATCAAGTTGCCTCAAGTAACTAGCACTGACGGCTTATCTGTATTAGCTCCTGCGGAAATTGAGGTATAAAGCATGGAACAAATTTTTATTGGTATCGATTTAGGGACAACCCATTCTGCTGTTTTTTATGCGTCTGAGAATTTAACTCAAGGGGAAATTCGTTCTTTTACAATTCCTCAATTAATCGCTCCAGGTCAAGTCTCTGATTTACCTTTACTGCCTTCCTTTATTTATACACCCCATGAAACTGAGTTTCTTCAAAGTGATTTAGTTTTACCTTGGGGAGAAAGTCCACTTATTATTGGGCAATTAGCCAGAGAGCTGGGTGCAAAATCTTCTGGACGCATGGTTCAAAGTGCAAAAAGCTGGCTCTGCCATGCAACGGTCAATGCAGAAGAAAATGTATTACCCATTGATGCTCTAGATGAAGTAACCAAACTCTCACCATCGCAAGTTACCGAGCAATTGCTGACGTATTTATCCAATGCATGGAATCACAGTTTTCCAGATTACCCAATACAGCAACAAAATGTGGTGATTACTGTCCCGGCGTCGTTTGACCCCGCTGCCCGTTCTATGACAGAAAAAGCAGCAACGACAATTGGCTTACAGGCAAGGTTAATAGAAGAACCTTTAGCTGCTTTTTATGCGTGGTTGTCTGAACAGGAAAAATGGACAAATTCTCTAGACGTAGATGATCAAGTATTGGTTATTGATGTTGGTGGCGGCACAACGGATTTATCATTAATTCAAGTAGCGGACGTTGAAGGTAATCTTCAATTAGAGCGTGTTGCAGTAGGTCGCCATATTCTACTTGGTGGCGATAACATGGATATGGCGTTGACTTATCATGTTGCAGGCAAACTTGCACAAGAAGGAACTCAGCTTGAAGCTTGGCAAATTTCTGCTTTAACCCAAGCTTGTCGAACTGCAAAAGAAACCCTTTTGCAAAATGGTGATGTAGAGGAAGCCTCAGTAGTTGTGCCGAGTCGTGGACGCAGTTTGTTTGCGAACACAATAAAAAGCACCTTACTGAAAGAAGAAGTCAACCAACTGATAATAAATGGTTTTTTTCCTCAAGTTGGCATGGGTGAGCGCGCTCAAAAAACGACTAGAAGTGGTATCCGAACACTGAACCTAGAATATGAGATGGATCCTGCTATTACTCGGCACATTAGTGAGTTCTTAGCGCTAAATCAAGCTACTCCAAACAAAGTGCTGTTAAATGGTGGTGTATTTAATTCTCCAGTGATAACCGAAGCTCTGCGAACTCAGCTTGGTTATTTATTAAATGCCCCTGATATTGTTATGTTGACACCAGCACACCTTGATTTTGCTGTTGCAAAGGGCGCAAGTTATTTTGCTCAGACTAATGCTCAAGGTGGCATCAAAGTTAAAAGCGGCTTGGCTGCCAATTACTATATTGGTGTCGAGAGCCCAATGCCTGCCATTCCTGGAATGCCAACACCTGTAGATGCAATATGTGTTGCTCCTTTTGGTTTGGAAGAAGGTGGAGAAGAAGTCATTTTACCTAGTGAATTTTCTTTGGTGGTTGGTGAAGAAGTACAGTTTCGCTTTTTCCAATCTAATCAATCGGAAGCTCAGCCTGTAGGTTCAGTTGTTTCTTCATTTGCGATTGCAAGCCTAACGGAATTGTCGCCAATCAGTATCCGCCTGTTTGAAGGGCATTATAAGTTTGGTGAATTGGTGCGAGTAGTACTAACTGCAAAGGTATCAGACCTTGGTATTTTGCTTATTCAAGCCTGCGATACTCAATCTGATTTAATGTGGACATTAGAATATCAAGTTAGGGAATCTTAATGGGCGCTCGGTATTTTGTTGGTATTGATTTAGGCACAACCAATTGTGTTGTTTCTTATATAGATAATAATTTGAACTCGACACAATCCTGCATTTTGGATATTCCTCAATGTATGCAAGATGGGTCCGTGCAAGTTTTTAAGCATTTACCGAGCTCAATTTATGTACTGGCTAAGGATGAAGCCAGTAAATTGTCTGCTACATTGCCTTGGAAAACATCTCATGCAGATAAGATCGTAGGCAATGGCGCATTACAATATGGGCAAAAGCGTTCTGCTCAGCTTATTCAAAGTGCAAAAAGTTGGTTAAGTTTCAATCGAGTAAATAGACGTGAGCCAATTCTTCCTTGGGGAAGTGATTTTGAGCGTAAGTTGTCTCCCTTTGATGCAACTGTCATTATTCTTGATCATATTACCCAAGCTTGGAATTATGCTTTCCCTGATTTTCCTTTAGCAGAGCAAAAAGTCGCTTTAACTTTACCCGCCTCTTTTGATGAAGAAGCTCGTTCTTTAACGCTAGACGCGGCAGAAAAAAATGGTTTAACCGATTTATTCCTTTTAGAAGAACCTCAAGCGGCTTGCTATAACTGGATTGCCAAAGAAGATAATGTACAGGCATTGGCTAAGTGCAAAATGTTGTTGGTGGTGGATATTGGCGGTGGCACCACAGATTTTAGTTTAGTGTCTATTAATGATGTTGGCGCTGCGTCAAAAGATCATCAAGCTTCACAAGAAAAGCTTCACCTAAAACGGATTGCAGTGGGTGAGCACCTCTTATTGGGTGGCGATAATATTGATCAGGCGTTGGCATTTCAATTAGACACTAAAAAAATCGCCGAGTTGTCTAGTACGCGTCTTGCCGCACTGGTGCAGCAAACTCGTGTTGCAAAAGAAACCTTATTAAGTGAGCAGGCTCCTGATTCTATTAATATTACTATCTTAGGTGCAGGCAGTCGTTTAATTGGTGGAAGCCAAAAATTCCTTGTTGAACGAGCGCCTCTGGTTGAGCAAATTGAACAAGGTTTTTTCCCCATTATCAGTATTGATACACCATTAAAGCAATCTCAGTATGGTGTTCAGTCACTGAATCTACCTTACGAATATGATCCTTCAATACACGCGCATTTGGCACAATTCTTAATGGCTCATGCTGAAGAAATTCAGACCCATTGCGGGCAAGCATTGCCAGACGCCGTTTTGTTTAATGGCGGTTTATTTAATAGCGATAAAATTAAATCTCGAATTCTAGAGCAACTACACGCTTGGTGTGGCACAGGTCTTTATGTTTGTCAGGGGAATCAGCCAGATACTTCTGTAGCAGAAGGCGCGGCTTATTATGCCTATGGCTTAGTAAATGAGTCGACAAAGATTGAAAGTGGTTCCGCACATTCGTTATTTTTAGAAATGTCGAATGGCACATCCATGTGTATTTTACCTAAAGGCAGTGCGCGTGGTGTGGATGTGAATTTAACGGAGACCTTTTCCGTCTTATTGGGTACGGCAGTGCAATTTCCTTTATATCGATCGGATGATAGATTGGTAGTAGAGAAAGAGCATTTATTAGATTCGACCCAAGATCTGCATTACATATCCAACCTGAGTGTCACCCTTGAAGATCATTTATCAAATGATGACTCTCATGCTTCAAATCAAGTGGATGTGAGGTTATCTTCACAACTTACTGAAGTGGGCACCTTGAAAGTTCGCTTGGAAACGATTGATAAATCACAGCAATGGTCTTTACAGTTCAATCAATTTCAGTCAGAACAAGAGGGCAGCGAAAAAGAACCTATTCAGCAGGTGCATGTTGCTCTAGGGGAAGCCGAAGAAATATTAGTGAACTGCTTCTCTAAAGCGTCCAAGCAAAAGCAAGAAGACATTAAAAACCTGCGTAATGCCTTAGAAAGCAGTCTTGGCGCAAGGGAAGATTGGAACCTAGCAACTGCGCGTGCGCTTTCAGATAAATTACTCAGTTTGAAAACAGGCAGAACAAAAAGCGTTGCCCATGAAAGGCAATGGCTTATGTTAACTGGGTTTTGTTTACGTCCGGGTTATGGATTTGAAAACGATGAATCGCGTGTGGCGCAATTTACCAATATATTAGGCAGTAAGCCACAGAATGATGAGAATTCTGTATGGAGCCAGTATTGGACTGCATGGCGTCGTATTGCAGGCGGCCTTTCTACGGAGAAACAAAGTCGTTTATTTGCCACTTTTAATGGGTTTTATTCTCCAAGTGCACAACGCTCAAGAGACAAACAAAAGCAGCTTAAAACAAGAGCTGGCGATGATCTTATTCGTTTGCTTGGCGGGCTAGAGCACCTTTCTTTAAATGATAAAAAACAAGCGAGTGATTTATTGCTAAAACGTCTAACTAAGTCGGCTGAGCCGGATACCGCTTGGTGGACAATAGGGCGTTTGGCTAATAGAAAGATGCTTTACGCTACAAATGCAGATTGTTTGCAAGAAGAGTTTGTTATGAGTTATTTAACCACCTGCTTAAAAGAAGATTGGAAAAAGCGTAAACAGGCAGGATTGGCAGCAGTGTTAATGTCTCAACTGAATGACGCACACTCAGAGGCGTTATTAGAAAAGCGCTCTTTAGTGTTGAAAAAATTGGTTAAAGACAAGTGCCCAGCCCATTGGATAGCGCGATTAGAAGATAATTCGGATGAAAGTGATACTGATATGAACGACTTTGTAGGTGAAGCACTTCCTATTGGCATTAGTTTAAAAGCTAACTAAATAGTGAGTGATCTGAATAGCAGCACTTTTTCTGATTAAAGTGCTGCTGTAATACTAAGGATGTAGTACCAAAGATATAGAACTAAAGATATAGAACTAAAGATATAGAGCAAAAAGATTATCTTTAATCTTGGGACTGATCCGTTTCAGGTATTTCAAATAAGCCATTGTTATGAGAAATTTGCAATAAAACTGCAATTAATTCGTCCGGTGGCAGAAGATGAGCAGGCATTGCCAAATCAAAGGCGTCAAATTCTTGCTCTATGTCTATTCCTCTTTGTTGAAACCAATCATGCACTGAAATAACTTCAAACGCAGGTTCCAACCCTTTGCAATCGTATGTGGTTTCGATCAGTTGAGCCGTCAACTCTGGATCAAATGCAATGACTTCATCAGTATCCAACTCATTAATCCATTCAGATAAAATATCGCTTGCCTCATATCCAAATTCATACAGTTGGCCTTCATCAATGTTTAATACATTGGATTCAACATTAGCCTCTTCTAACCAATCATCATCAGGGATGACTAAAACCTCCTTTATTTGAGCATCTGGAGTGGACCAGGTAAATAGAATAGGGAATACAGGCTCATCGGAAGAATTAGCGACAGGGGTAATAAATATAGGTAAACTTGACATAAATTAAGTTACATTCTGCATTAAAGTAAAGGAAGTAAGAATGACTAGCCGTATTAGAATCAGTAGCGCATTCGATGGGGGTAATATTACCGTAATTGAAGCCAATGAGCCTGATAATATTAAAGTTAAAATTGATAATGATACAAATTCAAAATTTCTACAATGGTTCTATTTTCGCTTGCAAGGTGGAATGGAGCAACAATGCCATATACATTTAGTTAATGCAGATCAGGCAGCATACCCGACGGCGTGGGATGGTTATCAAGCCGTTGCGTCCTATGATAGAGAACATTGGTTTAGGGTGCCTACTGAATATCAAGATGGCAGCTTAATTATTTCCCACGAACCTGAGCAAGACAGCATTTATTATGCGTACTTTGCCCCTTACAGTTATGAACGACATCAAGATATGATCGCCTGGGCAGCAAGCACCGAAGATTGTGTAACGGATCATTTAGGTGAAACGGCGGAAGGCAGAGACATTACCTTATTGGAAATTAGTAAGACTCAAGGTTTAGCAAAAAACATTTGGATTACTTCGCGTCAGCACCCGGGTGAAACCATGGCCGAGTGGTTTATTGAAGGTTTGTTAGAGCGTTTGTTAGATGAAGCACATCCTCTTTCAAAGTCCTTACTAAATCAGTGCCGTTTTTATATTGTGCCGAATATGAATCCAGACGGTGGCGTTCATGGGAACCTAAGAGTCAATTCTAAAGGCATTAATTTAAACAGAGAATGGGATAAAGCGACCAAAGAATTCAGCCCTGAAGTCTTGTGTGTGCAGCAAAAAATGGAAGAAGTTGGTGTCGATCTGTTTTTAGATATACACGGAGATGAAGAGTTACCTGTGAATTTTGTAGCAGGTTCCGAAGGAATGCCGCACTTTGATGATCGTATGCAGCAATTAGAAAATATATTTAAAGGCATTTATCTAGCAGTGAGCCCAGACTTTCAAGTTGAGAAAGGTTATGAACCGAATCAATTTGGTAGTGAAAGTATGTCGATTGCCAGCAATTGGGTGGGTAACCGTTTTAACTGCTTGTCTCTGACACTTGAAATGCCTTTTAAAGACAATGAACTGTTACCCGATGAAGAAATGGGATGGTCCCCTGAGCGTTCCAAAATTCTTGGAGCAGATGCCTTGTATCCGATTTATCATATTGTCACAAGCGAACTATTAAAATGAGACCTTTGCACGAAGCCATGCACTAGTCATGTAAAGGTCTCAAAACAGTAGATTTACCGATTCGCCATATCTAGATTATGAAGCTAAGTAATTCAATGACTTACCTTCATAATATAGATATCGTCTACTTCTAATACCTATTACTTACTGTCTTTATCACCAATTTCCCGTTGAACCGCAGCTAAAATGCCACGTAATATCCCTAGTTCGCCTTTCTCTGGGCGAGAACGATTGAAGAATCGTTGTAACTTATCAAGTACTTTCCCCGGATGGTTCTTAATAATAAAGTTAAGATCGTATAAGGTTTCTTCTAAGTGAGTATGGAATAAATCCATATCATTTTTTAATGGATATTCAGGAAGTTCAGTTTCACCGTGAGTTTTGTTCTCATTCTGAGCATGAGCCATCCATATTTCATAAGCCACGATTTGCACCGCTTGGGAAATATTTAACACAGGGTATTCATCATTGGCATCAATGTAAACTTGACGGTGACATTGAGCAATTTCTTCGTTCAATAGGCCTGTTTTTTCCCGCCCAAAGACAATAGCCACATCGTGTTTAATAGACTCTTGCACCACGCTTTCGCCACATTGTCTGGCATTCATAATAGGCAATTGGAATGTTCTATGGCGAGCACTAGTACCTATCACAAGGCTACAATCACCAATGGCTTCCTCGAAGGTGTCCACAATGGTTGCATTTTCGAGAAGATCTACCGCACCTGCTGCACGGCTGGTGGCTTCATCAGAAGGGTAGTCATTTGGGTCTACTAAATATAAGTTACTTAACCCCATGTTTTTCATTGCGCGAGCGATCGCACCAACATTGCCAGGGTGAAAAGTATTAATAAGAACTATTCGGATATTGCTTAGCATAGGCTGAAATCATTACTTGTTATTGAGAAAAAGGTTGTGCAAGCGTCAATGAAACGCCAGCGCTGGTAAATTGAGTGCCATCCATAACAACTTTACTTGTTCTATTAAATAGAAATTGGTTGCAGGCGCGATGATACAAGGAACCGGTTTGTAATACCAAACGATATTGCCCTCTAGGAATAAAGTTGGCGGCAAAGGATTGGCCTGCATGTAAGAAAATTGAGAAAGGAGGATGGCCATCATAAGATTCAAAGGTAAGCAGACTTTGCAAAGGCAGAGAATTTTGAATTCTTAAACGACTGTTGCCAGAATGTTCACCAAACACCTCCCCATGAGTCGGAGCATATCCGGGATAACCATAACAACCTGAATTTTGAGCGTGCTCAATATTGCCAAAACCAAGATTTTTAGCTTCAACCCAGCCTGCTGTTTCTTGGTAGCGAATGGCAACCCAGTCAGAAGCGGTTAATTGTGAGGCAACAACATCTGCGCCCTTAGGGACAATAACTTCCCCTTTAGATTGGTTATCAGGCGCTAAATACAAGGGAGTTGCACTCAGAGTGTAGTTTAGACCTTGTCTTAATTGAGGGTAAAGTCCTGCAATATACTCATTAGTATTACTCTCAACTGAGGCTGTTTTTTCAGGGTAGACTGACTGCCAATAAAGTGTGCCATAAACCCCAAAAGCGAAAAATATTAAATAAGACAAAGCTCTAAAAGCGGCTGAAAGAACGGAATTCTTAATGCCAATAAATGTGTGTTCAGTTTCACTGGCTTTTGCTTGATTGGCGCTATTGTCAGTGTTTAGGTGATCCGGTTGATATTGATTGATGAAATCATCAACTTGTTGATCGGCTGTTGTATGGGCTTCACTAGGTTGAGAATACTGCTTAAATGCCTCGCTAGCTTGAGAGGCTTTAAACGCTTCTTCATACATTTTTTTAACACGTTTCTCATTGAGAGTGCTTCGTGCTTCGCGAATTGCATTTTTACGAGCTTGTTCATGTTTCTGAGAATTGCGCTTTAGTTCATTGTATGCTTTTTGACTTTCTTTTACATAAGCGTATTGCAGGTCATCATTGGAGGTATGTTGCGTTTTGGTGTTGTATTTGGTTGCATTAAAGTCATACGCCTTCCAGTCTTTGACAATGACTCCTTGACGAATCGCCCCTAATACATTTTGATAAGCAGCTTGTAAACTTTGAAACGTTTCGGTGGTATCGACAGTGGGGTTTTTATCAGGGTGATACAATTTTGCAAGGCGACGATACGACGCTTTTGCTTGGGCTTCATCGGCGTTTGTTTCTAACTCCAGTAACTTGTAATCGTCACTTAAACTCATAATATCCATTCAATATACAAAAAGTATTTACTCAAAAGAAAGCCTTTGATGGTAATTCGCAACCAAGCCAACTAAAATGTCGTTCCCAAACTTAGCGAGCAGCGATATATTGTGGCGCTATATGCTAGGAAGAGAAACATTATGCCTGATTTACCTTATATGAACAAAGGATAGCTTAATGAAAAATAACCTTACCCATTTAGACAGTCAAGGCCATGCTCATATGGTAGATGTGTCAGATAAGGAAAACAGTAAACGCACGGCGACCGCAACAGCAATTGTTGAAATGAAAGCTGAAACCTTAACAAAAGTCATTGATGGTGGCTTACCAAAAGGTGATGTGTTGGCTACTGCACGTATAGCAGGGATTCAAGCATGCAAAAAAACAGCGGACCTTATCCCATTGTGTCATCCTTTAATGTTGACTAAAGTAAAGGTAGAAATTGATGTCATTTCTGCGACACAATTGAAAGTCAGTTGTACCTGTTCTTTATCAGGAAAAACAGGCGTGGAAATGGAAGCATTAACAGGTGCGTCTGTTGCCTCATTGACATTGTATGATATGTGCAAAGCTGTTGATAAAGGAATAATAATAAAAGAGCTGGGTTTAGAGAGTAAAACCGGCGGCAAAAGTGGAGATTGGAGTAAAGAGAATGTCTCAAGTTAAAATCGTGTTTTTTGCATCCTTAAAAGAATCATTAGGGCAAGGTGAGGCCTTTATTGAATTAGAAGGGCCAACCAGCATTGAAGAAATCAAACAAAAGTTGAATGTTATTCTCGACAAGCCAGACCCATTGTTTGAAGACGGCATTCAATGTTCTATTGATTATGAGTTTGCAAGAGACAGCAGTAAGGTAGATCCGAGTACGGTAAAAGAGATCGCCTTCTTTCCTCCAGTTACGGGAGGTTAATATGACATTACAAGTTCAAGAAGCAGACTTTAATGTCCAAGCTTTGTATGAAGATTTACAGGTTAAAAACCGTACTGGTGCGGTAGTCATGTTTGTTGGTCTTGTAAGAGAGTTTAATGAGCGCGCTCACAATGATGCAACGGATGCGGATCATTGTTTTGAACTCGAACATTACGCAGGAATGACGGAACATAACTTAAAACATATTATTGACGAAGCCAGTCAGCGATGGTCATTGCTAGATGTTTGTGTCGTGCATCGATATGGTAAATTGGCGTTAAATGACCAAATTGTTTTTGTTGGAGTGAGTTCAGCACACAGGGCCGAGGCATTTTTAGCCTGTGATTTTATTATGGACTATTTAAAAAGCCGCGCCGCCTTTTGGAAGAAAGAAACCACACCTGCTGGCAGTAACTGGGTAGAGTCCAAACAATCCGATAGTGATAGCCTAAAACGCTGGGAATCCTAAGCCAAAGCGCATCTCAAACGTACTTTATAGCGTTTTCAAATACCTTATTTTAGAGCATTAGTCTGGGCGGATTTTTTTCTTTTTACTGCTTGCATGCCTTTCTCGGTATTCAGTATCAATATACTTATCTGTTGTCGCCATACTTGCGTGCCCCGCATCTTCACGAACGTGTTCTTTCGGGCGTATTTTTACATCTTCCGAAATGCCGGTATGCCTTAGCCAGTGAACAGTCGCTACTTTAAGATCCTCGGCATCTGCTTGCATGCCGTCTTCACACATACGGGCATAAGAAGAATCAAAGCAAAATTGCACAAGATTACGGATTTGCCGAGTGCTGGTCATGGCTCCGCGCCCACGGTTCTTCGGGATTAGAGAGGTTGGCTCGGCGACCGTTGGCAGATCGGGTAAATCACGAAAGCGTCTATAACGAGTAAGAGCCTGCAACATGTCATCAGAAACCGCCACAAGACGTTCTTTATTACCCTTAGACAGTACTTTTAACCACCAATTGCCATCCGCATCTTTTATAAAGTCTCCCATTGTTGGAGCTGATCGTTCATCGGCAACCAATTCTGAAATTCGTAAATACATCCCCAGTAAGGCATTCATTATAAACAGAGTGCGCTCATGCATAAACGGGTCTTCATCGGCTAGGATTTCAGCCGTTTCAATAACGTAATCCCACTGTAGGTTAGAAATTCTGCGAACTTGTTTACGAGTAATTTCTTTTTTAACAAATTTACTTTTTTGTCTAATTAATGAAACTGGATTTTGTTGTGCCGCATCTTCTTGCATTAAGAAGCCATAATAAGACGATAAAATTGAAAAGGTGGCTCTTATTGCCGCTTGGGATAAAGCGTGACCATTTTGTACAGGAGTATCACCGTTACGAAAATTCATTTTGCTTACATGGCTCACAAATGGTCGCCATTCTGGGTTCTGCTTTCTCTGCCCTTGCGTATTGGAGAAGCGAGAGACATTTTTGAGCCCGATCCAATCATTGGGGGGCGTCATACAAAACTGAATGAATTCTTCAATATCATTACGTCTAAGATGTGTTGTTGGTGTGGATTTCACATACCAAGACCAAAGCAGCAGCCGTTCAACTTCACGACGATAAGAGTTGAACGTTGCTTTTGAACCGTTGTAGCTGTAGATAAAGCATAATGCGAGTTGGTAATCCCTTTTGTAATCCACATTGTCAATAAATGCCGCTATGTTCGTGCAGGTTTGGATATAAGATTCAAATTGAGTAAAAGGGTTAGGTAGATGATCAAGATTATCAATTAACGCAAGCGGGGCTTTCATAAAATTACGGTTCTAATCAAAAAAATACACAAGTAAATGTCACAATGTACTCATTATTTCAACAAAATTGTCGATAATGCTTCAAGTTATACTATCATACGCACAGGAATACTGAATGGTAGTTTTCACAATCAACCTATTTGAGACCTTTGTACGACTATTGCGCTTGCTGATACTTTGTTAAAAACAGGCTTATCATCGCTCATGACTTCGTGCAAAGGTCTCTATTTATTAAAAATTGGAGTTTTTATATGTCGACTTTCCGCCCTAAAAAATTATTTATTGCAACATTGGCAGCTATTGCCTCTATGTCAGTGGCGCAACATTCGATTGCCGAGGAAGGTTTTACCGTATCACCAATGATAGGCCATTATAATTTAGCTGGCAGCCGTGATATCGAAGATGAATCCCTATTGTCTATTGGTCTGGGGTATCAGTTTAATAGCCCTTGGGCGGCGGAGTTAACCTTATTGAACTCTGCAACCGAAACCTCTTTAGGGGCGGATGTAGATATTAATCAATTGCGTTTGGATGCGCTTTATCATTTAGAAGAGCAAGGTAATTTGCTTCCTTATCTTGCTATTGGTTTTGGTGTAACAGAATTCTCAGACAGCATCGATGACGAAGAAACACTTTTCAATGTGGGTGCAGGTATTAAATATGCATTAAATTCAAACTTGGCGTTACGCGGTGATATCCGTGTGATAGACAGTTTAGAAGGTGAGTTGATTGATACTGCCGCGTCTGTGGGTTTATTTTATGCATTTGGTGGTTTGAAAAGAACCATTGCGGCAACTCCAGTTGAACCAGTAGCGATGCAAAAAGCAGAACCTAAAATCGATGCAGACCGTGACGGTGTGATGGACGATGTAGACCAATGCATTAATTCCCATGAAAAAGACATTGTAGATTTAACGGGTTGCGCTCTAGATGACGATAAAGATGGCGTTATCAACCGTCTTGATGATTGTCCTGATTCTGCAATGGGTTCTAAAGTAAACTCAAAAGGTTGCTACATAGAACTTGTTGAAACACACAGTGCAAGATTGGATGTTCAGTTCGCAAATGACTCCGATCTAGTCGAAAAACAGTTCTATAGTGAAATAGAAGCGGTTGCAAAATTCCTTCGTGAATACCCAAATACAGATGTGGTCATTGAAGGTCATACTGACGATTCAGGGGCGGCAGATTACAACCAAGCTCTTTCTGAAAAACGTGCCGCTGCTATTTCTAAAGTATTGGTAGAAGAATTTAACATCAACAGTGACCGTGTAAGTACTGTTGGTTACGGTGAGTCTAAACCACTGGTTGATAATTCTTCTGAAGCAAATAAGAGAATGAATCGTCGAGTGGTTGCTGTTGTTTCAGCGCAAGTTAAAACCATTGCTAAATAATAGCTAATGCGAAACCTTTGCACGAAGTAATGCCGCTTTAGTCGTTCGGCGTAAAAAAGTAATGCAATAAAGCGCGATCCAATATTGGGTCGCGCTTTTTTTTTGCTCTCATTCCTGAAAAGGCTTATTTCATAAAAAAGCATTTACATATGGTTTTTCATATATAATATTTCATATATTAAGTCTTTTGATTTGAGCGAAAATGAATCGTCTGAAAAAACAAAAAGTATTGTTTCTGTGTACCGCTAACTCGGCCCGATCTCAAATGGCGGAAGCCTTGTTGAAAGAAAAGGTTCGTCAAAAAGCGGAAGGGCAGTTGAGTGTATTCAGTGCAGGCACTCACCCTGAAACGGTGGATGCACGAGCGATTGCAGCCATTAAGACGTTTGGTATCACAGCTCCTGACACCTTCGTTTCAAAACACCTGGACAGCTTTGAAGGCGAAGAGTTTGATTACGTCATTACCTTGTGTGATCAAGCAAACAATGAATGCAGAAGTTTGCCTAATGCAAAACAACAATTAGCGTGGGATTTTCCTGATCCTAAAACCCGTTCAGGCCATCAACCTTTTTTACAAACATTAAAAGAGTTGGATGATCGCTTAACGCTCTTTCTTTCAGTGGAGGGGTTGTTAGGTGATTCTGATGCAGCAGCAAATGACTCTTTTCAAATGGACCCCATCGCGTTTTATAAAAGCCTGACAGACACCATCCGTCTTAAAACGTTAATGTTGACCCATTACCATGGTGAATTATGTGTCTGTGAATTGATGGAAGCCTTAGAGGAAGACAGCCAGCCAAAAGTATCAAGAAACTTAGCTGTGCTAAAAAAGTCACGCATTCTTTCTGATAGAAAATACGGCAAGTGGGTGTTTTATCGCATTAATACCGAGCTGCCTTTGTGGGCAAAATCGGTTATCGCGCAAACCACAGAAAACAACATGACATTAATTATAAACGAACGGCAACGACTTGTGGAAATGCAAGATCGACCAGACAAAGACGATTTATGTAAATAACAGGCAAGTGAGATGCCATTGCAGTAAACACATCACTTTAATTAAAACACACAACGTTGGAAAACCTTATGACGATAAAAATTGGTATTAATGGCTTTGGCCGCATGGGTCGTTTGTCGATGAGAGCGGCATACGATTGGGACGACATTGAGATTGTTCACATCAATGACCCAGCAGGAGATGCAAAAACACTGGCTCATTTAATGACGTTTGATTCCGTTCATGGACGCTGGCACCACGAAGCGACTCATGAAGGTGATGCAATTGTTATCAATGGCAAGAGCATTCCTTGCACTCGTAACAAGGCAACACAGGATACAGACTGGTCAAAGTGTGATCTCGTCATTGAAGCTTCAGGCAAAATAAAAACCAAAGCCCTATTGCAAGCCTATTTAGATCAAGGCGTAAAACGCGTTGTCGTAACGGCACCCGTAAAAGAAGAGGGTGTTTTAAATGTGGTAATGGGAGTAAACGATAACTTGTACGACCCAGCCATTCACCCAATTGTCACAGCAGCGTCTTGTACAACCAACTGCTTAGCGCCCGTTGTTAAAGTGATTCATGAAAAAATCGGCATCAAGCACGGTTCCATGACAACCATTCACGACATTACCAATACTCAAACCATTTTAGATGCACCCCATTCAGACCTGCGCCGTGCCCGTGCTTGTGGTATCAGCTTGATCCCAACTACCACAGGTTCAGCAACGGCCATCACTCACATTTTCCCAGAGCTAAAAGGCAAGTTAAATGGACACGCTATACGAGTGCCTCTAGCCAATGCTTCTATTACCGATTGTGTTTTTGAACTGGCAAAAGAAACCACCACTGAAGAAGTGAACCAGTTACTAAAAGACGCAGCGGAAAACGAGTTGCAAGGCATCATGGGGTACGAAGAGCGCCCACTTGTATCGATTGATTATAAAACCGATCCACGTTCCAGCGTTATCGACGCGCTATCAACTATGGTTGTGAACAACACCCAAGTGAAGCTTTACGTCTGGTACGACAACGAATGGGGTTACGCTAACCGCACAGCAGAGCTTGCTAGAATGGTTGGTTTAGCTGATCTAGCCTAGGCATAATTTTTTAGAGTGTTGATTAGACTGTTGCTTAGCGTTTTGATTAGACAGTTTTTTAGACCTTTGCACGACTACTAAGTCATGAATTCGTGTAAAGGTCTCTTTATAAGTAAGGATTCATTACAAATGGCGCTTTTTTCATTCAAAGGGGCAACTTCCCAGTTATCTCAGCAAATGCAGCAATATTTCGTCATAACAGGCAACTATTGGGCATTTACGCTAACTGACGGTGCTTTGCGTATGCTTGTCGTGCTGTATTTCCATCAGTTAGGATACAGCCCCATTAGCATTGCCATGCTCTTTTTGTTTTATGAAATCTTTGGTGTCATCACCAACTTAGTTGGGGGTTGGTTAGGGGCTAGGCTAGGCTTAAACAAAACCATGAACATTGGTTTGGCTTTGCAAATAGTGGCCTTAGGTATGTTGGCGGTGCCAGCCGAAATGCTGACGGTCGTGTACGTCATGGTGGCACAAGCCTTATCTGGCATCGCCAAAGATTTGAATAAAATGAGTGCCAAGAGTGCCATTAAACTTTTGGTTCCAGAAGGTGCAGAAGGCACACTTTATCAATGGATCGCCATACTGACGGGTTCGAAAAATGCGTTAAAAGGTGTGGGCTTCTTTTTAGGCGGTTTATTACTGACGTTGCTGGAATTTCGCGGTGCCGTTATCTTGATGGCAAGCTTATTAACACTGGTCTGGTTATTCAGTTTAATTGCCTTAAAAGAAGACCTTGGTAAAGCCAAGAGAAAACCAAAATTTAATGACATCTTTTCAAAAAGCGACGCCATAAACATGCTTTCTGCTGCCCGAATGTTTCTATTTGGTGCCAGAGACGTTTGGTTTGTTGTGGCCTTACCTGTATTCCTTGCAGCCACCTTTAATTGGAACCATTGGTGGGTCGGTGGCTTTATGGCAACTTGGGTTATTGCCTATGGTATGGTGCAATCCATCGCGCCGTATTTCACCGGGAAAAAACAAGGCAAAGTGCCAACAGGGCGAGCCGCGTTTTTATGGGCCAGCTATCTCACGCTGATCCCTATAGCGATTGCATCCGCCTTGTATTTTGATTTCTATATCCAAATTGCCATCATTGTCGGTTTACTCATCTTTGGTGCTGTCTTTGCCATAAACTCCTCATTGCACAGCTACTTAATTGTCAGCTACGCAGGAAAAGATGGTGTATCACTGGATGTGGGCTTTTACTACATGGCCAACGCAATGGGTCGGCTCATTGGTACGGTTTTATCTGGCTGGGTCTATCAAGAATACGGCCTAGAAGCCTGCCTCTGGATATCCGCAGGTTTTGTTGCACTTGCCGCGCTGCTTTCGTTGAAACTGCCGAAGTAAAAAGCCTACGGTCTAATAAGCTAACTGTTTGAAACAAAGAACTCTGCCTTAACGGGCGGAGTTTTTTTGTCTTACAGCCTCTTGTAATACATTGACTATATTGATATTTCTGGAGGTGTGGGATAATCCCCCAAGTTATTAATAAGCGTAGAAAGTTTGGACAATTTCGCTTATTACTAAATTCAAGGATTAATAAGGACTTATTATGAATAAAAAGCAATACTCTCTGATCGCCGCAATGTGTTTAGTGCCATCCATCACATTGGCGGATTTTTATGTTGGTTTAGGGGCGCAATATCAAGTAACGCCTATTGATAACATTGATGTTTTTGATGTATATACCTCGCTTAGATACAATGATTCAAACGTATTAGAACATTATGAGGTTGATTTTCATGACATTTACCAAGATAACAGTGTTGGTGAAAACTTGACAATAGGCTGCCAAATCGATCAATCGATGGCGGTCGAGCTGAGCTATTTTAACAGTGAGAATCATAAAAAATTGGATGGGAGCGTATATATCGAATACAACGGTGGTGATCCTTATTCCGCTCAGTCTGATATTGAAACGGAAGCTTTTAAGTTAAATTTGGTTGGGACTCATAAAGTAGAGTCAATGAATAAACTGTCCTTACTTGGAAGTGTGGGTATTCTTTACCAAAATACAAGCATAACCCGAGCGTATGTTATTCCATATGCATGTGCAGGGAGTTGTGATGGAACTGAAGCTGAAGCTGAACGTTTTACAGTGAGGCAAACAAAGAATTTCCACGATACGGATTTACAACTTGGCGCCGGGCTTTTGTATGAAGTAAACGATCAGTTTGATGTAAGAGGTATGATTCACGTGGTGCCTGATGGTTTTAGCTTTGGTAATAAAACACCTTACAGTGTTAATGCGGAAGTGCTGTACAAGTTCTAACTTGATTTATTGATCATACAAGACCACCTGCGGGTGGTTTTTTGCATTTAAACAAAGTAATAATTTGGAGGAGGGTAATCGTCTATTTGCTTTCTTCCAAAAGGTGGCTGTAGTAGCATAAAAACCATGAAGAAATTACTGGATTACTTACCGAATAGAGACAGCAAAGAAGAGCTGAATCAAGCACCTATGCTTGAATCTTCTGTTGAACCTGCCCCTAAATTGCAAACCTCTCCTAAGCCTTTGTCGGAACGCAAGCTGCAAGACATTGAAACCATTGCGAACATCATTCGTGATGTGCTTGATGACTTTATGCAAGACAGGTCAGGTAAGCGAGCCAAGTATCGTATTAACAAAATCATCCTGTTTGGAAGCCATGCCAAAGGCACATGGGTGAATGACCCAGCGAATGGCTATGTGAGTGACTACGACATTCTGGTTATCGTCAATCAAATTGCCTTGGTAGAAGAATACGAAGTCTGGCACGCGGTGGAAGACAAAATCGCCCGTAGAATCAAAGCGCCACTGGGTTTGATTGTGCATACCCAAAGAGACATAAACGAGATGTTAAAAGAAGGGCATTACTTCTTTAAAGACATTCGTGATCAAGGGATTGAGTTGTTTAGTGCCGATGGAAAAGAACTGCCGTTAGCCAGTGACATCCCCCCAGAAGAGCAATACACCATTGCAACTAAACACTGGAATCAATGGTTTGATAGTGCAGGTAAGTTCTTTATCAACGCGCAAGATAATCTTGCACGGGAATGGATTAATGAATCGGCTTTTATGTTACACCAAGCCGCGGAACGCTTCTTTGCCTGCACCTTACTGGTGTGTACCAATTACCTGCCCAAAACACACAACTTAGAACACATGCGTTCACTTTGTGCCCAGCAAAACCCAGAATTCGCCACACTCTTTCCCGCCGATAACAAAACCAACCGCCGCAGCTTCCAACGCCTAAAACGCGCCTACGTCGATGGCCGTTATTCCGAACACTACGTAATTACATTAGACGAACTTCACTACCTCACCAACCAAGTCAACAAACTGCAACGTATTACCGAAGAAACCTGTAGGGAAAAGATCGAGGCTTATCAAAATCAAAGGTAAAGCACCCTTGGCTTTTTGCGATCCGCAGCGGGGTCATAACCCTTAAACGCGTGAAAAGTCACCAATCTTTGCAAACCTGATTTTTAAGGGTTTTGACCCCATGAGCACGCGTTTATAAAAGTGTGTCAATAGCAATAGCAATCTAACTCCTTGTTTAGTATGGTTAAGGTAATAAATTGATTTAGTTTATGATCTTAAATGGAGATAAATAAATTGGACGATACACCAGAAAGCCTCGTTAAGCGTTATGTAGACACTGTGTTTCAGAAGGCTGGAGTGCTTAGCGATCCACTAGATTTAGATCTTTTTACTGAACATTTGCTGCAAGAGCAATTGGAGTTTCTCGACGCATTAGCAAAACAAGAAACAAAAAAAGCGTTCAATGATCAAGAGATTAATAAGTTGCAAACGGCGGTTGTCCACTTATTGCGTCCTCGTTGCTTGCACATTCCGCTAAATCAGAGTAACGGATTAATAAGCTACTTTTATTTTAATCTAGTGCCCGACTTCGAGTTTGAAAAAGTAGGGAAACTACCTGAGATTACTCGCCTTGATAAGACCATTTTGATGGACACCCCAAACGCGTTTTTAGAGCTTAAAGACAAATTAAAAAAGCAGAAGAACGCTGCCGAATTGAACCACCGCAGCAGTAACAATAATAAATCCGATTCAAACAGTACATTTTGGGAAATGAAACCAACAAATAATGCCAAGTTTTCGCTTCATCAAGGGGTTATTAAGTTGCTTCAAGGACCGACCCTAGATGAATACGAGCATTCTGATAAGGCTCATCAAGTTGTTACTTATTCAGCCAAAAAACAGCGCTTAAACGAGCTCGGCGTGTGCTTAAACTCTGAATCAGGGGCAGGAGCCGTTTGGTCTGAGTTATACCGTGATAAAGATTTCCAGACATTCTTTCCCTATGATGAATGCATTCCAAATCAATCATTAAAGCTCTATGCCACGTTCGATATTGACAGCATAACCTGTCATTACTTTCGATGTGGTGTCCGGTCAGTTGTCTCTGGGATTGTATTTAAAAGCTTGGAGCTGGTGGATCAAAAGGGCAAGCTAGTGCGTAGTATTGCACTCACATTAGAAGACGTAAGAGAGCTGACAAACCGACTAGCTAAGCCTTCTAATCAAACACTAACGCTACAAAGTGCAAAAACGTTAACTCTACAAAATATACCTAATGCATTGCAAGATAATATAACAAAGCGAGATCAATGGTTGCAGAAGCAAGTTTCGCTCCTTGAATCGAAGGGCATCGAATTAACAGCACAAGAACGGCTCGACCAATCAGGCGAAACCTACGTTTCTAACTTGCAGGAAACGTATCAATTTCGTCTGCACGGCTTGTTAAAAAACTTACTCCCTGAATCTGAAATATTGTCCAATTTTGATAAGCCACTTGTCTATACGCAAGTACAAGTAGGGGAGGATAAACGGCTTGCGAATGGTCTGGATGACTCTCCATACCTTGCTACATTAATTATGCAACTGGCTGAACAAAAAAATCATGAATACTTAACGTCAACCTATGATCGACTGCTCCGGTTTGGCGATCCTGATATCGAGCACTTCGTATGCCGGAGTGGCAGTGTTGCCTTTATCAATCTCAATATTAATCAGCGTCATGCACGCGAAAGCGTTAATAATTTTATTCTAGACAAAGGGAAAAACTACTCAGGTATCTTAGGTTTAGCTTATATGCAGTTTACCTATCTGAATGCTGTGGATCAGACATTCAGCTTAGAACGTTCAGACTCTGTAAAGCCGCTTGAGCAGCAATACAGCGAGTTATATGGGATGCATCGTGCGTTACTGGCGTTTCGAGTAAATGAAATTTTTACAGACATAAGCACACGAGATAGCCACAACTTCGCCTATCAAGTATGGGCAGATTCTCTGGCCATACCAAAGCTATTGACTCAGCTTGACAAAGAAATGGGAGATGCCCGTTCATTGCTTGATACCATTTATCAACAACAAAAAATGGCCACCAAAAAGCGAGAAGAGCAAGAAAGATTAGAAAAGCGACAACAAGAGAGAAACCACGAGCGTAAAATCCGTAATATTGCCACTTTCGGTACGGCTATTGTGTTTTTGTCTAGTGTATTTGGAATGAACTTTGAAGAAACGGCTAACAGCGGGCTAAGATTTTTATCATTCGACTGGCATCTCAGTTTCATAAGTCTAGTATTGCTGATCGCAACCGCCTTTGTACAATATACCAATAAAAAAGCACGCACTTGGAGTGTCTTTGCCATTACCTTACTCATCACCAGCAGCATACTCATTCTTGTAGGAAGCATGGATATTCAGCACAAATTAAACTCAGCCACACCCTCTGTCTTAGAAAAACCTGAACCAAAACCTGAACTAAAACCGGAACTAAAACCTGAACCAAAACCTGAACCAAAACCTGAACCAAAACCTGAACCAAAACTTGAACCAAAACCTGAACTAAATGAATAATGGCTTACTCTTCAAAAGAAGGCTCGTTTTTGTCGAGATAATGACACTGGTTCTAAACGCCTACTAAGCATCCCCGTATTCTTCACTTCCTAATTCTGAATAAACAAACTGTTCAACTGAAACAAATCAGTCTCTTCAACCAAGATTAATTTCTTGCCTGCCTGTACGGCAAGGGCTGCTGCAACTGTAAATATTAATCGATTCGGTGGATGTAATGGCGTTTCGACTGCCTGTACGGCAAGGGCTGTTGCAACCTAAGAGGGTCTTGGCTTCACCAAACTTTTCAGTTTCGACTGCCTGTACGGCAAGGGCTGCTGCAACACAACAAGGACTACCACTTCTGACAACTAAGAAGGTTTCGACTGCCTGTACGGCAAGGGCTGCTGCAACAATCTACAAATGAATTAAACGAAGAGCAAAAATCAAGTTTCGACTGCCTGTACGGCAAGGGCTGCTGCAACCTACACCAGCACAACCGGAAAGCTTAGCAATGCTGGTTTCGACTGCCTGTACGGCAAGGGCTGCTGCAACTAATATCGGTCGAACACTTGATGATGAAAAAGTAGGTTTCGACTGCCTGTACGGCAAGGGCTGCTGCAACTGTTTTTTATACTGACAAAAAAGAAAGATTTGAAAGTTTCGACTGCCTGTACGGCAAGGGCTGCTGCAACTGTATCAAATGTGTTATCTTCATACTTGCCAACCGAAGTTTCGACTGCCTGTACGGCAAGGGCTGCTGCAACGCAGTTGGTCGTAGTTGTTCAGATAATCATTTTCGTTTCGACTGCCTGTACGGCAAGGGCTGCTGCAACAAGACATCATGGTGACTCTACGCGCAGTGTACCGTTTCGACTGCCTGTACGGCAAGGGCTGCTGCAACAGAAAAACTACTGGAGCACTACAAAGACATCGCAAGGTTTCGACTGCCTGTACGGCAAGGGCTGCTGCAACTCTGCCTTTGTAACCAATTGATCCATAATAATAAAAAAGACTGAATAGGAGAACCTTTTTTATCACGTTATTTTTCTTTAAAAATAGCTTATAAAAATGACAATTTTAACCATTTTATCTCTCTAAGCAATTGATTTTAAAGAACTGGTGACCCTTTTGATCGATTTTAATACTAACATATTGAATTCATTAATAAAGTACTTTTTGAAGCGATCTTTCAAATTGGTTCACCAGCTTTAGGGTCATAATCCGTCATTAGAGTATCGTCGCCGATGGAAATAGGCCGATAGGTGCGTCATTTAAGGTGCTGGACCGGGCAAGTGTGACGCTGTTAAGGTAATAAAATCGAATATCGACGGATTCGCTTATTTCATCATGGTCACTCCCGTAACGCTGTATGATCTCAGTCAGTTCGGCTTTTAATTTTCGCAGTACGCTGTCTGTTCGAACCTGAATTTCAAATACGGAGTATTGTACTCTGTTTCCATAGGCTAAGAGCGCGGTGCCAACTTTGCGTCGTATTTTGTCGTCTTCAATGTCGAAGCAAACTAGATAAGTCAAGGCCATCTTTTATTCTCCTTTAGTAAATAGATTAGGCGATACAATACGGTGTCTGGCATTGAGTTTGCGCGTTAATCAGTGTTACTTTTATCACGCACCATGCTTTACCTTGGTGTCCAAGGCGCAAAATGGGCGGCTTCTCCTTTTATCCAACTTTTCAGGTTGTGCGACTGTTGCAGCATTTGATCTAACGCGCTGTGTTTGTGGCCATTGGGCGTGCTAAATTGTGGCTTTTGCAATTGTTCAATTAAATAACGTGTCCAGAACTTGCGTATGTCTTTATTCATCCAACATTGACCTTTTTTCATATAAAACTGATCTGGCTTTACTTGACGTGTATTGACGACGGTAAGTACCGCTCTTTCAATAAGGTAACGAAATGGCTCCATCATATCCGACGCTAATGCACTGTGCGTACCACGTGTGTGATGATAACCTCCGAGCGTTGGAAAGAAATTTTCGCTGCGTAACAGACTGTCCATATGGCTGTAAAGGAGGCTGTAGCCGTATGAGAGTAGGCTGTTAATTGGGTCGGTGGCTGGGCGTTTTACACGCTTTTCAAATTGCCATTCACTTCCCAGTAGTTGCTTAAATTGCTGCCAAAATGCGCGGGCTGCACTGCCTTCCAATCCAAAGCATTTATCAAGTGACTGTATATGTTGAAGTTCATTCAATGTGTTATCTAGCAAAGGTGCTGTCGCTTTGCGTTGTCGAAGCAGTTCTTTTTGGCTGCGAATACGTGCTGTCGTCAGCATTACAGCAAATTGCAATGAATGTTCGTTTTGAGAAAAATGCGCAGCCTGTTGTAAATGAAAAACAGGGGTGTCAGGAAGGTGTGAGGCGCAGCCCTGATAACGGCCAAACCCAGTGGCATAGTGTATACATATGCCCCGTTGCATGGCTGCGGTGAGTGCCTGCGTGGTTATTTGATGCGGACCGAAGAGAATCAAACTGTCGATATGGCTCAAAGGGATTTCAGTAGAGGCTTTTTCACTCTGTTCGATGACTAGACGCTTGTTTGCCAAACTAATGTGCGCTATGTCCCCACAAAGGCACACACTTTTGTGGGGATTTTCTTGATAAAAAAGCGAGTGAGAAGAGAGAGAAGGCGTCTTATGTCGTGGAGGTGAAAGTTCAATAAAGTGCTGATCATCACTCGTGGAGGGAGCTTCCGCGACAACAGTATCGTTTAAAAAGAAATAACCGAGGAAACGAATACCATTACTGAAGCGACGTACCTGTGTTTTTTCTTCATTTAGTGTTAAACCGTGCTCGGCTAAAATATCGGTAATGAGTGTTTTCGCTTGGTGTGCCTGCGCTTCTTGTTTACATAAGACGAGAAAGTCATCGGCAAATCTCACAATTTTGTAATCAAGATCCTGTAACACGGAATCAAGATGGTCGAGCATCAAGTTAGCCAAGACGGGGCTGATGGCGTTACCCAGATACAGTCCCTTTGGTTGATGGTCTTGATAACCCTCGGGTAACGCATCGTGCTCTATTGGGCAATGCAAAATGCGTTGCAGAATGTGCCATGCTGGGTCGTCGCCATATAAGCAGGTTAACCGATTAAGCACGCGTTCAATCTCCACCGACTCGAAGAAATCCTCAATATCGGCGTCAAGCGCGTAGTCGTAGCCTTGACGAATCAATAAACCGATTTGATCACGCGCGCCCAAGCGTGAATGCCCCTTACGGTAGCCAAAACTGTTCTCGCTGTACAATTGATCAAGACTGTGACTTAACCACATACTTAGGGCTTTATGCAGAACTTTGTCTTCAGCATTGGGCAAGAAGAGCAAACGCTCTTTTTTCCCCGGCTTTTCTAACAATTTCGGAAATAATGGTTTTGGGTAGTAGTCCGCGTGTAAGCAGCGCTGCCTGAGATCATAGAGCGAATCGAACGGCATAAAGGACGATAATTCAGGCTGTTTATCCTGTTCTAAACGCCAACTTTTTTCTAAATTGTTGATTTGCAACATATCACTCAGAAGCGGACAAGCCCTCTCGGCAGCCGGTATCAGGCTGTCCCCTTCCTCGGTAAGTAAGTGGTAACGGCCACAACCAAAACGTCGATTCTCCCCAATGCCTAAATACTGGCCTAGCACCAATGTTTGCCATTGTAAGTCCGTCAGTTCTGGCAGTTCCAAAACCAGTGTTCCAAGCAAACCACTAATGTCTTTGTTATCTGCACTGTTTGCATTTTTGTACGAAACATCGGCCCAGAACAGATCCCGTTGCAAAAAACGCGCACTGGGAGCGGGGGAACGGGTAAGTCTTGGTTCTTCAGGCGCTAAGTGTTGTTGCAAGCTGGAAGCCGCATCAAACAAACGATCAAACAAGGTTTCAGGTGAAACGTCGTCTGCTCGCTGACAGAACGGCGTTTGACGGCGTTTGACGCTTTTATTTGGGTTCACTTTTTTTAAGCGTACAGGGCTATGAAATCGCAATGTTAGAGTGTCTGGAGAATATTGTTTGAGTGCCTCTACCTGTGCTTGGAGTGACGCTTCGTCTACTGTGCAGGCCGCTTCAGGGTAAACCAGTAATTGATCGCTCAAGGCATCTTTTATGTTTACCAGCTCAAGGTTGTCGTTAAACGCTCCTTTACATTCTGTTTGTTTTACTAGATCGGGTAGAGCGTCCAACACATCAAACAACAGGGTGATTTGCGACAAATCGTTGCCAAATTGGTACACATAAAATACATAGTGATCGTCTATGTTATAACGCGTTTTGCCGCTTTCAGGGCAGTGTGTTGTTAACTGAAAGAAGGATTGATCACGTTGTAAATCGTTTTTTTGAGCTTGTGCAAATTTTAATAAGTTTCTCAAAAAGCCCGTTAACTGGGCTTGATGAAAAAACGGTAATGCCGTTGCTTGGGTGAAACGACATTCCACGCGATAGCATCGTATAGGGAGCAAAGGTTGAAACAACATACCTAGTCCTCATTGGCTTTTTCAGCAGGATTGAGCCTATCGTTATCCATAGGCAGCTCCTGCAATATCGAAATTAGCCGTTGTGAAAGGTTTTCATAGAGTTCACTCGCGGTTAAGTTGTCGTCGAGTTTCTGTTTATTCTCGGCATTGTTTTGTTGAGAAATCGACTTATACAATGCGTTAAAGATGGGCTGCTCTAGGAAGCGCATAGGGGCATTAGAGGCCGCCCATAACTCCGCTTGTTCAAACGCATCTCTAGCTTGTGCCAACTGTTCGCTACTTAAATAACCGTGGGTTATCCTATTTCGATAATCTCTAGGGTAGAGCTTTTTGGGGGGATTCTTAACTCTGGGTTTTAAGGCGTCTTCGTACTGGTTAAGAGGGTGATCCCGCCATTTTTCAGCGGATGCCAAGTAACATACAAAATCCATTAAGATAATTCTCGAAAAGTCAGTATTGCTTTTAAGCAGCCAAGTCTTCCTTGTATTAAAGCGACTTGGGTGCTTTTCTTTATAAAGCGTGCAAGCTGTTGGCAACGCCTTGTGACTAAGCTCGCTTGCTACCTTGAAAAAATCATCCCCATTCTTGGAAGAATCGTACTTTTCTTTGAACTGCTCATGAGTTAATGGTTTTTTTACTTCGTCATTGCTTTTATGTGGGTCGTCAAAGTTACCTTCGTGGAGATAAGCCCCCAAAAGGTCGTAAAAAGCGATGTCTCGCAGGTCACAGGTATAACGAATGGCATCCTGTATGTTCTGTTGGCGCAATGCCGCTTCGATTTTAAAGGCAGACCAAAGGCTATTTGGCATTTGAAATTCGTGCTCAAAAGGTAAGACATTATTCCCTGATGCCTCCTTCAGCTCGGCATTTAAGGCATTTAAATCGACACTGCCTTGAAACCATTTTGCTACGGTCTTAACTGCACTGGCCCATTTCTGATCGGATTCAATCGCCTTTTTATCTTGACCATTTTTATCATTTAAGAAGGGGGTTGCCATCACTGCCGCCCCTTCAAAATTACCTTCTCGAATAAGCTGAACGATTTGATGGCGTGCTTCGTAAGATTCAGCTGCCGTATACTGCTTGGTTTCATTCTTTAGAGTGTCTTCTTGATTGAGTTTTTCAAAGATACAGGGGTGTAAATAGAAACGACAAGCCGCTTCTAGCTGTGTTTTAGCCTCGGGTAAACCTCCTCCCGTAGAGCAAACAAACTCAGCTTCGTTATTTGGGTATAAGCGACAGAGCTGTTTGATTGTTTTATCAATTCTTTTCATGGCTGGTTGGCTGCCATCAGTCGAAAATCGTTCATCACCTTTTAGGTAGTTAACCCAGACCACGCTGTTTTTGGTTAACGGGTTGGAATTTACATCATCGGGGTTAAATTCATGACACGAAAATGAACTCTCAGTGTGTCGCTCGACCATGTGCTTTAACCAGTGAGCGATGATCTTACCAAAGGCAAAAGGTTCGAATCTTCTTTCTTTTCGATGGGTATTAAACACAACAATATTCGAGATAGAACTAGTTTTGTCCTTGAGGTAATGGTCAATAATAGGCGTGGTCTTTTTGACCAATAGCTCCTTCTGGGGTTGCTCTATGCCCTCTACTTTAACGCTAACGGAGTTGCCTTCTTCTTTTATGCTAACAGCATCACTTTTGATTTTGTCTTTGTCTTCTCGATCTACACGAATCGCATTGTCTGTTCTTTCTTTGATCTTTTCAGGGTCATCATCGGCATTAATAAAAAAAGCATGACCATTGGCTTCTTTACTAGAGAAAGCAACCACGTTCTCTTTTTCCAATGCCCCGTTAAACTTCTGGTACATATTCCCATCTGTAGTGGGGATTTTTGTTACGCCGATCGTCAGACCTTTGTCGTCCTTTACCATGACTTGAAGATCTGTTTGCCCAATGGTCAGAATCAAAACCGTATTTTTTACTGTCATAAATACCTCCTTAATCTAAATCGGCTAAACGTGCATTAGGATCTAAAATCTGTCTATCTTGCTGTAGACGACGGTTTTTAGTGTGTTTCTGCCTTACTCCAGAGTGAAATCCAAAAGTGTTGTTATATTTTCCAGCTTTAGGGTAGCTATACATCTTACCCGTGTTGAGGTTGTGAACTTTCATCCATTGTACAAGTACTTGGTCAAACTCAGGTGAAGAGAAGTGTTTAAGTGCTTTTTGTATCAAACTCTTTTTATCTATTAGTGAATGGTTTTGTGCGTTTATTGGAGTCGTTTGAATATCGCAACTGCCAAAACCAAATGGACGCCCATATCCGAGTTTAACGCCCAAGTGCTTTGTTTTTTCCTTGTCTTGCTTTTTTGCCCAACTAAAACTTTTCTTTAAAAGCGGCTCAAACTCCTTATCAGAAATGAGCAGTTCCCAAACACATTCTGGTTGCAATGCGGCTAAGATCAAGCCTAGTTCCCAATCTCGTAAAGAGTTGAAATTCACCGAAAAACGGTACTGGGTGTTTTCAGGTGAGACGCCTTTTACAAGCGGAGCCAACTTATTATTCAGGTTGCCTTGGTGGACGGAAGGCTCATTGAAATTGGTAAATGTGCGCCACTTAGCCTCATTTCCATCATGATGTAAGTAAAATTTGCGTCCGTTTAGGCGAGATGCCGTCTCTGAAACAGCGTCGTCACCGTAGGTATTCATTAGATTCGTTGATTGTCTATCATTTTGATTTATATAAAATTCGACAGCGCTGGCCTTTGGGCTTCCTGTCGGTTCTAATACCGCGAATAGATTTTCTTCTAAGACCAAATCGTGGTTGCTTTGTTTGACTTCTAACGCGTGATTGATAGACACGCGACCTGCTAATTTCGTATTGCTTGCTTGATTAGTGCCGTCTTCTTTTTCATCAACAAAACCAAAAAGTGAACGCACAATGCCTAATTTAGCAGGTGTAGCATTACTGTTCTCTTTGCCATCTTCGATATAGGCCACTTTAGATTCGTCACTCGGTAGCGAAACTTCTGCTCTTTGTGTAGAGGCATTAATCATTCGAATAGAATCTTTGTAGCGCCAATGGTAGTAATAATGGTTACCGAAACTGGTAATTTTTTCAGTGGTTGTGTCTATTTCAATAAAAATTAATTGGTTTAGATAAAGTTCGCGGTTCTCTTCGATTGATTCTTTTAATTCTTTGGTCGAGGTGCTTTTACTTTGATCTGGGTGACGACTCGATATATGGCCAGTGGTGGTATTTATGAGGTGTTCAGTCGTGAGTTTGTAATGTTCAACTATGTCCTTATCGATAACTATAGGGTTTTTCGAAGACTTTATATTGTTTGGTACTTCAACGACACAACTTCTTTCTCTTGTTTTTTTCGTAACTTTAATACGCGCTTTAGACAGTATATTTTTGTTATCTATTCCGCCATTATAGCGAAATGTTTTTTCGTTATCTATGTATGCTTCGACTGAGCTTCCATTGAGTGCTGTAGCAGAAATATATTTGAAGTGTTTGGAGTTTACCGTTTTATTCGAGTCAGTCGTCTCTAGTATTTTCACACTTAAAGGGTCGAGATTGGTTACAATTGCTGGATGTGTTTCTTTCTGTCTAAAACTGAGTTGTTCTTTAGGAATATCAGGAATATTTGGCCGATAAGAGTACGTTTGTTCTTGTACTTGCAACATGGGTTGTGATGTAAGTGCGGATATGGAGTGTTGAATCATACCCTTTATTGATGAGCCAGCGATGACGGTTCGTTCTTGGTAACAGAGTGGAAAAAGTAAGTTTTTCTCCCGAAATGATGAGTCGATTTGTCCTTTAAGCGAATCTGGCAGTACTTTTTTTATCTTATCTGCCTTATCAAAAGTTTGTTGATAGCCTGCGAATATGGCCGCCGTTAAGGTGGTCAGTTCACACTGTATTTCACCTGAGTAGGTGCCGTTATGTTGTTTGTTATGTAAAAGAGCATCGTGGAGTTGTTTATTTTTTTGCTCATTAGAGACAATAAAATTCGAAACAAAGTGATACGGTGGCTGGTTGTTACTCATGACGCTTCTCCTTGTTTCGCTTTGCTAAGAACGTATTCGGTAAGGCCTGTTTCGGTGTCTTCTAAAGCATGAAAGATAAGTTGTTGTGCTGTAAGGCTGGTAGAAAGTTGCGCCAGTTCAAAGCGTTGCTTCAAGTCTTGTCGTAAGTAGGGGGTTCGCGCAGGTGCTTGTGTCTGCTCCGTGTTGTCTAACTCTGCTCGAATGGTACGTATGTACGCGCCTGATTCGAGTTGCAGGCCGTGGTAGGTTAGACCTTCTTGAAAGAGATAAAACTCGGAGAATTGCCAATCGTTTTCCAGCACGGTTGTTAACTTAGAGCATGGGCGTCCCACGCCTTCAAATAAAGCAGGGCAATAAACTTGTTCGGCTTTTGCTAAGGGTTCTACCCAAAGAAACCAAGGCGTGTTCTTAAGCAAGGTGGCATTTTCAGAATACGTAGATTTTAACCAGTCGGCTAAGCTACTGTTGAGTGTTTGGGTCGAACAGGTTACTTGATTCATGACTAACCTCCTTGTTGCTCTGTGTTGTTTACAGTGGTGTATTCCCATTTAAGCCAGCCGCTGTCTACCCATTGTTTAGAACCGATGGCAAGCTGATTGTGGGTGCCAAGTTCTAAGGCGCTTTCCAGCCATTGTTTTTGCTGCTTGAACGTTTCTAGGTCGTCGGCTTCTAGCACGATTTCCCCGTGAAAACAGCCATCTACAATCGAGCAGCGTACAAATTTGGACGACTCATAAGGCCCTGCGGTAAAGTCATCTTCCGCGTGGTTATGGAAAATTAAGCCTTTCCAGTTGCCTTTTTCTTTTAGCGTAGCGTCCTTGATAAACAAGCGGCTGCTCTGGTCGGTTGAACCGAATAGCGCTGAAAGAATCGTGTCCTGATCGGCTTCGTGCGAAGTATGACGACGAATTTGATGATGCAGAATGCCCCGAAGGCTGCTACCGGGAATAAAAGGATCTTTATTGATGTCGTAGACAAAAAAATTGTCGGGTAGATCAGTCGATGTATCACTATTTACATCGCATGGGTAGTCATTTGGCCAATGGAACTGCTCTTGCCATTTGTTTTTGTCGTTGATTGACTTACTAAAGTTCATTGTTGCATCTAAATCCATCGCCTCATGGCCGCCGATCATAAAGCCGTCTAACCCCCATTCGTTGCCTTGCTCGTCTTTACGTGGCCCTGCCGTGAGTGTGATGTGATATTCGGCTCGTAGTGGCGTATGCAGGAATGGCTTATGAGTTGGCAAAACACCTTGAAATGATGCGCTTGCTAGATCTGATGCGTCAAAGTCTTTAAGTCGAGCAGTGATTTCTTGTTCCAAAATCGCACTCTCTATCAGTGTTACGCCATCTTGATCTTCTAATTCCTTTAAGGGCTTAGCGTTCTCTGTGGCAATGCGCTTTTGTAGGAGGTTGTTTGGCCACAACTCGAAGGCTCTGGTATTTAAACGCAGTGTATTCAGGGTATTAAGCGTAAACCACCCTGTACCCGCAACCGAACGTCTGCCGAGCATCACACCTTCTTTTTGCCAATTGAGTAAAGCAATGGCGATCAAGTCTTCGGGGGAAAGCGGAAACTGATCTTTAAAGCGGTGGTTAAGTCGCTCGTAAGCGTAAGTGTCTACCTCTATCCACAAAAACCAAGTATTGGGGGCACAAACCACTTGCATGTCAAATAAACTGCCATTTTCGGCGGCGCCGCTGGCGGGGTCAATTTTAACGTACTGGCGCAGTTGATAATCTGGTTCGGAATTTGACTGTAAATAAGCGTTGTTGATCGACCAAAGCGATTCCAGAACCGGGCGCTTATTAAGTGTATTCTTTGTTTTATTTTGTTTGAAGTATTCTCCTTCAAATTCCGTGTCTATGGCCAGTTCAGGCGGGATTTTGTGGCCCAGCTTGCGCAGCGTATAAAGCAAAGCCCCCGCGAGCGAAGTGCCTTTTAGAACAGGTCGCTGTTTGCCGTCTAAGGCCATTGGCATGTCCACATCAGAGATGAGGTCTGTGCCACCTATAGATAAATCGGTTAACTGTTTTAGTTCACCAAAAAAAAGCGTCTTGTATGCAGTGGGTTCCATTCTTTAAACTCCCTTTTGGTTAGTGGTCTTTCTTGTATTCATTTGGTCTATGATGGCGTCCAACAGATGCAATGACAGCTTATAAATATTATCCGTGCCATTGTCAGTTGTGTCTTCTAAAGCAGTGTTTATTTTTTCTTCCCAAGATTGGAAGAGTGTGTTGTTGTCAATAAAGGTTAATTTGCCTTTCTGCGTTTGCTTTTGAAGTTTTTCTACATACTCTTTCAAATCAGACGTTGGTTTAGATAGCTGAGACATGGCTTGCACGTAGCTTTTTACTGCCTGCCATTGAGACAAAGACCCTTTTATATTTTTGCTTCCCATTAGGTCTTCAGCCGACTGGATTAAGGTTTCTCGATGGTTTTTTTCCGTAGTTACCTCAGTTTCTGCCGAATGCTTCTCAAGCGATAACTCACCTTGGTAAGTGAGATACCGCCCACACCCTTGCAAGGTTCGTTCGCCTACATGCTGATGTTGTTTTATTGCTATTAATAATTTATTGGCGACTTCTTCTGTGACATTGCTGCTGTTCACACTGGCTGGAATATGTAGGGCACTGCCAGCGCAAATGACGTTAACAGGCTTTGTCGGTAACTGGGTAGCGAAGTTAAAGCCAGAAATGTGTGCGGTCTCAGTAAAGGACTGTATGCCTTCTTCTAAGGCCGCTTGTTCGTTTGCATTCAGATCCAATTTGAACGCCGTATTAAGACAGGCGGCATTGAGTTGGGTATAAGGTGTAAGAGTCTGGGGGTCGTAAATGAGCCAATCGCTGGTCAGTACAAGAGTTATGCCATTATCCCATGTTAGGTCGGAGGGCGTGCTTTCACTGACCTGTGAGATGGATTCAATGATGCAAGGCGCTTTACCCCGACCAATACACAATGGGAGAGACGCTTGTTGCAGTGTATTGAAGAGGCTATGCAGCTCCGAAAGGGTTGCAGTATTGGCGGAAAAGGTCGCATCAAAATAGCCATTTTCCGGTAACACTTCCTCTGAAAACAATTCGGAATCATCGTCGTTTCGCAATTCGTCACGGCTGCCTACTTTGTTGCGCATATGAATGCTGACATCTTGCGTAAAATAATATCCTGTTTGTTTGTCCCTTTGCTGACTGTCTTTTTTCAGATTATCAAGGTTCTGAGCGTCATTAAGCGTGACATAACTTGGTGACTTATTACGCTTAAAATCTTTTCTTGCTGACTCATTAGGAAAAAACGCATCACGGATGGCTTTTTCTGGCCCTGTAACCCACCAAGGTAATTCATTTTTCAGTGCTTCGCTTTTTGCTTGCTGCATATTTTGCGGCCAAGGGAAAGTTGAGCCACTGTTTGCATTGGGTTTTGGGTAGGCGGCCGAAATGGAGATGCTTTGAGTGACATTAGGCGCTTGAACGAGAGCATCAAAAAGTGACTGCTTTCCCAACAATTTTGCCGTATTGGCGAGCGCGCCACGCAGTTTATTACTGGCAATGTAGGTTTGTGTCGGGATGATATTACCGGGCTGTTGCGTGTCTGGAAGCCTTAGCGGTTCGGTATTCTTCAGCGTAATTTTTAAGGTGGAAGACGCGTTTGAAACAGGAGAAAGGTTTGAAGAAGAGGGCGTGTGCGGCTCGCTTTCGAGACGGCTCGCTTGGTTATCTTCCAAACGACTTTGTTGGCCGTTTTGCGTAATGTCTGTTACGTCCAGTGTTACACCGCCAGCGCCACGGTGACGCTTTGCACCTAATCGTGTAACACGTTTAAGCAACTCTTCTAGCACACTGCTGTAGTCTTCTAAGCTGGTTTGCGGTGCAAATAAGGTGAGCGTACTGGTAAATTGAGCGCCCGCTTTAACGTATTCAACACTGCGCAATGTTTTGTCTTTTGGTGCACGGTTAAGCGCGATTTTGTGTTTTAAAGCGAGGTTGTCATTTGTTGAGTCAGTTTCTTCCCTTGGATGTTCTTTACCCCGTGCACTGCTGCTCCAAATAATATAGGGGGTTTCTTCTGCCAGTGGAGCGAATGAGTCAAGGTAAAAGCTACCAAACACTAAGTGAACTTGATGTTTTTCGCCTTCGTTATCATTAAAAAGGTGTGTAATGGCTGCACGCGTTGCGTCTTGCTGTACTGATATATCGGATGCAGGTTTTTTGTCAGGTTTATTAAGCTTAAGTTTCAACCATTCTTGTGCGAGGGTGTTAAGGACTCCTTTAAAATGTTGACGGGAAATAACCGGATAACCGTGCCTATCTCTCGCTTGAAACGCATCGACTTGGTGATCACCAAGACCACTGCCAGTGTGTAAATCGTCCAGTAACGTGAGCGTAAGCTCGAATTGCTTATAGTTGTTCATGCGTTTGTCCTTACGTTCGAGGCTTAGCTGTTATTCTTTCCTGTTGTATTTTGGTGGTTCGGCAACTCCAATAACTCTATTAAATCCGACAAAGGGGTGACATAAAACTGATCCTGCGTAGCGTCGTCAACTTGCTTGTTTCCAGCTTCAGCCGACAAAACCGATACCCAAGGCCAAGAATGAGCAGGCTCCAAGTTGTCTGGGTGCATAACAAGGCGGCTCAAACTCTCACTTAGACGATCTTTAAGAGCAATAGGCAGTCGATTAAAACAGTTTTCTGCGTGGCGTTTGCCCAGTGCCAATTGCGCATCAAGATACCGCAATTGGCTTCTGGCGAGCTTGCTGTCTTCTTCCTGTGGCGCCATCGTGTGTGTGCTGGCTTGGGTATCTGGCGTTGGGCTTTTGTCAACCGTGACAAGCGCTTCGCGGATGGCTTTGGCTTCTTCTAACATAGTCGCTAGGTTTGTATTCAGGTTTGAAGCAGACGATTTAAATGGGTAGGGCTTTTGGCTAAGAATCAGAGTCTGAGCGGCTGACTCTTGTTCTAACGTATAACGCACAATGGACTTTTGTTGACGGTATGTAATGGGGTCGTCTATCCATGCTTGGGTAACGATTTGCCAATCAATGGTGGAACCGAGTGCAGCGTCAGAACGGGCTAAGACTTTGGCGCTAGACGCCAACTCTTCAGCAATATGATGCAAACGATAAAAAGGTAAATTGTGCGATGCGATCACCACACCGGCACCTAAGGTAACACTTTGTTCATTATAATGGGACTTATCAGAAGACCAGAGCGTTAATTCCTCATTTATTTGAGCGATAAGGTCAAACGCAATATTGGCGCGGCACACAATCAGAATGTCGTCCCCCCCCAGCATCAGCAACTGAAAAGGCAAAACATCATACTTATTTTTTTTTAAGTGGGTGCTAAGGGTATTGTGTACAGCCGTTCGAATTGAGGCGCGAGCATTGTAATAAAAAGCTTCCGCATGAGCTTGTTTTTCAAGCCAGCTCAGATTGTTAGTCGCGTTTACTTCTTTTTCAGAAATGTAATCGTTAAACTTGCTTCCCATACTGTTGCCATCTGCAACAATCAGCGACAAGTAATCACTTCCCACCAAATCCAAAAGATCATCCGGCGCTTTAAAGTCATTATGGTCTAGGTAGTGTTGGGTCAATTGAGAGGCAACATTCGCTGATTGGTTAACATTAGTTTTAACAAAGGTTCGCTTTTTTTTACTCGCGTTGGATAAGTAGGTGGCTTTACTGACTCTATTTTCTGTATGTGTTTCGCTTTGTTCAGCCAACCGAGAGTTACTTATTTCACAGGGCTGGAAAATCGGTAAAGGCGGGAAAGTGTCTTCTTGAATTGTTTGGCTAGTGCTAGCGACAGCATCAGAATTAAGGTCGCTTTCCAAATCCAATGAAAACTCAACTAAAGTGCCGGGTAAATCGGCTTGAATCAAAGCCTTTGCTGCTTCGATAAAACCTTCTCCGTCAGTTTTTTCTTTAAACACGGCGTAAAAATGCCCACCATCCCGGCTTAAAACCCCTTTTTTCCATGCTTCTGCTGGGTCGTCTTTAAACCAATGCTCAGCATTGTAAAGGGGGTCATTGGAAAGGGTTTTTATCCGGTTGATGATTGTAGAACTTGCTGTGTGTTCGAACTCCTCACCGTTTCGGTATTGCACAACCAACTCAGGTAACTTCTTTCGGATAGTATCCCCTAATAACGCGTTCGCTCCGACCATGTCTTTAAGACGAGGGGAAGAAAATAGAAAAGTTTGAATTCGCTTGAATTCAAGGCGAGCAATATACTTCTCTGCTGTCATTTTATTGTCCCTTTATTATCCCTTTATAATTTTTTAACAATGAAATTCACATTGTTTTCAGGAAACGTATCCAGCGAAACGCTCCAAGAAATGTCTTATATGACTTTTATCCTACTTAAAATCAATACTAATGCAATGGTATTAGTCAGCTAGAAATTTATTATCTGAATTCAGGTCATTAAATTTATTACTTGAATGCATAATGAGCAACTAACAGAGTGGTCTATATAGACGGAAGCACGGCGTCGATTTGAATATCAGTTGAAAGAAATGGCAGACTTATTCCGTATGACATTTATTTATCAAACAGTAATTTAACAGCTTAAAAGAATGTAATGAGGCTACTTCTCTGGGTATTTATGATTTTCGATCATGAAAGTTATAGATCAAAAATATTTACGCTTGTTAACTATGTGCTTTTTATATAAATTAGCTAAATTATATAGTGGTCACAGTCGAGCAGGCTAAAAAATGAATGAAAATGAGATTTACGAGCGCATTAAGAATGTTTTGGCGGATGCCCCTCGTAATCAATACACAGCTGAATTGCATTTGCAGATGATTAAATATGCTGATCAGTTGAAGAACATCACTGCCAAAGAGTTTTGTGAAGGGGTAGGCCTGCGTAGCAGTTTTGGTACGGAATTCAGTAAAATGCGGAATTTGACTCAGCGTTTGAAAGCTGCTGGGCTCGATATGGCCAAGCTATAACAACTCAAAGAGGATATTCATGAGTGAATCTGTTTTTGAATATGGTAGCCGTTGGTTAAAGGCAGACTTCCACCTCCATACTCGTGTTGATAAAGAGTTTACTTATCGCGGTGAAGGAAATGACTATACAAACCAATATGTCGCGGCACTAGCAAATGCAGGCATTGGCCTTGGTGTGGTTACCAATCACAATAAATTTGATGCAAATGAATTTAAAGCACTGCACAAAAAAGCCAAAAAATCAGGCATTGGTTTGTTGCCGGGCATTGAGTTGTCCATCAAAGATGGTCAGGCTGGTGTGCATACCTTGGTGGTATTTTCGGATGAATGGTTTAATAACAAAGAACAGACTAACCATATTCAAACGTTTCTCAGCCTGACTTTCGCGGGTATTGCGAACTTTGAAGATGAAAATGCGCGCTCGAACCACGATATTGTCGAAACAGTGCGTGAGCTGGATAAATTCCACAAAGATTATTTTCTCATTTTTGCCCACGTCGAAGCGCCAAAGGGTTTGTGGAAAGAACTCGCACCCGGGCGAATAAAGGATTTATTTGATAACGCGGCAGTGCGACGCAGAGCCTTGGCTTTTCAAAAAGTGCGCACCCGCGATGAGCGCACGAAAATCCAGCAGGCGTTAAGTAATTTATATCCGGCTGAGGTAGAAGGTTGCGACGCGAAGAATCTCGCGGATATGGCGGCCCGTAAAGAGGCAAGCTACTTAAAACTTGGCTCATTCAGCTTTGAGGCAGTTAAGTTTGCGTTACAAGATAAAGCTTCCAGAGCACGTACCGAGTTGCCCCACTATAAGCATTCTTATATTCAAAAAATTAGCTTTGAAGGCGCTGGTGCCTTGGGCGGTACAGAAATTTGCCTTTCGCCGGAATTAAATACCCTGATTGGCATCCGTGGCAGTGGTAAATCATCTGTGCTGGAAGGGTTACGCTACGCGATGAATATTCCTTTTGGTGATAAGTCGTCTGATGTGGAATACAAAGAAGGTCTGGTAAAGCATCTGTTACGCAGTGGCGGTAAAATTACCATCGACGCTATTGATCGTCGTGGCCAGCCATATCAAATCCGCCGTATATTGGGCGAGCGCCCCGATGTGTATGTTAATGGGCGGCTGCAACCGGGTGTTTCTGTACGTGAAACGGTATTGCACCAGCCGATTTATTTTGGCCAGAAGGATCTTTCCAGTAGGGGAGATGGATTTGAAAAAGACTTAATTGAAAAGCTATTAGGTGAAGCGCTGGTACCTGTTCGGCAAAAAATTGAGCAGGGTAGTCAACGGGTGGTTGAGTCGATTAATCAAATTAAGCGCCTCACCCGAGCCGCGACGCAAAAACAAGAATGGTTGCAAAAAAAGCTAGACGCTCAACATCGATTAGACTTTTATCAACGGTACGCTGTGGAAACCAAGCTGCAGAAACAGGTTGATTTTGATAGAGATGAACGAAAAGCACAACAAATCATCCAAGGTGCAGAGTATTACCTCTCTGAATTCAACGGGTTTATTGCCAGCTTTGAGGATGAACTTAAGAATCAGGCTTTGTATAAATCTGCCCAGAATCAGATGTTTTTTGATGACTTTTTTGCAACCTATCAGCAGTTGATTGTAGGCTTTGATGCCATCAAACAAACGGCGCTAAATGGTCACAGTACGGTTACACAATTGCAGCAAAATCTGTCTGGCTTTGTGCAAAAAAAGCATGCTCTGAAGGAAGAGTTTGCGGGAATTGAACGGAAATTGGCCACAGAGCTTAAGCAAGCTGGTGCGCAGGCGATCAGCCCACAGGAGTTTAAGCAACTTAAAAATCTGTTAGATCAAGCGGAGCAAATGTTAGCCGTACTCGCCAAAAGCGAGCAGCAGTATGCGGATTTAAATCAATCCCTAGAGCGTGAATTAGCGCAGCTTAATGATCTATGGCTGGAAGAGTACCGCACCATTGAGCAAGTGCTGAGCAAGATCAATCGGGTCGATTCCCCTCTTAAAATTGTGCCTCAGTTTAAGTCCAATAAGGCTTCCATGCTCAAGTACATACAAGATTTGTATCGAGGGAGCCGTATTCGAGAGGCAACATTGCAAAGTGTGGTGGATGAATACAGTGATTTTGCATCGGTCTATCGCGATGTTGAAAAGCTAAAAGGTATATTGGGAGGATCCTTTGATACTTTCTGGCAGTTCTTTGAAGATAATTTAGAAGCCTTATTAACTTGGCAAGTACCGAATGTATTCACCATTGAGTATCACGGTAAAACACTTGCACATCACTCATTAGGGCAACGGGCATCGGCCTTGATGTTATTTGTATTAAGTCAACAAGAAAACGACGTTGTGATTATTGATCAGCCAGAAGATGATTTGGACAACCAAACCATTTATGACGATGTCATCAAGCTTATTCGAGAGCTTAAACCTTCTACCCAGTTTATCTTCGCGACACACAACGCCAATATTCCAGTACTTGGTGATACGGAGCAGGTGATTGCCTGTGAGTATCAAGAAGACCACATCACATTAGTCACTGGTAGCATTGACTGTGCTGAAGTTCAGCAACGCATTGTTAGTATTATGGAAGGTGGTTCCGAAGCCTTTGAGAAACGTAAGCAGGTATATGAAGCATGGAAACCGAAGAACTCTTAGCCATTATTGCCAACGGTGAAGACTCAAGGCATCAGTTTAAACAAAATATTACGCGAGCCGAAAGTTTGGTACCTGAGTTGGTGGCATTCAGTAACTCCAAAGGCGGCTTATTGCTCATTGGGGTTACTGATGAGGGCGGCATTCAAGGGCTAACCATCGATGATATGGGGCGAATCAATCAACTCGTTTCTAATGCTGCTAAGGACGTAAAACCTCCAATTTCCGTAACCACGCAAAACATTGCGTTACCCAGTGGTATGGTGATGGTTGTTGATGTTCCTGAAGGTATTAGCAAGCCTTACATGGATGGTAACCTCCATGTCTGGGTAAAAAATAGCGCTAATAAATCCAAAGTCAGCGCACGAGAAGAGTTGTTGAGAATGTTTCAATCATCGGCGTTAGTCCATGCTGATGAGCTACCTGTGATCGGTAGTTCAGCGGCTGATATTGATCAGGAGTTCTTCGATACTTTTTTTGAGAAAGAATACGGCGAACGCGTTGAAGACCAAGAGGTGTCTCGTGTTCAACTGCTTGAAAACATGAATTTGGCAAAGAACGGGCAGCTTAACATCTGCGGCGCCTTGTTGTTTTCGTCACGTCCACAAATACGCTTACCGGTTTTTATTGTAAAAGCGGTGGCTTTTCCGGGTGTTGATATCGAAGACGAGCACTATATCGACAGCCAAGATATTAATGGCAAGCTATCGGATGTATTCCAAAAGGTTCTGGGTTTTGTGCTGGCTAACATTCGCCATGTGCAAAATGAACAAGGCTTCAACTCTGTGGGTGAAGCAGAAATTCCGCGAATCGTGCTTGAAGAGCTTATTGCCAATGCGCTTATTCATCGAGATTACTTTGTATCCGCTCCGATTAAGGTTTTGGTGTTTGCAGATCGAATTGAAATCGTGAGTCCCGGTCACTTGCCCAATAATTTAACGATAGAAAACATTAAGATGGGTAATTCAAACGTTAGAAACCCAATTTTGGCTTCTTTCGCTCCAAAAGTGTTGCCATATCGTGGTTTGGGAAGTGGCATAAAACGGGCGATAAAAGCGTATCCAGATATTGAGTTTATTGACGACAGGGATGGTAATACGTTCAAAGCCATTATTAAGCGAGTTTAATTATATGGTATTAAGGTCTTATGTTAATGAAGAATTCTTTATTGCATGGCTTTTAATAGTTAACGGAGCAAAGCCAAGATAATCTTTGTTCTATGATAGTCTTTGTTCTATAGAAAACCGTTGATTATAACTTGAGGTAGCCCATCGGATTTATAGACTCGATACGAAACTGATTGGCAAGCTTTAGATAATTTTTTAACTTTTAATATAGTGCCTAATGTGAAATTAACTTAGTAAGTAGAAATAAGTTAACGTGGTACACGTAAAACGCTATTTCCGATAATAACATTTATCGGAAATATTGAGCTTATCTCTGGCTCTTCAATGTGTTGTTTTATAGTGTTTTTATTCTTACGGATGTTTTTAGGTTTTCGCTACCTAACTGTGTACGTTGCTTAAAGGATCCATTCAAGCCAACCAATCGCAAACCAATTCATCAGCTCTTGCATTCACACTCAACATTAATTATATAAATAAGTAACTCACTCACTGATGTGCTGTTTTTTCTGTTTACTGCGTGCGCGTGAGTTACTTTATGACTGAGTCACTTTTTGTTTACTGGACGGCACCAAAGATGTCATTCAGTGTTCCAGCTAATCGAATGCCTGCTTGTTGCATTCTTAGGTTCACTATCTCGATGTTCTTGGCGCTGTACTGATAACCAAGTTCTGGCAAGTTGGAGCTTTGATCTCCGAAGTCGTATACCTGTGATCTAAACTGTTTCGATTCTTTGGCGTAGTTTAGGTATTGGGCGGTTTGCCATTGTTGAATTTGCTCTTGAGTGACGTTATCCAGAAATATGGCGTATTCGCTAAAGCTCAGTTGTTGTTGGTCGATCATGCCGCCATCCCACACGGAGTGAATGTTGGTCAGTTTGTTAAACCAAGTGACTTTGGTTTTGTTGCCGCCGAGATCGTCACGTCGACCAACGTGTAATGGTTGATGAATGTCACCGACGAAATGAATGTAAAATGCTAAGGCTTGTCTTTTTTGCTCGCCTTGGATGTTTGGGTCTCTTAATTGTGCTTCAAATCGATTCAATGCTTCTAGTACGTCACCTTTGTCACTTCGTTCGAAATCATCAAAGGATTCATCGTCGTCTATGGAAACATAGTGCCAAGGTTTGGTGTAATTCCAATCGCTGTTGGATTTAATGTCATCTGGCCACGTGGCTAATTCTGGTAATGGATCGCCATCTGTAATTTCCATTAGGTTGGCTTGTGCTATTGCTGTTAAATGTTGCGATGCAATTTGAGCAACGGTTCTATGGCCGTTGGCCCCAAAGCTAAAGGCATTGAGTGAGTAAAACGCCAAGATAAACGGTAGTGTTTTTAATAGTCTCATGTCTGTTCCTTTATCCACTTTAATGGTCACTGTATTGGTCAATATGTTGATTAATGGGATAGATGCCTATTCAAGTGCTCTGATTCCAGCTACTTAATCTAATTAGATTAAGTAGCTGGAATCATTGGTGAGCCGCTTCAATTAATGTTTAAACGGGCATTTTCCTTCCGGTACGGATACGGGTCTACGTTTGTGCTGTTCTTGTACGTTTGGATACACAGAGGTAAAGAAGTTTGTCCAACCGCCAGTTCTGACTCGGAGTAAATCATACTGTTCTGGGTGGCTGGTTGCATCACTAAATACTTCTGGGTTTGCGACCGTTACCGTCAAAATATTGGACGACTCCCCTTTTGTAAATTGCTTCAGCACTTTGACCAGATCCGCGTGTGGGAAGTCTTCACGGATATTGAAATCTGAAGGTGCTCCATCGGTCATTTTCTCTGTACCTTTGCCATTAAAGCCTGCTAATGCCTTACTGAATTCCGCGTATTGATGATTGACACTTTGATCCGATGGGCTTGGTGTCGAGCTTAAATCAGAGGCGATGGTTGCGCCATTACGCCTTCCATCTGCACTTGCGCCGCTGCCGCCGCCAAATGCCACGTGGTTTTCAAACGTTCCTACACCGGGTTGTATTTGAAATCCGAAGGGGAAGGCTTCACTGCCAAAGGCATTCGCTAAATTCTTCATGGTTTCCGCTGTTTGAGGCCATGGGTTGGTAAAGGTCTCGACGGCCAACTCCGCTACTTTTGCGATGATCTCGTCTCCAAAGGCGTCGATTTCAGCATCGCCTCGGCCATAGCGCGGTAAGCTAAGGGCTTTTTCACGAAGGCGTTTGAATCGGTCTGAACGGGCACTGATGCGCCCTTCTCCAGCAAGGCTGCTGATGAAAGGTTCGGTCATTTTATGGCCCCAATCACAGCACAAGCATTCAAGCAATTCCGGTAAGGTGGTTACGGCCTCATTCTCATCAAACACCATTAATTTAATGGCATAAAGAGAGTTAATTGTGGTGCTCAGTGCCGTATAACATGGGGCATAGATGTTGTAGATGGAGCCACCACTGTAAAAATCCTGACCTTTATCGATACAGCCGTCCATAAAGTTGTTCAATAATGGCGCTGGGCAGAATTTACTGTTTGCACCGTAGCCCATTAACTGACCATTGATGGCTTTGCGATTAAGGAAATCAAAGTGCTTAAAGTACAACTTCACAAGCATCTCAAAGGTGTCGATTTTATCCACTGGAGCAAGCGCTAGTGAAATGACTTTACCATAGAGGAAGGTTTCACCTGCTGATGAGTAGGTTTTACCGTTATTAATGGCACATTCTAATGGCTGCAATGTCGAAAAACCGCCTAAAGAGAACCAATTTTCACCGGGGAATTGCGGTTCGTAACACCCATCACAGGCGTAGTTTTGCGCAGATTTTAAGGAAACGTCAGATTTCCATGCGCCATTGCTAGCATCATGAATGCTCTCGCCACCCACACCGTCGCCACTTTTGTGCAAGCCATCAATGATTTTTTCATCATTCAATAAAATGGGATGTGCGCCGCCAGAGAGTATTGCGGTTGCAGCTTCTTCTAAAATGTCCTCGGGCATGTCTTCACGAGTACGTAAAGATAAACAAGGTGCATTCAGAGGAAGCCTTGCCGATGCACGAATAAAGAGCTTGGTAACATGGTTGTAGGCGGGTGTACTGTCGGCATACGCCGATCCATCCGCAACGGTGCCACCAACGGTGATTTGTTGAATCCATTGGCCTAATGATGCCCCCTGAGGATAAGGGCCAGAGCTTCCACCCATGGCTAAATTACCAAATGGTTGATGATCTTCCATAAATAAGCGGTTCTGTTGTACTTTTTCGTCCAGTTTGACGTAAAAGGCATCGATGGTTTCTTGTGCGTCTGTCAGTAATGCGCTGCCTTCGTCAAAACAAGTACAACCTACTTTATTAAGGCATTTACAGCCTTTTTCTAAGAAGGGTTGTAATAATTGGTCCATACGACCAAAAGCGGTTGGCTCGCCATTCAAATGCAAACAGTTATGAATGGTGAAAATGAGCTGTAACGCATCGATAAAGGTATCGGGTTTGTTGGTTGCCAGTTTATTCATACGGTTGGCAATAATGAGCAAGTTGGCCTTTTCTCTTGCTTGTCCATCACTTAAGCTGGCACTGGTTTCTTCGGCTAAGGCTGCATAACGTAGGCAATATTCACTGACACCTTGCAAAGACAAAATAGCGGCTTGGTAGAAATCTTGCTTGGTTTTGTCGGTGCTGTTGGCTTTTTCGGTTTCGGCTTTTGTAATCAACTGTCCCAAGCCTAGGGTCAGTGCCTCTTCAAAGTTTGGGATAACGTGCCCTACGCCAGAGGCTTCACTTAGATTGTTGATAAAGCCATCTACTCGTTCATCGTCCCTTAGGTATTTCATGACGTATCGACCTTCACCCAAACTTAAGTTTGGCATGGCCCCCACAATGATTTCTTCCGCAGAGATACGGAAAGTATCAGAACCATACACCACCTTGCCATCTTTTGGATCATGCCCCGGATACGGTACTAAACTGCCATCATCCAATTGAATTCTACGGCCTCGAAAACCGTATTCTTTCGAACTAAACAGATGCAGACTAAGACGTGTTGCCCAGCCTTTACGCACCATGACGGACTCGTCCATTATGTTTTCGGGTTTGTCTTGCCCTTGGTACTGATCAATGTAGTGTCGAAGGTCGTGAGCAATTTCGTCTTGCTTACGGTTGATGTACCAGTTGTCCTGCCACAAAGAGAAGGTATTTTCTAACAGACTCAACACCCGTGCAGATGGTGGTGTAAACTTTCGTTTGTCTGCATCTGACATGGTAGACATACGATGAAGGTAATTTTTATGGTTGTAATACATCAACCCATTGGCTGAACGTTTATCAAAGTGTCGATCCAACCTTGACCAATCCATCCCCGGAAATTTAGACCATTCGCCCTTATCTAAGCCAGTAAAGTTATTGTGGTATTCCTTGCTATCGTCGAGCAATAAATCCTGCACACTTGGGACATAGAAAAAGCCGCCCAAGTCGGATTTTACATGGTTAAACAAACGATCATTCATATAACCCAGCGTGGCACCAATTTGGTTATTCATGATGTTTTCTAAAATGCCTACGGACTTGGCGAAGCCCGCAAAGTAAATGCCCTCTTCATCAGCCACACTGGTGCCTTTGGCGATTCTTGAATTGTTGTTTGCGGACGCTTTTCCGAATGGCAATCCAAGGCGTAATACCGGGGTATTGTTGCCATTGGCATCTTGCATTCTAGCGGCTTTAATATGAGATCGCTGATCACGGGATGGAATCAAGGTGTCGTCGGTTTTACGCCCAATCAAATCTTCAATCTGATCTTCTGACATGCTGTTTATCTGATCCCAATTAATGACAAAGCGCTGAGCAATCACATAAGAGGAACCTAGATGATCAATGTCTTCCACCCCCGTAATGGTGTGTTTCGCCAGTGAAATGGGATCGGTCGGGTTGTTTAAATTTTCAGAAAAACGACAGCCCAAGACTTTGCCTTTTTTACCATCGCTGTATTCGGATTTGGATGCGGCGACAACACTGGTGCTGTCTGCCACTTTGCCTGCAAGCCCCTGCTCTATGAATGTTAGTAGCGTTGCACACGCTTCCGCCGAGTCACTTTTTATGTGGAACCACAGATCGTCTTTTGAATCAGAAAACGAGCCAGAAGAGTTTTTAAACACACTGGATTGTTGTGGTGACTCTGCATCGGTAGAATTAAACGACATGCCTTTGGGTGGCGTAATGCCTTCTGTTTGGCAAATGTGCTGCCAACGGGGGAAAGACACACCGACAATGGCCGTGGAATGGCAGTTTTTCAACTCCGGTGTGCTGTGTATTAACCCGCGTGTTTTTGCCATTACGTCGGCAATTTCGCGACGGCTGATGTCGCCATTCAAGGTCATTGTGGTAAAAATTGCGTGTGGTGCTGGATACACCAAACCACGTTGGGTGTATTTCCAAATGGCTTTTAAACGTTGATCGTAATTTAGATCGACAAATCCGGCATTCTTAGCATCCATACTCATTGTGCTAGTAGAGATTGCGCTAGTAGAGATCGTATTTGCAGTGCTCATGGTAAAATCCCTGTTTTTGTTATTGTGTGTTTTTGAAGGTTTCAATCAATGCAAAGCGTGCGTCCACTTTCTTGTTATCCAATAAGACAATGTCGTCGTTATTGACTAGAAATTCTAGGCCGCTATCGCCTTTTTCAATCAAAAAGCTGGCGATGGACACAACGTATCTCTGAGTATTTGAGATAGGAACAGCACCCACATTCCAAATACCGTCATTCACACTCACGTTGTCATACTGCAAGTAACCACCACTGCCGATGTTCTTGTTGCCTGCCTCTATCGTGCGTTTTAGTAAGCTTCCTGGCATGCTGACTTTGCTGTATTCACCACCAAAAGGCAGAATGCGAATCACATCGTATTCGGTCACTATGCCTGCGGGGATCACATCGTCTATTCGAATGCTGCCGGAATTCATAATGGACAGTTCCGCACCGTCAAAGGCATCCGTACCGCTTTTCGTTACAAGACGAGTCAAATTGGTACTGCCATTTCTCACACTGGCTTCCATTCCATCCAATGCTTCGGTCGTAGTGGCGATTTCTTGGGTAGGTTCAAATCCTTCTGCTCGAAATGCTGCGTTGGCTTTATCCACCCACGATTGCACCACTTTTTCTACGGCTGGATCGTCGGCAATGTCATCTGTGATTAATTTCAATTTGGAATCAATCACCAGCTTTTTCGTTTCCGTGTCATAGCTTAGATCGTGGATAAAGACCGAGCGCGCATTGGCGTCTGCTTTAGCAACGGGCGTAAAATTGGCCCCACGGAATAAATGAATGTTTTCGTGCTCATGCCCACCCAGTATCAGATCCACATCCAGTTTGGTTGCGAACTCGATGTCTTCGGCAATGTTTTGGTGCGTAACGAGAAGAACTATGTCTACGTTTTGCTCTGTGCGTAGTGTGGCGATGGCGTCTTGTGCGGCAGTGAAAGGGTCACTGATTTGCACAAAGTCTTTTGATAACGAGGTCAATACTACGCCCGCCATGCCGATTCGCACACCTTCTACATCAAAGACAACGCTTTGTTGTGTGTTTTTTAATGGCTGGCCTGTTTTTGTATCGGTGACGTTATTTGAAAAAATGGTAAATTTTGCTTCTTCTAAACGGGACAATAAAGGATCGTAACCATTATCAAACTCGTGATTACCCAGTGTCATGTAATCCCATTGCATGGCGTTCAACACATCCACCATTTGCTCACCGTCGATACGCTTACCATTTACCTTGGCTGTGCCAATAGCGGAAGGGCTAAATAAATCACCGGATAAGACACTGTAGGTATTTGGATTATCTTGTTTCAATTGATTAAGCACTGTCTGTACTCGGGACAACCCACCGTATGCACCGCCATTGACGGGTGTCATTTCATAGACATCGTTTGCCTGTAATAACGTGATGTTCACTTCTTTGGCAAAAGAAGGGCTTGCAATAGCAAGCGAACATAAAAGTAACCAAGCATTTTTTTTCATGGTGTTGATATTCCTAAAAGAGTTAATTTACGTTTTGTTTGTATTAAAGAGGCGCACTAAATGGGTGGGTTAACAATTGGGTGAATCGTCGTATTGACGACTTAAGTGACGACTTAATTGATAACTGCATTGATAGCTGAGCAGACAATTCCATTGAGAAATGCGCCCGTTCAAACCTCCATAGTCTGTTGTATTCATTGACGTTAACACACAAGTTGAAGCGCAAAATATTACAGCGTGTTACACAGTTGGTTGATCACGGTGCCTAAGCAACCTTCTTGCTCACGATATTTGGACTTACCTCTGTTTTTCTGTGCATTTTAAGTGTTGCGTCGACCTGTAAATTTGACCAGCAACAATCACTATTAGTTTTTTCAATCGTTGTTATCAGGCCTATCGTACTTTTTAGATGAGCTAAGTGGATGGTGTGGATGGTGTGTCTGCGCGGTCTGGAGATGGCATTATCAGGGTGCCTGAATTGCATTGTTCCCAAGAAATTAAACGTGGCGAATTGGTGCGGGTGTTTAAAGAGTAGAAAGTGCCTTCAACACCTTTTTATTTGGTGTATGTGCACAATAAACATCAGCCCATTAGGCTAAATGCATTTAAAGAGTTTGTCATTGCCCGCTTCAGTTCTTACCTTGATAAAACATAAGTATTTTAGGGTTTATCAAATCAGCGTCAAATGCTAGGCGAAAAAACAAGGTGCTGATGCACCCTGCTTTTGTGTAATTCATAGATTATTCAAAATAGAGGGGTTACTGAAAATCCATGTAGGTGGTGCCTTTATGTTGGAATATTTTCAACACTGGCCCTGTGGTGCATTCTTCACAGTTAAAATGAATTAACATTCCTTGCCTTCTTGGGCTTGGGTTGTCATTCATATTGGCATCGGTAACGGCTTTGTTGTCTTTCACTTGCACATGCAACCCCGTCCGTTCGTCTTCGTGCCTTTCATACACATCGATAATTTTTTGATGTAGGGGTTTTGTGCCCATCCCCTCGAAATCGGCATTAAGGTTATTATTTGATCACTTATTTGAGGTATGATTATTAAAAAATAATTTAAAAGGCTTATCATCATTGCTGCTCAATTAACAAAACGTATTCAAATTCTCACACAGTCTGAAATTAATGAACTTTACGCATTACCAAACTTTAGCCGAGCTGACAGAGAAGACTACTTCTCTATAGATAAAGAAACACAGAAGTTAATTAATACCCTAAGACAAACCGAAACACGAATATATTTTATTCTACTATTAGGTTACTTCAGATCACGACCTATAGTGTTTAACTTTACGTTTGCTGATGTTGAAGCTGATTATAACTATATTAAAACCAAGTATTTCAACGATAAATTTATTGATACTGAAGATTTACCCCCCAGAACTAAAACAGCATTAATTAAAAAGTTACTGAGCTATACTGGCTTTTCGATTTTTCAAAGTAAAATAGATAAGGAACCGTTGCTTAGAAGGCTCAATAATGTTGTAAAAATCAATTTGGAGCCTAGATATGTTTTTGATGAATGCATTGCATATTTTGGTCAAAACAGAATAGCGCTAGCTGGCTACACAACACTTCAAGACACTATCTCAACAGTATTATCAAATGAACGAAATCGTATCGAGGCTGTTCTCAATGAAAACTTAGCTCAATCTACAAAAGCAACGTTACTTAAATTACTTGAATCAAATAGCACCTTTACTGATTTAGCCAAATTAAAGAAAATGGCTAAAGATTTTTCGGCTAGTCAAATAGCGCAAGAGCTGAAGACGCATAAAATCATACGTTCACTTTACCCTGAAATTAAGGTACTTATTGCTGAACTCGAATTATCCCCTAAGAACCTTGAGTATTATGCTTCCTTGGTCAAACATAAGTCCGTTTATAAGCTCAGAAGACACGATGACAGCCAGACCATCTTATATCTTGTGTGCTATTTATTTTTTAGATACCGCGAAACTAACGACAATTTAGTATCAGCCTTTATCTATATGATTAGAAAGTTGACGGAGTCTGCCAAAGGCTATGCAAAGCAGCGCATTGTAGAAGATGTCACTATTGTTCGAACCAAATTAAAATCCGCTGGTAGCTTGTTAAAGTATTTTATCGATACAGATATGGACGATAACCTTAGTTTTGGCGATGTGCGTAAGAAAGCTTTTGAACTGATCCCTGCCGATAGTATTAAGTTGTTAAGCGACCATTTAGATAATACTGACTTTGATGGACGTGAATATGAATGGCAGTTCATCGATAAACAATCAAGTAAAATTAGAAAACTGATCCGCTCACTCTTTATGTCTATTGATATTGAGTTCATTCACTTAAAGGACGAATTACGCGAACAATACACTACGGCTCACGAAGAGTTAAGCGAATTCAAAACCATAAAAACGATTAATATCGATGTGGTACCTAAAAGTGACCGCGAATATTTTGAAGGTGACAATATCAAGTTAATTGCTAATCGTTTTGAATATTTCCTTTACCGTAAGGCAGAGCAACTGTTTCATAGTAATACAATGACGGTTAAAGAAAGCGTTAATAATCGTAGTTTAGCCTCAGATCTTATTCAACCTAAAGAATGGGAGCACAAAACTGAAATAATTGAAAATTCAGGGCTTGATAAACTCGCTATTCCCATCAACCAAACACTAGCCGATAAAAATCAACAATTAGAAGCCAAGCTGAAGGAAGTGAGTGAGCATATTTTTAGTGGCGATAATAAGTACGTTGAATTTATTCCTGGCAAGACTGAACTTAAGTGGTCAATTCCGAACAACCGATGGCAAGAAAGTATTGAAAACCCCCTTTATAATCAAATCCAACATATGGGCATTGTTGAACTAATGCTCTTTGTTGACCAAAAGACTGACTTTCTAAAATCGTTCACTCACATTTCTGTCAACAAAGAAAAATCACCGGCTAATAAGGAAGATCTAATCGCTTGCATATTAGCTAATGGTACTAATTATGGCTTATATAAAATGGCGAATATCTCCGACCGTTCCATGGGGATATTACGTAGTGTAGATGATAGCTATATTAGATATGAGACGTTAACACAATCTAATGATCAGGTTTCTAATGCAATCGCCACTTTGCCAATTTTTGCTTATTACCACGCGGATGATAACCAATTATTTTCAAGTATTGATGGTCAAAAATTCGAGTGCCGTATTAATACATTTAAAGCGCGTTATTCATCTAAATATTTTTCAAAAGGCAAAGGGGTTTCTGCGCTAACACTTGTTTCAAATCACGTTCCAGTGAGTACGCAAGTTATTGGTGCAAATGAGTATGAAGGCCACTTTGCTTTCGACTTACTTTATAACAATTCATCAGATATACAGCCAAATACCTTATCGACCGATACGCATGGTACCAATAATGTTAACTTCGCAATTTTGGACTTCTTTGGTTACACGTTTGCCCCTCGATACGCAAAAATGAAACGAGTATTTTTTGATTTGTTTGAAGTGACTGAAGAGGATGGTGGCTGTATTCAATTAAAGAAAGAAATTAATCATAAATTAATTGCACAAGAGTGGAATGAAATTCAACATATTGTTTGCTCATTGAGCCGTAAAACTACTACCCAAAGCACTATCATTAGAAAATTAAGTAACGGCAAGAGCCGTACATTGTCAGCTTTGCATGAGTACGATCGTTTAATAAAGTCTATCTACGTTTTAGAGTATGTTGATAATTCAACGCTGCGCCATTATGTTCAACAAGCATTGAACAGAGGTGAAGCATACCATCAATTAAAACGGGCAATTACTTCAGTTAATGGTAACAAATTCCGTGGAGGAAATGATTACCAAGTATCTCAATGGAACGACTGCGCTAGGCTCATATCTAATTGCATTATTTATTATAATTCCGCGTTACTTTCGGCATTTCTGCAAATACAAGAAAGAAATGGCAGGCAAGACGTGGTTGAACTTATTTCTAGACTATCGCCTGTTGCTTGGCAGCATATTAATTTAAACGGTGAATATGCTTTTAATAAAGATCGTAAAGAAATAGATTTAGTTGGTTTACTCAACGGTATCGAGTCAATTAGCAACACAAAGAACGGATAAAACAAGTTACAATAATAAATGTATTTAACACTATAATACTCTCAGTAAGGACAATTAATGTCTAGAACCATCAGTAAAATAGCAAAGGAAATCGGGATCAATATTGAAACCGTGCGTTTTTATGAACGTAAGGGACTAATAAAACAACCCGTTAAACCTTTACAGGGTTATAGACAATATCCAACAGAAACGGTAAATAGAATTCGTTTCATTAGGCGTTCTCAGGAGTTAGGATTCACCTTAAGTGAAATAGAGGGATTACTTTCACTTAATGATAGTCCCTGTAACCAAGTAGAAGAGTTAGCGAAAAAAAAATTAGTGGCTATTCAAACCAAACAAGCCGATTTATTACTTTTAGAAAAAGCACTCTTAGAACATATCGGCCAATGTCAAAGTAACGAAGATGATACATGTTGCCCTATTATCGATTCTTTACAGCCATAAAGTGTCAAATTTCAGCTGATTTTTTATACTGCCTGTCACTTAAAAACAAATTATCAATACCGCCAAACCTTACCCATTGTTCCTATGTCGAACTATCGGCTTCGTTTTATCTCTCGAATTGCATATCACTATAGCGCTAGATGAAAGAGCCTGATCTAAATCAAGGTCATATTGAGCATGGTCAAAATACATTTTATTACTTTAATAAAAAACGCTCTTGACTCCGTACCTAGGTACATGAATTACATTAATACCATAATTTAACGAGGTATTCATATGAATCAGAAAACATCAAACCTTCCAATGATAGGCGGCATTTTAGCTGCCATAGGCGCAGGGATATGTTGTGTCGGCCCTCTCGTGTTATTGCTACTTGGCATAAGCGGCTCTTGGATAGGTAATTTAACCGCATTTGAACCCTACAGACCCGTATTTGTTCTGTTTGTGGTGTTGTTATTTAGTTACTCAGGCTGGAAGATTTACCGTCCTGTAGAAGAATGTAAACCTGATACGGCATGTGCGGTACCAGCGACACAACAGCGACGTAAAGTTATCTTTTGGCTGAGTGCATTAACTGCGCTTATTTTGGTCACTAGCAATTACTGGATACTTTGGTTCGCTTAACTTTTATCAAACAATTTACTTTTACACTACTTAAAATTTGGGATCACCTATGAAAAAATTACTATTAAGCTGTTTACTTTCTCTTTCAAGCATCAGTGCTTTTGCTGAAACTCAAACAGTTACGCTTGACGTACCCACGATGAATTGTGCTACATGCCCAATAACGGTTAAACACTCACTAAAAAATGTCGATGGTGTTGAAAAAGCCGAAGTCACTTACGGAACCAAGTTAGCCGTGGTTTCTTATGATGATGCCAAAACCAACGTTGATGCCTTAATAGAAGCAACAACCAATGCGGGTTATCCGTCTACATTGAAAAAATAGAGGTGAGCTATGTTTAATCCTTTAAAGCTTTTAACACGTATTGGCGATAAAGCAGGATCTTTAGGCGCGGTTGTTTCAGCAATGGGCTGTGCAATGTGCTTCCCTGCTATTGCTAACATTGCAGCGGCATTAGGTATGGGGTTCTTAGGTCAATGGGAAGGATTATTCGTCAATACTTTATTTCCATTATTTGCCTCATTAGCCTTAGCAATGAATCTTTTAGGTTGGCTTAGTCATCGGCAGTGGCACCGTAGTTTACTCGGTTCAATTGGCCCGATTTTAGTTTTATTGTCCTTATACCCTTGGTTTGAATATGAATGGAGTTCATACGCTACTTATACTGGGCTAGGGTTAATGGTTGCGGTTTCAATATGGGATATGGTTTCTCCTGCAAGTCGTCGCTGTGATGATGAAACTTGTCCTGCTTAAATTGAAAAAAAATTAAGGAAATATAAATGTCAGATCTTAATGAAAAATATTGTTGTTCGTCTAACTCTTTAGAGCAAAAAAATCAATTGCATGTCGCTATTATAGGTAGTGGCTCTGGTGCTTTTGCTAGTGCGATTAAAGCGGCAGAAGGTGGTGCTAGAGTAACCATTATAGAAGGTGCTGATGTTATCGGAGGCTGTTGTGTCAATGTTGGTTGTGTACCTTCGAAAATACTTATTCGTGCTGCACAATTAGCGCACCAACAACGAGTAAATCCATTTGATGGACTTGAAAATAGTCACCCTCAAATAAACCGCTCTCTTCTAGCGCATCAACAAACAACGCGCGTTGATGAATTACGTGGTGCTAAATACATCAGTATTTTAGAGTCAAACCCTGCATTAACCTTATTAAAAGGTTATGCGCGTTTCAAAAATGAAAATACATTACTTGTCAAAAAAGTGGATGGCTCAGAAGAAGAACTTACTGCTGATCGCATCTTAATTGCAACGGGTTCTACACCGACTATCCCACCAATTAATGGTTTAACCGATACCCCGTATTGGACATCTACAGAAGCGTTGTTTGCAGAAGAATTACCAGAACATCTAATAGTGATAGGTTCATCGGTTGTTGCATTGGAAATCGCTCAGGCTTACCGCCGTTTAGGAAGTCATGTGACGGTATTAGCACGTCATACTTTGCTGTTTGCAGAAGATCAATTATTAGGTGAGAAACTTACTGAGTGTTTCGAAAAAGAAGGCATTCGTGTGCTTAACAACACCCAAGCAAGCAGTGTCAGCTATGATGGCAAGTCATTCTCATTAGATACTAGTGAGGGAACTTTAACTGCGGATAAATTACTTATTTCTACTGGTCGTCATGCCAATACTGTTCAGCTTGGATTGGCAAATGTTGGTGTTGAAACACAAAAAGATGGTGCCATCGTTGTCAATGATAAAATGGAAACATCAGCCGCTAATATTTATGCCGCTGGTGATTGCTCTAACATGCCACAATTTGTTTATGTAGCAGCCGCAGCAGGTAGTCGGGCTGGTATTAATATGACAGGTGGTGACGCTAGGCTTGATTTATCAACCATGCCTGCGGTTATCTTCACTGATCCACAAGTAGCAACGGTGGGATTAACGGAAGAGCAAGCCATGAAAGGGGGATTTGATGTTATTAGCCGTGTGCTAGATATGGAAAACGTACCTAGGGCATTAGCTAATTTTGAAACGGATGGATTTATTAAACTTGTCGCTGACAAACCGACTGGTAAAATTCTTGGCGCACAAATACTCGCGCATGAAGGTGGAGAATTAATCCAAAGTGCTGTACTCGCTATTCATAATAAGATGACAGTAGATGACCTTGCAGGGCAACTATTTCCTTATTTAACTATGGTTGAGGGTTTAAAACTATGTGCGCAAACGTTTAGCAAAGATGTTAAAGATTTATCGTGCTGCGCTGGGTAAGCGATTTGATGGTATATAGAACGTTTATTCGTTGAATTACGTTATCGAAACGATAGACGTTCTATTAACATTTCAAAAAAGGAAATGATAATGAACAACCCTATAATTGAAAATATCCCGATTGAACACGCTTCTTTTTTAAATAAAATTCCCGACTTTAATGGCTTTATTCAAGCAGACGATGAATTATTAGACTTTCCATTGAGTATTTCTCAATTAGCGAAAGCCGCTCAAACTACCGTTCACACAGTCAGAAATTATGTCATAGAAGAACTACTCAGTTGTGGAGAGCACACTAAAGCAGGTTATGGTCTATATAATTTATGTGCTTTAAAACGACTTAGATTTATTCGTACCGCAAGAGCCGCAGGTCTTCTGATCCTTGATATTAAACCTTTATTAATGGCTATTAATAAAAGTAATCATAATATTCCAGACGAAACACTTAATTTGCTCAATATTAAGATCCAACATAAGAAAGCTTGTTTGGAGCTATTAACTAAGCAAATTAAGGCGATTGAACAATTTAGTCAAGTTTAGGTATTTATAATCGGCTAACAAGAGACTGTGAATATAGATAGTAAAGTAAATCATCAAGATGTACTTTATCTCATAACATAATAGACAGTTCGATATGTCTGCTATTAATTGTCTACTAAATCGTTTATATTAACATAATAGACAAAAATTCTACTTTTCGATTTAATAGACACATATGAGAAAATTTGGATACGCCAGAGTATCAACTAGCCAACAATCATTAAAACTTCAAAAAGAAGCGCTTGAAGCTGAAGGTGTCAAACCATCAAGAATATTTTCTGACATCGGTAGTCGATCAGATATGGATAGAAAAGGTTTAAATCTACTACGAGTAAAAGTTGAAGATGGTGATCTTGTTTTAGTTACTCGATTAGATCGCTTGGGTAGCGATACTGCCGACATGATCAAGCTAATTAAAGAATTTGATAAAGCAGGTATTTCCATTCGTTTTATAAGAGAGGGGTTAAGTACTGAAGGTACAATGGGAAAAATGGTCGTAACTATCCTAAGTGCTGTTGCTGACGCTGAACGTGAACGTATATTAGAGCGAACAAATGAAGGCCGCGTTGATGCTATGGCAAACGGAGTTATTTTTGGCCGAAAACGATCTGTTGATAGGGATAAGTTACTTGAGCTTCATAATAATAATGTTGGAGCCACTGAAATAGCTAAAGAATTAGGGATAGGTAGATCTACCGTTTATTCAATCATCAAAGAAGAACTACCCAACCAAAAAGAAGGCTAATGCCGATTTCGAGGGGATGGGCACAAAACCCCATGTAGGTGGCTCGATCCGCAATTTGGGCATTTTAGTTCGCTGCCAATGTCTGCATCGCTATTTCCAAAAGTTACTGCCATAGGGTGTCTCCGTATTTTATTGTTATTTTCTAATAAGGTGCCATACCTGTGCGCGAGTAGCAATTGAAATAATTCGGTAGTACAAAAACAAAAAAGCTCCGCATTTACGGAGCTTTTTAAGACATTAAATATTGTTTATAGACTTAAGCCTGTGCAGGGACAATTGGCGTTGCACATTGAACATCTGCATTTTGTCCGCGATTTCTCATTAGATGATCAATCAATGTCAGTGCCAGCATGGCTTCGGCAATAGGTGTAGCACGAATTCCAACACATGGATCATGGCGACCTTTGGTAATCACATCAATTTCTTCACCGCTGCGATTAATACTTTTTCCTGGAATAGTAATACTTGAAGTAGGTTTTAGTGCCATATGAACAACAATGTCTTGGCCAGATGATAACCCACCTAAAACACCACCGGCATGATTGCTTAAAAAACCATTAGGAGTGATTTCATCTCGGTGTTCACTGCCCTTTTGTTCTATTACTTCGAAGCCGTCACCAATTTCCACACCTTTCACTGCATTAATGCCCATCATTGCTTTGGCTATGTCTGCATCAAGACGATCAAAAACAGGCTCGCCTAATCCCGGCATAACGTTCTTTGCAATCACGGTAATCTTTGCGCCAACTGAATCACCTTCACGACGAAGTGCCGTCATGTAGGTTTCAAGTTGTGGAATGGCATCTGGATCTGGACTAAAGAAGCTGTTTTCATAAACTTGAGAAAGGTCTTTTACAGCTAACTTAATCGGGCCAAGTTGCGATAAGAAACCTTGAATTTCAATTCCAAAACGTGTTTTTAGATATTTTTTCGCGATTGCACCCGCTGCAACACGCATGGCTGTTTCACGAGCAGATGAACGGCCACCACCACGATAATCACGGAAGCCATATTTCTGATCATAGGTATAATCCGCATGAGCTGGGCGGAAGGTTTCAGCAATATTGCCATAATCTTTAGAACGCTGATCTGTATTTTCGATTAATAGACCTATTGGCGTTCCAGTTGTTTTGCCTTCAAAAACACCTGAAAGGATTTTAACTTGGTCAGGCTCGCGACGTTGTGTCGTATGTTTTGACGTGCCCGGTTTGCGTAGATCGAGGTCTTTTTGCAGATCTGCTTCAGAAATTTCTACTCCCGGAGGGCAGCCATCAACAATTGCGCCTAGCGCTAAACCGTGACTCTCTCCGAAGGTTGTGACTGTAAATAAAGTACCAAATGTATTGCCAGACATAATGTATTGTTACTCTTTTAAAAATTAAATTGTGATAATTGTTCTTTCGTCAAAACAAATACGCCATTACCACCAGCAGGTAGATCAACCCACATAAACGGCACATCTGGGTAATTTTCTTGTAATGTGACTTCTGTATTGCCTACTTCGTAAACGATAATGCCATTATCTGTTAGGTAGTCAGCAACTTGAGATAAAAATTGACGAGTGAAATCTAAACCATCATTGCCAGATGTGAGCGCTAATTGTGGCTCATTATAGAACTCTTTTGGCGCTGAGTTGTAATCATCCGCATCCACATATGGTGGGTTACAAATGATTAAATCATACTTTCGGCCTGATAAGTTATTAAACATATCAGATTCGATGACTTCAACGCTCTCTTCTACTTCATGCAGTAAGACATTTTCTTGGGCGACTTTCAGTGCTTCAGGGCTAATGTCTGTGATGTCTACTTTTGCGTCTTCAAATACGAGTGAAGCAACAATGCCCAAACACCCCGACCCTGTACACATATCCAGTATGTTTAATGGATAATCATTTATCCAAGGCTGAAACTCAGTTTCTAATAAAGACATAATAGGAGAGCGAGGAATTAAAGTATCTCGAGTCACTTTAAAAGGCAGCCCCATGAACCATGCTTCGTTTAATAAATAAGGTAAAGGCTCTCTTTTAGATATCCTTAATTGTACAAGCTTTAAAATGCACTTTTTTTCATCGGTTGTTAACGCGCAGTCTAACATAGAGCGATCAAAGTCCATTGGCAATTTAAGGCTGCGCAATACCAAATGAACGGCTTCATCCCATGCGTTGTCGGTTCCATGGCCATAAAATAACTCTGCTCTTAAAAAGCGACTATAAGTCCAACGGATAAAATCTTTAATGCTTTTAAGGTCACGAACTGCGGATTGATTGACGCTCATAGGGATCACTTATCAAAATCGAAAGGGTAGGATTATAACCTGTATTACCCCACTCCTCCATTAACTGGAAACGGTTATTGCTTATTTTGATTAACTTTATTCAAACTCTCTAATTTGGCAGATAATGCATTAATTAGATCGGAGTTATCCTTTTCTCTAAAGGATTCTAACTTTTCCTTAAGTTCGTTGATCTCCAAAGATTGTGCTTGAGAATGATGGGAAAGACGATCATTATCCTTTTGTAAAGCTTGCGTGGCACTTTCTGCTTTTACAATATCAATTTCTTTTTGCACTAAGTTAATCTGACTTTCTTTAAGTTGTATCTCTAAATCGACCGTCTTTTCATTACTCAGGTGTAAAGTAGATAAAGTGTCTTCGTATCTTTGCTTTATATAAGTAAGTTCATTGGTTAAAGAAAGCATTTCCTTTTCCATTAGGCTCACTTTTTGCTGACTTTCATGCAAAGCACTCTCTTGCTCACTTAATGCAGTTGACAGTGAAAGGTAACGACCATTGCTTGCATCCGACTTTAGCTTCTCTGTATGTTCAAACTCACCCACCTTATCATCCAGTTGTGATTGCAAAACTTGAATAAACTCACGCTCTAATTTTTTAAATACGGGTTTAACAGCTTCACCCAGTGCATGAAACTTTACTTGTTCCTGCTCTTTATAAATTACCTCCCACTCACTGATACTATTCAATAAAGTGGTATTGGAACACTTCCTTCCATCGAGATTAGAAAAGTACTCAGCAATACGGGGAATGTTGGGGAAATAGTTTTGTTCAAGTAAATCCCAACAAGCTTGATGAATTTCTTCACGCGATATATTCGCTTTACGAGCCATAACATAACTCCAACTTTAAAAGTAATTTTGATAAATTATTTCCCCATTTTATCTTATGAATTTATTAAGGCAAGCTCTATGTCTATTAATGCATATAATGCTGTGCACACAGTGCTGCGCATATAATGCTGTGCACACAGTGCTGCGCATACAATGCATTAGTAGATGCTATTTAAGATAAAGCTATAAGGAAGAAGAGAAAGAGCTATAGCAGGAAAATCGACAAGAAATCACTGTGAGACCTTTACACGAAATTATGAGTAATGCCGTGCAAAGGTCTCGCTGTATTAGAAAAGAAAATTATTTTTCAATAAAAGTTAACTGATCTTCTCCATATACTTCTAGACCGGAATTACCTAGATTTACAAACTCCATGTTTTCTAAAAGACGAGGACCAAGGCTTAATGTCAAGTTTTGGATATTCTGAGAAGCATTGTTAAAAGCTTCTCCTGTTGTTTCGCCACTGGCCGTTACAGCAAGGTAATAATGAACATCGGAAGGCTGGTCTTCAATATAAAGCCTGATTTTTGCAATATCATTAACCGATATCTGCTTCTTAAATGCAGGATCCTTATTAAACTCAGACATGGGAATGATTTGATCAACTCTTACCATTACATCACCCGCACCACGACGATTGATATACATAACAGTATAGAATTCATTGTTTTGAAGTACTTTTAGTACTTGATTATCATCTCTTCCATACAGTCGGTAGTCATTAAAGAAATTATTGGCCCATGCATTACTGCTGCCACAGCTTCTGCCCTCACACTCGAAAATAACCTTGTTTTTCTCATTCATAATTTGATTAGAGTAAAAACGAATGACGCCAGCAAGATCAGCGCTTCTGGCGATTTTAAAGGTGTGGCGAGTTGATTGAGATTCAATATTTAATACTTTTTCAGGTGACCAACTGCGGTCTGCTCTCTGCATTTTAGACAGTGGAATTGCGTAATTTGAACCCTCTTGAACATCGGTTGCAGCAAGAACAACTTCACGATGCGGGTTAATTGGTGGTAAAGAAGTGACCGCAGAAGACAATGTTGGCACTACTAGCGCACTACTGATTAATAGTGTTGATATTGTATTTTTTATTTGCATATACACTTAACCTTAAACGCTAAAAAACGTTTGTTAATTATGGTCAATAAAATGCCTAATTTCTTCAGCAACCTGTTGACTGGTATCGAGCTCAAGGTGGAAATGGTGACCGCCATCAATCCATTTTAATTTCACCCAAGAAAAGTGCTTTGCCCTAGATTCAACAAGATCTGCTTTTTCTTTATAGATACCTTCATTGGCGATTAACACAAAAGTTGGGCAGACCACTTTATTAATAAAACTGTAAACGCTTTCCTCATCCATTCTATAGGGAGAGGGAAAAGCCAATTTTCCATCATGTCGCCATACCCATTGATCGTTCGTTTGATAGGCTCCCCGTTGAACTAAGGCACTTGAAGCAAAGTACCCTAATTTAGTAAAGCCATCCATACGCGCAGTAATCATATCTTCCTGAGTCTTATAACGAGTTCCATTGTTCTGCTTGAACTTTGACATTCGTTGAATGGCACGCTGCATAGTCGAAACACGAGTTTCAGGCATTTCAGTAATAGGGCCAATATTATCTAACATAATTAGCCCTCTGACTTTTTCAGGAGCCAATGCCGCTACAAGCATGGCTACGGAGCCACCCATACTATGACCAATCAACCAAACACTTTGATTTTGTGTGTTCAAAAATTCGATCACATCCAAAGCATAGTCCCATAAATGGTAAAAAGCACCGTTAGGACGATGATCTGAAAAACCGTGCCCAGCTAAATCCAGTGACTGGACAGTCATATTATCCAGTTTAGGAAGTAGCTCACAAAAAGTGGCGGCATTATCAAGCCAACCATGTAACGCAACCGCAGAAAGCATTTCTGAGTTTTGCGATGATTGCCATTCCAATCCGGCCAATGAAGTGTGTTTAAGCTGAAAGTGTTTCTCTTTTAACATCGTTAAATAACTCGACTGTTCTAATAAAGACCTTTTAAACAACTACCTTGCTTAGTAATACGTTGTGAACTTTTGATTCACTTGTTTGTAAATTGCAAAGGTCTCTAATAATTAAACCACTGGAGAATAAAAGCTATTTAATGTACAGCAATCACTGACCAACAACTCCCCAGACATAGAAACCAAAGTCCCTGTATTCATAGATAAATCAGAGGGTAAATGTGCGTTTGCTAATAAGTCCACCAGCTGATAAGCAAAAGGCTGATGAGTTACGATTAAAATAGTGTCGGCTTTTAGGTTAGAAAGCCAAATCGCCACATCTAAAGGCCGCCCACTAGGCGTGATAAGATCGGATGTTTCAACAGCAATCTCTTGTTGTAATTCACCTAAAAAATGTCCCGCTGTTTGTTGTGCTCGAATGTATGGGCTTGCATAAACAGCATCTAGATGAACACCAAGAGATTGGAAGTATTGGCCCGTTTGTTTAGCCTCCTCTATCCCTTTTTGAGTAAGTTCACGCAGATTATCGTATTCAAAGTTAGAAGATTGCGCTGTTCCATGACGAAGAATGTAAAGTGATTTTGAATTAGTCATCTTGTTTTACCTGAGGCCACGCTTTAAAAGGATACGGCTTCTCTTCCGTTTTAAAGGTTAAAAATGCCATTGTTTCTGTAATAAATTCCGTTAAATTAAACTGAAAAGTTAAAATTGATTCAGGTTTGTGCTGAGATCCAAAACGAATAATCGTCATCAACAATAGTAAGAAGCCAAATACAGAAAGCGCTACATTGAATATAATCCAATACAGAACCATAAAAACAAGACGTATCCAAAAACTTTGCTTTGTATAACCAGGCTTAGACATTTGTGCCTTCCTTCTGAGTAATAAATTCTACATCCCATTTCTGATCGCCAGTCATTAACCCTTTAACAAGAGAGTCTAAAGTAGCACCAGAAAATAGTAATGCGTATAAGCCCTGAGCCAACGGCATGTACAGGCCATGTTTATTTGCTTCTTCTACAACCATTTTGAGTGTATTAACACCTTCTGCGACTTCGCCTATTTCAGCCACAGATTCTTCTAAATCTTTTCCAGACCCAATAGCAAAACCGACCCGATAATTGCGGCTTAACGGAGAAGAACAAGTTGCTATTAAATCTCCCATTCCTGCTAAGCCTAAAAATGTCATAGGATTGGCACCAAAGTGGACGGCAAATCGACTCATTTCAGCTAGACTGCGAGTCATAATCATAGCCATGGTGTTTTCACCAACTTTGAGCGCTTTTGCTAACCCAGACACAATGGCATAAATATTTTTCAATGCCCCGGCTAATTCAACCCCAGTCATATCTGAGCTTTCATATACTCTAAATGTTGGTGATTTAAGCAATTCGATCATTTGTCTTCTAACGTCAGCGTCATCACTCGCCACTACACTGGCGGTCAATTGGCCGGCGGCAATCTCTTTTGCTAAATTTGGCCCGCTTAACACGCCAATGTTTTTTGTTACTCCATTGCGATTAAGAATTTCGCTCATCAATTCAAAGTGATTGGGGTTAAACCCCTTTGTAGTACTAATAAGTGTTTTATCGGGTGTGAGCCACGGGCAAATTCGATCCATCACATCTTCGAAGGACTTAGAAGGTATAGAAACAAGAACAGTATCGCTTTCGCGAATGGCTTTTTCTAAATTAGTGGTTGCCATTAATTCGCAATGCAATGGCGCATTTGGCAGGTAACGGCTATTTAAACCTGTTAAGTTGATTTCTTCTACTTGCTGTTCATTACGCATCCATTGGCTTACTTGATGACCATTGTGAGCCATAATATTTGCCAATGCCGTACCAAAACTTCCGCCACCTAATACACACACTGATTTGGTTGTCATGCTTTAAGAATTCCTTAGAATTACATTATGCTGATGATTTAAGAAGAGCAACTCACTTCCAAATTTTTCGCCCATTCAGGTGAGGCTAAAGATAAATCCTCACATTCTGTATGTTCATCGTAAGGAGTTTGCAAAACATGCAATAAGCGCCTAAAGGGAAGGTAGTTCCCAACTTCTGCTTCTTTGATTGCCTGCTGTGCAAGATAGTTCCTTAGAATAAACTTGGGGTTGATTTTCAACATTTCAATCTTAATTTCGCACCAATTGAGTTTTTCGCCCTGTCTTTTAGAAATATACTGATCTAACCAAAGCGACATTGGCTCTCTATCAATGCACTCATCTAAAATAATAGAATAATCCGTTGCATTTTCCATGTTGGATAAGTTTCTGAAAAAAATGTTGTAATCCAGCTTCTCTTTTTTCAATAAACGATACAGCTCTCTCACAAACTCCACATCATAAACACTCTTGTTGGAATCACTGTCATCTTTGCTGCGAGTGGTTGTTAGCGATAAGCCAAGTCTTTGATAAACACATTGACGATAATAAGTCATAAGTGTTGGCTCATAATGACCTAACACTTCAACGAGTTCATCACGTGATAAATGGTTGGAAAAGGCCCTCATTAAACAATTTAAATTCCATAGGCCGACACTGGGTTGATTCTCCAATGTATAGCGCCCTTCATAATCAGAGTGATTGGCTATCCATCTAGGATCGTACTCTTCCATAAAGCCATAAGGGCCATAGTCAATGGTTTCACCTAAGATCGACATGTTATCCGTATTCATGACGCCATGCTGGAAACCTATAACCTGCCATTGGGCAATCATTTTAGCAGTCAATTGAACTATTTCAGTCAACATGCTTTTTATAGGGTTATCGTGCTCTGATAGGTGGGGGAAATAATGTTTGAGGCAATAATCAATGAGTATTTGAAGCTGCTCTGGCTGCTTTCGATAATAAAAATATTCAAAATGACCAAAGCGTATGTGAGTACGAGCGGTACGAAGTAACATGGCTCCAGACTCAGCCTTTTCTCGATAAACGTCCTGCTTGCTATCAAATAAACACAAAGAACGCGATGAGGCGATACCGAGGGCAGTCATTGCTTCTGCTGCTAAATATTCTCGAATAGTAGAGCGAAGCACCGCCCTACCATCACCTCGCCTAGAGAAAGGCGTTAAACCTGCACCTTTAAGGTGAAGGTCAATTAATCCATTTGGGGTGCTCACTTCGCCCAGTAAAACACCGCGACCATCCCCTAGTTGAGGAGAAAAACCACCAAATTGATGGCCTGCATAAACCATACTAAGACTAAGTGGCAACTTTGTATTACCACTTAAAATAGATGCGATCTCATCATCTTTTATATCAAGGCCCAGCTTATCACCTAATTGGTGATTAAATTCTACTAAGCGTTGCTCTAATAAAGGCTGAACTTGGGTAAAGCTAAAAAAAGACTCACCAAGTTGCGAAAAAACATGTTTTATCATGTTAACCTCCAATGAATGAGTCTATAACGCATTTTATTTATTTATTAATAGCTCGACATACTCACAACGAATACTTTCACCTACGACCTTTTCAATTTCAGGCACTAAGAAGGCATCGTCTTCACTAGCAAAACTGACTGAACGACCAAGCTCACCACCACGCCCTGTACGACCAATACGGTGGACATAATCTTCAGGGTCTTCAGGTAAAGAATAATTGACAACTAATTCAATGTTATCTACGTGAATGCCTCGACCAGCAACATCGGTTGCTACTAACACTTGAATACGACCATCTTTAAAGCCATTAAGGGTTTTCACACGCTTATCTTGAGCGACTTCACCCGATAACATCGCGCAATTAATCTTCACTTCTTTTAATCGTTCGTATAGATCACGGGTTTCATCACGTCGATTCGCAAAAATAATGGTGCGTTGACCTGGTTTTTCAAGCAACAATTGATGTAAAGCATCCCATTTCTGATCGGCTTCAACGGTATAAATAACCTGATCAATGTTTTTATTCGTCGTTTCCATTGGGACTACAGAAACTTCTTTAGGGAAGTAAGTCCATTGTTTCGCTAACGCTTGAATGTCTTTTGGGAAAGTCGCACTGAATAGCATGGTTTGGCGTTTTTCTTTATGAGGCGTCATTCGAATAATGCTTTTCACATCTGGAATGAATCCCATAGAAAGCATTCTATCTGCTTCGTCCAATACCAAAGATTCGACTTTATTGAGCATTACTTTCTTATTACGAGCAAAGTCTAACAATCTACCCGGTGTTGCCACCACGATATCCACTCTTAATGTCTCTAGTTGTTGCTTCTGTTTCTCATAGCTTAAGCCTCCAACAAGAGAAACAACCGAAAGATCTGAATTGGAGGTTAGTTTCTCTGCATCTTCCGCTATCTGTAATGCTAGCTCACGCGTTGGTGCAATAATTAAACCTCTAGCAAAATGATCTGCTCTTTCTTCTTCTAAAGGGTAATCAAGGAAATCAGAAATCATAGCGATTAAAAATGCAGCGGTTTTGCCCGTTCCAGTTTGAGCCTGACCAATAATATCATAACCCTGAAGCGTTTGAGGTAGGGTTTCAGCTTGGATTTCACTGCAATATTCAAACCCCATTTCTGCAATGGATTTCAAAATTCGATCAGGAAGATTTAAATCATGAAATCTTAATTTGCCTGATACAGGTTCAACTTGAAAGTCCTCTATAGACCAAACCTTTGAATTTTTATTCGCTTGCTCAGATGCATTTAGCTTAGGTTGTTTTTTAGGCTTTGTGTACGTTCTTCGACTTCTTCTTGGTTTTGATGGGGTATCTACAGTTTGTTTTTCCATGTGGAATCTATTTGCTTCTTTATAAATGAGGTGAATAACTTGATTCGCCTAAGTGTACCTAAATGACCGAGACTTAGACACCTTTTCCAACTGTTAATAGTAAATTGACTTATTCTATTAACAGATTGTAAGGCGGCAGTCCGTCGATCAACTGCTTTCCGTAACGCTTAGAAATTAAGCGCTTATCCAGTATGCATACTTTTCCTGTATCGGTTTCACTGCGCAATAAACGACCTGTTGCCTGCACCAATCTTAGAGAGGCATCAGGAATGGTAATTTCCATAAAAGGATTACCGCCTTTATTTTGTATCCACTCTGCCAAAGTCGCATCTACAGGGTCATCAGGTACCGCAAAAGGAATCTTGGCAATAATGACGTGTGTTAAATATTTCCCCGGTAGATCTACCCCTTCGGCAAAGCTGGCAAGACCCATAAGTAAGCTGCCTTTGCCTGCGTCAATTTTTTCTTTATGGGAATCTAAGATCACTCGCTTTGACTGCTCACCTTGTACCAGCATAATCGCTTGCAATTTAGCCTCTACTTGCAACGACACTTCTTCCATTTGTTTACGTGAAGAAAACAAGGCCAAACTTGACCCTTCAATATCCACTTGATTATTTAAATAATTAACAATGGCTTTAGTATGTTGCTCAACCTGAGTGGGTTCACAGTCCATTTTAGGTATAACGAGTTGACCGTTGTTTTGAAAGTCAAACGGACTAATCACTCTTAAATATTCACTTTCATGGGGCACACCACTTCTCATATTAAAGCGATAGAAATTATTTAATGCGGTTAATGTGGCAGAAGTTACTACAGCGGCATAACACTTATCCCATAATTGCTGACGCAGAGTATGAGCCGCTAGAATGGGAGAGCCTCCGAGCTCTATATCTTGCTCCATACCACTCCCCGTTAATGTTAACCAACGAGCATTGGGCGGGTAATTTAGATCATCTTGAATAGAAAACAGTTGCCATAATGCTTTTGCCTGTTCTAAACGCGAAAGCACCACACCTAGAATAGGCATCCATGTATCTGCAACGTCCTGGGTTAATCCCATACCTTCATTTTGCTTGGCTTTTTTACATTCATCTTGAATGCTTTCAATGCTACCAAACAACTTTTGAAAGCCTGTTTGTAAACTGTATGCCAATTGTCTTAATTCATCTGGAATTACGCCAAACTCAAAGCGATAGACATTGTTTTCCTGATCCAGATTATGATCTGCGATAAAGGGAGCAAGCCCTTGTTGAGCGTATTGAATAAAATTCACTAACGTTTGCACTTGTTGAGGAATTTTTAACAGTAGCTGCCCAGTTAGGCTTATTTCATCCGTTAATTCTTGCTTTAGAGAGACTAGGTTCTTTTCAAGTTGCCTTAACCACTGAATGCTTTGCTGTAAGCGCATTTCATGACGAAAATGATTTATTGCTTTATCTGGAAGATGGTGTCCTTCATCAAAGACATAAATCGTCTCATTTGGAGCGGTTAAAATTGCACCACCACCTAAAGACAAATCTGCCAAGACTAAATCATGGTTGGCAACAATCACATCCGATGTTTCAATTTCAGCCCTTGCTTTGTAAAAAGGGCACGCAGAAAAGTTAGCGCAATTGCGATTGGTACATTGTTGATGATCTGTTGTGACTCTACGCCAATCTTCCTCTCTTAAGATGCCTTTCCAGTTGTCTTTATCACCATCCCATTCACCTTCTTTAATGGCATCGTCCATTTCTTGATACAAAACAGAGTTCACATCACCTGCTTGCAAATGCTGCTCAAACAAGCCCGCAAACATATCGTCCATTCCTTGGGTATCTGAATCTAAAAAACCTTCCAGTTGGTTAAGGCACAAATAACGCCCCCTCCCCTTAGCCAGAGTGTAATTGAAATGATATTCCGTGTGCTTAAGTAGGTCTGGCAGCTCTTTATGAAGAATTTGCTCCTGCAAGGCAACGGTTGCGGTGGAAATGATGAGCTTTTTGCCTCTTGCTTTGGCAATAGGAATCACAGAAAGGCAATATGAAAGCGTCTTTCCTGTCCCTGTTCCTGCTTCAACCACAGCTACGTGCTTTTCCCCCAGCCTTTCACCTTCTGAATCTTGCTTAATATTGCCAACGGTTCTCGCAATAGTCGCAATCATCTGCTTTTGCCCTAAGCGCGGCTTATGACTTTTAGCAGCCAATGAAGCTCTGTAGGCACCGTGTATTTTTGTCTTTAATTCATCTGATAGCATTATTTAATTGAGAACATCTTTAAAAGCTGTATATAATAACAGTAACTGTACAAACAACCAGATGCCTTATGATTAAATTAACAAAAAGACAATCCGAAGTAATGGACATGATACGCGAATTCATTGCTGAAACAGGTTTCCCCCCAACTAGGGCTGAAATAGCAAAACACTTGGGATTTAAATCCCCTAACGCTGCCGAGGAGCATCTTAAAGCGCTTGCCAAAAAAGGGGCAATCGAAATCTTACCCGGTGCTTCAAGAGGCCTCAAAGTCGTTGAGGAAACACCCGAAGAGCTCCCCGTAGACATTGGTTTACCTATTATAGGAAAAGTCGCAGCAGGCTTTCCCATTCTAGCGCAAGAAAATGTGTCCTCTTATGTGCAAATCCCACCAGAAATGTTTTACCCAAAAGCAGACTATTTTTTATCTGTTACTGGGATGAGTATGAAAGACATCGGCATTTTTGATGGCGACTTAATTGCTGTACACAAAACCAGTACTGTAAAAAATGGCCAAGTCGTTGTCGCTCGAATTGATGACGATGTGACAGTTAAACGCTTCCAGCAAGACGGTAAAATCATTCATTTAATCGCTGAAAATAGCGACTTTGATGATATAAAGGTTGATTTAGAAACGACTGAATTTGCTATTGAAGGCATTTCTGTCGGTGTAATCAGACAATCTGTCTAATCTTTAAAAGCAAAAACACCTATAAATGATATTTTTATAGGTGTTTTCTTGAGTTCCACAATTCAACTAATAAAGATCTATCGATCACTCATCCATTAATGAAGTGTCTTTGAAATATTTGTTACAGCCTCAAAATCGTCCATAATGTCTTCTTCCGACATATCACTAAAATCTTCTGAGTAGACGAAATCAATGCCTGCATGAAACATGCACTTTGCCAGATCAAAATAGCGACTCTGTAAAAATGCTTTTGTATCATCGGAAATCGTTAATACTGCTAACGGCTCAGAATGTTCATCTTCATTTGTATTAACTGGGCGCAATACAATGTCGCCATTATCCAATTCAACAATTTCTAAATATGCTTCATTCATTCTTAATACTCTGTGGACTCTTCTCTATATCTAAGCACTAGCTCAGATATAGATTGTAAATAGAATGCTATCGAACTCTCTGAGCTGCTGCTACTCACTATAACATTAATTAAAACAACAGCTTGTGGTTTCGAGTAGCACTCGTAAGCCGTAACGTAGGCTTTCTCCAGCTGCGACAACCAACTTGACGGGTCTGATGATAAAGCATTCAGCTCCTGTAATACAGGAATTGACATACCTTTTTGATTTGATTCATCCAAAAGGTATGAAATATCCGTTACAGGTTTCAGCGAATAATTTGTAGACACCTCTTGCAACAAACCATTTAAACCGCTTTTGAGATGGAACAAAGCTGAATCTTCATAGGCTTTTTCCATCCAAGGCTCATCCAATGCCGATAACATTTTAAGAAAGCGACGTGCAACATCCAATCTTTGGTTTGTTACACTCGCTTCAGATGGGTTACTCATTTAGATTTTTTACCTTCTTCAATAACCCATTTGTTACCAACATAATACGCTTTCCAACCCGTTGGCTTGCCATTCTCTTCTGTCATTACATACTGCTCTTTCGTCTTACGACTATAGCGAATGACAGTTGGACGACCTTCAGTATCCGCTACGGGCGCATCGGAGAAGAAGTGATATTTAGGATCAATTTGCTCCATATAAGGCAGCAACTCAGCAACCAAAGGCGCTCGTGTTTCACGTTTTTTCGGAAATTGGCTTGCGGCCAAAAACAATCCAGTTGCTCCGTCCCGTAACACATAATGATCTTCCACTTTTAAACAAGCTAAGTCAGGCATTGGCACGGGGTCCATTTTTGGTGGAGCCGCTTCACCGCTCTTCAGCAACTTTCGAGTGTTTTTACATTCTTCATTGGTGCAACCAAAGTATTTACCAAAACGGCCATTCTTAAGCTGCATTTCCGATCCGCATTTATCACATTCAAGTGTCGGGCCATCATAACCTTTGATCTTAAATGCACCATGCTCAACTTCATAACCACTGCATGTTGGGTTATTACCACACACATGCAATTTTCTTTGTTCATCCACTAAATAGCTGTCCATTGAAGATGAACAGATAGGACAACGGCGCTTAGCAATTAACGCTTTTGATTCCGCTTCTTCATCGTATAAAGCGACGGCTTCTTCACCTCTTGTCAGGTTAATGGTTGCTTTACAACGCTCTTTTGGTGGTAATGCATACCCTGAGCAAGATAGAAACACACCCGTGCTTGCTGTGCGGATTTGCATTGGACGACTACAAGTAGGACACTCTATATCAGTTGGTGTCGGTTCATTTAGCGTCATCCCTGTATCTGGGTTTTCAGCTTTCTTTAATGTTTCATTAAAACTCGCGTAAAATGTATTTAGCGCTTGAATCCAATCTTCACGACCTTCAGCTATGTCGTCTAATTGTTCTTCCATTTGAGCGGTAAAACTAAAGTTCATCAAAGTCTGGAAATTTGTTACCAAACGATCCGTGACAATGTCACCCATTTTTTCAGCATAGAAGCGTCTGTTTTCAACACGAGCATAGCCACGATCTTGAATGGTTGAAATAATAGAAGCATAAGTAGATGGACGACCAATACCTCTTTTTTCCAGTTCTTTAACCAAGCTGGCTTCACTAAAGCGCGCCGTAGGTTTAGTGAAATGCTGTTCAGGCAGTAATTCAACCAAAGACAACTCTTCACCTGGCTCAATATCTGGAAGAATATTATCTTCCGCTTTTTTGCCAACTGGTGTCATAACTCGTGTATAACCGTCGAAACGTAGAATACGACCACGAGATTTCAGTTCGTACTCATCCACAGCCAAAGTGATGGTGGTTGATGTGTATAAAGCGGGCGTCATTTGACAGGCAATAAACTGGTTACGGATCAATTCATATAAACGATGGGCATCTTTATCCATACCCAGTAATTCATTTGATGTAATTTTTACATCAGATGGACGAATTGCTTCATGAGCCTCTTGCGCCCCTTCTTTACTTGAATATCGGATAGGCGCTTCGGGTAAATAATCTTTACCATAATTCGAAAGAATGTAATCACGTAGTGAGTCAACCGCTTCCGCACTTAGATTGGTCGAGTCTGTTCGCATGTAGGTAATATAACCACCTTCATACAATCTTTGTGCAAGCATCATTGTTTTCTTCACACCAAACCCAAGTCTTGTACTAGCGGACTGCTGCAAAGTAGAGGTAATAAATGGCGATGAAGGTTTACTAGATGTTGGTTTATCTTCACGTTTAGCGACTTTAAAAGACGCATTTTGTAACCGTGCAACGTGCTCTTTCGACTCCTGCTCGCTTGAAGGGCGATACTCTTTGTTTTGGTATTTTGTCGCTGCAAACGTCAAAGGAGCATTAGAAGGCGTTGTTAAATTGGCATCCAACTCCCAGAACTCTTCTGGAATAAATGCTCGAATTTCTTGTTCACGTTCAACAATCAAGCGTACTGCTACAGATTGAACACGACCTGCAGATAAACCTCTGGCAACTTTCGACCAAAGCAGGGGGGAAACCATGAAGCCAACTACACGGTCAAGGAAACGCCTTGCTTGTTGGGCATTAACTCTGTCTATATCAAGTTCAGAAGGTGATTCAAAAGCTTGTTTAATGGCTTTTTTGGTAATTTCATTAAATACAACACGTTTGTAACGTGAATCATCACCGCCAATGGCTTCTCTTAAATGCCAAGCAATCGCCTCTCCCTCTCTATCCAAATCGGTTGCGAGATAGATGGTGTCAGCATTTTTCGCTAAGCGTCTAAGTTCATCAACAACTTTCTCTTTTCCTGGTAAAATCTCATAGTGAGCTTCCCAGTTGTTTTCGGGGTTCACACCCATGCGAGTAATGAGCTGCTGACGAGACTTTTTATGGCGGTGCTCAATTTTCTCTTCCGCACTCATTTTACGAGTCAATGCAGCTTGCTTTGCTCGTTCTTGTGGTGTGGAAGTTGCTGTTTTTCCTGTAGGTAAGTCGCGGATATGCCCTACGCTCGACTTTACAACGTAGTCACTCCCTAAATACTTATTGATGGTTTTCGCCTTTGCTGGCGATTCCACGATAACCAGTGATTTTCCCATTATGCTATATAAGCCTTATTTTAGAGTACATCTCCGAATCAATACAAATGCGTAATTTATTCGCTCGGGGGGCTGATATTAAGCAAACCTCTTTTATATGACAAGTTATCACTGTATTGTTTCGCACATTATTATTGGTAAAATGAGTTATTTCTTTTTAAACATACTTAATAAATCGTCTAAGGACAATCATGCCACTACTACAAATACTCACAATTTTTGCTTTATTTATTATTGTTGTGATCTCAGTGATAGTAGGAACAAGGGCTCATCAAAAAGAAAGAGAAGCCACTGAACGTCGTTTTAAGAACCTACAACTTCTTAATCGAGCAGATCGAGTACAACATCATATTGCCGGTATTAAAAACATTAATACTGATTCCATTGTGACAGACGTATTATATGATTTTTATGTCGATACCCTGAGAGATCTTGCTAATTATAGTGATCAGCCGGCAGAAATCGAAGAAAGAATTACCAAAGCAGAAGCAGAACGCAATGAGGAGTTGATTGAATTTACCACAACGCCACACTCCTATTCATTCCAAGAAAAAGCAAAATACAAAGAGCGCCTTACAAAGGTAGCCAAGCTCTTGCTGTATATGCGTCGTAAAGGACGTATCAGCCACTCTCACTATAAAGCTTGCTATGACTATATACGTTGGCTTAATTTATGGCTGCAATTGAATAGACAGCTTGTGCAGGCGAATAACAACATAAACAGTGGTGACATGAGGGTAGCTCAATCTCTTTACACCGTCATTATGTCTCATTTAAAGGCAACCTCCATAGACCGCCCTGAAAGACATCAAGCAATTGACTACATTGAAAAACAATTTCAAGCCATTTTAGCACCTCAACTTGTCGCCATTCACAATGAAGATAATCCTGACGACCAAGTGGCAGATTTAGTGCTCGATTTTGATGAAACATCTGATGATCAATTATTGGACGAAAAAGACGCTAAGACTTAACGCAGCTCTTGTAACTCAGCAAGCAACTCTGAAAGCGCCTTTACAGTGCTTTCATCTCCCCTCTCCTGCCAATAGCAGGTTATGGCGTTCGAAGAGATTTCAATGCAATCAATATGCTCACCTATCTCATTTAAGTTTGATGCTGCACTAGATGAGAGAGTAATTTTAGCACTCGACCACCATCCATCACACACAACTTCATGCTTCCAAACTTCATGAGGATACAGGTTAATAGTGCTTGTTAAGGTCTTAAGTTCTTTTATTCTATTTAACCGATAAGCGCATGTTTTGACAGAAGTTGTTGTTTTATCCCATTTGTCTGGTATGTTTACTTGCATAAGTTGAACGGTGAGCTGGTGTTGTCGAGCTGCCATTCTTAGAGACATTTTATGTTTATCTCTTTTTGATGGCATAACCCACATAACTGAACCAAACAAGGATAAGGTTATGAATACTACGATTAATATTGTCATCATCTTCTCAAATTGAACTATTATTATTGTGTAATGAATTGGAGGTACTTATGCCCTATAAAAAAATAATACTTGCGGCGGATCTAACGGATGGTGTGAACCAAGTATCAGATAAGGCAATACAACTGTGTAAAAACTCTGGTGCTGAATTAATACTAATTCATGTCATCGAATCATTAAATTACGCCTATGGTGGCGATGTCCCAATTGATATTACTGATATTCAACATCAACTACATACGGACGCAAATACAAAAATGGACCTTCTCGTCCAACAACTGGATATTACACCTTCTGAAACTTGCATTACGCAAGGAGGAATCGAACATGAAATCCATCGATTAGCTGAAGAAAAAGGCGCCGACTTAATTGTCGTTGGAAGTCATGGACGCCATGGCTTAGCACTGCTTCTAGGCTCAACTGCAAACGGCGTTTTACATGGCGCACCATGCGACGTTTTAGCGGTAAGAGTGAAAGATTAATATCTTGAAAATTATAAGGTGGCCATTTAGCCACCTTATAATTTAACATTTCAAGTTATTTAGCTCAGTATTAACGTCGAGTCCAACTAGTGCCTTCACGGCTATCCAACAGCTCGACACCTTTTTCAGCTAGCTCGTCTCTTATTTCATCACTACGTGCAAAGTTTTTATCTTTACGAGCCTGTTTACGTTCAGCAATAAATGCCTCAATCTCTTCCTCACTCAGACCTTCAGACACGATACTGTTTTGTAAGAAGTACTCTGGATCTTGTCGCAATAAACCAAGCAACTCAGACAAAACATATAACTCTTTAGCCAATACTTCTGCTTCAGAAGGGCTGCTTGTTTTGGCTTTATTTAATTCACGCACCAAATCAAATAACACGGCAATCGCAACGGGAGTATTAAAGTCATCATTCATCGCGTCATTAAAACGAACTGAGAAGTCCGACTGAACGTAATCTGTGGCAAAAGTTTGATCTTTCAGAGCGTTATACAATCTCTCAAGTTTTACTTTTGCCTCTAATAAGCTTTCTTCAGAGTAGTCAATTGCACTGCGATATTGGCTTGATACCATCAAAAAACGAACCACTTCAGGATTGTACTTTTCCAGTACATCACGCACAGTAAAGAAGTTACCCAATGATTTGGACATTTTTTCATTATTTACACGAACTGGCCCACAATGCATCCATACATTTGCGTATTTTTCACCTGTTGCCGCCTCTGATTGAGCGATTTCATTTTCATGATGAGGAAATTTTAAATCTGGACCACCGCCGTGAATATCAAAGTGCGCACCCAAACAGCTGGTTGCCATCGCTGAACATTCAATGTGCCAGCCGGGTCGACCTGCACCCCAAGGTGATGACCAATGCACCTCACCTTCTTTTACCATTTTCCACAAAACAAAGTCAGCAGGATGCTCTTTGGCCATTTCAACATCAATTCGAGCGCCTGCTAACATGTCTTCAAGCTTGCGGTTATTCAATTTACCGTATTCTTTAAACGCAGACGCACGATAGTAAACATCGCCCGTCGAACCTTGATAAGCAAACCCTTTTTCAATTAAGGTTTGAATCATATCAATCATTTCTTGCATGAACTCAGTTGCTTTTGGCTCACGATCAGGCATTTTATTGCCTAACTTAAGCTCATCTTCAACTTGTGCTTGGATCATTCTCTGAGTGAGTGACTCAGTTGTTTCGTTATTTTCTGCGGCTCTTTTAATGATTTTGTCCTCTACATCCGTGATGTTTCGAATGTAGTTTAAATCATAGCCAACATGACGCAGGTGACGTGAGATAAGATCAAACGATATCATTGCCCGTGCATGACCAATGTGGCAATAATCGTAAACGGTGTTACCACACACATACATGCCTACTTCACCAGGAACAATTGGATGAAACTCTTCTTTCTTACCTGTGAGTGTATTGTATATTTTCAACATTCGCTTGTATTACCTTTTCGCTTCAATTTTGGCCCAAGAATCACGCAATGTGACGGTACGATTAAAAGTTAATGTATCAGAGACTAAATCCCGACAGAAATAACCTTCGCGCTCAAATTGAAAGCCAGTACCTTTAGCAGCAGTTTCAAGAGACGGCTCTAGCTTTGCATTACCTAATACAAGCAATGACTCTTGATTAATGAAATCAAGGAAAGTTTTACTTTCATGGTTTGCATCTGGTGCAGCCTCATTAAACAAACGGTCATACAATCGAACTTCAGCGGTAATTGCATGGTTTGCACTAACCCAATGAATAACACCTTTTGGTTTATATCCTTCTGGGTTTACACCTAGGGTATTTTCATCATAGCGACATAAGAGTTCAACAACGTCACCCTCTTCATTCTTAATCGCTTCATCACAGGTTATTACATAACCACCGCGAAGACGAACGGCTTCACCTAAGGTTAAACGTTTCCATTTTTTAGGTGGAACTTCAGCGAAATCAGCCGCGTCGATAAATAAATTTTTCGAAAATGGCACCTGACGAGTTCCAGCATCTGCATTTTTCGGATGATTATTTACCGTGAAAATCTCTTCTTGTTCATCAGGATAATTTGTTAGCGTCACTTTTATTGGGTTTAAAACCGCCATTGCTCGATTAGCATTTTGATCCAAATCTTCTCGAATGGCATGTTCCAACATGCTTACATCAACAATACCGTCAGAACGGGTGACACCAATACGCTCACAGAAATTACGAATAGAGCGAGCTGTATATCCACGTCTACGTAGTCCAGAGATAGTGGACATTCTTGGATCATCCCAACCTTCAACATGACCCTCATCAACTAACTGTTTAAGTTTACGTTTACTAGTGACAGTGTAATTTAAGTTTAAACGCGCAAATTCAATCTGTTGCGGATGAGCTGTATTTAACGTATCCAACACCCAATCATATAAAGGTCTATGATCTTGAAACTCTAATGTACAGATGGAATGAGTGACATCTTCCATTGCATCCGAAAGGCAATGGGTAAAGTCGTACATAGGATAGACACACCATTTATCACCCGTTTGATGATGATGAATATGGCGAATGCGATAAATAATTGGATCGCGCATATTAATATTTGGGCTTGCCATATCTATTTTAGCTCGAAGCACCATTGCGCCATCCGCAAACTCACCCTCTTTCATCTGGGTAAATAAGGCTAAGTTGTCTTCAACACTGGTATCTCTATAAGGGCTATTTTTACCTGGTTCTTTTAGAGTGCCACGATATTCACGCATTTCTTCAGGGGTTAATTTACAAACATATGCTTTACCCAATTTAATGAGTTGAACAGCAAACTCAAACAATTGATCAAAGTAGTTTGATGCAAACTTAGGTTCGTCTGCCCATGTAAAGCCTAACCATTCAACATCCTTCTTGATGGAGTTAATGTATTCCAAGCTTTCTTTTTCTGGATTAGTGTCGTCGAAGCGTAAATTGCATTGTCCATCGAAGCGTTCAGCAATACCAAAATTTAAACAAATGGATTTTGCATGGCCAATATGCAGATACCCATTTGGTTCTGGCGGAAAACGGGTCATAACGTTGCCCGCATATTTTCCAGTTTCATTATCTTTATCAATAATTTGAGTTATAAAATTGCCTGTTTTTGGAGTCTCTGACATGAAAATGCGCGTCCCGATCTGAATTCATCTAACAAGATTGTTAACTTTGCCCGTTAGTATATCCGATTTAAGTTTTATAGTAATAATCATGTCCGTAATTTTTCAGTTAGCCACTAACAATTTTTACTGTGAAAAACACAAATACACCCACAATAATCGTCAGCAGTTGTTTTTGTAGCCAGATACCTGTGATAAAAGCAAAAAGAGCACCTAAAACCCAAGGACTATCCAATGAAACATGGACACTGTTATTAGACACAAAAACCATCGGCGTAATAATGGCGGTTAAAACGGCAACAGGGACAAACTTTAACCCTCTGTCTAAAAATGCAGGCATAACTACCTTGTTGGCTTTTGCAAAAAGTACAAACCTAATGCCAAATGTGACAACAAACATGCCTAGTAGAATTAACACATAGTTCATTGTGTTCATTTTACTTCCCCTTTCTCGAAGGCATTCACATTTGATGAATACTGCACATCAGCAATATAACCAACCGCTACCCCAATAATAGCCGATAGCAACAATCCCAAATTGTTTGGCAAATCAAACAGAATTAGAGAAGACATGCCAGCTGAAATCATAGATAACCAAAAAGGATAAGACTTCAAATAAGGCGTAATAATGCCAATAAAGGTTGCAACCATGGCAAATTCAAGGCCCCACTCACTCATTCCCGGTATTAATTCACCAAACATGATTCCTATTACAGTAGTAATATTCCACATAATATAAAAAGACAGGAATGAACCTAGAAATGCCTGATGACCAGATTCTTTACTAATGGCCCCGGTTCCATACAATGGTCGGACCGCTGCATAAGTTTCATCTATCAAGCCAAAGCCCATAATAAAACGAGTAGAAATGGGCAAGTGCTTTATGTATTTAACAAGGTCAGCGGCATATAAAAGGTGCCTCAAGTTCACAATAAACGTTGTAGATACAATTACCCATAACGGTGTATCAATAGAAATCAGGCCTATGGCTACAAATTGTGCTGATCCTGCAAAAACAAACATGGACATTGCAATTGCAAACCATGGGCTCAAGTCATAACTAGATGCTAAGGAACCGAATAAAATTCCAAATGGAATGCCGCCCACTATCATGGGGATCGATGCTATAAAACCACGTTTCATTTCTTGTAAAACGCTCATATTATTTTTCTCCCTCCTGCTCTAAATTTTTATTAATGTGCTTTTCCGAGACCTTTGCACGACCACTACTCTCATGACTTGGTGCAAAGGTTCCTTTCCATATAAACGTCTGCCCTTTCATACATAGAAGGAGTTGGTTTAGGCATTTTTATAAAACCATTTCTTTCATAAAAAACTCTGGCCGACTCTAGCGAAGATGACGTTTCTAAAGTAATTACTTTAATCCCTTTATCTATTGCATAGCTTAAGACTTCATTAAATAAATGTTGGGCTACTCCCTGACATTGAGCATGATCAACTACTGCCATTTTCATCATTTCAATGCTCTGCTCTTCGACATTTGGTTTGACCATCACAGTTCCAAGTAAACTGGTTGCATCTGAACGATCACTAACAGCCACCCAAATCCTTCCACCTTTATCTAACACATTGTGTTTAGGGTGCTTCAATACATCCTCATCATAAGGCGATATTTGATTTGGAAAATAACGCTTCAACCAAATCATATTGAGCTGACATAAACCCTCTCCATGACTATCATCAAAAGGAATGACCCTAATACCATGCAACCGATCCAGTATTTTTTCCTGCAACTTGCCGTTCACTAACTGATCCTCTAAACCTTTTAATGACTGCATAAAGTCTCCGCCTGCTAACTGAACCGCCTGCTCAAGCACAAACTCCATCTCTGTCAAAATAGGTTTCAGTTTCAACATTACTGATAAACCTTTATCTGAAAGCATCAGCATAAAACGGCGACTGTCTTTAGGATCGATGATTTTTTCAATCAAACATTCATTGACCATTTTCGATACTTGCTTACTGATTGCAGGATGGGAAAGCTTCAGTTGATTGGCGATATCGACCACTGAAAGTGCCCCCATTTCATGTAACACCTTCAATATTGGAAAGTAGGTTGATGAAATTGGAATATAACAACGAACATACAAGTCTTGCACTTCAGAAAATAAACTGTCACTTAATCGCTTCAGACGACTACCAAGCGTTAGAACGCCAAATTGTTCCATAATAAAATATCCGTAACCGGTTACGCTTTTTATATTAACAACCAGATTACTTACAAACAAGCCCAAAAAGACAGAAGTTAACCTAAGCATTAACATTCATCTCTGCTATAATCCCGCAACGAATTTAAGCGCCTCTCTATTTGATATAAATTTTGTAGAAATGAGTGTTGCGCCAATACATACCGAACACATATAGGGGGGAGTAATGTCCAAAAAGGTAGTGGTTGTATATTCTGGAGGAATGGATTCTTTTACCGTCCTGCATAGTGCTATACAGTCTGGTGCAGACGTCTTTGCTATTTCATTTAATTATGGACAAAGACACGATAAAGAGCTCATTGTTGCTCAGAAAGTGTGCCAAAACCTGAACATACCGCATAAAGTCGTGGACATAAGCAGTATTAATTCATTAATGGCTGGCTCATCTTTGACAAGTGATATCGACATCCCTGAAGGTCATTATGAAGATGACAATATGAAATCCACGGTTGTGCCAAATAGAAACATGGTGCTGCTTTCAATGGCAATTGCTTACGCTGTATCTTTAGAAGCATCTGCTGTGTACTACGGAGCCCATTCAGGTGATCACCATATATATCCGGATTGCCGCCCTGAGTTTGTTCAAGCAATGAATGCTGTTTCACTTATAGCTAACTACCAATCTGTAGAAATAGTGACACCTTACCTTAATAACACTAAAGGTGAAATTTTAGCGTCTGGACTTGCTATGAACTTAAATTACGCAGACACATGGACATGCTATAACGGAAGAGAAAAAGCTTGCGGTAAATGTGGCTCCTGCGTCGAACGTTTAGAAGCATTTTCTGAGCAAGGTATACAAGACCCTCTGTCATACGAATAATCCATTAATCCTAGACAATTTTAGTCAAGACCTTTGCACGATCACTACGCTTATGACTTCGTGCAATGATCTCTAGCTGATTAGCTTCTGTTCTACAGACCCACTAGTCATAAACTAAAGTCATTCACCCTTGCCTCGACTGTATTCGAGTAACTAATAAGGTGTAATATAAATGTACACAGTTAAAGAATCCTTCTACTCCCTACAAGGAGAAGGAGCTCATGCTGGACGCCCTGCTGTCTTTTGCCGCTTTTCTGGCTGTAACTTATGGTCAGGCAAAGAAATTCACAGAGAATCTTCAGAATGTCAATTTTGTGATACTGATTTTATCGGCATAGATGGCCAAAACGGTGGTAAGTTTCGTACGTCTGCTGATCTTGCTCTGCACTTAAATGCGCAATGGCCAATTGAGCGCGCTCATAAATACGTAGTTTTTACTGGTGGAGAACCCGCATTACAATTAGACACAGATTTAATTAATGAAATGCACTCTCTTGGGTTTGAAATAGCAATAGAAACAAATGGCACGCTACCACTACCTGAAGGCATAGATTGGATATGCGTTAGCCCTAAAACAACAAAACCTCTAGTCGTCAATAAAGGCCATGAATTAAAGCTTGTCTATCCACAAACTCATATTACTCCTGAGCTATTTACATCTTTAGATTTTGAACACTTTTATTTACAACCTATGGATCAAAGTCACTTACCTAAGGACAGAATTTCACCAGAATCATCACAAAATCTCACTCTTCGCTATTGTTTGCATAATCCACAGTGGCGTCTTAGCTTACAAACGCATAAAATGCTCAACATTGATTAAACGACCTTACCAATTCTTAGGTCATTTTTTTGCTTTAACCATTAATTAAGGAATCATACTATGATCGTTCTACATACAAATCACGGCGACATTACTATTGAATTAAATTACGACAAAGCGCCTAAGTCATCTAAAAACTTTGAAGCGTATGTTGAGTCTGGTTTTTATAATGGACTTGTCTTTCACCGAGTTATTAATGGTTTCATGATTCAAGGTGGTGGATTTGAACCAGGAATGACTCAAAAAGAAAGTAATGACCCAATCGAAAACGAAGCAGATAATGGATTAACGAATGAAATAGGTACATTAGCGATGGCTCGCACAATGGATCCTCATTCCGCGTCTTCACAATTTTTCATAAATGTTGGTAATAACGGTTTCTTAAACCATAAATCAAAAACCACAAATGGCTGGGGCTACGCAGTATTTGGTAAAGTAACAGCAGGAATTGATGTAGTAAACAAAATCAAAGAAGTTGCTACTACTACAAAGTCTGGCCACCAAGACGTACCAGTTGAAGACGTAATAATCGAAAGCGCTGAGATCATTAAAGAGTCGTAAAATGCTTAGATATTTTATCTCTGATTTGCACTTAAGCGAGAAGCGCCCGGATTTAATCCGGGCGTTTACTTTGTTAATTGATCAAATCAAAAAAACAGCGCAGCAACAAAAAACCGAACTCTATATCCTTGGTGATTTTTATGAAGCTTGGATTGGAGACGATTACACACCGGATTGGAACCAACCAATCTTAAGCGCACTTTCGTCATTGAAGGAATTAAATGTAAGTGTGCAAGTCATGCATGGAAATAGAGATTTCTTATTAGGCGAGCAATGGGCAACCGCGGCTGGGGCGACTATCATACCAGAGCAAACCATAATCCATACTCTCAATAAGGCACCTATCCTACTTTCTCATGGCGATGAATACTGTATTGAAGATGTTGAGTATCAGGCCTTCAGGAAACAAGTTCGTCAGCCTGCGTGGCAAGAGCACGTATTAAGCCTACCTTTATCACATCGCATTGCACTGGCGGAACAACTCAGAAACGACAGCAAGAGCATGTCTGCTGAAAAAAGCAATGATATTATGGATGTAACTCAGTCTGAAATAGAAGCAACGCTTACAAAGCTGAATTGTCATTATTGCATTCACGGACACACCCACAAGCCTAACTTGCATCAAGAGAAATACAATCGACTTGTGCTGGGTGATTGGGACCAATTTGTTTGGCTCGCCGTCTTGAACGACAATGAGTTATCTCAATATAGGATGCCTATAGACAAGACCCAAGATGTTCATAGCTGGAATCAAGCCGCATTAGAAAAAGCACATTCATTGAGCATTTCTTTATAATATTCTATGACATGAATATTTTGGATAATGACTTCACCTTCCTTAAACTACATAGGTAGGTGAAGTAAGTCTTTCACCCAAATGGTTTCTTTTGCATTTCGCGAACGATCATATTCAAGGTTGCGATCATACAATAACGCGATAGCACGGAAGAAAGCATTATTCACCAATACAGGCGTCAACTCTTCGCCGTAAATAGATTGCCAATGGCATTGTGCTTTATTTGTTAGTACTTGATACAAATAATCCAGTTCAAGAGAACCTTGATAGATTTCATCTAAATTTACTGGGGGCTCATTTTTGGCAATTTCCATCGCCAACCAATAGGTAACATCTGCAAGTTTATCTTTCATGATACTCTCCAGCTCTACTGCTCACTTTAAAGTGTAGCAGCATTTTCTAAAGAGAATAAAAATCTTTTTTTACAAACTTACTTCTTTTACCTATTTAAGCCGAGTTTACTGTATTTAGGTGACTTTACTGAGGTGGCCCACTATGGAGTCGAAATTCAATATCTGGCGCAGTAATTAACTCTTCTTCAATCGCGCGGAACAAAGCGACACGATCACCTATAGGTTCGTCACTGTACTCTTCAGCAAGCGCCAAATAATCTTCAAAATGCCTTGCTTCGGATTTTAGCAGTGACAAGTAAAACTTCGACAATTCATCATCAAGGTGAGGAGCCAGTACAGCAAAGCGCTCACAAGAACGCGCTTCAACAAAGGCTCCGACAATTAGAGTATCCACCAACCTAGCAGGTTCATGGGTACGAATTTTCTTACGTAGCCCGTCAGCGTATCGTGAAGCAGCCAAATGTTGGTATGATATCCCCCTGTTACGCATTAACTTATGTACTTGCTCGAAATGAATTAGCTCTTCTCTAGCCAAGCGAGACATTTTATGTAATAAATTATCTCTTTCTACATAACGATACATAAGACTCATTGCAGTAGAGGCCGCTTTTTTTTCACAATGAGCATGATCAATAAGCATTAACTCTGGATTTTGTACGGCCCACTCAACCCATGAAGATGGAGACGAACAAGGCAAAAAAGCCATTAATTCAGGATACGAGGTTAACATTTTTCTACCTTTTCAATGAAAAAACACGGATTATAGATATTGTATAAAATTTTTAGTAACAACTCTTTGATTTGGATGCCATTTTAACAATGAATCAGTTTTTTGATCCAAACAAACTTTCTATCGGGCTAAAAGTTGGCCTTGAGCTTGACCCTTATATTTTAAATTACCCATTAGGTAACACTAAAAACAGTTGGGTCGCGGATCAGGGTGGCCGCCCTTTTGTTTTGCGCTTTTATGACCCAAAAAGAGGTTCAGCCGATGACTTTTTAGCAAACTCGCGTAAATACCTTAATTTAAAGCACCCTTCCATCACGCCTATTTACCCTCCCTTTTATTCAAATTTATGGGTATTTAGCTCTTCAGCTGTATGCGGCGGTGAAAAGCTCTTTAGCTTTTTGGGCAAGTATCCTGATGGAGCACCTTTAAATGTTATTATTAGTATTTTCGAAGGCATTGCCAAAGCATTAGACCAATCCCATCAAAATAATTTATTCCATGGAACGCTGGATCTGAACCACATCCATGTAGTAAATGGTATCGGAGTAATGGTCGCCTTTGGTCATAATAATTGGCTTTCCGAAATAACGAGTAATGAGGCAGACTTACGTTTTATTGCCCCCGAATCTAAAACCAGACGCCGAAAAGTTAATGCAAATACTGATGCTTATTCTTTTATGAGATTGTTAATTGCTGCTTTATTAGGGGAGTCCAAACTAGCAAATGATAGCACTCTTAGCTTGCCACCGTCCCACCCAGCGATTAAGAGTAAGGATTGGAAGACCATATGTAACTGGTGTAAAACTGGCGTAAAGCAACGTCCCAATAATTTGATTGATGTAATTCGCTTACTAAGAGCCAACCTCTATCAATCAACCACCAATAAAAGTATTGAAGCCACTCCTGAGGCGACTCCAAATCAGCTAACAACAAAGAAAAAAGCAGTTATTGCAGGGCTTGCGGGAACACTAATTACTTTATCCGCAGTCGCCGCTATATTATTAGTAGATGACCCAGTTGAGCCTGAAGAAGTTCAACCGTCACCAATAGTACAAGTTGAAGAAAAAACGCCAGAAGAAATATTTGAGTCACTCCCAAATACATTACAAGATGACTTAGAAGTAGGAGGCAAAGCCCCTGAAGTCACCAAAATCCAACCAAGTACATTTGAAATGGGCGATTTGCAAAATATTGGTGATGACAATGAAAAGCCAGTACACACTGTCACGGTGCCAACTGGTTTTTACATTAGTTCCTATGAAGTTACTTTCAGTCAGTATGATCTATTTGCAAATTCAACAAACCGCCCTCTCCCTTCCGATAATGGCTGGGGACGGGGCAACCGCCCTGTTATTAATGTAAGTTGGTTTGACGCAAAAGCATACACGAATTGGTTAACTGAGCAGACAGGTGAAAATTATCGCTTACCAACCGAGATTGAATGGGAGTTTTCGATAAGAGCCAACTCTTCCAGCTCATTTTGGTACGGTGATTCCGTGAATTCAGGCTATTCAGTTTGTGACGGTTGCGGTAGCCAATGGGATGGTAAATCAACTGCACCAGTTGGCAGCCTATTAAGTAACCCGCTTGGCCTATTTGACATGCATGGAAATGTGGCTGAATGGGTTGAGGATTGTTATCACGACAATTACGTAAATGCTCCTACGTCTAATACGATATGGTCAAGTGGTAACTGTGATAGCCGAGTATTGCGTGGAGGGTCATGGTTTGACATCCCGCGAGTCGGTAGAAGCTCAACACGCTACCGTGCAGAACCTAATTTAAAAGCAAGTAATTGGGGATTTAGAGTTACAAGAGTCGTTCAAAGCAATTTAACTCAATGATTTTTAAGAAAAATAACTCTACTAAATGCTGTTTATTTTGAATTATTATAACTAGAAAGCATTTTTTATTAGGATAATCCTATAAAATGGATTTAACACACACAGAAAGTGTATTTATAATCAAATGACACTTTCGCATAATCATATTCACTGTTTAAAGTGGATGGATAACAATAAAGGGGTATAATTTGTGTTAGAAGCATATCGTAAACACGTTGAAGAACGCGCATTAGAAGGCATCCCACCAAAAGCATTAGATGCAGACCAAGTTTCTGCGCTTGTTGAACTTCTAAAGAACCCACCTGCAGGTGAAGAAGATTTCATTCTTGACCTTTTAAAGAACCGTATTCCAGCTGGTGTTGACCAAGCAGCCTATGTTAAAGCAGGTTTCCTTGCTGCAATCACAACAGGCGAAGCAAGTTCATCATTAATTTCTGCTGAATTAGCTGTAGAACTACTAGGCACAATGCTAGGTGGCTACAACGTTCAGCCGTTAATCAACTGTTTAGACGATGAAGCTTTGGCTCCTATTGCTGCTAAAGCCTTATCTACTACATTGCTTGTATTTGATGCATTCCATGATGTTGAAGAAAAAGCAAAAGCAGGTAATGTTCACGCTAAAGCAATCATCGAATCTTGGGCTGCTGGCGAATGGTTTACTTCTAAACCAAAACCTGCTGAAAAAATCACAGTTACTGTTTTTAAAGTAACAGGTGAAACCAACACTGATGATTTGTCTCCAGCTCCAGACGCTTGGTCTCGCCCAGACATTCCTTTACATGCCAATGCAATGCTAAAAATGTCTCGTGATGGAATCAATCCTGATGATGACGGCACTATCGGGCCAATTAAGCAAATCGAAGCAATTAAAGAAAAAGGCTTCCCACTAGCATACGTAGGTGATGTTGTTGGTACTGGCTCTAGCCGTAAGTCTGCAACAAACTCCGTTCTATGGCACATGGGTGATGACATCCCATTCATTCCAAACAAACGTGGCGGAGGTGTATGTATTGGTAACAAAATTGCTCCTATCTTCTTCAACACAATGGAAGACGCTGGCGCATTACCAATCGAGATGGACGTTAATACACTTGAAATGGGTGATGTAATTGACATCTACACTTACGAAGGTGTTGTTAAAAAACACAACACTGACGAAGTTGTGACTACATTTGAATTAAAAACTGACGTTCTTCTAGACGAAGTACGTGCTGGCGGCCGAATCCCTCTAATCATCGGTCGTGGCTTAACAACAAAAGCACGTGACCTGTTAGGTCTTGGCCCAGTGGATTTATTCAAAACACCAGGCGAAACTGCTGACACTGGTAAAGGCTACACTCTTGCACAAAAAATGGTTGGTAAAGCATGTGGCGTGACTGGTGTTCGCCCTGGCACATATTGCGAGCCTAAAATGACAACAGTTGGCTCTCAAGACACTACTGGACCAATGACTCGTGACGAGCTGAAAGATTTAGCGTGCTTAGGTTTCTCTGCTGATCTAGTAATGCAATCTTTCTGTCATACTGCTGCTTACCCAAAACCAGTAGATGTTGTGACTCATCACACTCTACCTGATTTCATTAGAAATCGCGCAGGTGTTTCCCTACGCCCTGGTGATGGCATCATTCACTCTTGGTTAAACCGTATGCTACTTCCTGATACTGTAGGTACAGGTGGTGACTCTCATACTCGCTTCCCTCTTGGTATTTCTTTCCCTGCCGGTTCTGGCCTAGTAGCTTTCGCAGCAGCAACAGGTGTAATGCCACTTGATATGCCTGAGTCTGTACTGGTTCGCTTTAAAGGTGAAATGCAGCCAGGAATCACATTACGAGATTTGGTTCATGCTATTCCTTACCAAGCGATTCAAGAAGGCCATTTAACAGTTGAGAAGAAAGGTAAGAAAAACATTTTCTCTGGTAAAATCTTAGAAATTGAAGGCCTTGAAGACTTAACTGCTGAACAAGCATTTGAGTTATCTGACGCATCGGCTGAACGTTCTGCGGCAGGTTGTACAATTAACCTATCTGAAGAATCCGTAGCTGAATACCTACGCTCTAATATCGTAATGTTACGCTGGATGATTGCTGAAGGTTACGGTGACCCTCGTACAATCGAACGTCGTGCTAAAGCAATGGAAGAGTGGTTAGCAAACCCTCAACTTATGAGAGCTGACGCTGACGCTGAATACTCTACAGTGATTGAGATTGATCTTAACACTATTAAAGAGCCGGTATTGTGTGCACCAAACGATCCAGATGATGCTCGTCTATTGTCTGAAGTTCAAGGCACTAAGATTGATGAAGTTTTCATTGGTTCTTGTATGACTAACATAGGCCACTTCCGTGCAGCGGGCAAACTATTAGATGCTGCTGGTAAAGTAGTTCCAACACGCTTATGGGTTGCTCCTCCAACTAAGATGGATGCTCAACAACTTACTGATGAAGGCTACTACAGCATTTTTGGTAAAGCTGGTGCTCGTATGGAAATGCCAGGTTGCTCACTATGTATGGGTAACCAAGCACGTGTTGCTGAGAAATCAACGGTTGTTTCGACTTCCACTCGTAACTTCCCGAACCGCTTAGGTAATGGCGCTGATGTTTATCTAGCATCTGCTGAATTGGCTTCAGTAGCTTCTTTATTAGGGAAACTGCCTACTACAGAAGAGTACTTAGAATATGCTAACAAGATTAACAGCATGTCTTCTGAAGTTTATAGCTACTTGAACTTTGACAAAATGGGAGATTTCGTTAAGAAAGCATCCACTGTCATTGCTACAGATGCCAGTGCATAACTTGCCCTAGCCACTTTAAAAACCCTCTTTTATAGAGGGTTTTTTTATGCCTAAAGAATACGCTAGATCCCCAATAAGAAAATACAAGACAAAAAAAACCCGCTATTAAGCGGGTCTTTATATGCAAAAAGCAAAATTGATTACAGTATCATACGGCGTAAATCGCTCAAAATTGAGTTTAAATACGTCATAAATCGACCTGCATCACCACCGTTTACTGCTCTATGATCGTATGACAAACATAGAGGAAGCATAGTACGTGGTTCAAACTCTTTACCATTCCATCTTGGCTCGATGTCTGCTTTAGAAACACCCAATATACCCACTTCTGGACAGTTAACAATTGGAGTAAAACCAGTTCCACCAATTGCACCTAAACTAGAAATAGTAAAACAACCGCCTTGCATGTCATTTGGTTTCAATTGCTTATTCAACGCCTTCTTAATTAGCACATTGGCTTCTTCTGCAATCTGAACAACAGATTTTTTATCTGCGTCACGCAAAACAGGAACCACCAAACCAATTGGAGAATCTACAGCAATACCAATATTTACATAATGTTTCTGCACATAGTTTTCACCGTCAGCCATTAACGAAACATTAAATGCAGGATTTTCAACCAAAGCTTGAGCCGCTGCTTTAATTAAGAATGGAAGAGGAGTAAGTTTCACCCCTTTCTTCTCCATTTCTGCTTTAAGGCCTTTACGGAAAGCTTCTAAGTCAGTGATATCTGCTTTATCAAATTGAGTAACATGAGGTACAACCAAAGCATTACGAGACATGTTCTGCGCCGTAAGTCTTTGGATTTTACTCATCTTAACAATATCAATTTCACCAAACTGACTGAAATCAGTATCAGGCACTTGAGGGATACCTGATCCGGATGACACAGCTTGAGCTGGTGCAGAAACCGCAGTTTTAACTGCCGTTTTCACATAAGCATGCAAGTCTTCTTTGATAATGCGACCACGTGGGCCAGTTGCACGCACAAGGCTCAAATCAACACCCAACTCACGAGCCAGCATTCTTACTGCAGGTCCAGCATGAACTTTCTTAGATGGTGCTGCCAATACGGCTGATTGAGCTGGAGCTACTGCAACAGGTGCCGCCGCTTTTTGTGGAGCAGGCTCGGCCGCTTTAGGAGCGACTGGAGCAGGAGCACTGACTGGTGCTGCTACCGTACCTTCAACTTCCAAATCTAAAATAGCATTACCTTCAGAAACCGTATCACCCACACTCACTGAAATAGATTTAACAACACCTGATTTTGGTGCTGGTACTTCCATGGATGCTTTGTCAGTTTCCAAAACAATAAGTGAATCACCTTCTGCAACAGAATCTCCAGCCGCAACAGTAATTTCGATGATTTCAACATCAGTAGCGCCACCAATATCTGGAACACTAATGGTTTCAACACCACCAGTAGTTACTACAGAAGGAGCGGCACTTTCAGTGGCTACAGCAACTGGAGCCGACTCATCAACCGCTGGAGCACTTGGAGCATTATCCGAAGCTGCAAGCAATGTCAAAATGCCACTTCCTTCAGAGATTTTATCTCCAACTGAAAGACCGATTGAACTTACTTTCCCACTGAAAGGAGCAGGTATATCCATTGAAGCTTTATCTGTTTCAAGAACAATTAATGAATCACCCTCTTCAACATCGTCTCCAACAGCAACACAAATTTCAATTACTTCAACATCTGTAGCACCACCAATATCAGGTACAACAACTGGCATATCACTGCTTTGAGATACAGCAGCTCGAGACTCAGCAACTGTAGCCGGTGTAACTTCTTCAACTTTTGCTGTATCTACAACAGCGCTAGAGGCAGCAAGCAATTCAACTTCAAGAATTGTTGAACCTTCAGAAACTTGCTCACCTTCGGAAATGGCAATACTAATGACCTTACCTGCAACTGGTGATGGAACATCCATAGATGCTTTGTCGGTTTCTAATACTATAATTGGTTGATCAATCTCAACAATGTCACCAACACTGACATTAATTTCGATTACATCGACATCGGCTGCACCACCAATATCAGGTACGCGAATGATTTCTGTACTCACGGAAATCTCCTTTGTCGTAAAGACACATCAAATAAATAAAAAACTGCATCGGTCTAGAATTAGCTAGACCGATGACCAATTAGTTAACTGAAAATTAGCAAGTAACTGGGTTTGGCTTTTCAGGGTCCAAGCCAAATTTAGTGATTGCTTGCGTAACAACAGATGCATCAATATCACCTTTGTCCGCCAATGCCTTCAAGGAAGACACAACGATCCAGTATCTATTTATTTCAAAGAAGTGACGTAGTTTTTCACGAGTATCACTTCGACCAAAGCCATCTGTACCTAAAACGTTATACGAACCTTTAATAAACGGACGTATTTGATCTGCGTACAGTTTCATGTGGTCTGTAGAAGCAATTACAGGGCTTTCATCGTTTAGCATAGATGCAACGAAAGAAGTCTTAGCTTCTGCTTCTGGGTGAAGCATATTCCAACGCTCAGTATCCAATCCTTCACGACGTAATTCATTGAAAGAAGTCACACTAAATACATCAGAATCTACACCATACTCATCCAACAAAATAGATGCAGCAGCTTCAACTTCACGCAGAATAACACCAGCACCTAGCAATTGAACGTGTTTACTATTGCCTTTCTTAGTGTTTTCTTGAAGTTTGTACATCCCTTGAATAATGTCAGATTCAATACCTTCTGGCATATCATTATGAGCGTAGTTTTCATTCATCACAGTTAAGTAATAGAAAACACTTTCTTTCTCTTGATACATACGACGTAAGCCATCTTGAACAATAACAGCTACTTCATATGAATACGTTGGGTCATAAGACACACAGTTAGGAATTGTGCCAGCAATAATATGGGAATGCCCATCTTCGTGCTGAAGACCTTCACCATTTAGGGTAGTTCGGCCTGCTGTTGCACCAATTAAGAAACCACGTGCTTGAGAATCACCTGCAGCCCATGCTAGATCACCAATACGCTGGAAACCAAACATTGAGTAATAGATATACACAGGAATCATTGGGTAATTACTGTTACTGTATGACGTTGCACATGCTAACCAAGCAGACATAGCACCTGCTTCGTTAATCCCTTCTTGTAGGATTTGACCTTTTTCAGATTCTTTATAATACATAATCTGAGTATGGTCGTGCGGCGTGTATTTTTGCCCTTCAGCAGAATATATTCCAAGCTGACGGAACATACCTTCCATACCAAAAGTACGAGCTTCATCGGCAACAATTGGTATTACGCGATGACCAATTTTTTTGTCTTTAACTAAGGTGTTTAAGACACGCACAAAGGCCATTGTAGACGATATCTCACGACCTTTAGTTGTTTGAAGTTGAGCTTTAAATGTCTCTAGAGAAGGCACTTCTAGCGTTTCACACTCACGACGTCTTACCGGGAAGTCCCCTCCCAATTCTGCGCGACGGCTTCGTAGGTACTTCATTTCTGGGCTGTCTTCAGCAGGACGGTAGTAAGGAAGATCTTTTAATTCTTCATCTGAAATTGGAATACCGAATTTGTCACGGAACATCGCCAATGACTCTTCATCCAATTTCTTCGTCTGATGGGCAGTATTTTGAGCTTCAGCCGCTTTGAACATGCCATAACCTTTTACAGTTTGAGCAAGTACTACTGTTGGCTGACCTTTATGAGAGGTTGCTTCGGCATACGCTGCATAAACTTTGTATGGATCATGTCCACCACGATTCAAGTTCATGATATCATCATCAGACATATCCTTAACCATTTCTAACAGTTCAGGATATTTACCAAAGAAATGTTCGCGAGTGTAAGCACCGCCATTTGCTTTGTAGTTTTGCAACTCACCGTCACAAACTTCATCCATTCGCTTAACCAAAAGACCTTTATCGTCTTTCTCAAACAATGGATCCCAATGACGCCCCCAAAGACACTTGATAACGTTCCAGCCTGCGCCACGGAAAACACCTTCAAGTTCTTGAACAATTTTACCGTTACCACGTACAGGGCCATCTAAACGCTGTAGGTTACAGTTGATAACAAAGACTAAGTTATCTAACTTCTCTCGACCAGCTAATGCAATCGCACCTAAAGATTCTGGCTCATCACACTCACCGTCACCTAAGAATGCCCATACCTTACGGTCGCCTTGATCCACAAGACCACGGCTATGCTGGTACTTCATAACATGCGCTTGGTAAATTGCTTGTAGTGGGCCTAATCCCATAGATACCGTTGGGAACTGCCAGTAATCCGGCATCAACCAAGGGTGTGGGTAAGAAGACAGTCCTTTTCCATCTACTTCACGACGGAAGTTATCTAACTGCTCATCAGTAAGACGCCCTTCGATATAGGAACGTGCATAGATGCCAGGAGAAATATGACCTTGGAAAAACACCATGTCACCGTCTTGCTTATCAGTATTACCACGGAAAAAGTGGTTAAAACCGATATCATACAGTGTTGCAGCAGAAGAAAAACTTGTAATGTGGCCACCAAGTGTAGAGTCAAATCGGTTTGCCTTCATTACCATTGCCAACGCATTCCAACGAATAATAGAGCGAATTTTACGCTCCATAAATAAATCGCCCGGTAATGTTTTTTCATTCTGAGGTGAAATGGTATTACGATAAGATGTTGTTATAGAAGCAGGCATTGCAGTTCCAGCCTTAGTTGCTTCTTTAATCAAACGATCTAAAATAAATTGTGCACGATCAGGACCTTCTTCTCGAAGGACAGACTCAAGCGCGTCTAGCCACTCTTTAGTTTGAGTTGGATCGACATCATTGAGTATATGCTGCTCCGTCATAGTTTTATAACCCCCGCCATAAGAACAGATTCTAAAATCCATATCATTAAACTTTGTGAGTAAATGATACAGAAGAGTTAAACGAAACGTCAGGCTCTACATCAGAATAGATATAGAGACCAGCCATTAGCTACGGCTTTACCTTGGATAAATAAAGTACTTTTCCGTAACCTTAGTAACTTTTCAAATGCGAAGAAGTATTTTTATTTTAGTCTCTTATCTACGCCAGTCCTGAGCTACTTCACTTGAATCGTTTATTAAATTGAAACTCTATTTGTGTAAATTATTTTGATAGTAAAGTCACACTTGAAATACTGGTAAACACACTTATTACCTTACGAGCAATAAAACCACTAAGTCTTATTAATTCGCTTAACCTGTTTACAAGTCGCGGCTAAGAGTAACACCTAATTTACAGATCGCCTAGACTGGACAAACAATACTTCTTTGATGTATGAGTAATGTAATGTTCCAGATACATACACCTTAATTTGCACAATAGGTGGGCCCTTCTCCTATAAAATGGAAAAATCGCAACTTTAAAAAATATTTTGTTTTCACTCATAAAGAATTTTTTTTGCATCACAACTGTTATAAATCTATTTAAAAGTCCCTTTCAGCGTGCACCCAATCATACAAAGTTTCTTTTTTATATTGACACCTGTCAACACTCAAATATCCCTATCATTTACTAATTCAACAAAATTTAATGCCTTGTCGATACATTCATTAACTGACGAAGTTACAATAAAAAGCTACAATAACAAAGTATTAAACGATTAGGACTCAATGTAATGGCACTAGATGAACAGCTTAAAGCGTCAATAAAACAACAAGTAGACATTGCTCTAAATGAAGATATAGGCAGTGGTGATATTACAGCTCAATTAATTCCTCCCACAAATATATTAACTGCCAGCGTTATTTGCCGTGAGCACGCCGTATTATGTGGAAAAGAATGGGTAAATGTTGTTTTTAAGACCATTGATCCAGCTGTATCCCTTACTTGGCATGCAGAAGAAGGCGATTTACTCGAGCCAAACACCCCTTTTCTTATTATCAAAGGTTCGGCTAGATCCATTCTCACCGCAGAAAGAACCGCCTTGAACTTTTTACAGTCTCTCTCATATACCGCAACAGTATCTCGAGAATATGCTGCCATTGTCGCTGATACAAACTTAACCATACTTGATACACGAAAAACCATTCCAGGTTTACGATTGGCTCAAAAATACGCCGTCACCGTAGGTGGTGCTAAAAATCATCGAATTGGTTTATATGATGCCTTTCTTATAAAAGAAAATCATATAATGGCTGCTGGTTCGATCACCAACGCGGTTTCTATGGCAAAAACCATCGCCTCAGATAAAAAGGTTGAGGTTGAAACAGAAACCTTAGTAGAAGTTGAAGAAGCCATTCATGCTGGTGCCGATATCATTATGTTAGACAACTTCTCTCTTGAAGATATGCAAACGGCAGTAACAAAATATCGCTCTCAAGCTAAGTTTGAAGCATCAGGCAACCTGACAAAAGACGATTTGCTTAAAGTCGCTAAAACAGGTGTTGATTACATTTCTATAGGTGCTTTAACGAAGCACATTAAAGCCATTGACCTTTCATTACGTGTAATAGAGAACTAACAATGAATGATGCAATTTTAGTTATTAATAGTGGAAGCTCTTCGTTAAAATTTGTCATCCTTGCCGAAGAAGGCAACTCAATCACTGTAGAAGGCATTGCAGAAGGGCTAGGTTTCGAAAATGGCCAGTTAAGCATTAAATTTAACGGTCAAAAATCTACCTCAACACTCTCCCCTTCTGATCATAAATCCGCCTTAATGGGGATAAATGAATGGCTTGAGCAACATGCGGACATTAAGTCAGCATTAACAGGGATTGGCCATAGAGTAGTTCACGGAGGTGAATTTTTTAGCTCCTCAGTTTTGATTAATAACAGCATCATTCAAACAATCAATGAGTGTACAGATCTAGCCCCTTTACACAACCCTGCACACTTAAAAGGTATAGATCTCGCTCAATCGCTTTTCCCATCACTTCCTCAAGTCGCTGTATTTGACACTGCATTTCATCAGACTTTAACAAAAGAGCAGTACCTTTACGGCATCCCAATGAGATTGTACAAAGAACATCACGTGAGAAAATATGGCTTCCATGGCACCAGCTATCGCTATATAAGTCAAAAACTTGGTGAAATCCAGCCTGAGAGCTTACATCAAGGGGTATTGGTTGCTCATCTTGGCAATGGTGCAAGTGTTTGCGCGATACAAAATGGACAATCAACGGACACTAGTATGGGGTTTACACCTTTAGACGGTTTAATTATGGGCACCCGCTCAGGGAGTATTGATCCAAGCCTCATTGCCTTTATAGCAGAAAAAGACGACCTAACCTTGTCGGAGACAACAAACATACTAAATAAGGAGAGTGGCTTACTGGGCATATCAGAACTGTCTAATGACTGCCGCACATTAGAAGAAGCAATGCAAGCAGGCAACAATCAGGCGACATTAGCACTTGATATGTTCGCAAGCAGAGCAGCCAAGCAACTTATGAGCGCTGCAACCACACTTACTACCATCAATCATTTGGTATTTACTGGTGGTATTGGCGAAAACTCTCAATATATTCGTAACAAAATAACGGACTATTTAAGCGCCTTTAATATACAAATTGATAAAGCTAAAAACAGCACTGTAGTTAAAGATGAAGCAAGCTTAATTTCCAATGATGACCAAGCGATTCAAGTTTGGGTAATTCCAACAAACGAAGAAAAAATGATCGCTCTTGATACACTAGACTTAATTACTAAAAAATCATTGAACTAACAACTCTCTCATAACCTTAAAAAAGGGTGGAGCAAATAATGCCAACAAATGTATTAATGACTGTACCTACAGGCCCGGGAGTTGGGCTTACGTCTGTATCAGTAGGCCTTGTAAGAGCATTGGAACAACAAGGTTTAAAAGCCAGCTTTTTTAAGCCAATTTCGCAACCACACCCAACAGATACCGGCCCTGATCGCTCTACAGCAATGGTCTCTCAAGGCTCCACCCTATCTCCCGCTGAACCCATCTCTTTAACAGAAGCGGAACGCTACCTTTATAACGACAAATTAAATGAATTAATGGAAGAAGTTGTAGGACGTTTTCAATCTTCTATCGAGCCAGGATCAACTGTTATTGTTGAGGGATTAGCGCAAATTTCAGGCCATCCCTATGCAACTCGCTTAAACAAAGCTATCGCTAAGACATTGGATGCGGGGCTTGTTTTAGTCACTGCACCTAACAATATGAGACCAAATGAACTTGAGCACCATGTAGAAATTGCCGCTGGCTCATATGGAGGCATTAAAGCTGCCGATGTCATTGGCTGCATCCTGAACAAAACATTGCCCGGCTCATTAGGGGTTAAATCTTATGGTGACACATTTGCCCAACGCCCTATTTTTAAACGTAACTTCAGTTTATTAGGGCAGATTCCTTCTTCAGATGAACTAACACACCCTAGAGTCAAAGACGTGGCTGATTTTCTTAACGCCAAAGTAATTAACGCAGGGGAAATGCAGACTCGTCGAGTTCAATCCTTTACTTTGTGCGCCCGGAGTGTCGAAAATATGCTTTCAGCTTTGAAACCAGGAGTTTTGGTTTTTGCCCCGGGAGATCGAACTGACATTATTATGGCAACTGCCATTGCCGCATTAAATGACATTAAAATTTCCGCTTTAGTACTAACTGGTGGATATCAACCTAGCGAATCTCTTATGTCGCTCTGCGGAAAAGCAATGGCCAAGGGATTGCCTGTGCTATCCGTTAATTCAAACAGCTGGGATACTGTGATCAATATACAGTCTTTTAACCAAGAGATCCCTCTAGACGATAAAGAGCGCATTCTTAATGTAAAAGAACACATTGCACGCTGTATTGACCACGACTGGGTAAATTCTTTTGCCCTAAACCAAGAAGAACGGAAATTTTCTCCACCAGCTTTTAGATACAAACTAATAGAACAAGCTAGGTCTTTAAATAAACGCATTGTCTTACCAGAAGGCAATGAAATGAGGACAATACAAGCGGCTTCAGTTTGCGCTGAAAGAGGCATTGCTCGATGTACATTATTAGGTAATAAATCTGAAATTTTGAGAATTGCCAAAAACAACGGCATTGAGCTGAATGATCGCGTAGAAATTTTAGACCCTAATTCGATACGGGACAAATACATAGCACCAATGGTTGAGCTACGTAAGAAAAAAGGCCTAACGGATATCATTGCGCAAGAGCAGCTACAAGATAATGTGGTTCTTGGAACCATGATGCTTCAAGTTGGTGATGTTGATGGTTTAGTGTCTGGAGCTGTACACACGACAGCAAACACCATTCGACCAGCACTCCAATTGATAAAAACCTCACCCAATTCATCTATTGTATCTTCTGTATTTTTCATGTGCTTACCAGATCAGGTATTGGTTTATGGTGACTGCGCCATCAACCCCGACCCAACTGCAGAACAGTTAGCAGAAATTGCTATTCAGAGTGCGGATTCCGCCTCCACTTTTGGCATCACACCTAGGGTGGCTATGATCAGTTACAGCACCGGTGGTTCAGGTACAGGCAATGATGTTGATAAAGTAAGAAAAGCGACAGAGATTGCTTCCAAGAAAAGACCTGACTTACTAATAGATGGCCCATTGCAATATGATGCAGCCATCATGGAAAAAGTGGCAAAACAAAAGGCACCCGACAGCAAAGTAGCAGGTAAGGCAACTGTCTTTATTTTCCCTGATTTAAATACCGGGAATACCACATACAAGGCCGTTCAACGTAGTGCCGAGGTTGTCAGTATTGGACCTATGTTACAAGGCATTCGCAAACCTGTTAATGACCTATCTCGTGGAGCCCTTGTTGATGACATTGTTTACACCATTGCCATAACTGCAATTCAAACGGAAAATGAATAATAGAATGCGACCTTTGCACGAATTCATAAGCGTACGATAAGATGAGGTAAAAATAGACAAGGCAAAAACAAACGAAAAGCGTAGTAGTCTCCTTGCAAAGGCCTCAGGATAGATTTTTATCATTTCTGCTTTGTCTATTAGACTAAATAATAGACAAAGCATTTAGCAGAAGCTATAGTAAATTGGTAATGTATTAGGGTCGAAACAATGTCTGTATCTCTTTCAAATTTAAATAGCTTTCATCCTCAAGCGTCAGTTGATAATGAAGTTATTACTAATTCAAACATCACTTCTGATAAAGAGAATCAGACTCTTACATCTCCTTCGACCGTTGTTAACTTATCTCAGGAAGGTAAAGAGCTCGCCAACCAAAACACCACAAAGCAGAATCTAGCAGATAATGACAACCCAGATGAGACGATAGAAGGCACTACAGACGAAACTGTCACTGATACTGATGAGACAGAAGAGTCGATAGAATCTGAAGATACAAAAGAAGAATTAACAGATGAAGAGCAGGATGAGCTCGAATATCTAAAGGACAGAGACCTTGAAGTTAAAATTCATGAACAAGCTCATGCTTCTGTTGGCGGTCAATATGCTGGCTCGCCAAGCTATACCTATGAACAAGGCCCTGACGGCAAAAGCTACGCAGTTGCAGGAGAAGTTCCTATTGATGTCAGCCCCATTGCTGGCGACCCTCAGGCAACAATATCTAAAATGGAACAAGTATACCGTGCAGCTCTTGCACCTGTAGAACCTTCTTCTGCTGATAAAAGCATTGCCACTGATGCCCAGTCTAAAATCTCTGAAGCCAAAGCCGAACTAGTACAATCACAGTTGAGTGGATCTACTCCATCACAGAGCGGAACAACAGGAGGAGAAGAATCTGACCAAGAAGAACCTATTCAATCCAATAGAACAACAGCCAGCAATGACTCAAGAATTGCGTCATATAACTTAAGCCCGAATACCTTAGGAAGCACTATTTCTCAAGCAGTATAATTAAATAAACCAACCCAAACACCAATAATACAGGACGTATTATTTATTTTTTAAAGGATTAAACATGCGATATACACACACACCTAAATCACAGCAATATGCGTTTACCCTAATCGAACTTCTAGTCGTTATTACAATCATCTCCATACTAGCCAGTTTTGGTGCGCCCCAATTTATTGAAAAAATAACCAAAGCAAAACTGCTTGAGGTGTACAGCTTTTCCAACTCCTTGCAAACAGCAGTGGAAGAACATGTTATGACCCAAGGCTCTTTTCCTGACTCGATGCAATTTAGCGCATTAAACTTATCTCAAACATTGAGTGAAAACAGTGTTATTTCTGAAGCTGATATTGAACAAAACAATGGCACCACAGGAACAATAAAAATCACATTAAAAGAAGAAAGCGCTATTCAAGCAAACCAATACTTTTTATTCACACGATCTGATTCATCAAAGTGGTTATGCACATCAAGCCTCCCCTCTTCTTTACTCTCCGATCATTGCAGTAACATTAGCTCAGATGAGGATAATGACGATGATAATTGAGGAGTCTATCAACACAGCCATTCTTCATGGGGCAACCGATATACATTTATGCCCTACAAGTTCTGACTACAAGGCTCAGTATCGCATAGCAGGGAAAATAACCTGCCTACATGAAGAGAGAATCCCAAACAATTCCATAAATAGGGTAAAAATTTTATCTAATTTAGATATTTCAGAAACTCGCAGAGTGCAAGAGGGTCAGTTTTCTTATACTTACAAAAAAGAGCAATTTTTTATCAGAGTTAGCATTGTTAATACAAGATTAGGAGAAAAAGTAGCACTAAGAATATTGCCGACTGAGTTTAATTATTCACTAGAAAAAATAAAACTGCCTCACCCCTTATATCTAAGCCTAACTGAAGCCCTTAAAAAACCTAAAGGCATCATTTTTGTATGTGGAGCAACGGGAGCGGGGAAAACCACCACCCTCTATTCATGTCTTGAATATCTTAATAATGGAGAAAGAAGCATTTTCACCATAGAGGACCCTATTGAGTTCAATATCAACGAGTTTTATCAATGTGAGCTAAACCCTCACATCAATATCACACCTCAATACCTCTTAAAAAGCTTATTGCGACAAGATCCGGACATCATCTTTATTGGTGAATTACGAGATAAAGCAACAGCAGAACTCGCTTTAACTGCAGCCCATACAGGTCATTTAGTTTTAACAACAATCCATACGAATTCTGCACTTGAGCTGTTTTATCGTTTACAAAGTTGGGATATTGATATTTTCACATTAGCAAGCGCTCTAAATTTTGTACTGCATCAAAGGATGACATTTCACGACAACATAAGAAGCCCTACATTCAGTGCAGTAGTGCCGTCATGGGGGAAAAAGCCACCTCAAAACTACCATTCATTAATTAATGACACTAACAACTGGGTAATTCATGATGACGCATAATATTGACAATACATTTTTATTTATTGATGGCGAAGACGCTAAAACAATAGAAACCAACTTTAACCTGCGAATACTATCAAACTTAGCAACAGATAAAGAACCAACCTACCATAGACAAAAAGTGACCAGGTTAACCTCTGCCAAACTCATCACCTTGTTCCAAGAATTACTTAATTTTATGGAGCTTGGAATGACGCTCAACGAATCCATCGATAACATAGCCACATCAAATAATAAAAAGCTGTCCTCTACTTGCTTATACTTATTGCAACAAACAACCAATGGCATCTCTTTAAAAGAAGCTTTTTTGCCACTACTTAGTAGAAAACATCGGTTTATTTACGGCCTTTTACCAAATAACACAACACAGGAAAACTTCAAAAAGAGTTTAAGTATTATCCTAGAAAATCTCATATCCAAAAAAACCATCTCCACTCAATTAGCCAAATCCATCTATTATCCTTTTTTTATTATTCAAGCATCGGTTTTGTCGCTTATTGGCAGCAAGCTGCTTGAAGACCAATTAGAACTTACAATGGTCACTATTTACCTAACAATCTGCCTAATTCAAGGCGTTATTATTCAACAAACACTTACAGGTAAAACCGTTTATTTCCTTGAACGATTTTCCTCTTCTTTGAGGTATTACAATTTTTTTGAGCTTCTTTCTTCGTCTCTCAAATCGGGAGAATCACTGCAAAACAGCATTAAGAACATTGCCAATTCAACACAAAACAAACATCAAAAAAAACAACTTTTTATCACTTATCATAAGCTTAAATTAGGGTTTGGATATACGGAAAGCTTCCCTCGAAGCTGGTTTTTAGGTGAGTCTTACCTAGCGTTAGTTAACTCCAACAAACATGGCAATATTGATAGGGCATTATTGTTAGCATCCGCTCTTCAAAAAAAGCGCTGGTTATATATACTATCAATACTTAATAAAACGGCACCAACACTCTCTCTATTGATCGCTGGCTTTTTTGTAGCAAGAGTTTTACTCAATATCTACAGCCCTCTAATGGAACCTTACTAAATGCCAAACGATGTTCTCTTTATCGCTTTATTCTCAATTTTTTTGTTATGCATTGGAAGTTTAATCAGCGCGTTTCTTTTTAGATGGCCAACATGGTGTGAGTTTCATTGGAAAAAAGAAGCCCATGACATTTTAGAGTTGGATTTTAATGAAACACCTCCCTTATCCTTCACTCACGGTAGGTCGCAATGCCCTCAATGCCATAACACATTATCAATATTGGATTTACTTCCAGTTTTTAGCTACCTTTTTCTCTCCGGCAAATGCAGACATTGTAAAAAACCGATTGGACGAACCTATCTAATTCTTGAATTAATCACCCTAACAATGTGCTTACCCTTATTATTTTTAGAGGTTTCTCTCACCTACACAATACTGACAAGCTTAATATTTTGCTGCTTACTCTGCATCTCTCTCTTTGATTTCCAACATCAATGGATACCGGACGAGTTAAATGGGCTACTTATTTTCTTCTCACTTATCTTAGCCCTCCAATCTGAATCATCTGTTACCTTGTCTGTTTACGGCTTATTATTTGGTTATGGAGGAATCTACCTAATTCGACTAATCTATCTAAACATTAAAAAAATTGAAATCATTGGCTTGGGAGATGCCAAATTACTCGCAGGAATTGGAGCATGGCTTGGTGTTGGAGCCATTTCATATATTCTGTTCTTAGCAAGTGTATTAGGGTTAATTGCTTTCTTATTTCATAGAAACAGGCAGACGGCCTTTGGGCCATATTTGTGCATTGCTTCCTATTTTTACTTTTGGTATCCATTCTTATGACACAAACAATCATTGGTTTAACTGGTGGTATTGGTAGTGGAAAATCTACCATTGCCAATTTATTTAAAAAACTCGACATCAACTACATTGACGTTGATGATATTGCAAGAGAAGTTGTACTGCCTGGAACAGAGCTATTACAAGCAATTCACCATAGATATGGTGCATCCATATTAAATGAGGACAATTCATTAAATCGAGCAACATTAAGAAACATTATATTTAACGACTTAGAGGAGAAAAAATGGTTAGAATCTATGTCTCATCCTATAATTAGATCAACCGCAATGCATAAACTAAATCAATCTACCTCTAAATATTGTTTGCTTGTTCACCCTCTTCTATTCGAGACCCAACAAGACACTATTTGCAATGCGGTTATCGCTATTTCAGTACCTCAAGATTTACAAATAGAAAGAGTTTGCTTTAGAGACAAATCCACGAAAGAAGACGCATTAAAAATAATTAAAACGCAAATAACTAACCAACAACGCCTTGAAAAAGCCAAATATGTTATTGAAAATACTGGTAATGTGGATGAATTGGGTGATAAAGTCTATGTATTACATCAACAAATTTTGAAAAGTATTAATGAATAGCATCCAACAAAAAACCTACGTTGCTTGCCCAACATGCCAGAAAAAATCCATCTGGTCAGCAAGCAACCTTTCTAGACCCTTTTGCAGTGACCGATGCAAATTAATAGACCTTGGAGAGTGGGCAAGCGGGAATTATGCTATCCCACAAAAAGACTCCGAAGAAGATGAAATAATGACAGCTCAATTATCTCAAGAATTCGGCTACTAACATTAAAGAAGTATCGTCTATGATTGATTTCTCCAAAAAAAAGGCCATTTTAATTGAAGATATGGCAGAAGCCAGAATCCTACAAAAGAAGATGCTGACGGATTTTGGTTTTAAATCCATAGACATCGCCATGAAAGCAGAGTCAGCCATTGAGCTTCTGCGAACCAAGTCATATGACCTTATTTTATCGGATTATAATCTTGGGAACGGCAAAGATGGCCAACAATTACTTGAAGAAGTTCGTAATTCCGAGTTAATTCCTAACACGTCTACTTACCTCATGGTAACGGCAGAAACATCAATCGAAATGGTTATGGGAGCCGTTGAATATCAACCAGATGGCTACATAACTAAGCCATTCTCCCAAGCGCTACTTCAACGAAGATTATTAAAACTTGTAGAAAACAAAGAAATACTAAGATCAATTAATCTCGCGCTAGACGAAAAAGACTTCTCTAAAGCTATAAACGAATGCCATGAAGTGATTAAAAAGCACCCCTATTTAGAAGGCAAATGTAATCGCATTATTGGGGAATGCTATATTAATTTAAACAAATTTACTGATGCAAAAAAAATCTATAAAGGCTCTCTTGAAAGACAAAAAATGCCGTGGGCTTTATTTGGTTTAGCAAAAACGCTTTTCTTAATGAAAGAATACGATTCTGCTGAAAAAAAATTCAAACAATTGATGTTAGACAATAAGTTCTTTGTTAATGCCTATGACTGGCTAGCCAAATGCTTAATAGCCCAAAACAGGCATGATGAAGCAAAAACGGTACTTATTGATGCCATTGAAAGATCACCAAAAAGCATACTCAGACAAATTGAATTAGGAAAGCTCAGTTTAAATTTAAAAGACTACTTCCTTGCTGAAATGTCTTTTAGAAGAGCCGTTTTTTTAGCAAAACATTCTTGTTTTAATTCCCCCGAAATTTATTTAAACCATTTACGTTCTATTGTTGGTTTAGCATCTCAAGAAAGTTTAATGCCACGCCAAAAAGACAACTTCAAAAGCACTCTTAAAAAAGTCGAGCCATTCCAGTTGGAAGATGTTGCTGTGTGCACATCGATTCACGAAATCCAAGTGCAATTTTATTTAAATCAAGATGATAAGAAGAATGCCGCAGAAGCCCTCTCTTTATGGCAAGCTGACTACGAAGAAGGGTTAGCAAACAAACCTTCTGAACAACATAAAGTAACGTTAGATATAGAGGGATAGTTAAAATGAATGAAGTAGACATTAGTACCATTTTAGCCAGCGCCATCCATGAAAGTAAAAACCGCATTGGCACCTTGCTATATCATACTCATAGCATTAAAAACCATAAGGAAATGAACACAGACGTTGATAAAACCATTGATACTATTGAAGAATCATTAAAACAATTAAATGATGAATGGGTTGAATACCTCTACTTATATAATCTTTCAACGAATGTTTACAACCTTCTTTATGATTCAATCAGCGTTTCAGAATTCTTAGACGATCAAGTCTTTGCTCTTGAGGGCTCTGCAACATCTAAAGGCCTATCATTAAGCTTTAAATGCGATGACGACCTTGTAGCAGTTTTTGATGAGAGACTCATTACATCCGCAGTAACTACCTCCATCTACAATGCATTTCGCTTTGCCAAAAAAGACATTATTTTGACGGCAAGTATAAAGAAAGAATTTTTAGTAATTACCATTGAAGATGACGGATCAGGTTTTTTATGCAAAGAAAATGACGAACTTTTTGCCACTAAAAACACCGGGCTTGGTCTTTATTTTTGTGAATTGTCAGCAAAATCTCACGCTATGAAAGAAACTCATGGTTATATCACTAAAGAGAAATCCAGCTTACTTGGCGGCGCTTGCCTAAAAATCTTTCTCCCTCAATAAAATTTCAACTCTAAAATGCCTAAATAGAAGTCATTACAGAAGCCATTAAAAGAAACAAAATGGCTTCAACTCTCCTTTCAGTATAATAAAAGCCTTCAGTAAAAAATCGAAAATATAGCCCTGATTTTAAAATACTCATATTCATCTAACTTAAACCGTACTAAAGTCATTACTATCAAAAACCTTACAATGGCTTAGCATGGACAGTAAAAATTTTTCGATAGCTTTCTTTTCTGCGTTTTTGCTTGCCTGTGGAAGTTCTGGGGACGAAACCAGCGGAGATATCACAACGTCTGATGGCAACATTATTCCAAAAGTAAGTATCAATAATACCGAAACAGCCGTTGCAAAAAATCAAACCATTGAGTTAGTGGCTTCTGCAAGTGATAAAGACGGTGCTATAGACAGCCTTGTATGGGAACAAACAGCCGGCCCCAGTATTCTTTCAACACCAGTCCAGGCCGATAGCATTCAATTAGATCTGTCTAAATCCTCTAATGCTTATCCAGTGCAATACAGCTTTAAAGTCACAGCAACCGACAACCAAGGTGCACAAAGTAGCAACACATTTAGTTTCACAGCCAACAATTCAATGACCGCCCCTCAAGCAGCTCGCCTGCTGCATCAAGGAACAATGGGCCCGACCTTTAACGAAATACAACAAGCAACAGGATTGAGTGAAGTAGAATGGCTTGAACAACAGATATCCATGCCTCCTCAGTTCCATAAAAGCCGTTTAGTTAAAAGCCCAAATGAAGATTCGTTTAGACACATAAATCGCATTGACGCTTGGTGGAAAGCCTCACTACGTAACCAAGATCAATTACGTCAAAGAGTGGCTTTTGCCCTCAGTGAAATATTCGTTGTATCGGATGCCAATAATGGTCTTCGATCTCAATCAGAAGCCATGGTTGGCTACTACGATTTATTGATTAAAAATGCCTTTGGAAGTTATCGAACTTTATTAGAAGAAGTCACACTCTCCCCTGTAATGGGAACCTACCTAAGTCATTTAGGGAATGAAAAAGCCGACGAATCTCGTAATATCTCACCCGATGAAAATTATGCCCGTGAAGTTATGCAGCTCTTCACCATTGGGCTTGAAGAATTAAACCTAGATGGCACTGCTAAACTCGATGCCGATGGTAATACCATACCTACATACGACTACCAACAAATAACAGGCTTTTCTAGAGTGTTTACCGGTTGGACATTTGCAGACAGCGAAAGCTGGAAACGCAAAAGTCGCAATTATCTTGAGCCAATGCAAGCCTTTCCCGAATATCATTCAAGCAAGCAAAAGACCTTATTAAACGGTGTAGAGATCCCTGAAGGGTACGGCCCAGAAGAATCCTTAACCATTGCTCTCGATAATCTTTTTAATCACCCTAATGTGGGGCCATTTATCAGTAAGCAGCTTATAAAACGCTTAATTACGTCAAATCCTACTCCCTTATATGTGCAAAGAGTAGCAGCAGTCTTTAACAACAACGGTCAAGGGGTTCGAGGTGACCTAGCCGCAGTAATAAAAGCCATATACTTAGATAACGAAGCCCGCCACTTTACTCAAGTATTGGATTATCAAGGGAAATTAAAAGAACCTATTTTAAAAACAATACAATTATGGCGTAATTTATCGGCTAAAACTTTAGAAGATTATTATTTTACTTGGAATTTATTTGACACCTACGGCCAAGGGCCACTTCAATCCCCTTCTGTCTTTAACTTTTTCCGCCCTGACTATCAACCACCTGAGCTGCAAGCATCCAACCTAACAGCCCCAGAGCTGCAAATCGCAACCGACACAAACTTAATTGGTATGCTCAATCATCAATATAGCAACCTAATTTGGGGGGCAGCAGAAGGCAAAACCACACTCAATCCCAACAGAATCTATGTCTATTTACAGAGTGACATGGACTTTCTTGCCAACAAGGGCATTGAAAGCCTATTAGATCGTTATAATCTTATCTATTATGCTGGTTCAATAAGCTCAGTAACTCGACAAGCCCGACGACGACCTCGTTCCTTTCATAAAGAGCCACATGGCGAATGCCACACTAGCATTGGCGATGACGCTTTTTCACCAAACCCCAGACATATCGAGTAGGGTGAGGCGTTGCCGCCTCATCCCTCTCACAGAACCGTACGTACGGACCTCGTATACGGCTCATGTAAACTTCCATTCAGCATAAGCACTGAACACATACCCCGTTCTTACTTCTTCAAGATTGACCAAACCTTGTTCAACGAACCATTTATTTGGCATTGCATGACTGGCTAACGGACTCGCTGCATTCCTCCAACTGTCCATGGCGATATAGTTAAACGGCGGTTTGTAACCCAGTTGCTTGAGTCTTCTATGCAGCCGTTTGGGTTTCTTCCATAATTTTAGTTGGATGCTACGCAGTCGCCTCCTTAACCATTGTGCGATTCTCTTGAACTCCCCGTTCGCATTGGCAACCTTGAAGTACTGACTGAACCCTCTTAACAATGGATTCAACCGTTTGATCACTTCACTCAACGGTTTACCACCATTTCGTTTCGTCATCTGCTTGAGCTTTTGTTTGAATGAGTACAGTTTCTTAGCTTGAATTCGGGTATATCGGCTTCCGATTTCCACACCTAAAAACTTTACACCTTCACGACTGTCCGTGATATGGGTCTTGTCTTCATTCACTTTTAGCTTGAGTTGTTTCTCCAAGATCATCGTTGCCTGTACTCGTGCATTCTCTGCACCCGCTCGGCTACGACACAAGATCAGGATATCGTCCGCATAGCGTACGATTCGATGGCCTCGTTGACGCATTTTCTGGTCAAACTCATCCAAGTAAACGTTGGCTATTAAGGGGCTAATGACGCCTAATGCTGTTCACTTAAGGGTTGAATTTAATTGAATAGCCCTAGAAAATCCGATTAAGCATTCTTAATCGGATTTTTTTTGTGTCTATACAACAGCTCCTACTCAGTATCGATGAACTTCATTCTTTCTCTAATCATTCAACCTTCACTCAAAACATACCGGTTGAGTGGATTGAGTCCGCACTAACCCTCTCTTCAAAAGCGACCATCAGGCGTCGGCGCTTACCTGAAGATCAAGTATTCTGGTTAGTGCTAGGCATGGCTCTGTTTCGAGACGAACCGATTGAAGAAGTGGCTAGACGATTAAATATTTGTTCTGAAGGTCTATCATCTGAACAATTACTTGCTAAGAGCGGGATATCCAAAGCAAGACAGCGCCTTGGGTCTGATCCTATGCAATGGCTTTTTCAGCGCACCGGTGAACACTGGGGCAATGAACGATTTGCTCA
>CANLRQ010000005.1 GCA_947493575.1 uncultured Marinomonas sp.
TTATGAGATAAAAACAGAGTCCAGTTTAGAGTGTGTACGGATTAGGGTGAATAACGGCGTAGAATGAACGCTTACGGAATAATAATCCTTCGTATACGCTTCAATGACGACATACCAACAGACTTAGCCGCTTCAATATCTCCTAAAGGCGTTGTTTCAATTGCACCTCTTAGAATTTCAGTTTGGTATGCCGTACTATTTAGTGAAAACGCAATGAATGCACACCACCAAGGGTATCTTAAAATCACCCAAAATACACTTTCACGTACAATTTCAAATTGACCTGCGCCATAATAAATTAGGAACAGTTGAATTAAGAGAGGTGTGCCTCGAAAAAAGTAGGTAAAAGCCCAGATAGGTTTGTTAAAAACACGATGTTTATTGGCACGAGCAAGAGCAAAAGGAATTGAAATTAGCCAGCCAACCGTTAAAGGCAATAGCGTAAGTACCAACGTATTCCAGATGCCAACCACAAATAGATCTAAATGATTCAGTGGCAAATTCCAATTTATAAACCCCCAGTTAAGTAAAGATATACCTTCCATTAAACACCTCTCTTTGTAACAACATTGTATTTATTACTTAGCCATTTAAGACCTAACTCAGAAATTGCAGTGAGTGCTAAATACGCAATTAAAGCAAATACTAAAAAAGTAAAAGGTGCTTGATATTTCAAACCAACAACTTTTGAAACATAAGTTAACTCTTGTAAACCTAGTACAGATACAAGAGCAGTCGTTTTCACTAATACTAGCCAATTATTGGTAAAACTAGGTAACGCAAACCCCACCATTTGAGGCCAAATAATACGCCGAAAAATTAATTGCCTTGGCATTCCGCAAGCAATCGCGGCTTCAATTTGCCCTCTCTGTATTTCTAGAATGGCACCTCGAAAGGTTTCCGTCATATAGGCTCCAAATAGGCTCCAAAAATCAAACCTATCGTCAGAATTCCAGCAGTAAGTTGATTGATTTCAATATATCCCCACAAGCCTGTATTGTGACCAATTTCGTTAAGGGCTTGCTGACCACCATAAAATAAAAGTAGCATTAGCACGAGATCAGGAATACCCCTTACTATGGTGGTATAACTGTTTGATATTTTATTGGCCAATCGGCTCTTACTTAATTTCCCCCAAGCACCTAAAAGACCTAATATAACGGATAGCAATAGAGATAAGATCGACACTAGAACAGTCAAACCTATACCTTGCAATAGTATTATTCTAAATTCCCAAATCTGTTCCATTGCCTTCTCTTTTTAATAGAAACTTAAGGAGTAAGAGAAAGAAGAAAAACCTCTATTTTCTTCTTTCTGAGAATAAATCAGTATTAAATTACCGACTATTTGATCAACCTAGATAATTAAGTAATTTCTAGCTCGGGAACAGATTTGAAATGAATTGCTCCATATTGATTTGCGTATCCATGGGTAGCAGGCTCTCCCCCTAAGTGCATTAATAAAACTTTACTGCCTTTTTCAAAATAGCCGTTTTTCGCTAGATTCATTAAGCCGCGAACCGCTTTACCTTCGTACACCGGGTCCGCAATAAGGCCTTCACTTTTAGCAAACAGTTTTATAGCATCAAACGTATCTTTATCCGACACACCATAAACGCCACTATCACCTACAAGTATTTCAACATCATCCAATAGAACCTGAGCATCTTTGCCAAGCAGCGTTAAGGTATCGTTTGCAATACGATGAACACGCTCTTTTTTGATTTGCGTTTCATCATCATCCGGAATGCCAACTACTTTTGTCTTTACATTAAGCGCTGCAAAACCCGCTAATAGTCCCGCTTGAGTACTACCACTGCCAGTGCAATGAACAACATAATCATACTGTTTGCCTTCTAATGCAGCTTGCTCAACAATTTCAGCCGCACAAATAACGTAACCTAATCCTCCCAATGGATGATCTGATGCGCCACCAGGAATAAGATAAGGTTTATGTCCTTCTGCTGTTAAATAATCTACCATCTCATTCAGTGGAGTCTCATCTTCGATAGGACGTTTTGTGGTGTTTTCATAAAGATCTGCTCCCATCAAATTGCTGTAAAGAATATTACCTGCTTCACGATAAAATGGGCCTCCGTCTTCTGTCCAACCTGCATGCATTAGCGCGCATTTCATACCAAGCTTTGCAGCGGCTGCCGCTGTTTGACGAGTATGGTTCGATTGAATTGCTCCAACCGTTACCAATACATCATGCTTTTTGTCTATGGCATCACTGATCAAAAATTCTAGCTTACGTGTTTTATTACCACCTCCGGCTAACCCAGTTAAATCATCGCGTTTAACCCACAAATCAAGATCACCGCCAATTTGAGAGGCAAAGTTCGTCAGCCGGTGCATAGGTGTAGGTAGCTGAGCTAATTCAGCTCTCGGCCATTGTGATAATTCACGAAGCTGCTTAATACTTTCTTTATCGATTTTCATATCAATTACCATTATTTCTTATAGTATTTTCTAAGCAATTCTTTGATTCATAGAATAAACGATGATTTAGCTCACTCTATCTTCAATTCTTACTCAGTCACGTTGTGCAATATTTTTGATAACGATTTAGCTTTTTAAATCAAATTAATAAACTAGCAATAGCAAGATCTTCCAATCCTAAGCCCGTTGATCGAAAAAACACTTTCCCTGTAGTCGGTCTCTCGACCTTTCCAACTATCAAGTCTTTTAAATCGCCTTTAAGTTTATCTTTACTCCACGCACCATCCTCTATTGCGATAATCATTTCTCCCGCAGTAGCAGGTGCCGTAAGCTCATAATCACAAAAAACAGAAAACTGATTAAGTTCAGCCGGTGAGATTTCATGCGCCTTTGGAACATTAGTACTAATTGAAGTCACAACCGCTGTATCCTTTAGCCATTGGGTTTCAATAACTGGGGTGCCTGATGAAGTACATAGCATTACAACATCTGCTTTCGTTACGGCCATTTGAGCCGACTCAGCAACGGTAAGAGTGACACCTCTTCGCTGACAGATTTGTGCAAAGTCCTCAGCTTTAGCCTTATCTAATGAGAGTGATAGTGACCAAACAATAATCTCTTGCCAATCATGCTGCTCAATGACATAAGAAAGATGCTCCTTTGCCACATTTCCTGTACCAATCACACACAGTGTCTTTGCGTCTGGGGGCGTCAAATACTCCAATGCTAGTGCCGTCGTTGCCGCAGTACGTAATGTCGTTAAAGCGTACGAATCACACAACAATGTTGGTTGCCCTGTTGTAGCTGACATAAGCAATGTATATGCTGTCACTGGGCTTTTACCAGCTTCAGTTAACGCATTAATATAGGGTGAAAGCTTAACGCCAATAAGATCTAAATCATGGATGACACCGGGATAGAAAATGCAATCTCCAGCACCTTTTGGAAAAACACTTAGAGTTTGATTAGGCTGTACTGTTGAAGAATTAGACAAACCTTCAAATGCTTTTAACAAAACACGCTTTACTTGTGTCTTATCAATACTTTTAAGAACCATTTCTTCATCATAAACGTTTAAATTATCAATCATTAATTGCATACCCTTTCAGTAAATAATGGTCAAAATCAAAACGTTTTTGACCACATTATGTTCGTTAACGCTACCGATCTTAAGTTTTAGGATGCTGATGCTTTACTCACCATAAATATCTACATCAAAATACTTAGCGTTAATTTTTTGATAAATCCCATTAGCTCGAATTGACTTAATCGCAGCAGTAAATTGATCTTTCAACTCATCATTCTTACGTACACCAATGCCTAGGCCCTCGTCAAAGAACCGAGCATCCGTGTGCTCTTTACCGAAGAAAGAATATTTTTTCCCATTTTCCGTACTCAAAAAACCACTATTAAGAGCTAAAGCATCAGCAAGTATTGCATCAAGGCGTCCAGCTGTAAGATCTAGATATACTTCTTCCTGAGAGCCATATTCACGAATGGTAGATTGCTTATACTTTGATTTAAGATAATCTGCGTGGGCCGTTGAGGACTGAACCCCAATAATTTTTCCAGCTAATGAGGTTGGCAAATCATTCTGAAAAGCGTTACTTAATGAGACAAACTTTCCAGGTGTTGAGTAGTATTTCTCAGAAAAGTCTATCTTCTTTTGACGCTCCTTCGTAATTGTCATTGAGGCTATAATAGCGTCGTATTTTCTCGCCAGTAATCCAGGAATCATCCCATCCCAATTCTGTTCAACAATGACACACTCGCGTTGTAATTCTTCACATAATGCGAAGGCAATATCGACATCAAAACCAATTATTTCACCTGAAGGTGCTTTTTCAGAAAAAGGTGGATAGGCACCTTCAACAGCGACTCTTAGTACCTCTGATTCACTAGCTGCTAGGTTTGTTAGTGGCAGCATAATGGCTACTGTTGATAAAATTATTGTTCTAATCATAGTATTACGTTCCTATATTTTTTAGTTGCTTTTATGGGTTTAGATTCTTTTCACGACTATATGTAAGCTAGTTTCTTGCACTATTAAGAAATTGACTGAATCGCTCAGATTTTGGGTTTTGAAACATTTCTTTCGACACACCTTCTTCTTCAATACATCCTTTATGAAGAAAAATTGTTTTAGTTGACACATCTCGCGCAAAAGCCATTTCATGCGTCACCACAATCATAGTTCGACCTTCTTCTGCCAATGTTCTCATTACTGTTAAGACTTCATCGACGAGCTCTGGATCAAGTGCTGAAGTTGGTTCATCAAAAAGAATCACTTTAGGATTCATCGCCAGTGCACGAGCAATGGCAGCACGTTGTTGCTGCCCACCTGACATGTGGTTGGGGTAATAATCAGCCCGATCATAGATACCTACTTTATCCAGCAAGGTTTTCGCCTGCTCGACAGCTTCTGCTTTAGAGTGGCCTAGAACATGCATAGGACCTTCAATAATGTTTTCCAATATCGTCATATGAGACCAAAGATGAAAACCTTGAAACACCATAGACAAGCAACTTCTAATTCGTTCAACCTGTTTCATATCTGAAGGACCGTAAACTCCATGGCGATCTTTCCCCATTTTTATCATTTCACCGTGTACTGAAATGCTCCCTGAGCAAGGCGTTTCTAATAGGTTAAGACAACGTAGAAAAGTGCTTTTCCCTGAACCTGAAGCACCTATCAAAGAGATAACATCACCCTGATTAGCTATCAGATCAACGCCCTTTAAAACTTCTAAACTACCGTAGCTCTTGCGAAGATTTTCTATTATCAGTGCTGGTGTTTTATCGATCATGAACTGCCTCTAATGCAAAGTGGTGCTGTTGATATGACGTAATAGAGACTAATAAAAATATTATTTTTAATAAAACTATAAAAACTATACAATCTTTAATAAATCTAAAGATAAGGTTATAACTATGCTTAATCACCAAGAGCTTTACACCTTGATCGCTGTTATTGATGAAGGGAGTTTCGAGGCGGCGTCACAGAGGTTGTTTATTACAACTGGAGCTGTATCTCAAAGAATAAAATCTCTTGAAAATCAAATTGGTAGCCCTATTCTTATTCGAAGCAACCCGCCAAAATTAACAAAAACGGGAGAAAGCATTATGCTTTTTGCTCGTAAAATTTCTCTATTACAAGAAGAGGTAATGAGGCAGGTAAAAAAAGGGAAAAATGATAGTAGTACAACTCTGTCAATCGCTGTGAATTACGATTCGATAATTTCTTGGTTTCTAGATGCTGCAATTAAAATAGGAGAAAGAACTGACCTTTTACTGGACATTAAAACCACTAGTAAAGATGCAACTCAACAGCTACTGAAAAGCGGGAGCGTTATTGCTGCAGTTACAGCAAAAAAAACCTCTATCCCGGGATGTAAAAGTCAAAGTTTAGGCGCATTAGAATACATTCCCGTCTGTTCTCATGCGTTTTATGAAAAACATTTTAAATCTGGGGTGACTAAAGATAAATTATTAATTGCTCCTGTAATTTACTTTTCCCATGAAGATTATTCAGGTGATTCTTTTTTGCAAAAATACGGCCTATTACCCGAAGATGTAAAACGACATTTTATGCCCAGTTCAAAAGGAATATTAGAAATGGTAAAGAAAGATATTGGTTGGGCACCACTACCCCGTTTTTTAGTAGAAGAATTATCTATTAGCAACTCTCTAATTATTTTTGATCCCCATGTCTATCAAGTTGAACTATTTTGGAAAACATGGGAATTAGCATCCTCTACTATCAGTGAAGTTAGCCAGCTTGTTCTTAAAGAAGCTCAGGAAAAATTGACTCAGGTTATCGTAAGGAAATGATCGTCTGTAGCCTATGCTAACCTAATAAAGCGGATCCAAAAGAGAGGTACTTAATGGCTAGTGACTATGCTTTTAGTAAGGTTAAATCTGTAAACAACAGACGAAAAAAAACGTCCTAAGACGTCTTTTTTAGAATTTGGCGGTGAGCAAGAGATTCGAACTCTTGATGCCTTTCGACATACACGCTTTCCAGGCGTGCTCCTTCGGCCACTCGGACAGCTCACCAGTACGGCCTACTCAATAAAGAGTGCGCGTATAATAATTACGAAGTAATTGAAATGCAAGCACTTTATTATTAATAATGGTTCTTTTTATGTATTACGCCCAAGATACTCTTGATTGAATACCCGTATCTTCCACGTAAGGTTTTTCTTCAGTGGTTTGACCAACATAGATAAAACCTACAACCTGATCATTCTCTTGCAGGCCAAGCACGGATTTAGTTAACTCGCTATGAGCAACTGGACCTGTACGCCATATGGCACCGTAGCCCAAAGACTCCAATCCCAGTAAAACTTGCTGACAAGATGCAGCGACCGCCATTGTTTGCTCTATTTCTGGTACTTTAGGATGATCTTCTAAACTTGCATAAGCCATTAATACTGAGGGTGCACGCAACGCTTTTTTTATAAAACTTTCTCTCTTACTTTCTGGAAGTTCATTCACTTCGGATTTGGCAAACTGCCAATAACACTCTCCTAACTGCTCTCTGGCATCGCCTTCAAAAATACGAAAACGCCACGGCTTAATGCCACCATGATCCGCCGCCCTACTAGCAGCATCCAAAACATCAAACCATTGCGCTTTTGTTGGCCCCTGCCCTGACAGTTGGTTCTGCGAAGCACGTGTGCGCATTGCTCGAATAATATCACTGCTCATAAAAACACCTTTCTCATTCTCTGTCCGACTTAAGGGTTAGATATCATTTTAAGTCACGGTAACACTTCATGGACTTAGCAAAATATCTCATGGTTTGCGTAGAAAAAAGTATCTTTTTCTTTTCTCTACACTGCCACTGACACAATAACTATTAACTTAATAGCTATTGCCTTGATAAACGATCATTCGTTAGCGTTACCTCATAAGAAGCACGATAAGGGTTAATGTCTAACCCCCCTCGTCTAACATAACGGGCTGAAACCAATAAAGATTCTGGCTGGCATTGACGCATAATATCAATAAACATGCGCTCAACGCATTGCTCATGAAAGTCCGTATGTTCTCTAAATGAGATAACATATTTAAGCAAAGAGGCATGATCGATTGCCTTGCCTTTATACTCAATATGCACTGAACCCCAATCAGGTTGGCTGGTTACTGGACAATTTGATTTTAACAAATGACTTACTAGGCTTTCTTCAATTAAGCTATCTTCAACCGCACTGTTTACTTCTGCAAGTTTCAATAATGTAGCATCTGGGTGGTATGCATTAATTTCAACATCAAGACTATCAATACAATAATCTGGTTTGATAACGACTAGAGACTCTACAGCATCAAGATCACGAATAATAACGGTAACGTCCGCTCCTGCTGCTTTCGTTAAGTCAGCACTCAGTACTTCCATCACTTCACCTTGGCTATCAAAGTGAGTTTGATTGAACGAGTTTAAGTACAATTTAAACGACTTTGACTCAACAATATTAGGTGAATCACATGGAAAACGAAATTCCGCAATCGCAACAATTGGCTTGCCCTTCTTATCAAGCCAAGAGACCTCATAGGCATTCCAAATATCTTCGCCATAGAAAGGAAGCTTTTCTGATTCTATACCCATTTCAGACCATTTATCGACTCTTGGAATCGGGAACAATAAGTCCGCATCATAATGAGCAACATAGTCTGTTTGCTGCCCTAAAGGTAATACTGCCATTTAATTTGACCTCAATTTCGAATGCCTTGACCACGATTCAACAAATATAAACCGTAAGTGAATAGTGCCACAATGAATGACACAATGATAAAAATAGCCCACGCAACATTAATATCAGAAACACCAAGAATTCCAAAACGAAATGCGTTAACCATATATAAAACAGGATTTAGTAAAGATAGGTTTTGCCATATCTCTGGTAACAAATTAATGGAGTAAAAAACACCGCCAAGATAGGTTAAAGGCGTTAAAATGAAGGTAGGTACAATAGAAACATCATCAAAACTTTTGGCAAAAATACCATTGACTAAGCCACCAAGAGAAAACAAGACCGCGGTTAGAAACACAACCAAAACTGTAACAAAGAGATTTTCAACTTGCAGTTTAGTAAAAAACAATGACAACAGCGTCACTATCAAGCCCACAAGTAAACCACGCACAACACCACCCAACACGTATCCTGTTAAAATAATCCAGTTTGGCGTTGGTGATACTAATAACTCTTGTACATTGTGCTGAAATTTAGCGGAATAAAAAGATGCTGACACATTAGCATAGGAATTCGTTATAACTGACATCATAATCAAGCCAGGAACAATATACTCCATATAACTAAACCCACCCATTTCACCAATTCGTTCACCAATCAGGTTACCAAAAATAGCGAAATACAAGGTCATCGTAATTGCTGGCGGCAGTAAAGTTTGTGGCCAAATACGCATAAACCGACGAATTTCTCTGCGAATAATAGTGAGAAATGCAATGAGAAGTTCTGACTGTTTCATTCTTTATCCTTTATTAATTTTACAAATAACTCTTCAAGGCGATTGGCCTTATTTCTCATACTAAGAACTTTTATGCCTTGCTCAGATAAAAAAGAAAAAATAGAATTTAATGACTGCCCTTTAGATACTTCTACTTCAAAAGAGTGGCCTTCATTAAGCATACGGGTAGGATAATCCTCAATAACAAAAGACGGTGTTACCTTAGTCTCAAGATCAAAAATAAAAGTTTCCATACTCAATGTCTTTAAAAGTGACTTAACACTGGTATTCTCAACAATCTCCCCTCTATTAATGATGGCAATATTACGGCACAGTTGCTCCGCTTCTTCTAAATAATGCGTTGTTAGAATTATCGTTGTGCCCTGTTCGTTAAGCTTTTTAATAAACTCCCACATAGATCGACGTAGTTCAATGTCTACGCCTGCTGTAGGCTCATCTAAAATCAATACTTGAGGCTCATGTATCAAGGCTCTGGCAATCATTAGTCGCCTTTTCATACCACCCGATAACATTCTAGATTGAGTGTCTTTTTTATCCCAAAGATCCAATAACTTTAAATATTTCTCAGCCCGTTCTGTTGCAACGATTCGATCTATGCCATAAAAACCTGCCTGAGTCACAACGATATTCAGTACAGTTTCAAAAACATTAAAATTAAACTCTTGTGGAACAACACCCAAATATTTTTTCGCCAGCGCGAAATCTTTGTCAATATCTACCCCAAAGATAGATACTTTACCTCCAGTTTTATTTACTAGAGAACATAAGATGCCAATTGTAGTGGACTTTCCTGCGCCGTTCGGCCCTAAAAGAGCAAAAAAGTCACCCTTTTTCACACTCAAATTAATTCCCTTTAGCGCCTCAAATCCTCCTTCATAACGCTTTTTAAGATCACTTATTTCTATTGCATGTGTCATAATCTATCTCAGCAGGCAAATAGCCCAGTTATCCATTAATAATTAAACAGGTTTTTTTTAGTGAACTTACGCACCCAATATATTTTAGAATCATTCACTGAACTCAAAAAAAGAATGCTTGAGCACGCCCCATTTGATGTAGAACCTCTTGCAGAAGAAGAGGCCGATTTTTTACAAAAATGGCAAGAATTATTGAAAGAAGCAGAGTCACTCTCTGCCGACTATTTATTCAATGCTCAAGAATTATTAGCAAGGTTAATCCGTTGCTATCCTAACCTCACGACCCTTATTAGAAGGGAGCTTCTATGGTTCGTAGGCGGAGAATGCCTCCATTTCTTAGGCGATGAGGAATTGGACTTGTACCAAAATTTCGAAGAAATTGCTTACGAATATGAACAAAATGGCAAAGATTACGACATTGCCAACCTAATCACAACCTTACGTGAAAAAAGTCAGACAAGCGGCTCAACAACCCATTAAATTAAATTGGCATAATTTGTTTTATTTACAAATTATGCCAATCATTAAGTCTTCGTGAATACGAGCGTACCGTTCGTTCCACCGAAACCAAAAGAATTATTTAATACGGTCTCAATTTTTCTTTTTTGTGGAGTGAGTGGTACAAAGTTTAAATCACAGCCCTCACTAGGCTCTTCTAAGTTAATCGTTGGTGGCGCTAATTGATCTCTAATAGACAAAATAGAGAAAATAGACTCGACAGCACCAGCTGCACCCAGTAAGTGTCCCATCATAGATTTAGTTGAACTGATGGCCACATCAGAAGCATCGGCTCCCATTAAGGCTTTTACCGCGTTACTTTCGGCTAAATCTCCAGCCATTGTTGATGTACCATGAGCATTTATGTAATCAATATCCACAGGATCTATTCCTGCATCTTTTAATGCTGATTTCATGGCAGATAATGCACCAACACCAGATTCTGGTGGTGCCGTCATATGAAAAGCATCATCACTCATGCCAAAACCGCTTAGCTCGGCATAAATTTTAGCGCCACGCGCTTTAGCGTGTTCGTACTCTTCAAGTACTAATATCCCAGCACCGTCACCCATCACAAAACCATCACGGTTTTTGTCCCACGGACGACTGGCAGTTTTAGGATCATCATTTCTTGTTGAAAGCGCTCTAGCTGCACCAAACCCGCCAATACCTAGAGGCGTTATGGCCATTTCTGAGCCTCCAGCAACCATTACATCGGCATCACCATAAGCAATCATACGCCCAGCCATGCCAATATTGTGCGTACCAGTAGTACACGCTGTAACAATAGAAATATTGGGGCCTTTAAAACCAAATCGTATTGCTATGTGGCCTGAGATCATATTAATAATGGCCCCAGGAACAAAAAATGGAGAAATTCTCTTTGGGCCAGACTCTTGTAGCAGCCCAACATTTTTCTCTATCATTGGTAAACCGCCAATTCCAGAGCCAATGGCACAACCTATACGCTCCAAGTCAACCGTATTTTCATTCACTTCAGCGTCTTCTAGCGCCTGAACAGCCGCCGCAACCCCATACTGAATAAAAAGATCCATTTTTCTTGACTCTTTTGCAGTCATGTAAATAGAAGGATCAAAGTTAGATACCTGCGCAGCAAAACGAGTAGAGAATTGAAGCGCGTCAAAAGCGACTATATCCGAAACACCGCTTTTTCCTTCAAGCACATTGTCCCAAGTCTCTTTAACATTATTGCCAAGAGGCGTCACCATTCCCATGCCTGTGACAACAACCCGACGACGTGACATATTTTTCTCCTAAACACGCAATTATGTTCGATCTTATATAAATAAGAAAAGCCGCTGTAAAGATTACAAGCGGCTTTTCCAAAAACTTATTTCACTATAAATTACAAGTTAGCGTTGATGTAGTCAACTGCTGCTTTAACTGTAGTGATTTTTTCAGCTTCTTCATCTGGAATTTCAGTTTCAAATTCCTCTTCCAAAGCCATTACTAATTCAACTGTATCAAGAGAATCGGCACCTAGATCATCAACAAAAGATGCAGTTAAAACTACTTCTTCTTCTTTAACTCCAAGTTGTTCACAAACGATTTTTTTTACGCGTTCTTCAGTATTACTCATTAGAAGTTCCTACTATTATCATTATAAAGCTCAATTGAGCATGATTAATTGTTTAAATTCTTTAAAAGATTTTTCTCAATGAACCAGTGGTGTATTTTCGTTGATCTTTAAACAAAATTCAACCCAAATTACGCCATATACATGCCACCATTAACATGCAAGGTTTCACCAGTTATGTACGCTGCACCTTCAGATGCTAAAAAGGCAACAGCTGAAGCGATTTCTTGTGGTTGCCCTAAACGAGATGCAGGCACTTTATCTACCAATTTAGCTTTATGCTCTTCTGGCAAATCTTTTGTCATATCCGTCTCAATGAAACCAGGGGCAACACAGTTGACAGTAATCCCACGAGAAGCAATTTCTGCGGCTAAAGAACGACTAAACCCTTCTAAGCCTGCTTTTGCAGCCGAATAGTTTGCCTGTCCAGCATTCCCCATAGACCCAACAACAGAGCTAATTGAAATGATACGACCAAATTTTGCTTTAGTCATGCCTCTCATGCAAGCTTTTGTCACACGAAAAACAGACGTTAAGTTTGTATTAAGAACCTGACTCCACTCGTCTTCTTTCATTCTTAACATTAAATTATCACGGGTAATGCCTGCATTATTAACCAATACAGTTGGCGCACCGAAATCAGCGGCAATCTGCTTAATAACAGCATCAACCGATTCGGAAGAAGCTACATCTAAAACATAACCTTTACCAGAATTACCCATTTCTCCAAGGTAATCTGTAATGCTTTGTGCACCAGATTCACTTGTTGCAGTACCAATAACAACAGCTCCTTGAGAAGAAAGCTGTTGAGCAATTGCCTTACCGATGCCACGTGTTGCTCCAGTTACTAGAGCGACTTTGCCGTCAAGACTCATACTTGTCTCCGTTTATAAATATTCTACAATGATGCTTTGATTTTAAGCATTATTTTTTTCTAACACAGCAGCAAGACCACCAAGGTCACCGATACTCGCTGCGTCCAAACCTTTAACAATACGTTTATTTAAGCCACTCAATACTTTACCCGGCCCACACTCAATAGTCTGTGTTACACCTAAATCTGCCATCAACAAGACGGATTGCGTCCACAATACAGGCTCACTCAATTGTGACACTAAATTCTTTTTCAACATTACTGGATCAGACACCGCTTCGGCAGTAACATTTTGAACTAATTTACATAAAGGGGCGTTAAACTCAATGCTGTCTAATTCTGCCGCCAGTTTTTCTCCAGCAGGCAACATTAATTCACAATGTGATGGTACGCTAACAGGTAATGGCAAAGCTCGTTTTGCGCCAGCTTCCTTCATAGCAGCCATTGCAAGGTTGACGCTCTCAGTTTCACCAGCAATAACAACCTGCCCTGGTGAGTTAAAGTTAACAGCACTAACAACACCATCAATCGCCGCACACACTTCCACGACTTTAGCATCATCCAAACCTATGATTGCCGCCATTGCACCTTTTCCAGCAGGAACGGCTTGCTGCATGTATTCACCACGCAGGCGAACAAGATTCACCGCATCTTTAAACGACAACACACCTGCACATACTAAAGCAGAGTATTCACCAAGACTGTGCCCAGCAACATATTCAGGCATTACACCTTCCTGCTCTTGCCATAAACGCCATAACGCGACACTTGCCGTCAATAACGCCGGTTGAGTTTTGTCTGTTTGAGACAATAACTCAGCATCGTTTTGAACCAGATTCCATAAGTCATAACCTAAAACATCAGACGCTTCTTTAAACGTCGAAAGAATAACTTCATGCTCTGCGGCAATATCAGCCAACATTCCCAACTGTTGAGAACCTTGACCTGGAAACACAAACGCTAATGTAGAATTCATCAAACAACCTCTCTTTTAATCTTGGCAGAAATTTTTTCGCACAAATTATTTTCTGCCACATCAATACCATACTTAATGGCCCCGGTTAGCGCAATCTCATCCGATCCGCCATGCCCTTTCACAACATTTCCATTCACACCAATTAAGCACGCACCATGATGACGTCCATTCTGAAATAATGCGTTAATAATTTGCTTGTCATCAGAAGCATTAAGCTTTTTGTTAATAAAGGACAATAGCCCTTCAGACGCCTTTAGAACGGCATTCCCAACCATTCCATCACATACAATAACGTTTTTATCCCCTGTGAAAATTTCGTCACCTTCAGCATAACCAGCATAAATAGGCCACTTATTTTCACTTAAAACTTGATCGGCTTCTCGAATAACTGAGCTGCCTTTACTCGATTCAACACCTACATTCAACAACCCTACTTTAGCTACCAAATCACTTTTAGATTCAATATAAGCAGACCCAAGCAAAGCAAAACCTTTTAACATACTTGCTTGGCAATGAACGTTTGCACCTAAATCAACTAAACAACGAAGAGGAGAACTTCCCAACTCACGAATAAGAGCTGGGTATAATTTGGGGCGAATTAACCCAAGAATAAAACGCGATAACGCAACCATAACCCCGGTATTACCCAAAGTAACAACCACATCAACGGTTTTAACAGAAAGACTTTCTAATGCCTTATATAAGGTTGTTTCTTTACGTCGAAACAAGGCTCTATCAACTGAGTCAGTTTGAATAATATAATCAGTACAAGGAATGGTATTAAGGCGCGGATGGTGTAAAAAACAGGAATCTGGAGAAAAGGAATTGTGATAGTAGATAAAAATATCCACATCATCGTATTTTTGAAGCACCTTGAAAGCACTTTCAAAAGCAATGCGGGGACCTAAGTCCCCGCCCATAGCGTCAACAGCTACCCTAATCATATGGGGTATCTTAGTTATTCACCTTTAGGGGTGACAACTTGACGACCACGATAAAAACCATCTGCTGATACATGGTGACGACGGTGGATCTCACCTGTAGATTGTTCTACAGATAAAGTTGGTCCAGTCAATGCATCATGTGAACGACGTTGGCCGCGACGTGAACGAGTCACTTTACTTTTTTGTACTGCCATTTTGGAGCTCCTAACTTACTTGGCTTTTAATTCTGCCAAAATACTAAATGGATTAGGTTTAATTACCTCATCCTCTGCGTCATCGGTAGACGATGCGTACTTTAAAGCTGCTGGGTTGCAACCACTTTCTTCATGATAAGCGACTATAGGTAAAGCAAGAAGTAACTCTTCCTCTACCAGTTTCGATAGAACCACCTCTCCATTGGTCATGACAACTGGATCATATTCTTCAGGTATTTTTTTCGCATGGTCTTCGTCATAAACAAAGGCTAAGCTCAAATCAACATCTAAATCATATGTCACCGGACCAAGACATCTTTGACAGATAACTTGAACCTGTGCTTTTAGGTTGCCCATCGCAATATAGCGCCGATCTTCGTCAACTTTAAAGTTCAGGTGAACAACAACCTCCCCAACATCCGACACCAAGGCAGCACAAAGCTCCTTAAGCTGGTTAAGAGGCAAGGTCCCACTAATAGATAGCTCATGATTGGCTTCTTTTCGAGGGTCAAAATATTTAGGTAAAGAGTCATTCAACATGGCGGCAAATAATATTGACATGTGCCACTATTGTCAAAGAATGATTGTTTGAAATTCACTTTTTTTATGGTTTTTTCAAAATTAAAGTGTAAATTGTTCATCTTTAAAGCAATGCAACCTACAAAAGAGACAAATATCGTGACATACCCTCTTATTTTAGCCTCATCCTCTAGTTACAGAAAAGACCTATTAAATAAGTTAAAACTGGATTTCCAATGCATAGCACCGTCAATAGACGAGACTCAAAAAAGCAATGAGCCTGTGCATGATTACGTCTCTCGACTGGCAATAGAAAAAGCCAATGCAGTCCACAACAAAATAACAACTGATGCGATGATCATTGCATCCGATCAAGTAGCTCTTTTGGATGATAAAATTTTAGGCAAACCACACACAACTGAAAATGCGATTAAACAACTGCTTGAGTTCAGCGGAAGAAAAGTTACCTTTCTGACAAGCCTATGTGTATTAAATACAAACACTGGCCAAAAAGAACTCGCTGTGGACAGCTATCATGTCTACTTTAACGAATTATCAATAGAAGAAATTACTCACTATGTATCTCTTGAACAACCTTTGAATTGTGCAGGCAGTTTCAAAAGCGAAGGCTTGGGCATTACGTTATTTGAAAAAATGGAAGGAGACGACCCAAACAGCCTTATTGGATTGTCTCTCATTACATTGTGCAAGCTACTCAAGAAACATAACATCAACGCTTTACTTCATCTTGCAGGAAAGACAAAGTCATAGTAATAGGAGCAATGCATGACTTTATCTCTCAATCAGCTCTTTAATCAGACAACATGAGAGAAAAAGGCAGGCATGTACACATTCGATATTCGCCTCGAATAGTAGGCTTTTATCCGCATGCTGAGGCAAGAGGACTTATTCGCACCAGACTTAACGCAGACTTAACGTTGACACTAACTCAAGTATCACACTCACACCAATGGATTTAGCAAACTCTTCCCACGGTTCTTTGTATGGCTCGAAATAAATAACATCGGTCCCGTTAAACTTTTGTTCCAAGACTTTGTGATAGCTGAGTAAACCGTCTGATAAACCTAGATCTACAGATTGCACCCCAGAGAAAACCATCCCAGAAAAGACATCTTGATTTTCTTTCAACTTCTCTCCACGGCCATCTTTTACCGCTTTAATAAACTGCTGGTGAGTTTCGTCTAAAACAGACTGCCATTTCCCTTTTGCCTCTTCTGACATTGGTACAAATGGATCCATAAAAGCCTTATTTTCCCCTGCAATAAATGTCCGTCTCTGAATACCAACTTTTTCTATCAAACCAGATAAGTCAAAGCCAGACGAAATCACCCCAATAGACCCAACCAAACTGGCTTTATCGACGTAAATTTCATCTGCTGCCGCTGCAATGTAATACCCACCAGAAGCAACTATGTCCTCCACCACTACAATAATAGGGATATCCGAGAAGCTCACTCTTTTCTCATTAATCGCATCATAAATAATGCCTGAATGGACTGGACTACCGCCGGGGCTATTCAGCCGAATAATAACGCCTTTCAATAATGGCTCCTCATAGGCGTCATTTAACAAACTAACAACCGTATCAGAGTCAATTTGTTGGCCCGCACCAATCACACCATTAAGCGGTAACACAGCGACAAACGGCTTATTATTAAGCGTATCCGTGTAATCCACTTTATTAACAGAGAAAAAAATTGCTCCAACAAAAAGCGCCAGAAATGCAAAACGAAAAAACAATTTCCACCTTCTCGCCCGACGCTTTTCTTGTACATTTTCTAACAACACTTTTTCTAACAAAGACATCACAGACTCATTCACGTCTTGTGTTTTATTCGTAGCAGTATTAGCCGATGCTTCTTTGTTCAAATTTTGCTCCGGCTGCGAATAAGAGTTCTCCTTCACAACCTTTTCTTCTTCCTCAGTCCAACTCATACCATTTTCTCTACTACATCAATAAATTCAGAAAAATCATCTAAAACAGCGACAGGCTCACATTTAGTTAATCGCGCTTTTTCATGAGCTCCGTGGGCAATACCAATAGAAGGCATACAAATGTTTTTTGCCATCATCAAATCGTATTCCGTATCGCCAACCATCAAAGCATTTTCAGCTGACACGCCCAACTCATTCAGCAACTCTTCCAACATTAAAGGATCTGGTTTTGATTTTGTTTCATCAGCACAGCGCGTGGCATTAAAATATTTTGTTGTGTCAGTAGATAGCAGCGCTCGATTCAACCCTCTTCGGCTTTTCCCAGTAGCCACAGCTATCATAATATCTTTATCACACAGAGTATTGAGTACTTCCAACACACCAAAGTAAGGCCGAGGAGGAGCATCATGATCACCTGATACAAACAAAGATTTATAAGACTCCACTACCTGCTCTTGATCTTCGGTTGATTCGTCAGGCCAAACAACACGAACAGCCTCCATTAAGCCCAAACCAATGATATTCTTAATATCAGAATCCGTTCTCGGAGCAACTCCGACTGATGCCCCAGCTTTTATCATGCACTGACAAATCATATCAATTGAATCAAACAAGGTTCCATCCCAGTCAAAAATCACTAATTTAATCATTTAACCCCTTAATTTTTTTATTCCAAAACAGGTACTATACGCAATACTTTACAACACGGAGCTTTTTATGAGCGCAAAACTAGACATCAATATGTTTTCAGTTGATCAATCCTCTGAAATAACTTCAACCGTAACAACGGAAGATGTACAACTGTTCTCACAAATCACTGGCGACACCAACCCAGTTCACCTTGACGAAGAGTATGCAGCAACAACTAGCTTTAAAAAGCCCATTGCTCATGGCATGTTAACAGCAGGATTCATTTCCGCAGTTATTGGTACACAACTCCCTGGGCCTGGCTGCATTTATCTTGAACAAAGTTTAAAGTTTCGCGCTCCTGTTTATATCGGTGACACTGTAACGACTCGCGTCACTATCACAGACATCAACATACGCCGCAAACGCCTAACGCTGCAAACACAATGTATTGTTAACGACAAAGTCGTCGTAAGCGGGGAAGCCGTTATTATGATTCCAGCATAAACGCCATTCACAAATTATTACTCACTGCTATCGACTTTAATGTTCCTTATACATCAGGCACTTTAAAGTCGATCAACACTTGCTTTTATCAGTTCGCATAAACCGGAGTTAATGACGTATTCATTAAATCACGCCACTGATCATCCAAGGGAGCTTCTAATAAAACTCTCTCTTCTAATAAGTTAAAATCCAATCGCGTTGCATGCAAACACAATCTTTTAAATCCTAGCGATTTAGCCAATTTCAATTCTTCATCCGTAGAATATTTTTCATCTCCTACAATCGAATGGCCTGCATACTGTGCATGAACTCTAATTTGATGAGTTCTACCCGTCACAGGTTCACATTCAATTAAACTAAAACCTTCGAATTGACGAACCAATTTAAAGCGAGTCAAACTTTCTTTACCATCAGTATGCACTTTTACAACACGCTCACCGGACTTTAATTCATTTTTAAGAAGTGGAGCATTAACTTGCAACTTACGCTTAGACCAACTTCCATGCACTAATGCCAAGTAAGTTTTTTGAATACCTTCCTTTTCTCTTAGCGCAGTATGCAACTCTTTTAAGACGGCCCTCTTTTTAGCCACCATAATTAGCCCAGAGGTATCACGATCAAGCCGATGAACCAGCTCAATAAACTTTTCGTTTGGCCTCATTTGGCGAATCACTTCAACCAGACCAAAATTTAATCCACTTCCGCCATGTACTGCCAAGCCAGATGGCTTATTAACAACTAACAATTTTTTATCTTCAAATACAATTCTACTTTCTATTTCATTCTTTAATCGGTCTGAAAGAATTGGCTTATCTGGCGTGGCTTCGATTCGAATAGGGGCAATTCTGACAACATCACCAGATTGCAAGCGAACCTCAGGCTTTACACGTTTTTTATTAACCCTTACCTCACCTTTACGCAAAAGATTATAGATACGTCCTTTTGGAACGCCTTTAAGGTGAGTCATCAAAAAGTTATCTACTCGTTGATCGTGATTATTTTCATCAATAGTGACAAATGTGACTTTAGAATAGTCGGTATTATTTAGTTCTGAGTTAGACATAACCAAAGAATGGTTTCCTTTATAATTGAAGCACTTAGTTTTTACTGTTATATTCTATACCGCAGAGGGTAAGAGGCACCAAAACGCCTCGAAGAACAAAAGAATGTACAGAAAGAACACAACTGGAGCGACACTCCGGTACCCTATCTTACCTCTGTATACGGTAAGCTTAAATAATAAACCGCTTGATTCGGCAAAAACCTTGTCAAGATTAGGTAAATGTCATCCTTAGCTACGCAAATACGCTGTCTCTAATTTTAAATATTCATGAGACCTGCCTAAGGATTAACGTTTTGTTACTATTAAAAGGCATTGATCGCATAAAATCGCTTCCTTCAACTCTATAAGAAGCGCAAGGCGCACTCATGTTGCCCCAAAAAGCCAACGAAATACGATCCTAGATAGGAATCTAATCCATATTTTGGACATTTAACTCGTCTTAACAGGGTGTGCCGACTCGGCCATACAGAGTTCACACTTAAATGATAAGAATGCTAATTAACGCAACTCAACAAGAAGAGTTGCGAGTCGCCCTAGTTGACGGCCAACGTCTATATGATCTTGATATCGAATCTGGTTCTCGCGAACAGAAAAAAGCCAATATATATAAAGGCAGAATTACGCGCATTGAACCAAGCCTTGAAGCAGCCTTTGTAGATTACGGAGCTGAGCGTCATGGCTTCCTACCTCTAAAAGAAATTTCAAAGACTTACTTTTCCAAAAGAACGAACCATTCAGACAATCGCATCAATATCAAAGATGTACTGACCGAAGGTCAAGAAGTGATTGTTCAAGTAGACAAAGAAGAGCGCGGCAATAAAGGCGCAGCCCTTACTACTTTTGTCAGTCTTGCTGGTCGTTATTTGGTTCTAATGCCCAACAACCCAAGAGCGGGAGGAATTTCACGCCGTATAGATGGCGATGACAGAACCAACCTTAAAGAAGCAATGTCTGGATTAAACATGCCAGATAACGGTGGGTTAATTGTACGCACCGCTGGTGTTGGTCGCTCTACTGAAGAGCTTCAATGGGATTTAGACTACCTAAACACATTATGGCTTTCCATCACTCAAGCCGCCTCTGAAAAGCCAGCACCTTTTTTAATTTATCAAGAAAGTAATATTGTTATTCGCGCTATTCGCGACTATTTGCGTGAAGATATTGGTGAAGTCCTGATTGATGAAAAAAATGTTTATCAAGATGCCATTAACTTTGTGATGCAAGTTATGCCTCACTTTAAGTCGCGCATCAAACTTTATACTGATCAAACACCACTCTTTAATCGATTCCAGATTGAAACTCAGATTGAAACCGCCTTCCAACGTGAAGTACGCTTGCCATCAGGTGGTTCTATCGTTATAGACCCAACAGAAGCACTTGTTTCAATCGATATCAACTCCGCTCGAGCAACTAAGGGTGGTGATATTGAAGAAACCGCACTACAAACAAACCTCGAAGCTGCTGATGAGATTGCCCGTCAATTACGACTACGAGACATAGGTGGATTGGTTGTTATTGACTTTATTGACATGACGCCTGTACGCAATCAAAAAGCTGTTGAAAACCGCATGAAAGATGCCTTAGAAGCCGACCGTGCGCGAGTTCAGCTTGGCCGTATTTCACGTTTCGGCTTACTAGAAATGTCACGCCAACGATTACGCCCTTCTCTAGGAGAAACAAGCGGCATTGTTTGCCCTCGCTGTAATGGTCAAGGATTTATTCGTGACGTAGAGTCTCTAGGACTTTCTGTACTTCGCCTTATTGAAGAGGAATGCGCTAAAGAGCGCACAGCTCAAATTCGCGCTATTTTACCTGTTTCAGTTGCAACATTTTTACTGAATGAGAAACGCACAAACATTGCGAAAATCGAAAAGCGCAATCAAGTTCATATAATTCTTGTACCTAACCCTCACATGGAAACACCACACTTTGAGGTTGAGCGCATCCGTGATGACAGTACGTCTACCATTCAAGATGACACTAGCTACAATCTTGTTGAAACACCTGTTACACCACCTTATGAGCCTCGCCAGCAAAGTGAAGAGGCACGCCCTAAGGCTGTAGTAACAAGCATTGCTCCAAAAGCACCTGCCCCAGCACCAACAACTGAATCACCTAAAGCAACTCCAGCAAGCAATAAACCAAAGCCTGGCATAAAAGACCTATTCAACCGTATCATTACCGCCCTATTTGGCTCTAATGACGAAAGCAATCAACCTCAAAAAGCAACGGATGAACAAAAGCAAAACACCCAAAAGCAAACAACAGGGCGTCCTGCTAAAAATCCGCGCAATACAGCTCGCAACGTCAAAAGAAAAGCAAAACATCAAAATACAACCGATACTGAAGAAGAGTCTCAACCTAAAGCTCGCTCTACTCGCCAATCACGTAGAGAACAAGCAGAGGAAAGAAACGGTAACCGTAGAGACAATCAGAGGAGTAACAAAGATAACCGCCAAAGCGATAGTAATGATGCACAAACTAACAATAAAAAACCTACTCGCGTAGAACGACCAAAGAAAGTTATTCCTGAAGTTCAAGAACGTAAGCGCGAAAAAAACACAAACAAACGTCGAAGCGGACACCTTAAAGAAGAAGCACTTCTGGCTGAAGAGTCTAAACAGCAACAAGCAGAGATTGAAGCTAAAAAAGAAGAAACAGCTCTTGAAACAAAAGCCAATGCAAATAAAAATGCAGATGGCCGTGCGCCAAGAGAAAAACGCAATACAAATAGACGGACTCGCCGTGGTGGACCATCACAAGCCACTGAAAAAGAATCAGAAAACACAGAAGTAACAACTTCAACAACAGTTAATGTCGACGCTCCTAGCTCTGAAGTGACTAACTCTGAAGTGACTAGCGCTAAAGTTACTAGTGTTGAGGCACCTAGCTCTGAAGCTGCCACTCATGAGGCTACAACACCAGCAAATCAAAATGCAGAATCCCAAGTTGCTATTTTGGAAGAGCTAAACGCTGCTGTGACAGAACCTACTGAGTCGAAAAAAGAGCAGTCTGAAGGTAAAGATGATGCGGCGATCATTGCAACAGAAACTGATGTAACGTCATCGATTGAAACTGTAACGCCAGACGCCGTCTCTACTCCAGAAGAACAGGCTCACATAGAAGAACTTACAACTGAGAACAGCAATTCGGATCAACAAAGTTCTACCTCGTCTGATAAGGAGACTTCAGCATCTAACTCTACCGAGCAAGACGTTGATAGCACTTCATCTCTAGAGAGCAACAAAGCAACTGGTCCTGAAACAAGTTTAACCGCACAATCTGAAACGGCTGTTGAACCAGTTACCGAAACAGAAGCACCCGCTGCTATAGTAGAAGTGACTCCTGCTACTCCTCAAGTAACTAGTGAAGAAACAGCTCCCACTTCTAATGCAGACGTGTCTCCAGCCACTTCTCCAAAAGCTAGTGAAGAGACAGCTTCTGCTGCTAAAGCAGAAACGGCCATTTCAGCTAAAACTGACACGACGGAAGCCGTAGCAGAGACAAGTAGCGAATCGGCTCAGGAAACTGATAACAGTGCTTTACAGGCTGATAGTGAAAAAGCTGACGACAACACAAACAGCAATACAGATACTGAAGCAAAAGCACCTGTTAAGCCGACTCGTACACCTCGTCGTGGACGCGGTAAGCCAGCGATACAAGCGAAAACTCAAACAGTTAGTGAACCGGTAGTACTGCCGCAGTCTGTCATTGATCAACAGGAAAAAATCAAGCTGGAACGCGAACAACGCGCTGCTGATAGAAAACCTAGACGTCAAAGCTCTGGACGTGTCAAAAATGACCCGAGGCTACAAAGAGAAGATGAGGTAGATAACTCTAACCAAGTAGAAACAGAAAGTATTTCTGACTAAACCTAGTTTGAGTTAAAGAAGAGCCCGCAACACGCGGGCTCTTTTACATCAACAAAGAACTATAAACTGTATTAAAATACGCTTACTAAACAATAAACAACCACTTCCTTGTTTTACCAAGACGAAAATGATCAGGATAAATACATGGTTTTTGCCGACTCTCGTTTTAAAGACTTCAATTTAGTTGGAGACTTATTTGGCGGAGCTACTACCGCTATAGTATCTTTACCTTTAGCTCTAGCATTTGGCGTTGCTTCTGGAGCTGGTGCTGAAGCGGGCCTATGGGGTGCTATTTTAGTTGGTATGTTCGCCTCATTATTTGGAGGCTCAACGTCGCTCATTTCCGAACCGACAGGACCAATGACGGTTGTCATGACTGCGGTTTTAACCACCATGATGGCGGAACACCCTGATCAAGGGCTGGCAATGGGCTTTACCGTTGTGATGATGGCAGGCTGCTTTCAAATTTTACTCGGTAAGCTAAGACTTGGAAAATACATAACACTTATGCCCTATAGCGTCATTTCAGGCTTTATGTCTGGTATTGGCGTCATTCTCATCATTCTTCAGCTTGCCCCCTTTTTAGGGCACACAAGCCCTAGTGGGGGAGTACCGGGCACACTCACTGCACTACCAACTCTCCTGAAAAATATGGACTTTGCTGAACTTTTTTTAGGCATAGCAACACTCGCAGTACTCTTCTACATCCCCAAAAGTTGGAAAAAATACGTTCCTCCTCAACTTGTTGCACTAGTAGCTATTACTCTCCTGTCTATCATTCTATTTGACACAGACTCGATTCGTAGAATTGGCGAGATCCCTTCAGGCTTGCCTTCCATACAATGGCCAACCGTTTCTTTCGATTTACTAGGCACCATGATCATGGATGCTCTCGTACTTGGAACTCTTGGCTGTATAGACACACTGCTTACGGCGGTTATTGCAGACAGCCTTACACGTAAAGAACATGACTCAAATAAAGAATTAGTCGGGCAAGGAATGGCTAATTTACTTTCCGGTTTTTTTGGAGGGTTACCAGGTGCGGGTGCAACAATGGGAACCGTTGTTAATATCCAAACCGGAGCTAGATCCCCCATATCTGGAATAATCCGTGCATTAATTCTATTATGCATTGTCTTATGGGCTTCAGAACTCACCCAACCCATTCCTATGGCTGTATTGGCCGGCATTGCCCTTTATGTTGGTCTTAACATTCTTGACTGGAGTTTCTTAAAGCGAGCACATAAGGTTGCTTGGTCACCCACGGTGATCATGTATGGAGTAATGATCCTTACTGTATTTGTCGATCTTATGGTAGCAGTCGGCATAGGCGTTTTTATTGCCAATATCATTACTATTGAGAAACTTAGCAGGATTCAAGAAGGGAATATCAAATCCATTAGCGATGCTGACGATGGTGTGCCTCTCGATAAATCTGAAAGAGCATTACTCGATCAAGCAGCCGGAAGAGTGTTGTATTTCTATTTATCGGGCCCTATGATTTTTGGTGTTAGCAGAGCCATTGCAAGGCATCACAATGCTATTACTCACTATGATGCCATGGTTATCGATTTAAGCGATGTCCCTATGATGGACTTAACAGTAGGCCTAGCTCTTGAAAATGTCATCAAAGATGCCTTAGAAGCTGAATGTGAGGTTTATATATTCTCTCCTAACGAGCAAACAAAAGAGCGTCTACACAAACTCGGAGTTAATGAACAGCTTCCTCAAAGCGCTTTTGTAGACTCACGTCTAATTGCCTTGGAAAAAGCACTTAATTGCGTCGAGCCCAACAACCAAGAGCCTGTAACAAACACCCCAGAAACCACTTAATCATAACAAAATGAGAGCCTATCCAAATAAAATAGGCTCTCTTTCAAGCTCAACACCAAACTTTTCTTTGATATCTGCAATAATCAAGTTTTGCAATGCCACCAGATTATCTGCTTTTACTTCTGAGTAATTTACCAAAACCAGAGCCTGTTTCTCGTATACACCAACACCCTCAAAACTTCTCCCCTTCCAACCTGCTCGATCAATTAACCAGCCTGCTGCCAACTTCCAACAGTTGCCTTGTGCGTATGACACAAGATTAGGATAAACTTTCTTAAGTTTTGTGTGTATTTCATCACTAATAATTGGATTCTTAAAAAAGCTTCCAGCATTACCCAGCTGTTTTGGATCTGGCAATTTAGATCGCCTAATGCTGGAAACCTTTTCAAACACTTGAAGGGGGGATGGCTGCTTCGATGCAAAAGCATTTTCTTGAAAATACCCTAATTGAGGTGTGACACGCTTTGTTAAAACTAAACGTATTGCAGTAATGATATGAGAGTTTTTCCATTCACTTTTAAAGCGGCTTTCTCTATAGGAAAAATGACACTCCTCCGCCGCAACCCAAGACAAAGTCCTGCTATCACGATGAAATACTTGCACCTCTTTCAAGGTATCTTTAATTTCCACGCCATATGCGCCAATATTTTGTACTGGAGCAGCACCTGCACTGCCCGGTATTAAGGCCAAGTTTTCAATACCGTACAAGTTTTCTTGAACACTGGAATAAACTGAATCATGCCAGTTCTCTCCAGCAGCAATTTCAAATAAGCATTCATCATTATCTTGATTAATAAATGCCTTTCCTTTTAATGCATTGATTGCCACCATGCCATCAACATCACCTTGAATAAGAAGGTTACTTCCTTCACCAATAACACTTAAAGAACATTGCCTAACATCCACCCATGCAACCAATTCAATCAAGTCGTCAATGCTATTAATAACACTAAAATATTCAGCACGATAGTCAAAGCCAAATGAGTTGTAGTTCTTTAAAGAGTGATCCGTAAAAATACTAAGGGACATAAACTACTTATTTTGAGGTTCTTCTAAAAAATCTAAAAAATTCACTGATAATTCTGTCAAATGGTCAGCCATTCTTGGGAATAGAGCATCATCATAATAAGGGTCTTTTACTGAACCCAACTCCGGCCTGCCCGGCAATTGACCAAACAAAACAATTTTATCCTGATAATGAATAGGAGCAATATTCAGTAGATTTTGATAATTACTCCCATCCATTGCAAGAATCCAATCAAAATGTTCAAAATCGTCCTGCTTAACCTGCCTTGCTTTCTGCTGGCTAATATCAATCGAACGACCTTTAAGCTCTTGAATAGAGCGCAAATCAGGCGCGGAGCCAATATGGTACGCCGCAGTACCAGCAGAGTCCAAAGTCAGATCCAACCCCTTCCTAGAGAAAGACATACTTTCCAGTATTCCCTGTGCAGCCGGAGATCGACAAATATTTCCTAGACAAACGGTTAGTACCTTTATCGATCTCATTTTTTCACATCTACATCTAAACGTTCATCTGTTGTTAACGTGCGGGCTTCCGTTTCTAACAACACAGGAATTCCATCACGAATCGGGTACGACATCCCACCCATTTTACTAATTAACTCCGTTCCATCATCACTTAATGTAAGGGGAGCTTTTGTTACAGGACAAACTAAAATATCAAGCAATGCTTTATTCATTTTGGAGTTACCTTTGTTAAATTTGATAATGAGTTTATCAGATTAAGTTTAAAATCGTTGTTTAGCTGCAACGCCACTCTTAGATACCAGACATCTGGATTACTAAACTCAAGAGCAAAACATTTCACAGCATCTTTCTCTGTCATAACAACCGACCCATGACTGGGAATGTCACTTGCTTTAATTTTATAATGATCAGGAAGCCAATTAGTAGAAAAGCCCTCTTTCAAACCAAGTGACAACAAAGTATTTAAAAAGCGATTAGGGTTACCTATAGCAGCGATCAGGCTCCATTTATTTTGAGCTTGGAGGATGGATAGATCCGCCACAACACCCGTTTTCACATTTACCAAATCTACAACACTAAGTTGCATACAAGAAAACTTCTGAGACAAATTATGTGGTATGTATTCTGGCTGAGTAGAAGCCTGATTTGATTGGATAGCACTGACAACAAAATCAACTGCTTGCAGCCTATCTATTGGTTCTCGAAGAGGGCCGACAGGTAAAAGCTCACCATTCCCCACGCCTCTCTCGTGATCGATCATAACAATTTCAATATCTCTATTAAGGGCATAATGCTGTAAACCATCATCACTAATAATCACATCAACATTACAATCCGTTAAAATTTTTTCTAATGCTTGCACCCTTTTTCGAGCAATCACCACAGGACACTGCGTTCTTCTCACTAACATCAGCGGCTCATCACCCACTTGATCAGGTGAAGATAGCTCATCGACCAATAAGGCCTCTTCATTTTTTGCCCCATACCCTCGAGATATGATCCCTGGTGAATAACCTTGTGTTTTTAAATACTCGCAGAGAGCAACCACCATGGGAGATTTACCCGTGCCACCAACGGTAATATTTCCCACAACAACAACAGGTACAGAGGGGTTAAAAAGCGATGCTTTATTTAGGATAAAGTTTTGTCTTTTACTTTTTACAAAACGACGAACCAAAGGCATCAAAGGTAAGAAGCAGTTTGTCCAACGACTTTTACCATACCAAGCAGAATTAAATAACTTCTCTGCACTCACTGAGACACTTCTCTTTCAGCGGTATGAGCCAACTTATGAAAACCTAACTGAGTTGCCGCGTCATAAACTCGCATCACCAATTCATAAGGTGAGTTCGCATCAGCTGTAATGATTAAAGGTAATGTATTATTACCTTTTGAAGCTTCTTCTAACCCTAACTTTAATGTATCAACTCGACCGTTTATTAAAGTTAATCCATTAATAACATATTGACCATCAGCTGTAATCACCACTTCTATTTGCTCATTATTTACAGTTACAGGATCACTAGAGGTCGCTGTTGGCAAATCAATGGTTAATTCCGTACTTTGTTTAAAGGTCGTAGTAACCATAAAAAATATTAGCAACAAGAACACCACATCAATTAGTGGTGTTAAATTGATGTTTACTTCGTCTATTTTCTGGCGACGAAACTTCACTTTTTCACCCCTAAATTAGCAACATCTCTATCCCCATGAATAACTTCCACTAATTTAGTTGATTGCTGCTCCATAGTGACGACCAACTCATCAATACGACGGCTAAAAAAGCGATGAAAAATTAATGCAGGAATCGCAACACCCAAACCAGCAGCGGTTGTAAGAAGCGCTTCAGAAATACCGCCAGCTAACAATGCTGTATTACCTGCACCTTCCGCCATGAGTACAGAAAAAACTTTAATCATACCAACCACAGTACCTAACAAACCTAATAAAGGCGCAACAGCTGCGATAGTGCCTAACGTATTCATAAACTTCTCAAGCTCATGTATTGCGTGACTTGCCGCCTCCTCAACACTTTCCTTCATTATGTTGCGACCGTGCTTTGAATTCAGTAACCCAGCTGCAAAAATAGAACCCAGCCCAACTTCAACCTGCAAATGCCGAATTCTTTCAACCGTTAACCTGTCTTCTCTGAGCATCCCCAATATTTCAGATAATAGGTTTTTAGGTGTCACTTTATTCCGTCTCAATACCCAAAAACGCTCAAAAATAATTGCCATCGTAATAATCGAACAAAGTAACAGTGGCCACATAAAAAAACCACCGGATTTAATAAAGTCAAGCACACTCAGCTCCTTCCAAAATTTGGCCTTAATTTATCATATTCTGGAAGATTTCAACACGCTCACAGTGACTTCGATCTTCACTTAAATATAAATAGTGACAACCTGAAAAGCGAATATCAATATAATCTCTGTATTTTTCAATAATAAGACTTTGGTTTCGCTCAATTACCAACCAATTTACCCCTAATGCAATCAGCCTCATCTTCAATATTCTATTTGGTTCTGAGTGAAAAACCACAATATCTGGCAGTAAAGCAAACACAACCTGTGATGTCAGCTTTGCCTGAGCGTCTGGCCATAAAAGCAACTCAATTGACTTGTCAAAAGCCTTGATTCTAAATAAGTAATCACCTAACTCTTCGCCACCTGAAAACCAGTTGGTGTTAAACCTCAACTCTTCACTTTTCTCAAAAGAGTCTTGAGTAAGTAGTATATTGCTACCTGTGTTTTTAAGAATGGTTATTTGGCTAGAACATTTTTGATTAAACCAGGTACAAATAATTGAAATACTAGAATTTTTTTGCTGCTCAACAAACAAAAACGTAAATGCCATAAAAGCAGCAACAACAAACGATTTCCCCTTAAAAAACATCACAGAAAAAGCCAAGACACTAACAGCAAACACTTTAAAAAACATGGATAATGTCATATTGAGAGGCATTATATAAAAATCAAAAGCGATTACTTGCAGCATTCTAAATACAAACATCACGACGCAATCAACAACAGTCATTAGAAAATATGTATTAAATACAATCGTTTCAACTATAGAAATAAAGCTGATGGGAAACCAAAAAATGGCAGTAAATGGAACCATAAAAAAATTTACTAAAATCGTATAAATAGAAACATAGTCCTGCCAACCCGCAATCATTATCAGTGCTCCAATACTGAGTATTGTCTGTATACCCGCTAACCTGTAAGGAAGCGGCAAAGGCACTCTTCCCATATGCACAATTAAATACACCAATACAAAAGAGAGCCAGAAACCAGTTTCATAAAAAACATTCGCATCAACAATTAATAGAGAGATAAAAGCGAGCCAAAGAAGCTTATGAATACTAATAGAATAATGAAATAAATGGAGATAGCGCCAAACCAGCAACATAATACAGGCTCGCGTGATCGCAGGCTCCCAGCCAACTAGAAAGCCATAACTTAAAATTAGCAAGCTTCCCAGACTTACTTCAATCCACTTTTTGGATGCTAAATAATCAACCCATAAGTTTGGAAAAAAATACCAGCATCCACTCACTGATACTCGTAACATTGCATATACAAAACCCACATGAAGCCCAGAAACAACAAACAAATGCCCCACACCAACAACTTGAACAACCCATTTATCAGACTGATCCATCCCATTTTTCAACCCAAATATTAGCGCTCTACTAAAACGCCATGATTCAAACGGCCAAAACAAATTGTCTACATAACTTTTTAACCATAGTAATTTTTTTTCTACCATAACAAAATTGTCATATATAAAAGCAATACTGCTAAACAACTCATTGAATTTATGATAAATATAACTATTTGCTAAATACATTATGATAAGCAACAGCAAAGCAATATCTTGATCAAGTTTTTGTCTTTGATGCATTAAATAGAGACAGAGAAGCAATATGTAAGTAGAATACATGCTCTTGAACTCGCTAGGGACAATAATTGCCCCTGTCCATAGAAACAAATGTTGCGACATACAACCTCCATGTTGTTATAGCGACTGTTAATTACAGCCTCAGTATGCCAAAGCGTTACTTCAAAAAACTTATCCCAAATCCTGAGAAATTAAAATCCAATAAGGCATTGGCTATTCTAGGCTCTAAGATATACGATCAGGATTTATGGCACCTTAATAGAAAATCAGTCGCCAGAGCGTTTTTTGTTGGGTTATTTTGGGCCTGCATTCCAATGCCTTTTCAAATGCTGGCTGCTGTTTTTTGCGCTATTCCATTTAAAGCCAATATACCACTTTCAATATCTCTAGTATGGATCACCAACCCATTAACAATGCCTTTTGTTTTTTATGGAAACTATCTTGTGGGTAGCCTTTTTGTTGGAGGCCATACAGATAAAGCATTTCAAATGTCGATAGAGTGGATGTGGGAAAAAATGGAACACATTTGGCTCCCTCTATACGTTGGCTCCATTACAACTGGACTCATTATTGGCGCCCTTTCATATATTGGCATTTTAATTCTATGGCGTTTCCATGTTATAAAACGCTGGAAACTAAGACGCAAGCTCAAGAAATAAAGTATTTAACCGTATTACTTGAGCCCATTCTTCGTTTATTTTTCAGCTCATTTAATTTGATTTAATTCGCCCAGTGACAACCGATAAGCAGAGTCCACCCAAGACAGCATTTTTTCATCATGAGTGACGATCAAGAAAGCCATATTTTGACTCTCTTTCAAAGTCTGAATTAGGCTTTGTATTTCTAAAGCAGTTGTTTCATCAAGATTTCCCGTTGGCTCATCCATTAAAACACAAGCAGGATTATTAATTAAAGAGCGAGCAATCGCTACACGCTGCCTCTCTCCTCCTGAAAGCTGTGACGGCCTATGTGTTAACCGCTTTGATAAACCCACTTGAGAAAGCAACTCTCTTGATTCCTGTTCAGCGATTGAACGCTTCTTCCCTGATATCAGCATTGGCATCATTACATTTTCTAAAGCGGAAAACTCTGGCAATAAGTGATGCAATTGATAAACAAATCCCAACTCATGATTACGCTGTTTTGACCTTTGTTTATCCGTTAATGTCGACCAATCTTTACCGGCTAAACAAACCTCTCCAGAAGATGCAAGGTCTAACCCAGCAAGCAAATTCAAGAGCGTTGTTTTACCTGACCCTGAAGCACCTACGATTGCAGCAGTCTCGCCAAGTTTCAAATTAAAATCGATGGATTTCAGCACTTCAACTAAATGCTTGCCGTCCGAGTAGGATTTAGACAAAGCCCTACACTGCATTACAACAGATTTATCACTCATATCGTAAAGCCTCTGCTGGTTCTATTCTAGACGCTCTCCAAGCAGGATAAAGCGTTGCACATACTGTCATAATGAAGGCAGCAGTAACGATAACTTTCACATCATTCCATTGAAGCTCAGAAGGCAAGTGGCTGATAAAATACACGTCTGCATTTAAAAACTGCATGTCTAATACGCTCTCAACCCAACCAATAATTCCACTTACATTTAGAGCAGCCGTTACTCCAAGCACAACACCAAGAAAAGTTCCAAGCAAACCAATAAACACACCCTGAACAATAAAAACCCACATTACTTGGCCCGAAGTTAAACCCATAGTCCTTAAGATAGCGATGTCGGTTTGTTTATCTGTCACTACCATAACTAAAGTAGACACAATATTGAAAGCCGCAACAGCAACAATCAACAGCAATAGCAGCGCTATCATGGTTTTTTCCATTTGTATAGCTTGGAAAAGATTACCGTGAGTTCGCGTCCAATCGCTAACTCGATTTTGACCAGGAACAATTCGTGCTATATCCCAAACTCTGGATGGAGCAACAAAAAGATTATCAAAGGATATTCTTAAGCCTTCAACCTGGCCTACTGGTAAACGCTTCAGTTTCGCTGCATCTCTAATATGAATATAAGCAAAGCTGCTATCAAGTTCAGCCCCGACTTCAAAAGTCCCAACTAAAGTAAAACGCTTTAACGTTGGAGTCACTCCCGCAATAGAGACATTTGCTTCAGGTAAAAGAGCTGTGACTTTATCACCAACTTTTACCCTTAACCCTCTAGCAAGTTGCTCACCTAAAATAACACCAAAAGAAACATCATCAAGATCGGATAACTTACCTTGTGTCATATTTTGGGAAATAATAGAAACCTTATTTTCAAGCTGAGGATCAATGCCATTCATAAGTGCGCCATGTACTCCAGACTTAGACTGAAACATGACTTGAGCTTGAGTATGTGGGGCGACACCAATAACATTTGGTTGTTCCATAATGATATCAGACACTGATTGCCAATCATCAAGTGCAGGCATTCCCCAAAGCGTTGCATGGGGAACCATACCCAAAATACGATTCCTTAATTCTCGGTCGAAACCATTCATTACTGAGAGCACAGTGATCAATACTGCAACACCTAAAGTTAATCCTGTAATTGAAGAAAAACTAATAAATGAAATGAAGTGGTTGGTTCGCTTTGCTCTCGCATAACGTAACCCGATTCTCAATGGTAATAAATTAATCAACTCGGTCCCTTTTATCTGTAAAAACGGGAGACTATTGTGCCTCCCGCTGTAGATACTATTGCTTGTCGTTTGAATTCAAATTAAGAAGGAAATTCCATTCCAATTCTACGACCAATTTCTTCATAAGACTCAACCACATTCCCCAAGCCTTGTCTAAAACGATCTTTATCTAATTTTTCACGCGTTTCACTGTCCCAGAGGCGACAACCATCTGGAGAAAACTCATCGCCTAAGACAACTTCACCTTTAAATAAACCAAATTCCAATTTGTAATCAACAAGAATCATTCCACCACTAGCGAACAATGCCTTTAAAACATCATTTACTTTATAAGTAAGTTCTTTTGCTTTTGCTAAATCATCTGCTTTAGCCCAACCAAAGGACTCAACATGGGATTCATTGATCATTGGATCACCCAAAGCGTCATTTTTCAAAAACAACTCAAATGTAGGGGGATTAAGTTCTTGACCTTCAGTTACACCCAAACGACGACATAAACTGCCCGCGGCAACATTACGAACAACACATTCAATAGGCATCATATCAAGACTTTGAACTAAAGACTCTGTATCACTTAAACATGCTTCAAAATGCGTAGGAATGCCCGCTTCTTGAAGTTTTGTCATAATAAAAGCATTGAACTTATTGTTTACCATACCTTTACGGTTAAGCTGTTCAATTCTTTTTCCATCAAATGCCGAGGTGTCATCGCGGAACACGAGAACCATTTTGTCAGGATCATCTGTACGAAATACCGATTTCGCCTTGCCTGCATAAAGCTCTTGTCGCTTTTCCATTATTTGGGCTCCGATTTAATTCTATTGTGAGAGGTTAATTTGTAAAACGTGACATTACTTGATACGAACGTAATTCAGGGTAATCAACTTCAGAAAAATCAATAACCATAAATTTGCCTAACGAATTAGTATCAAGTTTAAAATTGTAAATTTTTTCATTCCATTCTACATCATTCAAGTTGCGCCTTCTCCCCTTTATAGAACTAGAAGCAAGCGCATCGGAACTTAGGAATGGAATTTTTAAATTAACAATGTCTCCAATTTTAGGTAATTCGCTTTCAGGGATCAAAGCAAGTGTATTAGGAGACGCCGATAATAAATAAAGATTGGCTGATGAAATAAGTGAGTCTATCGAGTTAAGCTCATTTTCATCTGAAATTCTAAAAACAAAATGCCCTCTATGATCAACCCATAATGGCGTCGTATTTGAGATAGATTGATTCGATAAGAAAGCAGCACTTTCATTCAACTGCCTACCAAGCACACCCCATAACCGAACCACAGTTGACTCCGCAAATTTATCATCAACCGGGCTCATCCAATCAGAAGATTCACCGTTTGATTTTTCATTGCGATATCGTATTTGTACTTTGGTTCCAACCACATGTTCAGTTAAATTAAACTCCAACGCGGTGCCTGTAGAAGGCAGTTGAGTAATCCAACGCCAAACACTAGCTAATTGCCCTTGGCTACTTGAATTAAAACGCTTTGTTTCAATTCGTCCACCTTCGTTTAATCGAATAGGATTACCTTCACCATAAATAGAGGTTAAAAAATTGGTCAACATATTTTCGGTAACGGATATCGTAGCTGGAACATGCAGCTGATATTCAACATCATTAGAAGCAATATGAATTGGCGTTAACGGGTAGTAAACCGAAGGAGGTTTGGGAATGTTAATGGAATCCCATTCATCCGCATCCGCATTAGCTACCTTACCTGCATTTGGAATTGTTAGACTATCAACAGGCTGAGTAATTCCATTTGGATAGGTTAGATCAACCGTATTTTCTTCAGATGACTTATACTTCTCACGTTGATCCTCTAGAAGGCCAAAACTGCCGCATCCAGATAAGATCAAACATAATGTTGCGCCAAAAGCATATTGTTTCAACATTATAGGTTAATCCCTGAGCGTAACATGGCGCTTTCAAGCTGTGAACGAAACTCCGTTGATAAAGGTGTTAATGGTAAACGAATGCCTGCACCGCACAATCCCATCTTATAAGCAGCCCATTTCACAGGAATAGGGTTTGCTTCTAAAAATAAATTTTCATGTAATTCTGTAATTTCGACATCAACAGCCTTAGCTTTTTCTGCCTGCCCAGAGATTGCATAATCAGCCGCTTGCGCAACTTGTTTCGGTGCAATATTCGCCGTTACTGAAATATTACCTTTCGCACCAGCAATCATTAAATCAACCGCAGTTGTATCATCACCCGAATAAATCGCAAAATCTTCAGAAACAAGACCAATTAAAGCTTGCCCCCTTGGCACATCTCCCGTCGCATCTTTTAGACCAACTATATTATTAATAGCAGATAATTTAACAACCGTATCATTCGACATATCACATGCGGTTCTTCCTGGAACGTTATATAAAATTTGAGGAATTTCAACAGCCTCAGCTATTGCTTTAAAGTGAAGAAACATACCTTCTTGAGTAGGCTTATTATAATAAGGCGTTACCAATAGACACGCATCAGCACCTGCTTCTTTTGCCCTTTTTGTAAGATCAATAGCTTCATGTGTCGAATTTGCACCTGTTCCGGCAATTACGGGTATGCGGCCTTTAACACATGCTACGACCTGACGAATCACATTTGCATGCTCTTCATAATCCAGAGTCGCTGACTCACCAGTTGTCCCCACAGCAACAATTCCATGAGTACCTTGTTCAATATGGAATTCAACAAGTTCATTTAGTTTGTTTTTATCAACAGAACCATCGTCCATCATCGGGGTAATTAGAGCGACCAAGCTACCTGTAATCATTCAGAGTCTCCAAAAAAAATAACGGGTCATATAGTACCGCCCACCTTGATTGGAAACAATAACAGTAATACGTAAAGCCTTGTAAATAATTGATTGAAAGCGTACTTTTTAACACCATAAACATAGTCACGCACATTTTAATCATTTTTATTCAATATAAGGCCGAATTTTATGACATTATCTATTGGAGACAACGCACCAGACTTCGTATCAAAAGATCAAAATGGTGAGCCCATTTCTCTCGCAGATTTCAAAGGAAAAAAAGTTATTCTTTACTTTTATCCGAAAGACTCTACTCCTGGATGCACTGCCCAAGCAAAAAATTTACGTGATAATCATCAACAACTAGAAGAAGCAGGTTATGTGGTTTTAGGAGTGAGCTCAGACTCAGAAAAACGCCATCAAAATTTCATCAAAAAAAATGAACTACCATTTACCTTAATCAGCGATGAAGATAAATCCGTACATGATCTTTATGGCACTTGGCAACTAAAGAAGTTTATGGGTAAAGAATTTATGGGCACAGTAAGAACTACCTTTATTATTGATGAAAATGGAAAAATAGAAGACATCATTAATAAAGTTAAAACCAAAGAACACAGCGGACAAATACTGCCTCTTTAAAAGACAAAAGCCAAATAGATGATCACTATGCTATTTGGCTTGTTTTTTCTAATTTTGAGGCAGCCTTTCCATTTCTTCTTTTGGCCAAGCATTAAGAATAGCTTTTACTAAGGTGGCCAAGGGTATCGCAAAGAAGATCCCCCAAAACCCCCAAATACCTCCAAAGAATAAAACCGCAACAATGATCGCCAATGGATGTAAATTGACCGCCTCAGAGAACAACAACGGTACCAAAACATTTCCATCCAATGCCTGAACAACTAAATAAGCAACAACCACATAAATAAAATGATTATCATCTAACCCAAACTGATAAAAGGCCACTAAAACAACTGGAATGGTTACCGCTGCCGCACCAATATAAGGGATCAAGACTGATAGTCCTACCAATAAAGCCAGTAACTCAGCATACCTTAAGCCAAACACCGCAAACACAACATAAGTCACAATACCTACAACAACCATTTCGATAAATTTACCACGAATATAATTCGCTATTTGGTCATTCATTTCTTGAGCTATGTTTTTCATCATACTACGCTCTTTTGGTAACCAACCGGTACACCAAAGCATTATTTTTGTTTGATCTTTCATGAGAAAGAACATAACCAAAGGAACTAAAACAGCATAAATAATAATAGAGAATAAAGAAGGAATACTTGATAAAGAAAACGACAAGAGCCATTGACCAACGCCAGTCAACTCTGAAGCAAGATCATTTAAAACATCATTAATTGAGCTTTGGCTAATGATTGGATTGTCACCTTCAGAAAGAGAACGAAGAAGGTTTTGTAACTCCACCAACATTCTTGGAACATCATTGACTAAGCGTACAGATTGCTGCCAAATAATCGGCACCATTAGCGCAACAAACACCCCACAGGAAACTAAGAAGGAGCAAAACACCACGGAGACAGAAACAGAATGACTTGCCCCCATTTTTTTTAATTTTTCAACAATCCCTTGCAAGAGGAAAGCCAAAACAATAGCAATCAACACCGGAGCAAGTATATTACCAAGAAAAAATAACCCACCAATAATACTGACCAACAACAAAAGAAAGATGACGGCTTCTTCGTCAGAGAAGTAACGCCTCACTAAGCTATCAACTACCTTTAACATAACACTCCACTTCTAATTTTTCTGAATAACAAAGGTAAAAACATCGTTGTCTTCTTTCTGCTCTAAAAGAGATAAATCAGTCAATCCTAGATAATAAGGAATGTCTTTCTTTGACCCACTGTCTGTGGCTACTATACACAGAATTTCCTTTGAACTCATTTTTGCCAAAGCCATCTTCATTTTAAGCAAAGGCATGGGGCACCGATCTTCTCTAGCATCGACCAACACATCATAATTGTGTATTGTGTTTACACACATAAAGACTACCTATTAAATTTATGATTATGAAGCACATTTTTGACATTTTAAGACCAATACATTTAATACTTCTATTACTTGTTACAGATGTTGTTACGAATGTCTCCGCCGATAACCTAAATCTGCCTAGCCTACAAAAGGACATGTCAGAAAGAAGCTTAAACAACCCATCTTACGTTGTTGGGCAATACTGGTTTAGACGCTTAAACAGCAGCCAACAACTAATCAATTACCCACCTGCATACGATTATTTAAAAGACAGGTTAGATGAGCTTCTTGTATATACTAACTTACAAAATAAGCACATAGAAATAGGAATACTAAATAATTCAATAAGTAATGCATTTGTAATCCCAGGAAACCATTTATTTCTCTATTCCGACATAATACGGTTACTTGACTCCGAAGAGAAACTTATAGCCCTGCTTGCACATGAAGTTGCACACCTTGATGCAAAGCACTATGAAAGACAGCAACAAAACTCTCTTCAAGAACAACAAAAGGTGCTTGCCCTAATTGGAGCAAGTATCGCCCTAGCACTAACAGGTTCTGATATCGAAGCGGGTTCCGCACTATGGCTAGGCGGAATAGCTAACCACAGTGAAAACACATTATTTTATAGTCGCTCCCAAGAGCAAGAGGCAGATCGAATAGGAAAACGCTACCTTCAAAAAGCAGGCATTGACGACTCAGCTATGAACAAACTGTTCCAGTCTTTCTCTAAAGCCTCTCCGAGAGGTGAGCAAAGTGAATTCCTATCAACCCACCCAGTGCCACAAAACAGAGCCTCAGATGCATTAACCACCACACCCCCAACTAGTATTTTATTAAAAAATGAAAGCGAGTCATTTCATTATTTTAGAGCGACATTATTAGTTTATCGCTCATTATTAGATAAACAGAAGCATTCGTCTCTTTTGACAAACTCTAATACCAAAGTAAAAAACTATATGGTGGCACTGCATTCATGGCTAGCTGGAAGCACACCCATCCCTAAAGAAATGATTGAAAATCTTGATGAAAACAATCCATTCGAGTCATACCTTAAAACACAGCTATATATCAAAAACAACGAATACAATAATGCACTAACACTCATTCAAACAAAGTTATCTCTCAACCCTGAAAACATCAATTACTTGACATTATTAGCTCAAATAACACATTCAAAAAATAACCTTGCTTTTGACACTGCTCTTGACACTGTTCTTGACACAGACACCCACCAATACCAAAAAAGCCAAATTAGAGATTCTCTTATTGAGTATTATAAACACACACAAAATTTACCATTAAGCCTTGCTTACATAGCCCAACAAAAATTTGATCGCGGAAAAACAAAAGAAGCGACCGCTCATTTACAACGAGCCAAACAACTGGCTAATACAGAAGAGTTAAATATCATTAATAAAATCATGGAAAACATTGCTATTATTCAAAAAGCTCAAATAGACGCAGGCATCCCAACTGAGCAATAAGGATACAAAAAAAGCCTCAACATGAGGCTTTTTTAAATAATCTTCCAACGCTAACGATCTTGATTCATTATTGAAGTTATTTCTTAACTTGAAAGTCCAGCATTCTCTGCAATGGAATCAATGCTTTTTGCCTAACATCTTCTTCAACATTAATCTCATCCGCACCATATTTCAGTGCATTTCTCAGCAATTCTAAGCTATTAAGTGCCATCCATGGACAATGAGCACAACTTCTACAAGATGCACCGGAGCCGGCAGTAGGGGCTTCAAGAAACGTCTTATTTGGTGAAGACTGACGCATCTTATAAAAAATCCCTCTATCTGTCGCAACAATAAAAGAGTCATTTGGCATTTCTTTAGATGCGTTCAATAGTTGTGACGTAGAACCAACAACATCAGCAACATCAACAACAGGGTCAGGAGATTCTGGATGAACTAAGACTGCTGCATCTGGATATACTTTTTTAAGATCTAAAATACCTTGCGCTTTAAACTCTTCGTGAACAATGCAAGCTCCATCCCAAAGTATCATATCTGCGCCTGTTTGCTTTTGAATATAAGCACCCAAATGCTGATCTGGCCCCCAAATAATTTTCTCACCTTGCTCAACCAAATGATCTACAACTTGCAGCGCAATACTAGAAGTAACCACCCAATCCGCTCTTGCCTTAACTGCCGCTGAAGTATTAGCGTAAACAACCACCTTCCGATCGGGGTGTTGATCGCAGAAAGCAGAGAATTCATCAATAGGACAGCCAATATCTAAAGAACAAGTTGCTTCTAGGGTTGGCATAATGACAGTTTTATCTGGGCTTAATATTTTTGAAGTTTCGCCCATAAACTTAACACCAGCAACAACAAGAGTTGACGCTGAGTGATTAGCTCCAAAACGTGCCATTTCTAAAGAATCAGCAATAACACCACCCGTTTCTTCAGCGAGGGACTGGATATCATCATCAGTATAATAATGTGCAACTAAAACAGCGTCTTTTTCTATTAATAGCGACTTTATTTCCTCTCGCAGCAATGCTACATCAGGTGAAGGCGCTTTTATAAGCTGTTCAGCAGAATTGAGGTGTTCTTGAACTGTTTTTCTTAATGATGATTTATCAATAACGACATTAGGCATTTTACAAACCCTACGATCTAAATTTCCGGGTACTGGCTAAACTGTGAAAGAGTATGGTTAAAGCAGCGTAAATTAATGGATCGTCTTAAATATTAAACCGACGATCCAAAGGACAATGAATAGTATAGAATTACGAAATAAACACAAGCAGTTATTTTATATTCGATAAATAACCTGATGCCAGTTTCGATGTATTCGTTTCAGGATAACGGTCAACTACTTGAGAGAGCAAAGATCTAGCCTTATCTTTTTGATTTAGTTGATCATATACAATGCCAGATTTATATAAAGCATCCGCTTCTTTTGCATGTCCTGAAAAACGCGAAGAAACAATAGCAAAATTTTCCAGCGCTTGCTCTTTATCCCCTAATACAAGCTTTAACTCGCCTAACCAATAATATGCATTTCCTGTTAATTCATTACTAGGATATTTAGTAACAAAAGCTGAAAAAGCATTATCTGCTGCTTTATAATCCTTAGACCGTACTAACTCATATGCAGATCTATACACACCTTGAATTTCAGGTGTTGGTTTTTCAATTAAAATCGGGGCAGGAATAATAGAAGCATTGGAAACTGGAGGAGCACTAACTACTGTATTTTGAGGTATTGCTGGATTTGCCGATACCACAGAAGGGAGTGGTGAAGGCTTATTTAACAATAAAGTTAACCTTTTATCTAAATCTATATAGCGATCAAGTTGATTTCTCTTCATTTTAGCAAGTTCATGAGACTGCTCATCAACTTTACCTCGTAACTGAGAAACTTCAACCTGTAAACTTTCGAGTTGATATAAAAGATCAGCTGCTGCTGCAGGTGTTAACCCAGTGTTATCAGCACCCGACACCAAAGCAGATGGCACTGTCAAAGACAGCACCATTGCAAAAGAGCGAAACTTAAAAGCATCAATCATGATTATTTTTCGTAACGAATTTCAACACGACGATTTTGCTGCCAAGAGTTGTCGTCATGTCCAAAAGCTACTGGCACTTCTTCACCAAAGCTTACAGATTCCACTTGAGAAGCAGCAACACCTTGAATAGTCAAATAACGACCAATCGCTTTTGCACGACGCTCACCCAATGCCATATTGTATTCTCTTGTTCCACGCTCATCAGCATGACCTTCAAGAACAACACGTGCATCCGGATTAGCAACTAAGTATTGTGCATGCTTAGTTAACGCTTCACGAGATTCAGGTCGTACAATTGATTTATCAAAATCAAAGTAAAAGACAGTCTCTACACCATCAAGCATATCCATGCCATTTGTTTGTACGTTTGCGGCATCATCACCAACAATAACACTTGTTAAAGAGCCATCTTCACCCGCACCAAAAGTTTGATCCGTAGATTCAGAAGTTTCTACAGTTGATGCAGAAGAGTCTGTTTCGGAAGCTGTTGTACTACAACCTACGATCCAAGCCGCCGACAAACCAACTACTGCAATTTTACCTAATTTTGTAATACTCATTCTTCACTCCTTTAAGTGATCTATTTGAAATAAGGAGACCAAGCAGGCTCTCTTACTTCACCCGCTGCTGATGGTAACCTATATTTAACCAATCCATCAACGGAAACGACGGATAAAATACCTTTGCCTTGATAAGTAGTCGCATACATAACCATACTACCATTTGGTGCAATACTTGGAGACTCGTCTAAATAAGTCTCTGTTAATACCTGTACACGACCCGATTTCATGTCTTGCAATGAAATATTATATTGCCCATTATTTTTTTGCACTGTGACCAAGAAGCGACCATCTGGAGTCATTCTTGCTCTTGAATTAAGATCACCTTCAAAAGTAATACGTTCAACAATTTTTGACTGAATGTCAGTACGATAAATCTGAGGGTTGCCACCTCTATCAGAAGTAAAAATAATACCTTTCCCATCAGGTTCCCAACTTGGCTCAGTATCTATCGAATAATGATTAGTAATTCTATCCAATTTTTGTGTTGCGATATCAAGCACATATATCTCTGGATTATCGTCTTTCGATAATACTAACGCTAATTTTTTACCATCTGGAGACCAAGATGGAGAACCATTCAAACCTTTATATTGAGCAATTTTTTGACGCTTGCCTGTTGCCAACTCTTGAATAAAGATATTCGGACGACGATCTCTAAACATGACATAAGAAATAAAGCGACCATTACTACTCCATGATGGAGATAAGATAGGCTCTTGCGATTCAACAATTATTTGAGGGTTAAAACCATCGGCATCAGCAACCTGCAATTGAAATGTCGGAGCGCTCTTATCACCTTCCGCTGTAACATACAGAATTTTTGTACTAAAGGCCCCACGCACTCCAGTCAATAATTCGTAAATTTTATCACTAATATAATGAGCCGCATCTCTAAAGTTACTTCTCTTAACTTTAATACTCTCTCTATTCTGAACATTTTTTTGAGCTAAAACATTCAGCAACTCAAATTCAATCTCGTAAGTATCACCCGATAGAAGTTTAACTGACCCAATAAGCACATAATCCGCTTTCAGTAGCCGCCAATTACGATAAAAAACTTCTTCCTTTGTTGTCGGTTGGCTTAACATGACATTTCTAGGTATTGCTGCAAACAAACCACTACGCTTCAAATCATCTTCAACAATTTGAGCAATATCTGAAAGAGGCTCTGTTCCTTGATTACCAAATTTAACAACAGCTATTGGAAGTAACTGATCCGCACCATTAGTAATCTCTATTACCAATTGAGCGCGAGCGGAGTTTGAAAATCCCAAAGCACAAAAAAGTAACAACAATAGTATTTTTTTCATTAACGCCTCAAATCTTGTGGATTAAAAATTAAATCAACCTGTCTAAAATTCCGCTCAAAAACATAAGAATCTAAATCAGCAAGTTCTTCAATTCGCTCTACTCGCTTAACTGCATCCACTGCTCTTTGGTCGAACAACGCATCACCGCTTCCTTCAATAATATTAACCTGACTTACTTCCCCCGTAGGCAAAAAGAAAATCTTTAAAAAAGTTTTCATATTATTTCTAGCGCTGGGAGGTCGAATCCATGCTCTAGCAACCCTATCATTAATTAATGAGCTTAAAGACTGAACCATTTGTTGCTCTTCAATATCTCTTTTTCTTGATTCCTCTTCAGCCAATGCTTCAAGAATTTGCTGTTCTGCACGTTTTTTCTGCTCTTCCTCCTGCCGACGCTTCAACTCTTCTTGGCGCTTCCTTTCTTCATTTGCAAGCCTAGCGGCTTCTTGTCGCTTTCTTTCCTCTTCGGCTTTTTTCTGTTGAGCCAAACGCTTCTCTTCTGCAATTTTCTTTGCACGCTCTGCTTTCTTTAAATCAGCTTCTTGTTTCTTCTTGAGCTCTTGAGCCTGCTTTTCTTTTTGCTTTTTCAGCCTAGCAGCCTCTTCTTTCTTCTGCTGTTCAACAAGCTTCTTCTGTTTTTCGGCTTCTGCTTTTTCCAACTTATCTTTCGCTGCCTGCGCTTTTTTCTTTGCTTCTTCCTGCTTTTTCTTAGTAAGAGCCAGTTGCTTCTTTTTGTCTTCTAAAGCTGCACGTTCATCTTCACGTCGCTTTTTTTCTTGCTCTTTCTTTTTTTGTGCTACAGCAGCTTGAGCTTTTTTCTCTTGAACTTGTTTCTCTGCTTCAATTCGCTTGCCAATAACAGTTTGCTTTATATCCACAACAGTCGCTTGCACAATGGGAGCTCGTTTAGGCTTCAACTCTTCAGCTTCAGTAAAGTCCCACACAAATACAGCACTTAAAATAATAAGAAGGTGTAATGCCGTTGCAAGAACAATGGGCAAAGCATAACTATCATGTTTCAACAGCTTCATTATTTAGACTCTGGCTCCGTCACAAGGCCAACATTTGGCGCGCCCGCAGCTTGCAAGGCCACCATTAAGTTTACCACATCACCATAAGAGACATTTTTATCCCCTCTAACCAACACGGGAAGCGATGCATTTTGAGTTAACACTTTTCTAACTTTATCCTGTAAATCTTCAAGACTAATCGCATCTTGAGTACCGCCAAAATCTAAAAAGTAATCACCATTACCATCTATCGATGCGATTAAAACATCTGAATCGGGGTTCTGAATAGGCGTTGCATTTGCATTTGGCAACTCAACATTCACGCCCTGAGTTAACATTGGTGCGGTAATCATAAAGATAACAAGCAACACCAACATAACATCGATATATGGAACAACGTTAATTTCTGACATTGGGCGTTTTTTATTACGCCGTTTCAAGCGAGACACTAGGTAACCCCCCCCTCGCGAACATGAACTTTCCTATGAAGAATACTAGCAAATTCATCAGAGAAATTTTCATAACTTGAAGCCAATGATTCAGACAGTGAAGCAAAACGGTTATATGAAATAACAGCAGGGATAGCTGCTGCTAAGCCAATTGCTGTAGCTATAAGTGCTTCAGCAATCCCTGGGGCAACAGTAGCCAGTGTTGCTTGCTGAACTTCTGCTAATCCAATAAATGAATGCATAATCCCCCAAACTGTGCCAAATAGTCCAACATAAGGACTGGTTGAACCTACAGTAGCAAGGAACGACAAATGTTTTTCTAATTTCTCTTCCTCTCGGAACATTGCCACTCTCATTGAACGTTGAACACCAACCATAACGGCATCAGGGTCTACATTAGAGGTTTGTCTTAATCGAGTAAATTCTTTAATACCAGCCGTAAATATATTTTCAATGCCGTCAACTACACGACCTTCTGTCGTAATTTGACGATATAATTGACTTAGATCCATACCAGACCAAAATAAATCCTCAAAAGCATTTCGAACTTTTTTTGCTTTTTTCAACACTCGTATTCTTTGAAAAATAATCACCCAAGAAACAACGGATGCTGTTAAAAGCATTAACATTACTAGCTGCACAACGATACTTGCACTTGCAATAAGTCCCCAAATTGACATTCTCTACCTCTATGTTAAGTCTGATGGCAATTGATAATTAAAATGCTCATATGCCTTTTTTGTAACTTGACGACCTCTTGGCGTTCTCATAATAAACCCTTGTTGTATTAAAAAAGGTTCTACTACATCCTCAATCGTATCTTTATCTTCACCAATTGCTGCTGCGACATTATCTAGACCTACGGGCCGTCCGTCAAATTTCTCGATCATAGTCAGCATCATACGCCTATCTAAATGATCAAAACCTTGAGAGTCAACACTCAACATATTTAGCGCTCTCTCCGCAACCAGAGAAGAAACGCATAATTCACCGTCTACTTGAGCAAAATCTCTCACACGGCGTAACAAACGATTTGCTATACGAGGAGTACCCCTAGAGCGTCTAGCTATCTCATAACAGCCTGTATCGTCCATATTAATGCCTAGTTTTTCAGCAGAACGGCGCACAATCAATGTCAGTGATTCAACATTATAAAACTCTAACCGTTGAATGATTCCAAACCGATCTCTTAATGGAGAAGTTAACGATCCAGCTCTTGTCGTAGCTCCAATCAATGTGAAAGGCGGTATTTCTATCTTGATGGATCTTGCGGCTGGCCCTTCTCCTATCATGATATCCAATTGATAATCTTCCATTGCCGGGTACAAAACTTCTTCAATGGCTGGATTCAATCGATGTATTTCATCAATAAAAAGAACATCACCTTCACTTAGATTTGTAAGTAAGGCCGCTAAATCTCCAGCCCTTTCAAGAACAGGTCCAGATGTTGTTTTTATTTCGACACCCATTTCATTAGCAATAATATTTGCCAATGTTGTTTTCCCCAAGCCTGGAGGACCAAAAATAAGAGAGTGGTCTAAGGCTTCATTCCTCTGCTTTGCAGCTTGGATAAAGATCTCCATTTGCTCACGAACAACAGGCTGACCAATGTATTCAGACAACATTTGAGGGCGGACAGCACGGTCATGATGAAATTCACTGCCCTTCGTTTCGCTGGAAACAATACGATCTGACTCAATCATTAATTTGCCTTTTTCAACATATTTTTCAATGCGGCTTTAATTACTTCTTCACTTGTTGCATTCGATACAGGTATCAAGGCAATGGCTTTTGATGCTTCCTGAGGTTTATAACCCAATGCAATTAATGCGGACTCAGCTTCTTGTCTTGGGTCCGTTTGAACTTGTTTTAACACTTCAGGAGTTGAGAACAAATCACGTTTTGCAGCTTTACCAAGTTTGTCTCTTAATTCTACAATTAAACGTTCAGCTGTTTTTTTGCCTACTCCCGGAATGCCCGTCAATGCAGTAACATCAGAATCTTGGACAAACCTTACTAACTCATTTGACGACATACTAGACAAAATCGCTAACGCCATTTTAGGGCCAATCCCATTTACCTTAATTAAAATACGAAACAGCGTCCTTTCTTCTTTATCAATGAAACCATACAAGGTGTGAGCATCTTCTTTCACTTGATAATGAGTGAACAGCACGACATTTTCACCCACAGCAGGCAAATCATAAAAGGTCGTCATAGAGGCACTTAACTCATACCCAACACCCCCAACATCTAACATTAAATCAGGTGGCATCTTTTCTATTAACTTTCCAACCAAACGACCAATCACTTTATTTTCCTTACATCTAATTCAGTCCAGCGTTTACTGGAATTTCTTGCAGCACGTTTACCAACACCATATTCTAACCCAGCAGCAGTTCTCGTGTGTGCATGACACATTGCAATAGCAAGAGCATCTGCTGCATCTGCTTGAGGCGGCTTTTCTAACGATAAAAGCAACTGCACCATCTGCTGAACCTGTGTTTTATCTGCTGCACCATTGCCGACTACAGATTGTTTAACTCGCTTAGCAGAATACTCATGTACAAAAAGCTCATTCAAAGCGGCCACAACAATTGCCGCACCTCTTGCCTGGCCTAATTTCAATGCTGAATTTGCATTTTTTGCCAAAAACACTTCTTCTATAGCAAACTCATTTGGCTGGTAGTCAGAAAAAAGCGTTTGAACATTGAGATAGATATTTTTCAACCTTATAGACAACGCTTCATCAGGAAGCCTAATACAACCGCTGGTAACGTATTTTATTTTACCTCTATCTTCCACATCAATCACACCAAAGCCCGTTATTCTAGAGCCCGGGTCGATAGCCAAAATACGCGTCGACACACTACCACCTTCCAACTTTAAAAGCTGTATATTTTACCAGTATTCTATTCAATCATTTATCATAATTAAAAAAGGTCGCATTAAGCGACCTTTTTTATGATTTCTTTACAATTAACATCTATCGGATGACACTAATTGCATACTAATCAAATAGTTCAGCCTTATTCCACAACAGGCTTACGCACTCTAATGCTCAATTCTTTCAACTGCTTATCACTAACTTCGCCAGGAGCTTGAGTTAACAAACATGTTGCACTTTGAGTTTTAGGGAAAGCGATAACTTCACGAATAGACTGAGAATCCGTCATCAACATAACAAGACGGTCTAAACCAAACGCTAAACCACCATGAGTTGGCGCACCGTATTTCAATGCATCCAATAAGAAGCCAAATTTCTCTTCTTGCTCTTCAGGAGAAATATTCAATAACTCAAATACTGTTTCTTGCATATCACCTTTGTGAATACGAATAGAACCGCCACCCAACTCAGTGCCATTTAGAACCATATCATATGCTTGAGATAAGGCTGTCAATGGATTTGCTTTTAACTCTTCTGCAGAACAAGATGGCGCTGTAAATGGGTGATGAATAGCGGTAATACCACCATCAGAAGTCTCTTCAAACATAGGGAAATCAACAACCCATAGAGGCGCCCATTTGGCAGTATACAACTCAAGATCTTCACCAATTTTACAACGCAAAGCACCAAGAGCTTCATTAACTACTTTGATAGAATCAGCACCAAAGAAAATCAAATCACCATCACTTGCTTCCAAGCGATCCAATAACTGCTGACGCACTTCAATTGGCAAGAATTTCACAATTGGAGACTGTAATCCTTCTTCCAAGTTAGATTTATCATTCACCTTGATATACGCTAGACCTTTCGCTCCGTAAATACCAACAAACTTAGTGTATGCATCAATTTGCTTACGAGTTAAGGTATTGCCACCCGGAACTTTTAGCGCTGCAACACGACCTTTCTCATCTTTAGCAGGACCAGAGAACACTTTAAAGTCCACATCTGTCATCAAATCAGAGACAGTTACAATAGTTAGTGGAATTCGCAAATCAGGCTTATCAGAACCGTATTTTTCCATTGCTTCAGAATAAGGCATACGAGGGAATGTACCTAAATCCACACCCATAAGATCTTTAAACATGCCAGTAATCATAGATTCTGCCATTTGCATGATCTCTTCTTCAGTCATGAAAGATGCTTCAATATCAACCTGTGTAAATTCTGGCTGACGATCTGCACGCAAGTCTTCATCACGAAAACATTTTGCAATTTGATAATAGCGGTCAAAGCCAGAAACCATTAGCAATTGCTTAAATAGCTGTGGCGATTGTGGTAAAGCAAAGAAGCTGCCTTGTTGAGTACGGCTCGGAACCAAATAATCACGAGCACCCTCAGGAGTTGCTCTCGTTAAAATTGGTGTTTCAATATCCAGAAAGCCATTATCATCAAGATAACGACGTAAAACAGATGTTACCTGAGAGCGGAAACGCAACTTTTGTTGAACTTCAGGGCGGCGCAGGTCAATAAAGCGATTCTTTAGACGAACGTCTTCACCAACAGATTGATGCTCATCCAACTGAAAAGGAGGAGTAACAGATGAGTTTAAAACTTCTAATTCAAGACCTAGAATCTCAATCTCACCAGTAGGCATATTTGGATTAACCGTGCCTTCAGGACGAGCTCGAACTTTACCTGTTAATTTAACAACATATTCATTACGAACACTGTCAGCTAATGCAAAACTTTCTGCTCTATCTGGATCAAAAACAACTTGTGTAATTCCTTCACGATCACGAACATCAAGAAAAATAACGCCCCCATGATCACGTCTACGGTGAACCCAGCCACATAATGTGACTTCTTGAGAAACGTTTGTAGCATTTAATTCGCCGCAATAATGGCTGCGCATAATATTTATATCCTGTTACTAGCTCAGTAAAAGTGTTTATTAATGCCTAAAAAGTCGATATTTACAGGTTACTGAGAAGGTTTAAACAATAAAATCGATTCAATCTGATTACTTATTAGGCTTTGCAAATTTTAAAAGTCCCGCATTATAAGCGAACAAGCGACTTCACTCTAGAGGACGAGGAGAAAAATCAATATCCTTTATGAATTAAAACGGTTTTTATTCGATTACTTAGCTTTTTAGCGGCTAAACCTAAATATAATAAATGGAGACTTTTACACGAAGCCATGAGCAATGATAAGACGAAGCAAAAACAGACGAAAAAGAGGAGTTTATAAATTATAAATGTGCTTTTGAGTCTTTATTAACAAAGTATTAGCAAGAGTAATAATCGTATAAAGGTCTCAAGTGATCTCATCCGTTACTTTTCCAACTTATTCATGCGACTCAACCTCATAAGCTTTTTGAGTATGAGATGTATTCAACTCTATTTCATCACCTGCATCTTTACCTAAAAGAAGGCTTCCCATAGGCGATGTTCTTGAAAGCAACATAATGGACACGCCGTCACAATCCACACGTGTTCCACCGGCTACTGGGCTAATAAAAAAATGTACTAGTTCATCATTATCATTACGCAGAGCAATAAGGCTACCCATGCCGATTAAAGATTGACTCTTTAAATATCCATTTGATTTTTTGAGAAACTCAGCAACGTCGTTCTCACACTCGATAACCCGTTGAGATTGGCCATGCGCTAAATATGAAGCTTCTAACCCAAAGGTATCGTATTTATTTTCGGCTATGGATTCTTTGCTTGTTGCCTGTTCATAAGCTTGCATGGCTGCTTTTTGTGCAATCCCCATACGCTCATTAAGGCAAACATTAATACATTCAAGCACACGTTCTTTCTTTAACACAGCTATCCACTTTTTATAAAAAGGCACACCTATCAAAAGCCCAAAATGGCCCTTTTAAAAACAAAAGTGACGCTAAACTAGCGCCACTATGTACATTGAGACCTTTTCACGAAGTCATGAGCGATGATAACACGAGGCAAAAAACAGACGAAAAAGCGGAGTTTATAAGTTATAAATGCGCATTTTTAGTCTATTTTTTAACAAAGTACTAACAAGCGTAGTCGTGCAAAGGTCTCACATTACTCTGTTTCTTTGAAGCTTAGTGGTGGTGCCCACCTTCTCCATGAACATGCCCATGATCCAATTCTTCTTGAGTCGCTTCACGAACATCCATGATTTCAACATCAAAATTTAGCGTCTTGCCTGCCAACGGGTGATTCCCATCCAAAGTAACGCCTTCTTCACCAACAGCAATAACAGTGACAGGCTGCTCTCCACCTGGAGTTTGAGCCATAAATTGCATGCCGATTTCAATTACATCTACGCCTTGGAAATTTTCACGTGGCACTTCTTGTACCATTTCAGGATAAACAGGGCCATAAGCTTCTTCAGGGGAAACGGCAACAGTTGCTTTATCACCTGCTTTTTTGCCTTGTAACGCTTTATCAAGACCATCAATAATATTCTGAGCACCGCTCAAAAACACCAAAGGTTCTTGACCAATTGAAGAGTCTAATTCTGCCCCCTCTTCATCGACCAAAGTATAGTGCATGCTTACCACAGTGTTTGACGCTATTTGCATTGTAATTTCCTTACTTTCATTTTTAAACATAAGGAACGAGACTTCCATTAAGCAAAAGCCCCCCCAAACTTGTGAGACTTCACGCACCTTGTTAGATAATCAGCCATATAATAACTGCCAAAAAAATCAAAAACTAGCTTCCATGATCTTTTTTCTTCCATGATTTATAAGAAAGGCTCCTTCCCAAATCACACAAAACGAATTAAAAGTCGACATATTAAAAACGAAAAACCCCAACGTTTGCTGGGGTTATTTTTCATACGATCAAAATCAGTCGCATAACATTCTTTAATAGAGCTTTGACAATCTATAGACGAACTTTTTCGATTACACTGCTTACTAGCTCTTCAAGCTTGCTGTCTGCTATATGGAAATCTGATAAGAACTCATTTCCTATCAATATCACCAAACCAGTCTGCTTTAAAAGAGCTATCTCTGAATCGCTTGCCGTCGCTTTAACAATAGAAACAATGCCATTTTTCAACAATACACGCTCTACCGCTTCAGCTTGATCTAGCATACTAGTAGACAAAGAAATTACCGCAGGTTTCTGACCCAATCTAGCCGCTCTGTCTTCTGCCGTCACAACAGTATCTTCATCCAAATCAGCAACCGCATCTTCAACCATAGCAGCACCAACGGTTACATTAGTCAACCTATCGATAACGATAATTGATCCAGTATGGCGACTATCAACATAAGAATCAAAAGCAACTGGAGCATCAAATTGAATAACACACTCAGCTATGCCGTTTAATTCAAGTTGATCGACATTGGTTTTTTCCAAGGTATTTACATCAACTCTGTGCTCAAAATGATGCACCTTACCAGGAACCGACTGGGAACCCACTTTAAAGTTGTAAAGTTTACCTGGCACAAGTGGGTGCTCAGACATCCAGACAATAGAAGCTCTTAGGCTCGCAGCCATTAATGGAGCATCTTCTTTATGAGCAAGCATATCGCCACGACTTACATCGATTTCATCTTCTAAAGTAATCGTTATCGCTTCACCTGATTTGGCAACATCAAGGTCACCATCGTAAGTAACGATCGCCTTTACCTTACTCGATTTACCAGAAGGTAACGCAACAACCGTGTCACCACGTTTCACCATCCCAGCAGCAACAGTCCCTGAAAAGCCTCGAAAATCTAAATTTGGACGGTTTACATATTGAACAGGAAGTCTAAAAGCATCACGACTCACATCTCGGTTAATCTTAACGTCCTCTAAAATCGACATCAGAGAACCACCTTTATACCACGGCGTATGTTCCGAAAGGTTAACCACATTATCACCTTGTAGAGCAGACAAAGGCACAAAGTTAATATCACTTATAGAGCGCCCTTCTAGCTGCTCATTAAATGCTAAATAATCCGCCTTAATTTCGTCAAAGCGAGACTCTGAGAAATCCACCAAGTCCATTTTATTAACGGCGATAACAAGATGCTTAATACCAAGCAGTGCAGCAATATAACTGTGACGCTTAGTTTGTGTTTGCACTCCATATCGTGCATCAATCAAAATAATTGCTAAGTCAGATGTAGAAGCACCTGTCGCCATATTCCGTGTATATTGCTCATGCCCTGGCGTATCGGCAATAATGAATTTACGCTTCTCTGTAGAGAAATAACGATAAGCCACATCAATAGTAATACCCTGCTCTCGTTCAGCCTGTAAACCATCAACCAACAGAGCCAAATCAACTTCTTCACCCTGCGTTCCCGATTTCTTACTATCGCGTTTAACCGCTTCCATATGGTCTTCGAAAATCAACTTTGAATCGTGTAACAAGCGCCCAATAAGCGTACTTTTACCATCATCGACATTGCCGCACGTTAACAATCGCAACATATCTTTTTCTTCATGCTGCTTCAAATAACTTAATATATCTTGGTTTATCAATTCAGATTGATGAGACATTTTTCACTCCAAAACCTTACGTTCAAAACTCTCCTATAAAACGCTTCTAGCTTGCAAAATTGACATTGATAAAAGCAAACTAAAACAGGAGGCGTTTTTTGTTAATTAGAAATAACCTTGCTTTTTCTTTTCTTCCATCGAACCAGAGGAGTCGTGATCTATCATACGACCTTGACGCTCGGAGCTCTTAGTAAGCAACATTTCTTGAATGATTTCTGGTAGGGTATTTGCCTCAGACTCAACAGCACCAGTAAGCGGGTAACAACCTAAAGTTCTAAAGCGTACTGATTTCATCATCGGCTCTTCATTTTCTTTTAAAGGCATGCGTTCATCATCAACCATGATTAACGTACCATCTCGTTCGACAACGGGACGTTTCTCAGAAAAATACAAAGGAACAATATCGATATTTTCTAAATAAATGTATTGCCAAATGTCTAACTCAGTCCAATTAGACAGAGGGAACACCCGAATACTCTCGCCTTTATTTACTTTTCCATTATAAATATTCCATAGCTCAGGGCGCTGATTCTTCGGATCCCAACGGTGCTGCTTATCGCGGAATGAATAAACTCTTTCTTTCGCTCTTGATTTCTCTTCATCACGTCGAGCACCACCAAAAGCCGCATCAAAACCATATTGATCTAGAGCTTGCTTGAGTCCTTGCGTTTTCATAACGTCAGTATGCTTAGAACTTCCGTGAGTAAATGGACCAATACCTTGAGCAACACCCTCTGGGTTTTGATGAACCAAAAGCTCTAGACCTAACTTGGAGACCAGCTCATCGCGAAATTTAATCATCTCTTTAAACTTCCACCCTGTATCCACATGCAGTAAAGGGAATGGTGGTTTTCCTGGATAAAAGGCCTTCATCGCAAGGTGCAGCATAACGGCCGAATCCTTACCAATTGAATAAAGCATAACTGGGTTATCAAACTCCGCCGCAACTTCACGGATAATGTGAATACTTTCAGCTTCCAGTTGTTTCAAATGAGTGAGCCTAGCTTCTGTTGTCATAATCTCGCATCTCAATAAAATCGTGTCCGTTTAGTAACATCTCTATTTTTACACTATACCATGCGAATAAGTTATAAAAATACAAATATATAGACTTTAAAGGAATATACATATTAGAACCTTACTTATTAACCATTAAGCCTTAAACAATACGTTAAGTTTAAAAAAGACAAAAAAAAGACCGAATAAACGATCTTTTTAAAACATGCTGTATGCAATTTTGTTTATGGCGTATCTTCAGTTAATTGTTGCTGCAACTGCACTTGTAGTACCTGAGACTCCAAGCGATTAATTGAAGCATTCATTTGAGCCCTAAAAGCATCAATGGAGTCAATTGCTTCTTGATGATCCTGTAATGTACGCTCTAAATCAGCCGGAATACTTGCAGTAACTGGGTTAGCAGGAGTATCTGCAAGGGAATCCACTCTACTTGATAAAGCCCCAATATTACTGCTCAAGGTATCAATGGTTTGTGAGAACTCTTGTAATTGAGTTTTTAAAGACGATATTTCAGCTTCGTAAGAAGTAAGCTGAACAGAATTTGCTTCTAATCGGCCTTGTAGCACTAGGTCTTTCTCTTCTAAGTTAGCAGAGGCATTTTGTAACTGCTCTTGGTTTAACCTCAGTTCCGTCAAAGCGCCTTCTTGATCTGTCTTTAGCTTCTCAAGTGCTGCCATCGCATCAACTAGCTGGTTATAACCCGCCTCAACATCATTAAACGCGCTGCCCTGAACGGCTATCAGCTTAGCTTGAGTTGAAGACGCTTCTTTCAATGCAGCTAAAGAACCATCAATAGACTCTACATTAGCAGTATTCGCGGCGATGGCTTTTCTATTTGTATCATATGACACTCCCCACAGCTTACGAATCTCACTACTGTGAATTTTTAATGTTTCTTCTAAAGTCGAGCCCTGTTCATTAGCAGAAACATCAGCGGCTAAAAGTTGATGATCTAAATTCTTCACTTCGCTTTTCGTAAGTTGTAATTCTCCTAACAACATTTGGTTTTGCTGCCACAGCCAATACCCTGCTCCACCAGCGCCACCAAGAATTAACAATAATAAAAAATACACGCCGCCAAGGCTGGTTTTTTTATATGTTACACCAGCCGCAGGGGTTGCACCCGTAGGACGGGAAGGTGGAGGATTCAATTTCCGCTTAGTTTGAACATTAGCGGTTCGTCGTTCGCTTACTTCATCATGGTCTAAAGTAAGGCTTGGAATATCTACATCATCGTTTCTGGACATCGAGCTCTATTTCTTTATCTGTGACTTAAAAGGGAAAATTTCATAACCATACTAACTTAATGAATATAAAATTCATTTTTTCAGTGCTACTATATAAGCACCATTAACTGCTTGATAACAAGCATTTTTGATATATTAACGCTAGGAGAAAAGATATGTCTTTCGAATTACCAGCTCTTCCTTACGCTAAAGAAGCACTTGAGCCTCATATGTCTACTGAAACTCTTGAGTTTCACCACGGTAAACACCATAACACGTACGTTGTTAAATTAAATGGTCTTGTACCTGGTACAGAGTACGAAGGCAAATCTTTGGAAGAAATTATTGCATCAGCACCAGCAGGCCCTGTATTTAATAATGCCGCTCAAATCTGGAACCACACATTCTTTTGGAACAGCTTAAGCCCAAATGGTGGTGGTGAACCAACTGGTGATCTTGCAGATGCTATTAATGCTAAATGGGGTTCTTTTGAAGCGTTCCAAGCTGAATTCAATGACAAAGCCGTTAACAACTTTGGTTCAAGCTGGACTTGGTTAGTTAAAAACGCTGCGGGTGAATTAGAAATCGTAAATACAAGCAACGCTGGTACACCTTCAACAAATGGCCAAACAGCATTGTTAACAGTTGACCTTTGGGAGCACGCTTATTATATCGATTATCGTAACGTTCGCCCTGACTATCTAAAAGGCTTCTGGGCTTTAGCTAACTGGGATTTCGCAGCAGCAAACTTCGCAGCTTAATCTTTTTTAATGAGTAGTAAGTAAGAAAAAGCCAGTCAGATTATTTTTCTTACTATGAAACTTTTGAGTAACATTGCTGATTCAGTCGCCACGAAAAAGTTTTATCATTACTAACCCTCATGAGAATATTGAGGGTTAGTATTTTAAGACCTTTGCACGATTATTACGTTTGTTAATACTTTGTTAAAAACAGACTCAAAATGCTCATTTCTAACTCTTCATGGTTTTTCATAGTACCTTTAGATAATAGTACCTTTAGATAATAGTACCTTTAGATATAAGACGCTGGAATTGGCTCTTCACTCGATTCAACTAACTTAGCAAACTCAATTGTCGGATCAGATAAGATTAACGGATACCCCCCCTCCCAACTTGAATGCCAGTGATCGTTCAAAGCTCTTTGTAAAATTAATCCCATCCATCGAGAACGTGCCTCAGTCCAATTCGTACTGTTGTGCCCCTCTAGCAACACATCTCTCACACTACTCATTTCAATATAGATTGTTTTTCTTGCACCACTCGTTTGCTTTTCTGGCGAGCTATGTAACAGCCTCATATCATGAATAATAACATCACCCGCTTTCGCTGTTATTTCCATCCAGTTTGACGTATTTTTATTAGAATATTCTTTATGACTGTTTGGCACATACCTAAAACAACCATCACCAGCATTCGAATCGTCTAAATACACACCGACATTAATAAAACGATTTGCCTTCATATAAAGCACATCACGATGCCACATCACTTCATATTGACGCCCTTCGCGCTTATAGAACATATCCATTTGAAGGGGAATAGCGCCTTCACCAAAAAACTCCCTAGCAATGGCCAACCAAAAAGGTGATGACAATAAATCCAAAGTTAATTCCGTATTTATTCCATGTAAATCATTTTGACGCATCAGCTTTTTATTTCTATCCCCAAATACCGCTGCATTAGGATAAAAAGGCTCATCGCTTTTTGTGTTCTCTATTTCTAGGTGCGTTGCATAGTCATTCCAAGCACTTAATTGTGACGGCGTTAATACATTCGATAAATGCAAATACCCTTCATTTTGAAACGAGCGCATCTGATCATTATTGATCTCAAATCTCATAATTCCCCTACTAGATTTTAATTTTTCTCGAGACCTTTGCACGAAGTCATGAACATAGTCGAATAAAGGTCTCTTCTAACAATTAAGTTCTTTTTTCACTTCTAACTTAGTTCGTATAAAGTCAGAGTGAGGGACATAAAGCAACTCACTTATCCTTCTAATTCTATGATCTTCGTATTCATCAAGCTGAGAATCAGCATAGGCTATCCGCCAAAGACAACGCATTATTTCATCTTTTTCAAGATTGCTGGCTTGCTCATTAATTACTTTCGTATATTTGAACATATCATTGGCAACTTTTGATTGTTCTTTTGCCTCTTCAAAAATTGAATCCACCTCCGAATTTAACCCCGTTTGATTCTTTAATACTTCAAGGATTTTTTCTACCTCTCTCTGATTGATATCATCATCCGCCATCATCACTTCGACTAGAATAGTAGCTAGCGCTAAATGATAAGATATCTTTGGATCATCTGAAGGGGTATCACCCAAACTCGTAAACAACTTTTTTAATCCAAACAACATTCTCGTTTCCTCTATGTTTTTAATCATTATAATCAATAGATAAACAATGTTTTGTCATTTACGTGAAAAAATATCAAAATCAATAACCACATTGAGACCTTTTCACTAAGTCATGAGCTACCATATAAAACTAGTCTGTTTTTAACAAAGTATTGGCAAGCGAAGCAGTCGTGCAAAGGTCTCAATTTTTCAATCTATTAAGGGTACATCACCTATGGAAGAATACATCAACCCTCTTATAGGAGGTCTATTAATAGGAGCCACGGCAACCTTTTACCTTTTTTCCACGGGAAAAGTATTGGGTATTAGTGGCATCCTTGCTCAAGCTATTTTCAAGAAAGACAAAATGCTCCCTATCGTTTTTCTAATAGGACTTATTATTGGCGGCAGTTTTTACGGAAACCTCATTCCACAAATGACTGCTTTCCCAGAAAATCGTAATATTTGGTTATTGATAGCATCAGGTCTACTGGTTGGCTATGGCACGCGTCTAGGAAGTGGCTGCACAAGCGGACATGGCGTGTGTGGTATTTCTCGTCTATCACCTCGATCCATCATTGCGACGATTGTGTTTATTTCTAGCGCCATGATTACCGTCTACATTGTTAAATTTCTACCTATTAATTAAGAGGTCTACATGTCGCTATTAATTACGTTATTATCCGGAATATTTTTTGGGTTAGGGCTTGCCTATTCTGAAATGACTAACCCTGCTGTCGTACTTGGCTTTTTAGACATCACGGGGAACTGGAATCCATCGCTTATCTTTGTAATGGGCGGTGCAATTACAATTGGTTTAATGGGCTACCTTATTCGTAATAGAATGAGCCGCCCTTGGTTAGCACTTAAATGGGCCATTCCCACCCGTAGAGACATTGATGCGCCACTGATTAAAGGCTCTATTTTATTTGGTATTGGATGGGGGTTAAGCGGCTATTGCCCGGGACCGGGGCTAACCGCACTTGTAAATAACCCTTATGAAGGGATCGTATTTATCGTGGCTCTTATTGCTGGCAGCGCACTCTTTCAGTATCAATCCAAAAATACAACTAAATTACAATGATAAGCACTTGACCTGAGAGCCCGCAAATTTTAAATTGCGCTTGTGTCGATACAGGCCGTAATTCTTGCAGCATCAACAATGATCGTCATCGCTTTTTACCCAAATCATTAAGCAAATACAGCAAAATAAGCAGCGTAATAAACCTCTTATTTTGCTGTGTTCTGTTACACGAGGCTTTTTATCTAATGACCATCGATCTTCACTCTTTCTACACGCCAACCAGCTTCGAACGAATAAAAACACTAGCAGATTCAAAAGACACACCTTTTGTTGTAATCGATACACATACAATAGATAAACAGTACTCAGAATTAAAAGCAGGCTTCCCTATCGCTGATATTTTCTACGCCATGAAAGCAAACCCTGCCCCTGAAATTCTTACTTTATTGAGAGATAAAGGAGCGAGTTTTGATGTTGCCTCTATCTATGAGCTAGACAAACTATTGGCTATTGGTGACGTATCATCAGAAAAAATCAGTTACGGTAACACCATAAAAAAGACGAAAGACATCCGCTATTTTTATGACAAAGGCGTTCGCTTATTTGCTTCAGATTCTGAAGCAGACATTCGCAATATAGCCAAAGAAGCACCCGGCTCCCAAATCTATTTACGCATTCTTACTGAAGGTTCGCAGACCGCAGATTGGCCACTTTCCAGAAAGTTTGGTTGTCACACAGATATGGCAATGGATTTATTAATTCTTGCACGGGATCTTGGCCTTGTACCTTATGGTGTGTCTTTTCATGTTGGATCTCAGCAAAGAGACATAGGCGCTTGGGACGAAGCAATAGGCAAGGTAAAAATCATATTTGAACGTCTAAAAGAAGAAGACAACATTCAATTGCAAATGATCAATATGGGCGGTGGTTTTCCTGCAAACTACCTATCCCGCACTAATGATCTTGCGACATATGCAGAAGAAATAAACCGTTTTTTAGAAGAAGACTTTAATGACAAACTACCGAGAATCATCTTAGAACCCGGCCGTTCATTGATTGCCAATGCAGGTATTCTTGTCAGTGAAGTAGTGTTAATTTCACGTAAATCAAACACCGCACTAAACCGCTGGGTATTTACCGATGTAGGTAAATTTTCAGGATTAATAGAAACCCTAGATGAAGCCATCAAATACCCGATTTATACAGAAAAGTCAGGGACTGAAGAAGACGCTATTATTGCTGGGCCAACCTGCGACAGTGCCGACATTATGTATGAAACCCATAAATACGGCTTACCTCTTGATCTGGCTATTGGAGATCGACTTTATTGGCTATCTACTGGTGCTTACACCACAACCTACAGTGCGATTGAGTTCAATGGTTTCCCACCTTTAGCCTCCTATTACGTTTAAGACCTTTAGCTCTCAATGTAAGCCTATATCCCTATAAAAAAACGTCTTTCTGCTTTCAACTTACTGCTCACAGCTTTTAAGAATAGCAATGAGAAAGACGTCAAATTCACTGTCAAAAATTCATTTTATCAGACACTTTCTCAATCGCTTTTGATATATTAGAAAGCGCACTCAAAAACGATAAGGAAGAAGAATGCAACCGGTTGTTCGTAATCTCGCAATCTACCCCATAAAATCCATTCAAGGCATCAAACTCACGGAAGCCATCGCCGAGTTTTCAGGCTTAACCAACGATCGAACCTACTTAGTGGTGGATGAAAATGGAGAGTCCGTAACTGGCAGAAAGCACCCTGCCATAACACTCATAAACGCCACCATTCACTCAGATAATACGCTAGAGTTGAACCATCCAGACCATACTGACAACCTTATTATCGATCCAAAAGACTTTACCAGCGAACGAATGACTGTGGATGTATGGGAGACCAAGATTGATGCTCTTATTTGTGGCAACCAGTACAACACATGGATCAGTGATATCTTAAAAGAACCTGTGACACTGGTGCATTTTGACAATCAATCGGTCCGAGTTACCAAACGCAGACCAGACATGACGGTCACCTTTGCCGACACCTACCCTTTTCTAATCACTTCAATGGCCTCATTACAAGCGCTCAACGACCGATGCCCTGAAACCATGATTATGGAACGCTTTAGAAGCAATATCATAGTCGATAATTGCGACGCGTTTGCCGAAGACACATGGCAAGAAATCAAAATAGGCGACGCCATTTTTGAGGCAGTTAAGCCCTGTGTGCGCTGTATTTTCACCACACTAGAGCCAAGCACTGCAAAAAGAGGCAAAAAGGGAGAACCTATTAAAACGCTGGCCAAATTTAGAATGCTTGAGAAAAAAGGCGTGACATTTGGAATGAACTTCGTTTGCACCCAACCGGGCTTGATTAAACAGGGTGATCAAATAGAAATACTGTCTTATCGAGAGCCTGAGCAATATGTGGATTCAGTAGTCTGAGTCTAATAATAACGCCTGAAAACACTTATGTACGATAAGAGACCTTAATACTCAGACACTTGTGCATTGCAATTTTCATAAACCCCTAACACGACGGTCGCTTGGCGGCCGCTAATATTAAAGCTACCACTACACACCCTATTACCTGTTGATAAACGAACGGTATAACTGTATCGACCGTCCATATCACCATTGTAACCGGGGTGAATACCATAAGACTTGTGCATTTTATCGAGGTTGCCATTCCCTCCCGACAAATCAAACGCTTTGACGGTACAAAACCCTATACAGTCAACCGACACAGTAATCCACCTAGGTCTGCTCGATGAATTGCTCTGCGCTTGGTTTCTGCGTTGCTGGGCTTGCTGCTCTGCCAACAATCTTTGAGCTTCAGCTTCCTCTGCTTGATGCGCATTTCGGCTATCAGCAATGATCTTAGCTGTTTGGGCTATTTCATTAGGCGCATAGCCTTTATATTGCGCTTCCTTTAGCAATGCTTCAGCATTACTAAAATTATTGCGTTTTGCCATTTGTTTGGCTTGTTCAAGAAGCTCTGTTTGTTCTGTTTGCTCCATGGCACCTAAATCGTCAAAACCAAAGTCTGCATAAGTTTCACAACTCAGCAACAAGGCCAATAAAAAGCCATATTCACGTTTTATTTTAAACATTCTGCATTCTCCTAAACCAAAAATTAACAAACCCTGTTCGCAACTTTGCTACTAAGGGTTTGCTCGTACATCCCTGTCAGGCTATTTGCTGTACACTCCATCGTAAAGCAGGAACAGCGCTCATGGTCACCTTTACCGCACTAATTAACTCCGTGAAGCTAACCATTCTGGGATTCATCAATTGATGATAAGGCGGACTGGAGAGACGAAAGCCGTTGTTATTATTGCGATTATCACGCGAATTGTTGTTGCGATTAGCCGCGCGTAGGTTCCTTGTATTATTGTTCCAAGAGCCACCGCGCACAACACGACGACTAGCCGATGGCACTGCCCCTTTTAAACACTCCATTACTCATTATATTTTGTATTAATCCCTCGCAATCGGCATGTTGAGCATGACCCAACCAAGCCATTACAGAAGGTTTAATATCAACTAATTCCAACTTATTTTGACTGTATAATTCTGCATAACGGTGCATTTTTCGACTAAATCTATGACCATTATCATTACGTAAATGACAAAAATCAGGAAACACTCTATACCCTAATACATCAACACCTTTAGTAACATGGAACACTTTCTGCTTTTTTGGATGCAAGCTTAAACGTAAATGCAACAGATATTGCTCAATTTTCAACCTCCATCCCCACAATTGCTGCTTACTATCAGATAACAACAACATATCGTCAACATAACGCAAATAGGCGCTGACACCCAAATCTTGCTTAATAAAATGATCCAATCCATTAAGGTAGAAATTGGCGAACCATTGACTGGTTAAATTACCTATAGGTAATCCTGTACGGCGTTGCAAAGGGCTTAATAAGTCGTCTTGAGGATAATAATGCGTTTGGGCCTGTGTGGTTTCAGGTACGCTATTTATAATGACATTTAATAATTTAAGTAAATCCTTATCTTTTATAATACCGCATAATTGTTGTCCTATAATTTCGTGATCGATAGAAGGGAAAAAAGCCGCAATATCAAGTTTTAATGTATAACGGTAACGCTTACTCCATTTTTGATAGCGATCCACAGCCCGATGAACGCCTTTATCGGGACGACATGCGTAACAATCAAAAATTAAACGTCTATCAATTTCAGGTTGTAATATATTCATAACTGCATGATGAACAACTCTATCACGAAAAATCGCGGCAGCTATTTTACGCGGTTTACGTTCATACAAAGTGAATTCTCGATAAATACTAGGTCGATACTCACCACTTAGCAGTTGTTGCTGCAATACCAACAGCTCATGTTCAAGCTGTAAACTAAATTGAGCAACGTCAGTTCGTGAATTTTTTGCCTTCCGCGCTTTATTATACGCCAAATAAAGGTTTTCAAAACTACACAGTGTTGTCCATACATTCGCTAGCCGCTTCATTGTTTCACGCTTCGAAGCCAGCCGCCTATTTGACGCCCCAGATCGATCAGTAGTTCAACGCCATGTTGCCAACTTTTACTGTTAATACCTTGTAACTCAAAAGCAACGCGCCATAGATGACGCAACAGTTCCACTTTGATATTAGCTTCACGTAACTCATTATACTTTTTATGACTGTAACTCGCAGTAATAAGCAACTCTAAAACATGAAGTAACGTGGTTTCTATTTTTTTACCCAGAGTAAAACGCCGCTTATTAGGAAACTTATCAATATGAGGCGTAAACCACAGAAGGAGGTTATGACAATCCTGCACGGCTTTAGGTGTATTGTTTTTGGTTACTGGTGTTGTCATAACGCTTCCTATGTTTGTCCGTTTGTTGTTGCTATCCATTCTCTTGTAAAAGGCTCACCTTCGGTGAAAAAAGGGTAAAAGACAAAAGAGCAAAGGGTAATGCCGCACTATCGTGCAGCGGACCTGGAGAGACGAAAGCCGTAGCTATAAAAGCGAAAAACACGCGACTCGCTGCTGCGATAAGCCGCGCGCAGGTCCCTTGAATAATTGAACCAAGAGCCACCGCGCACAACACGATAACCGCATTCACCAGTTAAACGTGGATTGGCATTGCCGGAGGCGCCTTTGTAAGAATCATTCCAGCAATCTTGCGTCCATTCCCAAACATTACCGTGCATGTCATACAGGCCAAATGCGTTTGCTTTAAAAGAGCCTACTGGTGCTGTCTCTTTATCATCCCACTGACTACCACAGCCATCACAATTCGCTTTATTTTTACCAATACTATTGCCCCAACTGTATTGGGTATTACTGCCCGCACGCGCTGCGTATTCCCATTGCGCCTCAGAAGGCAAATTAAAATTGCCCTGCCCTTTCGCATTCAACCAAGCAAGGTATTCTTGAACATCATCAAAACTGACATTAATCACAGGTCGATTACCACGCCCCCAACCTTCGTCATCAGGGTAATGGCTGCACCCCCATCCGCGACACAAGCATCCCACTGCTCGAATGTCACTTCGGTTTCACTCATTGCAAACGCATCAACCTGAACAAGACGCACTGGTTTTTCATAAGAGCCACAATTCATTCCTGAAACACAGCCCATCTGAAACTGGCCTGCGGGGATATTAACCATGTGAGGAATGGGCAGTCCGCCTGAGTATTTTTTGGCTAACTCGGCCTTAAAGCTGGCTGAAGGGCGTTCTTTCAGCGCCAAAGTAATCGTCTGTAATGTATCTTCGGCAACAAACACATCGTTGTTTTCGCCAAAAAGCTCCATTGCACCACCTGTGGACTTGATCACCTCTATCTTATACTCACCTTCTTTAAGTTTAATCGCAAAGGTTTGCCCCTTTTTAGAAGGGCTATTCCCTTTACGTTTACCATTAATGTATATTTTCGCATCACCCGGCTCGGTCGCTATCTTCAACATACCTTTATCTGCCCACACATTGGGCGTGGTCAGCATAGCAAGCGCAATACCAGCTAGGGTTAGTAATTTAAATTTCATCTTATCTCCATGACATAATTAACGTTACGCAATCTTAATAAGTAAAATGGATTTTTACAAATATAGATTAAGACTTTTGCACGATTACTACGCTTGCACGTACTTTGTTAAAACAGGCTAAAATATGCGCATTTATAACTTAAAAAACGAAAAAGGCCGCTTATAAGCGGCCTTTTAATCCAGTCAAAAAATACCGATCTACTGGTTATTTTATAACACCAGCTAGTGATATCTTGATCTGTTTACATCAATTAACCTTCTTGACTCTTAAGGTAATCATCGTAAGAACCATGGTAATCCACAATACCATTCGGTGTTAATTCAATGATACGAGTGGCCAATGAAGATACAAATTCTCGGTCATGGGAAACAAATAACATAGTGCCCGGATAGTTCTCAAGCGCTAAGTTTAATGATTCAATCGATTCCATATCCAAATGGTTTGTTGGCTCATCTAATAACATGACATTGGCTTTTTGTAACATCATTTGGCCAAATAACATGCGGCCTTGTTCACCACCAGACAAAACTTTCACAGACTTTTTGATGTCTGTTTGAGAGAACAATAAACGCCCTAATACGGCACGGATATTTTGTTCTTCTTCACCTTCTTTTGCCCATTGCCACATCCAATCAACAAGATTGATATCTTTTTCAAACATGTGAGCATGATCCTGAGCATAATAGGACAGTTCTGCATTTTCTGACCATTTTACGCTTCCTGAAGTCGGTTCTAAATCGCCAACAAGGCATTTCAACAAGGTTGATTTACCAATACCATTGGGGCCAATAATCGCAATACGCTCGCCTACTTCAACCATCAAGTCAAAATTATTAAACAATTTTTCATCGAAAGTTTTACCCAAGCCTTCAACTTGAAGCGCCATACGGTGTAACTTTTTCTCTTGATCAAAACGAATGAATGGGTTTTGACGACTCGAAGGTTTCACTTCTTCTAGTTGAATTTTATCAATTTGCTTAGCACGAGATGTGGCTTGTTTTGACTTAGATGCATTGGCAGAGAAACGGCTTACAAATGCTTTTAATTCATTAATTTGTGCTTTTTTCTTCGCGTTATCCGCTAATAAACGTTCACGAGATTGAGTCGCAGCTGTCATGTACTCATCATAGTTACCAGGGAATAAACGCAATTGACCATAGTCTAAATCCGCCATGTGTGTACAAACACTGTTTAAAAAGTGACGGTCATGGGAAATGATGATCATGGTGCAATTACGTTCGTTTAATACACCTTCCAACCAACGAATGGTATTAATATCCAAGTTGTTGGTTGGCTCATCAAGTAACAAAACTTCAGGATCAGAAAACAGTGCTTGTGCAAGCAATACTCTTAGCTTCCAACCTGGAGCAATTTCTGTCATAGGACCATAGTGTTGTTCTAAAGGAATACCAACACCTAATAACAATTCACCTGCACGAGATTCTGCCGTATAGCCATCCATCTCCATGAATTCTGCTTCTAAATCACCCGCTCGTAGACCGTCTGCTTCTGTCATTTCTGGGTTAGCATAGATGGCGTCTTTTTCTGATTTTACCGCCCATAATTCTTCATGACCCATAATAACGGTATCAATAACCGAAAACGTTTCGTATGCAAATTGATCCTGCTTCAATTTACCTAAACGTTCATTTGGGTCTTTTGATACATTACCTGAAGAAGGCTCTAAATCGCCACCTAGAATTTTCATCAAGGTTGATTTACCACAGCCATTCGCACCAATTAAACCATAACGGTTTCCTTCGCCGAATTTGACTGAAATATTTTCAAATAACGGCTTTGGGCCGAATTGCATGGTGATATTTGCGGTAGTAAGCAAGGTGATATTCCGAATTAATAGTGTGAATAAATTCCGTCATGAAGCGCGTAGTTGACGCCAAAACATCATATACAGACAAGATGGCGCTATTATGACATAAATTTTTTCTCGAATCAGAGATTCATTTAGAAAATCCTTGTCTAATTAGCAATTGTTTTTTGCCTTTCGTTAAGAGACTAAAACTCCAATCCCTTTTGGGCTTTAATCCCTCTTTTGAATGCGTGCTTCACTTCTTTAATTTCACTTACCGTATCTGCTAATTCCACTAAAGAGTCGGCAGCCCCACGGCCAGTAACTACCAAATGCTGTGCTTCCGGACGATTTAAAAATGCCTGTACCACTTTATCTTCATCCAAATAGTCGTAATGCAGTAGATACGTCAATTCATCCAATACCACTAAATCAAGCGTCTCATCTTGCAACATTTCCTCAGCGTATTTCCAAGCTTCTTCTGAGGATAAAATGTCTTGCTCTCTATTCTGTGTTTCCCATGTGAAACCAGATAACATAATTTCCCATCTAACATTTGGCTGGGCCTTAAAAAAAGCAATTTCCCCAGTATCCCATTCACCTTTAAGAAATTGTACAACACCGACTTTCATGCCATGACCTAAGGCTCTTGCAACCATCCCTAACGCAGAACTGGATTTCCCCTTACCATTACCTGTCATCAAAACAAAAGTGCCTTTATCTGTTTGAGCTTTGGCAATTCGCTTATCAACATGGGCTTTGATTTTTTGCATACGTAATGCGTGCTGTTCAGGATTTTTCGGTGTTTTACTCATTTAACTTCCTTCTAACCTTTGCTTAAGAGCATGCAAAAGCACATCACATGCAACATCAATAGCCACTTCGTCATTTTGCCATGAAGAAACGCTAAACCAACCAGAATAACTAACATTTATAGACACTTGAGTTTTAAAATCTTCAATAGACTCTAATTTGATAGACCAAGTTTCCCTAAGAAATTTGACATGATAACGGTGAAAGCAAAAACTCAACTCTTTATTTTCATCAATACGCAGAAAAGCGCCTTTCTTATTAATAACTCCATTGAAAACAGAATATTTAACAATAATAGGCGCTTGATAAAGCAAGCCGTTAGGCAAAGAAACATCTTTTAAAATTGGATTCCATTTCCAATAAGAGTGCATATCTACCAAAACAGCCCAAATGTCATTAACAGGCTGATAAAAAATCATCTCAGCCTGTTTACAGAGTGTATTATAGTCTGTCATCTTCAGGGTCATAACCTAAATTAGGAGCCAACCAACGCTCTGCATCGTCTTTCGACATACCTTTGCGCCCGGCGTATTCTTCAACTTGGTCAGGCCCTATTTTCCCTACACCAAAATAAGTACTTTCAGGTCTTGCAAAATACCAACCACTCACTGCAGCAGTTGGCCACATAGCAAAACTTTCTGTTATGCTGATGCCGGTATTATTTTCTACATCCAGCAAGGACCAAAGTTTTGCTTTTTCAGTATGGTCAGGACAAGCTGGATATCCAGGAGCCGGACGAATACCTTGATATTTCTCTTTAATCAACTCGTTATTGGATAACACTTCATCCGCCGCATAACCCCATATTTCTTTTCGGGTTTTTTCATGCAAATATTCCGCACAGGCTTCCGCCAAGCGATCCGCTATGGCTTTAATCATAATGCTATTGTAGTCATCATGATCTTTTTCATAGGCTTCAACCAAAGGATCAATACCAAATCCAGTAGAACAAGCAAATGCGCCAAAGTAATCAATCGAGCCACTGTCTTTTGGTGCAATAAAGTCGGCTAAGCTATGGTTGTATTTACCCGGAGCCGTTAATTCATTTTGTATTCTTAAAAAAGATAAGGTCTCTAGCACTTCCGTTCTATCTTCATCGGAATAGAGTTCAACGTCATCATGATTCACTTGATTGGCCGGAAAAATACCCACTACGGCTTTTGCTTTTAACAGTTTAGATTGAATCACATCATCTAACATCACCAGCGCGTCTTCAAATACTCTGGTTGCTTCAGCACCTACAACTTCATCAGTCAAAATACGTGGGTACGCTCCTGCAAGTTCCCACGTTTGGAAAAATGGCGTCCAATCAATGTAATTCTTTAAATCTTCCAAATCGATGTCCGCTTCAGTAAATACGCTTACACCTAATTTGTTAGGTTTAGCAGAAGGAACTGACCAATCTATTGGTTGTTTATTTTGACGTGCTTTTATAATGGACACTCGTCGGCCAGCTTTTGCCCTGTCCTTATAACGTTTGCGAGTCTTTTCGTAATCCAGCTTAATGTCATCCACAAATTTTTGGCGACGCTCACCAGTAGACATCAAAGCACTCGCTACGCCTACACTGCGGGATGCATTCACCACATGAACAACCTGATTATTCGTGTAATTTTGTTCAATTTTCACTGCGGTATGAGCTTTCGATGTGGTTGCTCCACCAATCATGACAGGGATATCAAACCCTTGCCTTTCCATTTCTTTTGCCACATGCACCATTTCATCAAGTGAAGGAGTAATTAGCCCTGATAAACCTATCATATCCGCATTGTGTTCACGTGCGGTTTTCAAGATCGTCTCAGACGACACCATGACACCAAGGTCAATCACTTCAAAGTTATTACACTGTAAGACAACGCCCACGATATTTTTACCAATATCATGCACATCCCCTTTGACAGTCGCCATCACAATTTTGCCATTGCTAGAAGATGCGGTGTCTTTATTACGTAACTTCTCTTCTTCAATAAATGGCATTAAATAGGCAACGGCTTTTTTCATTACCCGTGCAGATTTCACCACTTGAGGTAGGAACATTTTTCCTGCGCCAAATAAATCCCCTACAACGCCCATACCGTCCATCAAAGGACCTTCAATTACTTCCAATGGACGATCAAAAGACAATCTAGCTTCTTCAGTATCTTCGTCAATGAATTCAGTAATCCCTTTCACCAAAGCATGACTTAAGCGTTGTCTTACATCTAATGAGCGCCACTCTTGAGCCGTTTTTTCTACTTCTTGAGAACCATCACCAACGTATTCGCCAGCAATTGCCAATAAATTGTCCGTTGCATCCGGTGTGCGGTTTAGCACTGCGTCTTCTACTACATCACGCAGCTTCTGAGGAATGTCCTCATACAATGCCAGTTGTCCAGCATTGACAATACCCATCGTCATACCTTGCTTAATAGCATGATATAAAAACACAGTATGTATGGCTTCACGAACAGGGTTGTTCCCCCTAAAAGAGAATGAAACGTTCGAAACGCCACCAGAAATTTTTGCGTAAGGTAATTCTCTTGTGATATCGCCACACGCTTCAATAAAGTCTAAAGCATAACGGTTATGCTCTTCGATACCTGTCGCAATCGCGAAAATATTTGGATCGAAAATAATGTCTTCTGCAGGAAAACCAACCACCTCAGTGAGCACTTTATACGAGCGACGGCAAATTTCAATTTTACGTTCTCTCGTATCTGCTTGACCTGTTTCATCAAACGCCATAACAATGACAGCGGCGCCGTATTTCATCAATTTCCTAGCTTGTTCAACGAATTTTTCTTCGCCTTCTTTCAAGCTAATTGAGTTAACAACACCCTTTCCTTGAATGCATTTTAAACCCGTTTCCAAGATTTCCCACTTGGAGGAGTCCAACATAATTGGCACTCTTGATATGTCAGGCTCTGAAGCAATCAGCTTTAAAAAGCGTTCCATTGCCGCTTCAGAATCCAACATGCCTTCATCCATGTTAATGTCGATGATTTGCGCGCCATTTTCTACTTGCTGCCTTGCCACATCCAATGCAGTATCAAAGTCACCTTCTTTGATTAATCGCTTGAACATGGCTGAACCCGTCACATTCGTACGCTCACCCACGTTTACAAACAAAGAAGCATCATTAATATTAAAAGGCTCTAAGCCAGATAAACGACAGGCTTTTTCAACTTCTGGAATAACGCGAGGCTCGCTGGAGTCAAACGCCTCGGCAAATGTCTGAATATGCTTTGGTGTGGTTCCACAACAACCACCAATAATATTAATATAGCCTTCATCTATCCAACCCTGAATTTCTTCTAACATCTCTTCAGGCGTTTCATCGTATTCACCAAATGCATTAGGTAAACCGGCATTTGGGTGAGCAGAAACATAAGTATCGGCAATGCGGGAAAGCTCACTTACATATTGTCGTAGGTCTTTTGGTCCTAAAGCACAGTTCAAGCCAACACAAAGAGGTTTCGCGTGAGAAATGGAATTCCAGAATGCTTCTGTTGTTTGACCAGACAATGTGCGTCCAGAGGCATCCGTAATGGTTCCTGATATCATGATAGGGTAACGAACTCCAGTTCTCTCAAAATACTCCAGGACTGCATAAATTGCCGCTTTTGCATTTAATGTGTCGAAAATGGTTTCGATTAATATAAGATCAACGCCACCTTTAATTAAGCCATCGACCGATACAAGGTAAGCTTCTACCAACTCATCAAAAGATATATTACGAAAACCAGGATCATTTACATCAGGAGAAATAGAGCAAGTACGGCTCGTCGGGCCAACTGCACCCGCCACAAACCTAGGTTTTTCAGGGTTGTTTGCCGTAAATTCATCGGCAACTTTTCTAGCCAGTTTTGCCGATTCAAAATTCAGTTCAAAACTAAACTCTTCCATGTTGTAATCCAGCATGGAAATTGAGTTAGCATTAAAGGTATTTGTTTCAATAATGTCGGCTCCCGCCGCTAAATAACCTCGACAAATATCTTCGATTATTTTTGGCTGGGTGAGAGATAATAAGTCATTATTTCCCTTTACATCACTTTTCCAATCAGCAAATCTTTCCCCACGATAGTGACTTTCTTCTAACTTATAGTCTTGTATCATGGTTCCCATCGCACCATCGAGAATCAAAATTTTTTGTGCGAGTCTTTGCTCAATAATGGAATACGAATCCGACTTTACCACTAGGTATACCTCAAAATATGTTTATGCAGCACTACTATAACGAATTGCGGCAAACAAAAAGTTGAAAAATAATAATGTGAAGGTGAATTTTTTACGATTAACAATACAGCCTAAGTGTCACTCATAAAAAAACGCTCAACAATGGATATTATTGAGCGTTTTATCATTTGGTTCAAAACGCAAATAATTCTTTAGTAGGGTGTAAAAGACTACTCTTTTCCTTTACCAATTCGCCCAACAAAGAATCCACCTAATAAACCCGCTAAGATAGCAAGCCCCCAAAAACCATACTCTTCCCAAAAGTCATCGTTCTCTAAAGTGACTAGTGTTTGATCGCGGTACACTTGACGACTAAAACGCTGATCATGGTATTGAATTTGTTGGTGAACAAAAAGATCAACTCTTGCTGCTCTCTGCTCATTCAGGCCGCTGATTCTCCAGCGCCAAACCAATTTACCATCTTCCACAGTAGACTCGGCTTCTGTAGCGCTAATAAGGTCAAATGATGTATCTACTACTAGTTCAGCAACATACACTTGACCTGAAACAACATTCTCAACTTCTGCCGTAACAATGACTTCAAAAGCACTATTCAATGGCATGGCTGTTGGACGCTGCCACTGAACATTTTTAATGTTACTTTTAAGCTGATTTTCCAGTGCATTCACTTCTGCCTCAAATGGAATAAGGGCATTGATTTGCTTTTCTAATGCATCTTTTTCAGCAAGCAAGGTGGTTTCACGTTTTTCCAACGCTTCCAGTTCCGCTCTTACTTTTGGCAACTGAGATTTTAGATTATCCAATTCTTGATTAAGCTTTGACTCTTTCATTTTACTTAAGTCCAGTTCAGCACGAACCGAAGCTAAAGCAAGCTCAACATTTTGATTTATCTCTGATAGTTTTTCCAAATCCCTCTGTAATCTGGCCAACTGCTCTTTAGCGACTTCTTTTTCCGCCTTTTCCGCAAACAAGGCTTGAGACTCTTGTTTAAACTCATTAAAGAGAGATTGTTGCTTGGCAAGCTCTCGTTTCAACTGCGCTATTTCCGCCTGTAATTCACTGCTGTCTGCTTGAAGTGTTTCTCTTTCTGCACTTGACTCAATAACCGCAGGAATGCTTTTTACACTTTCATCATTACTTGAAGAGGCATTGCTAAGCTGAAAAGTTGGTTCTTTAGTTTGTGAATTCGCACTCGCTTGCAAATCTGCAATGATTTTATCTTGTACAGAAATGCGATCCCATAGAATTTGGTGCTGCGCTCTTGAGTCAGCAATAGCACCTCCAAGATCTAAATTTTTCTGTTTAAGTGCCGCATATGATTCTTTTAAATTTGAGTTTTTCTTTCTAAGTAGAGAGTGCGTTTCTTCTAACGCTTGATGACGTTTGTTCAAATTTTCATATTGAGTTGTTAATTCGCTCTGCTTCTCGCCCAATTCTAATACGGTTTGAGCATACTCATTATTTAACGCTTGCAGATTCAAAACATTTTCATACTCTGTCGAGGTTGTATCCTCGCTCTGACAGTGTTCATTTATTACTTCTGCTTGATTTTGTTCGATCGGCGCTTGGATATTTTGAGTCTGTTCAGTTTGAATTGTTGAAACCAACTCAATCGGGGTTGCGTCATTCAACTCAGAAGCCTGTGGAACAGAGCACTCATATTCCTTAATAACAACCTCTGTTGTGTTGCTAACGCCTTCAATCTGACGATTTAACTTTTGATTCTCGCCCTTTAAGGAGTTCAGATCTTCTTGTAGACCCGCATTTTTTAATTTTAAAGAAAGGTAGTTCTTTTCAAGAGTATTACGCAGCGCTCTTTCATTTTCTAACGTTTTCAATAAAGTTGCATTAGATTCAGCATATTGCTCAGTAAGCGTAATTAACTTACTTTCTTGTTCATTAAGCTGACGATTCAGTTCTGATAGTTTTGAGTTGTTAGCTGAAATTTGTTGTTCTAATTGGGTGATTTTGACCTTATTTTTCTGTAACTCATTTTTCAACGCAATATTTTCAACGGTAAGGCTTTCATCAGCTACGGCGTTATCTGGTAATGGCACTGTGGCTTCAAGCGTACTTTCCTTAACCTCTTCGCGAGTTGTAGAACACGAAGATACAACAAAACTTAAGGCGATCGTACTTATTAGCGTTTTCCATCCAACCATCTTTTGCCCCTTCAAAAACAAGCCAAGACCTAACAACACACACTCTTATGACAGATTACGAAATAAATTGCAAAAAATCATCCATAAGAACGCCCTCAAAACATGAAAAAAACGTTAACTGTAAATAAGTTAACGTTTTTATCCTGCACCCGCTTTTATTATAGACTAAGCAAGGCTTTTCGATACAACTTCAAATACATCTGTTGACAATTCTTCTGCCAAAATTCTTTGAAGTTGTTTTTTCATAAGCACCGACAAGCTCGGCGACATTTTTTTCCAACGAGTTAAAGGAGTACATAATCGTGATGCTAATTGAGGGTTACGTTTATTCAAGACGATAATCTGATCCGCCAAGAATTCATAACCAGAACCAGAAACATCATGGAAGGTACTCACACTTGAACCAAGTCCACCCAAGACGGCGCGCACTTTATTTGGATTTTTTAAATCAAATGCGTCATGCACCATCAAACCACGAACTTGAGCCAATCCGTTTTCAGTTTCTTGCCCTGCAATTAACATCAACCATTTATTTACTACAAGTGCTTCATGAGACCACTGAGAATAGAAGTCATCTAACATGACTTGGAAGTCAGAGTGGCCAATATTAACTGCGATAGACAGGGCTGAAAATTGATCCGTCATATTATCAGCTGCACTGAACTGATCTTTCACGGCTTGCCTTGCAGCTACAGAATCTGTCTCATTCCAATAGGATAACGCCAAATTTTTCAATTTACGTTGGGCAATTTGATCTGCGGTAGGCAAGTATTCCACTTGAGTAGTATTCTGACGATAGCAGTTTTCAAATTCACTTTCTAAAGCCGAACCAATTACTTTCTTTAAATATGACCTTGCAGCTTTAATAGCATGGGGATCAATCTCTTGAGCTAGCTCAGAAAGATAAGCTTGACTTGGCAAGGTTAAAATAAGAGAAACCATGGCTTTATCTAAGCTATCATCTGCAAGTAAACGCTTAAACCCAACAAGCAATTGTGATTCTATTGATAGTACTTCCCCCTGTTTTGCTTGATCGATTAACCGTGTTAACTCTCTTACTGCTAACTCTTGAGCGGCGTTCCAACGATTAAAGCCATCATTATCTGAAGACATTAACAGCAGCAATTGCTCTACTGAATAATTATGAGACAATTTTACAGGGGCAGAAAAACCTCTTAGCAGTGAAGGTGTTGGCATACTTGAAACTTGATTAAATTCAAATACTTGCTCCGTCTTATCTAAATGTAAGACATGCTCTTCTGCGCTTACACCATCAAGCGTCGAACTTAAAGCGTCTCCTGAAGCATTTAATAAGCCAACACGCACAGGAATCAAAAGCGGTAATTTTGTTGGTTGATTTGCTGTCGCTGGGGTCATTTGGGTAACGGTTAACTTGTAGCTTTGCTCAGCTTCATTGTACTCACCTACAACATCCACTCTTGGTGTGCCAGCTTGAGAGTACCAACGCTTAAATTGAGATAAATCCACCCCACTTGCATCCTGCATTGCCTGAACGAAATTATCACATGTAACAGCTTGACCATCATGGCGTTCAAAGTACAAATCTGACCCTTGACGAAATTGTTCTTCACCTAAAAGAGTATGAATCATACGAACAATTTCAGAGCCTTTTTCATAAATAGTCAGCGTATAAAAATTAGAAATCTCAATAAAAGACGCCGGCCTTACTGGGTGAGCCATTGGACCGGCATCTTCAGCAAATTGGGCCGTTTTCAAAAAAGACACATCTTCTACACGTTTCACAACAGGAGAGTTCATATCAGATGAGAATTGCTGATCTCTAAATACGGTAAAGCCTTCTTTCAAACTTAATTGAAACCAATCGCGACAGGTCACACGATTACCAGACCAATTATGAAAATACTCATGAGCAACAACGGCTTCAACACGCTGGTAGCCATCATCGGTGGTGGTTTTTGGGCTAGCAAGCAAACAAGAGGAGTTAAAAATATTTAAACCTTTGTTTTCCATTGCCCCCATATTGAAATCATCAACAGCAACAATCATGAAAATATCAAGGTCGTATTCACGCCCATACTTTTCTTCATCCCATTTCATAGAACGCTTTAACGCATCCATTGAATAGTCAACTTTGTCGATATTGTGCGCTTCTGTGAAAATCTTTAATTCAACTATGCGGCCACTTTGTGTGATAAATTGATCTTCAATGACATTCAAATCACCTGCGACTAAAGCAAATAGATAAGCCGGTTTTGGGAATGGGTCATGCCAAACGGCAACGGTTTTTCCCTCTTCATTAACAGTACGACTCTCTTCATTACCATTTGACAGCAATACAGGGTATTTATCAGCATCCGCAATAATGGTTGTAGTGAAAACAGACATGACATCCGGTCGGTCTAAATAATAGGTGATATGACGAAACCCTTCCGCTTCACATTGAGTACAGAACATAGAAGACGAACGATATAGCCCTTCAAGGCGAGTATTATTTTGCGGCTCAATCAAGGTTTCGCAAGTCAAAACAAATTCATCAGCCGTTGCCGTAATAACAATTTGGTTATCAACTAAACGGTATTCTTCAGGTGGTAATAAATAATGATCCATCGCAATGGCAACAAGCTTAACATCCTCACCACCATCCAACACTAAAGGTGCTGTTTTATGTTTTGACTCAGGATTACGACGCATATGCAAATGAGAAGTAACAACAGTTACAGAATCATCTAAATCAAATACGAGCTCTGTTTTATCTATCAAAAACGCTGGTACTTGATAATCTTTCAAATAAATAGCCGAAGGTTGACCGTCTTTCATGATATGCGTGCCTTATACAATAAACTTTGCTTGATAACCCGTGTATTTGCGAATGTTAATCACACCCGTATCTAATATCCAATACTGCCCTTTAATACCTAATAAAGTACCTTCAACTAAGGGTGTTTTTTCTGCATTAATGCTAACCACTTTAGTCGGGTATTCGATCACAGGATACACAAAATTATGTGTTTCATTATGATCAGAAAGATCAACAATTGCTTGTAAACCAAATTCATTTTGCAAGGCGTCTAAACCCTCATAAACCTGTCCAATCAATCTTTCTTGCTGTACTTCCAAATCCATCTCTGGAGCATTACCTTTGAGCATGGTTCTCCAATTGGTTTTGTCCGCCACCACTTCTTTAAAAAGAGTTTCCACCAGTCCCGATAAACGACGGTTAGAAACACTAAAAATCGCTCTTCCTTGTGTCGCGCCTTGATCTAACCATCGCGTAGGTAATTGATCACCTCGCGTGATTCCCACTTTTAATGCCGAAGAGTTTGAAAGGTAAACATAGTGGCTTTGCATACAGTATTTTTCAGCCCATTCAGGCTCACGACAAGTGCCCAAATGATAATGACACTTTTCTGGACTCATAATACATAAATCGCACATAGCCAGTTTTGTAAAACAGGGATAACAAAAACCTTGGCTAAAGGATTTTTTGGTTTTCTTACCACAGTGAGTGCACTCAATAGCGCCATTAAATTCAAGCGCTACCTTTTTACCCAAGAGAGCATTCAAGGGGACTAATTCATCGCCAATTTTTAAGCTGTATTCAACCTGACCATTGACTGCCTGTGCAGGCATCTTTCGCAACGATCCTTGTAACATCAATATTTCACCTGCGAAGGGTTATTTACCCATTTAACGGTCTCATGCTCCAATGTCTCTTCTTTAGAACTACAACCTAGGTGGGCATTTCTATCGATAAAACCCACTCTCTGGTCTTCTTCTTTATTCGCGAAGTCATAAGCTATGATGGCTTGCAAACATAACTCCGTTTGCTCAGCAGTAAGGCGCACTCCATTGGGCCATTTACCCAACTCTACGGCCAGTTTTAAATGCTCATACACCTCAGGTGTAAGATTATTAATCATGTCGTTAAAATTCATAACTTTATCTCTTATGCTGTCATCATATTATTACTTTACAACTCGTTAGCCCATGCCTCTGTTTATGCTTTGGGCTTGCTTCACTTTGCTTGTCTTTTATTAAATACACTGTATACGAGAGCGAGTAGCAATCCACTGATCAAGCCGACTAAATGCGCCGTGTTTGCCATATTACCAAGCCCTAAGGATTCAGGGACATCCGTATAGCCAATCCCCAACCATACTAAAAAGAAAACCATTAAACCTTTACTAATTAAAGAAGGCCATTGCGGATTCATACGCATCATTAACCAAGCAAATCCAATGCAACCATAAACCACACCGGACAGCCCTCCAAATAAAGGTGATTGAGTATCCCAATACTGGAAGAGATTACTCATAATTCCAATAATACTGAACCCCACCAGCCATACAACAGAACCAACTAATTGCTCTAATTTTCTACCAATTTCCCATATCCACAACAAATTAAACACCAAATGCATCACACTGAAATGCAAAAACACAGGCGTCAGTAAACGCCAATAAGCATATGATTCATTTATTTCGGCAAGAGGTTTGCTATAGAGAGTATTATTTTCAATAATTAAAGGTGTAATGGTAAACCATCCTAATACGGAATAGTCACTCCCCATCTGAGTAATCAAACAAATAAATAAGGTAATAGTAAGGGTGCAAAAAACAATAGGGTTGTGTTTAAAAAACAATAGCGCAGATTGAAGACTAAAGGATCGAGTCAAACCATCGGGTAGAAACGAACCTTCTCTGCTAGATTCGTTTTCACCTACTAATGAGGGATCTTTTATCCCAGACTCAAAAGATTTTATAAGTTGGTCCGCAACAAAAGCATCGTTAGCATCCACCAACCATAATTCGAGTTGACCATCATTAGGTACAATACGATGACTCACTTTATGTCGCCATAAGGTTCGACTTAAGTCCTCTGGTTTTTGATGGGCAAGAAACCGATACATTAAGTGCATGTTTTAATTAAACACCTACTCTTAGAATACAAGATATTATGTTAAGAAACGTATTAGGATGAATAACCTGTTTGCCAACCTAGCTTGCTTCGGCACACGTCATAAAAATCATGATTCTTGGGGTGAATTAAGCGAATCCCCCCCTCTTTACGATTAATATGTATTTCATCTCCCGGTGCAGCAGTAATATGTAACTGTCCGTCACAACTAACACTAGGATAGGTTAAATTCGACTCGCAGACCACAATACGAATACGAGCATCAGCATCAATAACAATAGGACGGTTACTCAAGGTATGCGGATGCATAGGAACAAGCACAATGGCGTTTAATTTTGGTAACATGATAGGCCCACCTGCAGATAAAGCATAAGCAGTGGAACCTGTAGGTGTCGCTACAATCAACCCGTCGGATTTTTGATTCATGACAAATTGATCATCGATGAAAAGGTCAAATCGAATCATTCTAGCCGATTTTCCTGGATGCAATACCAGATCATTTAACGCAACACCATCACCACTTGGGCGATTTTTTCGTTTTATTTTCGCTTCGATCATAAAACGTTTTTCTTCAAAGAATTCCCCAGCAAAAATAGGGTCTAACTCTTCCGCTAATGCATGCGGAGATACATCGGTTAAAAAACCTAAGGTGCCACGGTTAATTCCCAAAACAGGAATATCAAACTCACAAATAGCTCGCGCAGCGCCAAGAAAACTACCATCCCCCCCGACAACCATGACCATATCACAATGATTACCCAGTTGTTTTAAAGGTGCCGAATCTACTTTAACGCCCGGTAGCATGGATGCCAAATCTTCTTCAAGAACAGGCTCTTTTTCTTTCCCATACAGATATTCTAATAGCTTTTTAACAGTATCTAAGACTTGAGGCTTATCTAATCTTGCAATAATCCCGACACGTTTAAAATGTCCCATCTGCACATCTCTTTTTATAATAAGTTAACGTATAAAACCTTCAGCACTCTATTGTATGAGTGCGATATATTAGCGGACTGTAACATGATCTTGCTGGGAATCGCTATTGCAGTAGATTGAATTCACAACATTTTATGTTAAAAACACATTTAGGCATAACACAATAATCATTCATTATACCCTCGCCATCCTTGTATACCACCAGTATGAATCAACAAGGTTTTTTCGGTTGGCCATTGACGATTAAGCATTTCAGAAACAATGCCAAATAATACTTTTGCCGTATACACTGGATCCAATTGTATTTTAGGATTCAACAGGGAGAACTCTTCTAAAAATTCACGTAATGTATTAGGTAGCTTTGCATAACCGCCACAATGATAATCCGTTTTCATAATCAACCGACTGTCATCAACCTTGGTATTATTCTCATTAGCCATAATAATTTGCCGTAACCCCTCTCCTCCTTTTATAGCAGGGACAACACATAAATTGGCAATAGATTGGTTTTCAAAAAAGCCTGCAGCAGTGGTACCTGTTCCTGCACTCATTGCCCAATAAGGAAATGCATTACCTCCCTGTTCATAGATACGCTTTGACCAATCCAAGCACCCTTTCATCCCCAACTGATTTGATCCCCCTTCAGGAACCCAATAACATCCATCCATACACAGATCAATTTCTTTTCGTATTAATGAATCAAGCCCTAAACGGTAATCACTTCTGCGACTAGGCCACAACAAACCACCTTGTTTAACAAAGTCGATTAATGTTGGCGTCAAATTTGGTTGCAATTCTCCTCGCACCACAGCAATAGACTGCATACCATACTCAGAGCAAATATTCCCTAACGCATGTAGATGATTCGAATAGGGTCCACCAAAAGTCGCAACATACTTCGCTTTTAACGATTGCGCTTTTTCAACATTGTATTTCAACTTATGCCATTTATTCCCGGGAGCGCCCTGATGCTCTAGATCTCCTCGATAAATAGTTAATTGATAACCAGCGTCTGACAGCTCTTTTGGAAGAACGATCGTTTGAAATAAAGACACCTAGCAACCTCGCATTTTCTATTAATAAACAACCGTTAGTAAGATAACACAAAGCCATACATAAGGTGCTTAGATAAAGATACTTCGCACTTGAACCTATGCGCATGAGAATAGCTTGCTTTTTCATTCCTAATTTTCCTATGAAAAAATATCCCTTTTCATCAGCTCTTTTTGATAAAATCGTCGGCGCTAATTCATGTGGAGAAATAGAATGATTCCAAAGTTAACTGAAGTCTCACCCGTTCAAACAAAATACCTAAATTTTATTGAGAACCTAAAGGCTTCAGGATTTTCAGGCGACACTAACCCTGATTATGCCAACCGCGTTGTGTTATCTACCGACAACTCTATCTATCAAGTCTTACCCCAAGGTGTTATTTATCCAAAGTCTGTAGAAGACATCCAGATTTTAGTAAAACTTGCCAATAAAAAAGAATTTCACGACATCGTTTTAAGCCCAAGAGGTGGTGGTACAGGCACTAACGGACAATCGTTATCGGACGGTCTTATTGTTGACCTATCCAAACACATGAATCAAATTTTAGAAATTAACGCCGAAGAAGGATGGGCTCGTGTTCAAACTGGCGTGGTAAAAGATCAACTCAATAAAGCGGCAAAAGAACAAGGATTCTTTTTCGCACCGGAGCTTTCCACCAGTAATCGAGCTACAATCGGCGGCATGATTAATACGGACGCAAGTGGTCAAGGATCGGTCATGTACGGCAAAACCCGTGATCATGTGCTTGAGCTAAAAACCGTATTATTAGATGGAACCACAATAGACTCAGCTCCAATTACTGACGATGAATTAGATAAAATCGTTGAGCGCAGTGATTATTCTGCCGTCATTCATAAAACAGTCAACGATGCCTTTAATCAAAACAAACAACAAATTGAAGATACCTTTCCTGAATTGAATCGTTGTTTAACTGGGTATGACCTTGCTCATATTCGAACAGACAATGGTTTATTTGATTTAAACTCCGTTCTATGTGGTTCTGAAGGCACACTCGGTTTTATTGTAGAGGCCAAAGTTAATCTCTTAAAAATCCCTAAATTTGCTGCATTAGTTAACATTCGTTACAACAGCTTTGAAGCATCCTTACGTCAAGCCAAAGAGCTACTAGAAGTAAAACCCACTTCTATAGAAACGGTCGATTCAAGAGTATTAGGGCTGGCTAAAAGCGATATTATTTGGGAGAGTGTCGCTGAGTTCTTCCCTCAGATTGAAGGCGAAGACATCCAAGGTATCAACTTAGTTGAATATACTGACGATGATGAGGCAACTCTCAATGAACGCATTAAAAATCTGACAACTAAACTAGACAAGCTTACCGGAGAAGACAGCAGCACTCTCGGTTACACCATTGCCAATGGCCACATTAATGTTAATAAAATTTGGGCCATGCGCAAAAAATCAGTGGGTTTACTAGGTAATGTTTCTGGCGAAAAGCGTCCCATCCCATTTGTAGAAGACACGGCTGTCCCACCTGAAAACCTCGCAGACTTTATCATGGAGTTCCGTGAGGTATTAGATAGTTATAAGGTTCAGTACGGCATGTTTGGCCATGTTGACGCTGGAGTTCTGCATGTTCGCCCTGCGATTGATTTAAAAGATGAATCACAAGAACCTCTGATTAGAGAAATCACAGATAAAGTGGTTGCTTTAACACAGAAATACAATGGTTTGCTTTGGGGTGAACACGGTAAAGGCGTTCGTTCAGAATATTCGCCTGAATTTTTCGGCGAGCTTTACCCAGTGATTCAACAAGTTAAAGCCGCGTTTGACCCATACAACCAACTCAACCCCGGTAAAATCGCCACCCCCTTTGAATTAGGCGTTGAGCTTTTAAAAATCGATGAAGTTCCAATGCGTGGTCAATTCGACCGCCAGATTCCATTGAAAAATCGTGAGCAATTTCAAGAAGGCATGTATTGTAACGGCAATGGTGCCTGCTATAACTTCGACCCAAATGATGCCATGTGTCCATCTTGGAAAGGCACTCGCGATAGACGCCATTCACCAAAGGGGCGAGCATCTTTAATACGTGAGTGGGTAAGAGCCATGAGCGCACAAGGTGTCGATACTGAGCAGGCAACCAGAGATGTGAGAAACAGTCACTTCTTAACCTCTTTCTTTCCAAAGTTACGCAATACTCTAACGAAAAAAAGAGGCGACTACGATTTTTCCAATGAAGTCCATGAATCTATGATGGCTTGCCTAGCATGTAAATCTTGCGTTGGCCAATGCCCAATCAAAGTAGATGTACCTGAGTTTCGTGCCAAATTTTTAGAAATCTATTACGGCCGCTATTTACGTCCTGTTAAAGACTATTTTGTTGGTTCTCTTGAATTTATGATGCCAACACTTTCTCTTCTACCAACTCCCTATAATTGGGTTGTTGAAAGGCAATGGTTTAATTATTTAACCAGCAAATACATGGGATTAACGGATACCCCAAGCTTAAGTAAAATCAACCTGAAGAAAGAAATGTCTCGTCGCGGCATCCGTTTAGCAACCCCGATGGCACTTGAATCACTTAATCCAAGAGACAGACGCCGCGCCGTCATTGTAGTACAAGATGCCTTTACCAGCTTCTTTGAGACTGAGCTCTTGCTAGATACAATGGAGATGCTAAATCGACTAGGATTTCAAGCCTACTTAGCTCCCTTTAGACCTAACGGCAAACCACTGCATGTACATGGTTTCTTAAAAGCTTTTAACCGTGCGGCAGGCAAAAACTTAGACATGTTACAAAATCTGTCATTTTATGGATTACCATTTATTGGAATAGAACCATCAATGACCCTTGCCTATCGTTCTGAATACAAAAAAGCGTTTGGTGACTCTCGCTCAATTCCTGAAGTGCAACTGCTGCAAGAATGGCTAGCTAAACAAACCACTCACTTAGAAAAACAAAATTTATCACTAGGCAATGAAACCTATCATTTAATGGCTCACTGTACAGAAAAAACCAATGCTGCACCGTCGATCAATAATTGGGTTACTATATTTAAACATTTAGATTTGAATTTAAATATTGAACAAGTTGGTTGCTGCGGTATGTCTGGAACCTATGGACATGAAACACAGAACAAGCAAACATCCGAAGACATTTATCGCCTGTCTTGGGAGAAAAAAGTTCAGGATGATAGTTTGCAAGCAAAACTACTCGCAACAGGTTACTCATGTCGTAGCCAAGTTAAGCGTATGGATCAAATTCATTTGCCTCACCCAGCTCAAGCGATATTAAAACACATGCGCATTGCGCAATCTCAAGAAGACTAACCTCTTTTTTGCAACACAGGCTTCTTATCGAAGCCTGTGTTTTTCATTTTAAATACATACATGAGCTTACATGACTAATTCCAATAGTATCTACAGTTGTGACGATGAATACGGCAACATCAATGTGCTAGATGATGGCAAGCACCGTATTTTATCCTTTGCTGAAGGTGATGAACAAAGCAAGCAATCCATCGCGACTCCCTATGTTTTACAACATGAGTACACTCAAGCAATGATGTTAGTGCTACTTTTTAAGCAACCCAAACGCATTACCTTATTAGGACTTGGAGGCGGGTGTCTACTAACCACATTACACCATCATATTGCAGGTATTAATATAACCGCAGTAGAACTTCGTCAAAACGTCATCGACATTGCTGAACGTTTTTTTCGTTTACCCAGAGGAAAGAAAATTCAAGTTATCCAACAATGTGCTAATCAATACCTGGAAAGAAATGATCAGAAAAAAGTCGATATTTTATTTACCGACATTTACAACACAAAAGGAATGGATGAATCGGTATTACAACAAAAATTTATCGAACAGTGTGATAGACACATTAAAGAAGACGGCTGGTTGGTTCTTAATTGCTGGTCAGAACACACAAATCATCCTGAACTCATAGAGTATTTAAGAACTTACTTTTTAGACATTAGAGCATTGGACACGGGATGCGGAAACTGGGTTATACTCGCGAGCAAATCCTTTCAAACACCCACAGAAAAGCAACTCAAAAACCAAGCTCAGAAGTTATCTTCTGAACTTGGTTTTAACGCCACTAAATGGCTTAGTCGATTAAATGAGCTATAACTATATCGCATGATAAAACGGCCATAAGTGTATGGCTGTTTTATCATGCTATCTCCTTGAATGACGGCCTCTCTGAAAGACTGAGGCTTAGTAGACTTATTCGCACCTTCCTTAGCTTAATACGGTGTTTACTAGTGCTTTTGCGTCTTCTTCTAATGCATCAAGATGTTCCAGAGAAACAAAACTCTCTAAATAAATTTTGTATACATTTTCAGTTCCAGAAGGTCTAGCAGCAAACCAGCCATTTTGTGTTTCTACTTTAAGCCCACCAATTGACGCATCATTCCCCGGCGCTTTGGTTAAAATCCGGGTAATTACGTCTCCAGCTAACACATCACCAGACACTGAACTGGCACTCAAATTGGATAACAAAACTTTATGCTCTGCCGTTGTAGGCACATCAATACGTTTATAATAAGGACGACCGTATTGCTTCACTTGTTCTTCATAAAGCTGTTGTGGGTCTTTTCCTGTCACAGCTAAGATTTCAGCAGCTAGCAGAGCTAGGATAAAGCCGTCTTTATCTGTTGTCCAAACTGACCCATCTTGTCTTAAAAATGACGCACCTGCACTCTCTTCTCCACCAAATCCCATAGTGCCTGAGTACAGCCCATCAACATACCATTTGAAACCAACAGGAACTTCACATAAGTTTTTCCCTAAACCAGCAACAACACGGTCAATGATGGCACTAGAAACCAATGTTTTACCAAATTGAGTATCACTAGGCCACTGAGGTCGATGAGTCGCCAAATATTCAATCGCCACCGCCAAATAGGCATTTGGGTTCATTAACCCTGATGAGGCACATACAATGCCATGACGGTCAAAATCTGGATCATTACTGACAGATATATCAAATTGATCTTTAAGCTTAAGAAGGTTCTGCATAGCGTATTCTGAAGAACAGTCCATGCGTATTCGCCCATCTTTATCTAATGGCATAAAACCAAATGTAGCGTCTATTTTTGTATTAACCACTGTGATATCCAACCCATAGCGATCTGCAATAGGTTTCCAAAAATGGATGCCAGATCCCCCCATTGGGTCGACACCGATTTTTATTCCAGCTTTTGCAATGGCGGGCATGTCAATCACACTGCCCAATTGAGAAACATAATGCTCAATATAATCAAATGGTTCTAATAAGTTAGAGACTTCTGCCTCTGAAATCGACTGAGTATTTACCTCTTGCAATCCGTTAAGCAACAATTCATTGGCACGATTCGCAATCCAATTTGTTGCTTCATTTTCCGCTGGCCCTCCTTTCGGTGGATTGTATTTAATACCACCATCTTCAGGAGGATTATGTGATGGAGTGATTACAATTCCATCAGACACATCTTGTTGATTGGCATTATGAGTCAAGATGGCATGGGAAATAACAGGAGTCGGAGTATAACCATTATCAGAAGGAACTCGAACACGCACACCATTCGCTGTTAGCACTTGAATGGCTGTTTGGTATGCAGGCTCAGACAGTCCGTGACTGTCTTTACCTAAATAAAGAGGGCCATCAACTCCAATCGTTATTCTGTATTCTGCAATGGCCTGGCAAATAGCTAAAATATGATGTTCATTAAAACTGGTTAGTAAAGCACTGCCCCTGTGTCCAGAGGTTCCAAAACTGACTTTTTGACTTGGGTTCTGCTTAATATCAGGCGTTTTGACATAATAGGCTGTAATAAGTGCAGGAAGGTTTACTAATCTATCATGAGTACATGGTTGACCGGCTTGTGGATGAAGCGCCATAGAATTATCCCTTATCTGTTAAGTTACGTTGAGACCTTTGCACGACGCCATGAGCGATGATAAGACGAGTCTGTTTGTAACAAGCATAATAGTCGTGCAAAGGGCCTCGCATTATCAATATTCCATCATATTGATATTACATTCAATGAGTTATTACACCTGCTTTAGGCATTTTATTGATTATTCATGCAAATTTATCAAGCATCACGCTTTTGAATTACAATGCTGCCTATTGAATAACCTGCTCCAAAAGAACAAATAACCCCTAAATCACCCGCCTCTAAATCTTTATGATGCTCTGAAAAAGCAATTATAGAACCTGCAGAGGCTGTATTAGCAAAACGATCCAAGACAATGGGCGCTTCATCTAACGTTGCATCTCGACCTAACAGCTTTTTACTGATTAATAGGTTCATATTAATGTTTGCTTGATGCAGCCACCAACGGCGTAGTTGATTAACCTGAATCCCTAGAGTAGATAAATGTGTTGCTATATGATCCGCAGCCATAGGACAGACTTCTTTAAATACTTTACGGCCATTTTGATGGAACAGCTTATCTGCTTCATAAGGGTTTTCATCTGTCACTCGACTGGTATAACCAAAATTTGAACGAATATTATTCGAATACGATGTGACACATTTTGTACCGAGAATATTATAACTATGTGACGATTTACATGAATCAGAAGACTCAACAACCACTGCAGTAGCCACATCACCAAAAATAAAATGCGAATCTCGATCCGTGTAATTTACTTGAGGAGAGGTAAGTTCAGGGTTAATCACCAACACAGAGCGACAACTTCCTGATGCCACTGCATCATAGGCTCTTTGCAAGGCAAAAGTCGCCGCCGAGCAGGCAACCAACATATCAAAAGCTTGTCCTTGTATTTGCAGCTCAGACTGCACCTCAATGGCAATAGCAGGATAGGATCTTTGTGTATACGCACAGGCAACAATGACCATATCAATTTCAGCCGCCTCTTTATTCGCTTCTACTAAGGCTTTTTTCGCCGCATTAACAGCCATTTCAGCTTGATGCGATAATTCTTCATCCTTGCGAACAGAAAGCTTAGGCCTCATTCTAGTAATGTCTAAAATACCCTCTTTCACATAGGCGTAGCGACTCTTAATACCCGATGCTTTCGCAATAAATTCGGCACTGGAAAAAGGCTTTGCCACCTTCTCACCACTTAAAATTTCAGACTCATTATCCGCATTATATTGCTTTGCCCAAGCATTATAACTGTCTACCAATTCTTCATTACTTACTACATAAGGAGGGGTCCATAGCCCCACACCACTAATAACAACAGATTTTTTATGCATTAATCTTTCTCTTCTTGTTTTTAGACTAGCCATACCCATATGATTAAGAGAAGTACTATCCAATATAACTACAGCAAAACATCATTACCTATAGTTATATCAATAAAGTTACAGTTATAGCCAGCAAATAAACAACTATATTTAATAGATGGCAGTAAAGTAAGGATCTATATGTTTAATACAAAAAAAAATGAACTACCCATTCCAGTCGATACACATGCCTTGATTCTATCCGGCGGGGGCGCTCGAGCAGCCTATCAAGTAGGTGTATTATCCGCGATTGGAAAAATGTTACCAAAGGGATCTAAGCTACCCTTCCCTATTCTTTGTGGAACTTCTGCAGGGGCATTGAACGCTTCTATGCTGGCTACTCACGCAAGTAATTTTAATAAAGCTGTTGCACGCCTTAATTATGTTTGGAGGCACCTTACTCCTGATACAGTTTATGAAACAAAAAGTTCTGTTTTATTCTCATCAGCATCAAAAGTCATTGCCTCAATGATGCAAAACCAAAACGATCCCGAGCAAGTTGTTTCTTTACTAAATAACGCACCGTTAGAAGCACTGTTAAAACGTTTTTTACCTTTACAGCAAATAGCTCATTCTATTAATGAAAATGAACTTATCGCACTTGCCATTACGTGTATGAACTACACCACCGGAGAAACAACCACTTTTTATGAAGGTCGCAGTGAGATCAAAGATTGGGCAGGTTTTCGCCGTAGTGGCCAATCAACAAAAATGGATTACTCACATCTATTAGCTTCAAGCGCTATCCCTACCTTGTTTCCTGCGCAAAAGATATCGGAGCATTTCTATGGAGATGGAGCCATGAGGCAAAGATCGCCTATCAGTCCTGCGATTCAGCTTGGGGCAAATAAAATAATGATTATTGGAGTCAGTGGTAACAAAAACCCTAAATCTTGGGCAGATACGCCACAACGCTCTCAAACACCTTCTATAGGTCAAATCACAGGACAATTATTAAACAGTGCATTTATTGATAACCTTGAAGGCGATATTCAACAACTGGAATACATCAACTCCATATTGTCCCACCTCCCAGAAGACACGGTTCTCCCAAAAGCGAAGCATATTGAATCATTAGTAATTTCACCTTCTAAAGCAATTGATCAAATAGCGGCAAAACACCTTAACACGCTTCCTAAAAGCATTCGTTTCTTACTCAGTATCACAGGCAATAATAGTGACCAATCTGGCAATTCAGCAGCCAGCTATTTGTTATTTACACCGGAATACTGTCAGGAACTCATTGAACTAGGCCAAAAAGACGCCATGTGGGAAAAAGATAAAATCCTCGATTTTTTATCGAGCAATGCTGGAAAGAACACAGAATAATTCAAGTATTAAAAGAAAAGGCGTCAATGACATTAGAGGGATTTTATTTATTACCTAAATTAGGCTCAAGTACCATTGACTATTTCAAAAATAATGAAAAAGTAAGGCCCGAAAAAGCAGAGCCTTACAATCGACAGAGTATTTAATTAATTACCTCACGCTCAACCAATTCATTGAACTCCGCCTGATACTCCTTCTCAGTCGAGCTCTCAACATCTTGAGCATTCATATGGTGAACTCGCCCAGATGGATGGCGAGACTTATGCTTCATCAATTGCTTCTCTAGCTTACTAACTAGCATATCGAGCGCACTTGATAACTGCTTATCTGTTCGTGCTGTTGCAAATAAATCATGACCAGGAATGTGAACACTGGCTTCTGCAATCACTTCATTCGTGGAATGTTTTTCGGAATTTAAAATCACATTGATCGTGGTGATCTGATTATTTATCCGCTGAAGATGGTCCATTTTCTCCTTTACCAATTCTTGTATTTCATCTCCGGACTTTACATGATGACCACTAATATTAAGAGTGTACATAGATAATTATTCCTTATTCAATTTACAAAACGGTATTTAAAATCTGTCTTACTACCTCTCTTTTTTCTCTAAAGCACTTAAAACTTATGGCTTAGTTGCCAAAAATTCAACTTAATTTGTATTTTTTTTTCATTTAAGAACAATAATTAATCAAAATCCTATTAAAAAGTGTTTCTATAAAGTTTTTCAACAACTTACTGAACTATTTTTTGGGGTCCCTGTCATACTCTTCACAAACAAAATTAATGGTAGAAACAATCAGCATGATTAGAAATCACTCACTAAAAAGCGATATTCCAATGGAGAGCATCCATGAAAGCATCTAAAGTCATTATCCTCGGTGTGGTAGCAATCGCCGTTGCTTTATTTTTCACATACGATTTACATACTTTTTTAAGCCTATCTTATTTGAAAGAACAGCAGTCTTCATTTGAAGAGTTAAGAGCTGCTCAGCCTGTTCTTGTCACCAGCGTATTTTTTATAAGCTATGTTTTTATTACCGCCCTATCTTTACCTGGAGCCGTCATATTAACACTTGCTGCTGGTGCATTATTTGGCCTTTTTCAAGGGCTACTGATCGCCTCTTTTGCAAGTTCAATTGGAGCAACCCTTGCTTTTCTAGTATCGCGTTACTTATTTAAAGAATCAGTACAAGCGAAATTTGGCCAAAATCTCAAAGCCTTCAATAAAGGAATGGAGAAAGACGGTACATTGTACTTATTTACATTACGCCTTGTGCCCGCATTTCCATTTTTCCTTATCAACTTATTAATGGGCCTAACGCCAATTAAAACATGGAGCTTTTACTGGGTTAGTCAATTGGGCATGGTTGCAGGCACAGGTGTCTTCGTTAATGCAGGTACTCAGCTTGCTCAAATTGACAGTTTAAAAGGCATCCTTTCTCCTGGGCTGATTCTTTCTTTTGTACTACTCGGTATTTTCCCAATCATCGCGAAGAAGATAATAGATATGGTCAAATCACAAAAGAGCTTAAAACAATTTAAAAAACCTCAATCTTTCGATTACAACATGCTTGTTATTGGCGCCGGAGCTGGTGGTCTAGTCAGCTCATATATTGCCGCTGCGGTAAAAGCAAAAGTGGGATTAATTGAACGTCACAAAATGGGTGGTGATTGTTTAAATACTGGTTGTGTTCCTAGTAAAGCATTAATTCGTGCGGCACATACCGCTCATGATATGCGTCACGCAGCTAAGTTAGGCATCACCAATGTTGAACCAGAAGTTGATTTTAGAGCGGTTTTTCAGGGCGTTCATAAAGTAATTAAAGATGTTGAGCCTCACGATTCTATAGAAAGATACACTGATTTAGGTGTGGAATGCATTACCGGCGATGCTCGTGTCATTTCACCCTATGAAATTGAAGTAAATGGTAAAATTTTAACGACTAAAAATATTGTTATTGCGACGGGTGCAAGACCTTTTATTCCAGATATTAAAGGCTTAGATCAAGTTACATACCACACAAGTGATACTATTTGGAATCTTACTGAAAACCCAGGACGACTAATTGTTTTGGGTGGTGGCCCCATAGGTAGTGAATTAACACAATCTTTTGCAAGACTCGGCGCACAAGTAACTCAAATTGAGCGTGGTGCTCGTATTATGCCCCGTGAAGATGAAGATGCGGCTCAATGGGTCACTGATAACTTCATTAATGAAGGTGTTGAGTTATTAACCGGGCATGCAGCTGAAGAAGTCATTTTAAAAGACGGCGAGCAATTTTTACGTTGCGTTCATAAAGACGGAGAAGTATTAGTTCCTTTCGACACATTGCTCATTGCCGTTGGCCGCACACCAAATGTACGAGGCATAGGTCTAGAAGAAATTGGTGTTGAAATCAACGAGCGTGGTGCTTTAGTAGTGGATGATTACTTAAGGACAAATATTCCAAACATCTATGGTGTTGGTGATGTTATTGGCTCTTATCAATTTACTCATACTGCTGCGCATCAGGCTTGGTTTGCTGCCGTTAATGCTTTATTTGGCAAGTTCAAACAGTTCACAGTGGATTATCGAGTCATTCCTTGGGCCACCTTTACTGACCCAGAAGTTGCCCGTGTCGGTTTAAGTGAAGACGAAGCAAAAGCTCAGAACATTCCTTATGAAGTCGTCAAATTTGAAATTGAAGAGCTGGACAGAGCCATCGCAGATAGAAATACGGCTGGTTTTGTAAAAGTGTTAACCGTTCCAGGTAAAGACAAAATACTAGGTGTCACGATCGTTGGCAGCCATGCAGGTGACTTAATTGCTGAATATGTACAGGCAATGAAGCATAACTTGGGATTAAACAAAATTCTCGGCACCATTCATATTTACCCTACAATGGCAGAAGCAAATAAGTACGCAGCAGGAGAATGGAAACGTGCCCATATTCCCCATAAGCTACTGTCATATGTAGAGAAATTTCATAACTGGAGCCGAGGCAAGTAGCCTAAATACTAGGAAAGGTGCGAATAAGGCTACTAAACCTGTATTCTTTGTTTAGCATCTCGAAGTTCGCACCTTCCCTAGCCACAATAAAAAAACCAGCTTCAAAGTGAGTATTACATTTTTCACTTTGAAGCTGGTTTTTTTTGTTTATATCAATTTAATAAGCTAAGGCCAAAACACATTTCTTTATTTAGACTGATTTCTTACTCGCAGACTGCTTTGGGTCTGCGGCATCGATAGTCAAAGAAACATAATCTTCTAATACTCCAGCAGTAAAGCGTTCTCGATCTTCCACCGAAGAAATTTGCTCCGACTCCCAATTTAACAATCTTACAAAAATTGAATACTTAGTAATCACTGCCAAATTCACGTCTTTAATACTGATCGCATTTGAAGCCATCAGATGAAACACTTGATCTAAACTTTTTTGCGCTTCAAATTGCCCACTGCTACTAGCAGAAGCAAGCAACTCTTCAATTTTTAACAAAGGATTCACTACTTTGCTTGCTCGTTTTGTACTTACCGAAGCCGTTAAGAATTTCGTTAACATATCATCGGTGTAACACTCTCTGGAATCAATGTCCTCAATTTTCGCCGTTTCTCTCTCTAAAAGTTTAATGAATAAGCTTTTGTTTTTAATATCAGAGAACTCAAGATCTCGAAGTGATAAATCGTTTTCTTCCATAATATTCACTACGGCATTAAACGATGCTTTACCTTCCTCCCCCTTCTTAACAGAGTTCGTTAGGTGTTTTCTTAACTCATGCATTATTTTTGCAGCACGGTATTCTTCTTTTAATTGAACATGTCTTTGATAATCTTCGGTAATCTTATCAAAATCTTCTGTCAGCTCTTCAAATCCTGATAAGGCATCACGCTCAGCTCTCAAACACTGCATTCTGATCTCAGATCTGCGTTTTTCCCATGCCTCATAAGCTTGCGCTCTTAATTGAAAGGCTTTTTCAATTGCCTCTTCAAAACCACGCTCAATTTTCGCTCTTTCACTGCGTTCGGTTTGCTCTTCTTGCTCAGATATCAAACGTTCGTTACGTTTTTGCTTTAATGACTCTTCTGCAAGAGACTGCTGTAACGCAATCGAGTCCAGTTTAGATTGAACAGCCGCTTCATCGAAGTCAGCCAATTTTTCGTGTATTTTTTTCCAATAATTATCTTCTTCAAACGGCATTTCTGGATTACTTGATGCGTACTGCCCTCGAAGACGGTCTGTAAAAGCAACAGAGTCAGGGCGGAAAGCGTTTGCCGCATTAATCACATTGTCTGCCGCAAAATTCATCGTTGACATATTTTCCTCTGACGCGTTTGAAACACTACTCTCGCTCTGATTTGCTTCTTCAGCATAACTATTATTCTCTTCAGTATAACCATTCGCTTCAGTATAGTTATCCGTATCTTCCACTTGATGATTTTCTTCCATTACGGCTTCTGTTGCATTTTTTCCCGTAGCATCAATATCGTCTAATATTGTTTTACTATTGGCATATGCCCTACTTGGATCAACTGGCTTTTCACTAAACCGACGAGAAGACAAAGGCTCTTGAGACTTAGAGGTTGTCTGCTCTCCAGTAGAAAAGATACGACTTTGGCTTTTCCAATTCACTTTATAAAGTGTTTTTATGTCACACAACATTGACTGAGGAATTTCATGCATTTTTAGTTCATTTTGATGAACCACAGATTCTGCGTGACGCAAAGCCATCTCTGACTCACTTGAATTAGAAGAAGTTGCTAAATTTAATAGCTTTACAACTTTGCTAATGGCTTTCTTTTTTCTACGTATGCTCACCATAATTGCCTTCCGTATTAGCCTGTTCACTGATAATTAATAGTCTGGTCATTTGCATTTGGACTGTATTTATCAACAAATAACCATCTTCATAAAAATTTATAGCAAAAGGCTTGCCAACTCACTTTATCAATAAAGAATTCATACACCTCATAATAGATCAAAAATCAGCCAAAACAATAACAAATAGCATTTACTTACAACAAAACCTTAGCAAAATAATTTTAGGAAATAACCATTTCAACTCTCATATTCAATGCAAAACTAAGCCCAAGTATTTACAATGGACGCTATCAGAAGCACTATTACCTTATATGATCTAACTAACGCTTTTACGGAGATTTCATGTCAAATACGCACTGTTTGATTAATGCTCAAGCAAAACTCGCTGAATGCCCAAGATGGGATGAGAAAACCAACTCTCTGTATTATGTAGATATTGATTCTTATCAACTGTGCCGCTTTAACCTTGAAACTAAAACCATAGAAACACGTCAGTTTGATGAAGAAATTGGTTGTTTTTCATTAATGGAATCTGGCGGATTCATTGCGGCTTTTCGTTCGGGCGTTTATACCTTTGCTGACTTTAACGACTCTCCTTCTGTATATTGGATAGCAGACTATGACAAAGCAACGACTCGCTTTAATGATGGTAGATGCGATTTCCATGGTCGCTTTTTAGCGGGCACCATGTATTCGCCTAAAGATGCATTCAAAGGAGCTCTATATCAATTCTCAAATGGTAGTAATACCTTATTAGATCAATCTGCTTGGACGTCAAACGGACTTGCTTTCTCTCCTGATGGAAAAACAATGTATTATTCCGATACACCAAATCACATTGTTTATACGTTTGATTATGATATGGAAAGCGGCCAAACAAGCAATAAAAAAACTTTCATTGAATTTCCTAGAGGACTAGGTCGACCCGATGGCGCTGCTGTAGATACAGAAGGAAACTACTGGAGTGCTTTGTATGCAGGCCAAAGGGTTGTTAAAATCAGCCCCGAAGGAGAAATTTTAGAAGAAATCCCTGTTCCTGCGATTTATCCAACCATGGTGGCATTCGGTGGAGCAGATATGAAGACTCTGTTTGTCACAACCTGTCGAAGCGCTCATACAGAAGAAGAATTAATGACCTACCCAGAGGCAGGTGGTATCTTTGCAATTGAGACATGTTCTACTGGATTAATTGAATCACGATTCAAACAATAACCCCGCTTCGTTTTATTTAACTTATCAACTAGATGACCTAACAATGCGCGCAAGTAACTACTTATTTTCAACACTTCGTAATTCACCTACTGACGCAGTCGTCATTAGCCATCAACTAATGATTAGAGCTGGCATGATACGTCAAGTATCTAAAGGGCTATATACTTGGCTTCCTACCGGCATAAAAGTATTACGTAAAGCCGAAAAAATTGTTCGAGAAGAGATGCAAAAAGCAGGCTCTCTTGAAGTATTAATGCCTGGCGTTCAACCTTCAGAACTCTGGAAAGAAACAGGTAGATGGCAGAAATACGGCCCAGAATTATTGCGTTTAAAAGACAGACATGACCGTGATTACTGCCTTGGCCCAACTCATGAAGAAGTCATTACAGATCTGGCTCGCAATGAACTGACCAGTTACAAACAACTGCCACTTAATTTTTTCCAAATCCAGACAAAATTTCGTGACGAAGTTCGCCCGCGCTTTGGTGTTATGCGTTCGCGTGAGTTCCTCATGAAAGATGCTTACTCTTTTCATGTTGATCAAGCTTCTCTACAAGAAACTTATGATGTGATGCATCAAGCCTATTGCAATGTCTTTGATCGTATTGGCTTAAACTATCGCCCAGTAAGAGCAGATACTGGCAGTATCGGTGGTGCTTACTCCCATGAATTCCATGTTTTAGCCGATTCCGGTGAAGACGATATTGCATTCAGTGACTCATCTGATTACGCAGCCAATGTTGAGCTAGCTGAAGCTGTTGAATTAAAGCAATCTGCCGACGCTGCAACACAGGAAATGGCAGAAATCTTTACCCCTGATTGTAAGACCATTCAGAAAGTTGCAGATTTTCTAAAATTGCCAGTTGAAAAAACCGTTAAAACAATGCTGATAAAAGGGCTGGACGAAGAACAAAACCCTACTATTATCGCGCTGGTTTTACGTGGCGATCACACTATCAATGACGTAAAAGCAGAAAAGCTTCAAGGCGCGTTGGTACCATTCGAATTTGCTAACGAAGAAGACATAGTCAAAGCATTAGGCTGTGGTCTTGGCTCTATCGGTCCTGTTGGTTTAAAAGACAAAGGCATTCAAGTTATTGTTGACCGTTCTGCCGCAGTATTATCTGATTTCTGTGCCGGCGCAAACAAAGATGACTACCACTACACTGGAATTAACTGGTCTAAAGATTGTCCTGAATTTGATGTTGCCGACATTCGCAATGTTGTTGAAGGTGATCCTTCCCCAGATGGCAATGGCAAAATTGTTATCAAACGAGGCATTGAAGTCGGCCATATCTTCCAGCTTGGGCAACAGTATGCCGATGCAATGAAAGCCACTGTGCTAGATGAAAATGGCAAGAGTCAAACAATGTGGATGGGATGTTATGGCATAGGTGTAAGCCGTGTTGTCGCTGCGGCAATTGAGCAAAATCATGATGACAAAGGCATCGTTTGGCCTGATTCTATTGCTCCTTACACTCTTTCTATTGTTGCCATGAATTATGATAAATCAGAAAGCGTACGAGCTACCTGTGACGAACTATACAATACATTCTCAGCCGCTGGCATTGATGTTTTCTTAGATGATAGAAAAGAAAGACCAGGCGTTAAATTCGCAGATTGCGAACTATTAGGCATTCCTCATCGTCTAGTTGTCGGTGACAAAGGTCTAGCAAATGGCACGTTAGAGTACAAAAACCGACGTTCAGGAGAGAGCGAAGATATCCCTCTTGAAGCTGCTCTGCAATCTCTACTAAACAAAATTAACGCCAAGTAATTAACAACTCCGCTAGGGTGAGTCAAATCACCCTAGCGATTTTCCATTTCAATTTTGATGTCTACTAGAGATACTTTTTCCTTATTAGACACTTGCTCAGGATATTCAAATGACTACTATTTTTCATAATCCACGATGCTCTAAATCCAGAGAAACACTCGTTCTTCTAGAGGAAAAAGGCATTCAGCCAACAGTACGCCTCTATATGGAAAAACGTCCTAACGTTGAAGAACTGAAAAACCTGCTGAACTTCCTATCAATGAGGCCAATTGAATTAATGCGAACAAAAGAAGCTATTTATAAAGAGCAAAACCTACATTTACCAGAAACGACAGACGCCCAAAGACTGTCTGCCATGTGCCAATACCCAAAATTAATTGAGCGCCCTATCGTTATCCATAAAGGCAAAGCAAAAATAGGCCGCCCTCCTGAACAAGTATTGGAATTATTTTAATGTCTCAGCCTTACATTCTGGTACTGTACTACAGTCGTCATGGCTCCATCGCCGAGATGGCAAAACATATCGCCCGTGGTATTAAGCAACATCCAGACATTGATGTAAAAGTCAGGCAAGTACCTGAAGTTGCCTCAACGACAACAGAAGCAGCACCAGCTATTCCTGATGAAGGTGTCCCATATTGCACATTAGATGAGCTGGCAGATTGTAGTGGGCTTATTTTAGGTAGTCCGTCCTATTTTGGTAGTATTGCTTCTCCATTGAAATACTTTTTAGATCAGACCTCTCTTCTATGGATGACTGGGAAATTAGTTGATAAACCCGCTTCTGTGTTTACCAGTGGCAGTAGTATGCACGGTGGCCATGAAATGTGTTTACAGGCTTTGTCTATTCCTTTATTCCACCATGGTATGATTATTCAAAGCCAATCGTATAAAGCAAAAGAGCTAATGCAAACCCAAACTGGAGGCACGCCATACGGGGCAAGCCATTTTGCCAGTAGTACTAGTAACACCGAGTTGAGCAAAGATGAAGTTGCATTATGTGAAATTCAGGGACAAAGATTGGCAAATTTAGTGTCACAACTTAACAAATAAATACCTAAGGTTCTGTCTAAAATGGCAAAAAAAGAAAGTGTTACTCCAAAAGAATGGCAAAGAGCAACATCGCTTTATAAACAAGCGTATTCATTAATGGTGCTGAATCTTTTTGCGCTCATCACAATCATTTGTGTCCATCATATATTTTTACAAAAAATTGTATTTGATCGACCTTATGTCTTTCTTTTTGTCATGGTCTCTCCTTTATTACTTCTGGTACCAGGGGCAATAAAAGGCAGTTACCGAGGGGCCATTTGGATTTGTTTTGTCACACTGATTTATTTTGTAGCTGGGGTTCTCAATTGGACTCAAGGCATAGATTGGGCATACGGAATCAGTGAAACTTTATTATCTTTCTTACTTTTCAACATCGCACTTATGTACGCAAGATGGAAAGGGCTATCAGAATTACCCGTCAAAAGCGCTTAACTCCCACATAAAAAAAGTTTAACCCTTATTATTTAGAGGGTTAAACCTTAATGTCACTAACCTTTTCACACAACTCTTAAGACAACTCATTTTAATAATGTGGCAATTCGATACCCTCAAATAAAGCGTCTACTTCTTGTTTATTTGATATAGAAATAGCCTCAGCAACAATATCTCTTGTTAAATGTGGAGCAAAGGAGCGAATAAATTCATACATATACCCTCGAATAAAAGTATTTGAACGAATACCTATTTTAGTAATACTGTTTTCAAAAAGATGTGATGCATCAATTGCCACTAAATCACTGTCTAAATTTTCGTCGTATGCCATACTTGCAACAATACCGACCCCAAGACCTAGCCTCACATAGGTTTTAATCACATCGGAATCAGCCGCCGTAAACACGACATTTGCCTCTAAGCCTGCGGCATGAAACGACTCATCTAATTGCGAGCGCCCAGTAAAACCAAAAACATAGGTTACAATTGGCTGCTTGGCAAGCTCTTCTAGTGTAAGGGAACTGACTGAGGCTAGAGGATGATCTTTCGGCACTACTACGGATCGATTCCAAGTATAGCAAGGCAGCATAATCAGATTGCCAAATAACTCTAACGCTTCTGTGGCAATTGCAAAATCGACCACTCCATCATTCGCCATTTCTGCTATTTGCATGGGCGTTCCCTGATGCATATGCAAACCAACATCCGGGTAGTCAGCAATAAAATCATGAATGATATTAGGAAGAGCATAACGAGCCTGTGTATGGGTCGTTGCAATATCTAAAGCACCCTTTTTCTCGTCACTAAACTCTTTCGCTATCCGTTTAATGTTTTGTGTTTGATTCAATATTTCGCCAGCCAGTTCAATAATTTTCTCACCCGCTGGGGTAATGTGGGTCAAATGTTTTCCACTTCGAGCAAAAACTTCCACTCCAAGTTCGTCTTCAAGTAAGCGAATCTGCTTACTCACACCAGGCTGGGAGGTATACAATGTTTGAGCTGTTGCAGATACATTTAAATCATTGCGAGCCACTTCCCATATATATTTTAATTGCTGGAGCTTCATTCGCCCCCCCTTATTCGAAAAAGAATTAAAAAAAGAATAAAATATTACTTTATAGAATAGTAAAAAACCTCTACCGTTGCCAGAACAATTATTGATAAGATTAAAAAGATGGATTTCATTTGGTACATTCTAACAGGCGCATTAGTCGGTCTAGCTGTTGGCATGACTGGAGTGGGTGGCGGTTCAATCATGACCCCTCTCCTACTTATGCTTGGCTTTCCCCCACACATTGCAATCGGCACCGATCTTTTATACGCTGGCTTGGCTAAAAGCACTGGGGTCTATCTGCATGCCAAGAAAAAGCATGTCAATTGGAAAGTCATGACATTTATGGCCGCAGGCAGCTTACCTTCATCATTGCTAACCGTCATCTGGCTTTCACAGTACGATAAACCAGACCATTATCAAGAAATATTAACCGCCACGCTAGGTGTGATGCTAGTAACAACGGCATTTGTTATTATTTTTCGAAAAAAGATTCTTAGCATCAGCGTAAAGAAACAGCAGACAACGTCTACTAATAAAAGTGAAAATTTAAAATATATATTCTTTGCGGGCATTCTTTTAGGTGTTTTAGTCACACTCACTTCTGTTGGTGCTGGTGCACTAGGTACCGCTTTATTGATGCTGTTATTCCCTACAATGGCAGCCAAAAACATTGTAGGGACCGACCTTGCTCATGCAGTTCCTCTTACTTTAGTCGCTGGTATTGGTCACATTTTTCTCGGCAATATCGACTACACGCTACTAGCAGCTCTCTTAATTGGGTCTGTTCCAGCCATATATGTTGGCACTCATCTATCAAGTTACATTCCAAATAAGGTATTACAGCCAATTTTAGCTACAGCATTAATGGGATTTGGCGTAAAATATCTGTTCTTTTAAATATAATAACGACTTAGTCGATCTGCAAAAGTAATTAGGACAATACATGAGTGACTCCACATTAGAAGATTTAAATATCTCTTCCTTCTCTCCGCTAATGACGCCTGAAAAAATGAAACAGGCTTTTCCTGTAACGAATGATGTAAGATCCACCATTACAAAAGCACGTAATGACATCAAAAATATTCTAGATGGAAAAGACCATAGACTGGTTATTGTTATCGGTCCTTGCTCCATCCATGATACTGAAGCCGCCCTTGATTACGCTCGCCGCTTAAAAGAGTTAGCAAGCAAAGTGGACGATACTCTTTATATTGTTATGAGAACCTATTTTGAAAAGCCTCGTACAACGGTTGGTTGGAAAGGCTTAATCAACGATCCAAACCTAGATGATTCATTTGAAGTAGAAAAAGGCATGGGCATTGCGCGTAAGCTGCTTATTGAGCTTTCTGAAATGGGTTTACCATTGGCTACTGAAGCACTTGACCCAATTTCCCCTCAATATATTCAAGACTTAATTAGTTGGTCCGCTATAGGAGCTAGAACAACGGAATCTCAAACTCACCGTGAAATGGCTTCAGGCCTTTCAGGTGCAGTTGGATTTAAAAATGGTACTGATGGGTCCATGACTGTTGCAGTCAACGCAATGCAATCTGTTTCTCATCCTCATTCATTTCTAGGTATTAATGAAGAAGGTCAAGTAAGCATTGTCAGAACAAAAGGTAATGCTTATGGACACCTTGTTCTTCGTGGTGGTAACGGTAAGCCAAACTATGATTCGGTAAACATCACATTAAGTGAACAAGCTTTAACCAAAGCAGGTCTTGCACATAACATTATGGTTGACTGTTCACACGAGAATTCAAATAAGAAACCTGAAATCCAGCCACTTGTTGCAAAAGATGCAACCAAGCAAATCCTTGAAGGCAATAACTCAATTATCGGCTTAATGATTGAAAGTAACATTGGCTGGGGAAATCAGAAAATCAACTCAGATAAGAGTCAGCTTGAATACGGAGTATCTATTACAGACGCTTGTATCGACTGGAAAACAACTGAAGAAACATTACTCGGTATGGCTGATCAACTGAGAGATGTATTACCTAAAAGACAGCGTTAAGTCTTAAAAATTGGTAATAATTAAAAAGGGCAGTTAACACATAGTTAATCGCCCTTTTTCACTTTTACTCTTCTCACAACCTTTAAAATGGCATCGGGTATTGCTTATAAACAGCCATAATATCTGCCATTATTTCATCCGATAAAGGCGTTTTAAATGCGTCTATGTTTTCTTTCAATTGATCCAATGTTGTCGCACCAATAATTGTTGAGGTTACCCCGTCCACCTGATTACACCAAGCCAAAGCCAAAGTAGCAGGTGAAATACCATGTTTCTTAGCCACTTCCAAATAAGCAATAACCGCCTGTTCAGCCAACTCAGAGTCTCTAAACAGCCCATGACGTTGTGCATAGCTCCAACGGCTGCCTTCTGGTCTTGCACCACCAACGTATTTGCCAGTTAATGAACCCGTTGCCAAGGGAGACCATGGTAAGTAAGCCACATCTTGGTGAACACAGTTTTCAATCAAATAAGGCCAATCCTTAGCGTGTAATAAACTAAACTCATTTTGTATAGAAACAGGTTTCGCCAATCCATGAATTTCACTCAGACGTACAAACTCATTTATTCCCCATGGCGTATCATCAGACAGACCAAAATGACGAATTTTTCCTTCTTTTATGCATTGATCCAAAGCGATTAAAATATCGAGCATTCCTTCACTCTCTTTTGCAGCATCAACCCGACTAAAATTAATATGATTTGGGCGATGCTTTGCAAAATGAGGACTAGTACGGTTGGGCCAATGCAGTTGATAGAGATCAATATAGTCAGTTTTAAGTCGCGCTAAAGAAGAATCAATGGCTTCTACAACTGTTTTTCCAGTAATCGGAGAAGCATTACGTATATAAGGTAAGCCAAAGCCAGCAATCTTTGTCGCTAAAATAATCTCTTTTCGACGACTAGGGTTTCTTTCTATCCAATTTCCAATAATAGTTTCTGTTTTACCGTAACTTTCTGCCGTTGGCGGAACAGAATACATTTCAGCAGTATCAAAGAAGTTAATACCTTCACTCAAGGCATACTCTATTTGTGCATCTGCATCTTCTTGATTATTCTGAGTTCCCCAAGTCATAGTACCCAAACAAACACGTGACACAGATATACCACTATTACCTAATGGGGAAAACTGCATTTAGAAACTCCTTTAACAAACATAATGATAAGCAAATATAGAAAACCTAATACAACTCTACTAAAGAGTGTAACCATTTATATCACACACTGTGAGGCCTTTGCACTAAGTCATGAGCGACGATAAAACGAGCCTTTTTGAACAAAGTATTAGCGGGCATAATCATCGTACAAAACAGCCCTTAATTGAGATAAAGCCGCTTGATCTTGTAATAGACTCTTATTTGGCTCATGCGGAGTTTTTACCTTTCCACCCACTTCACAACCTGCCATAAATACAATACTTACCAGAACAAACCCGTGGACAATCTCACTAGCAACACCTTATAAATACAATGAAAATCATTCTCGAAAATTTTTTATGTAAAAAAAACGCGAACAGTCGCGTTTTTTCATTTAATCATATAATTGATATCGTACGTCTTATTTCTCAGGCAATGTTACATTCAACTCAAGTACTGAGCAATCATCTGTGTCATCAAGTTGAATCAATACATCGTTATCATCTACATGAACATATTTACGAATCACAGCAATGATTTCTCTCTGCATTTGCGGCAAATAATCCGGTTGCTTGCGGCGACCCCTCTCATGAGCAACAATAATCTGTAGTCTTTCCTTAGCAACAGATGCTGAGTTAGCCTCTGATTTACTCTTAAAATAATCGAAAATTCCCACTCTAACCCCCTAGCAAACGTTTAAAGAATCCCTTTTTCTGTACATCAAGAAAACGTAATGGTCGCTTCTCGCCTAATAACCTATCAACAGCATCATCGTAAGCCATACCCGCTTCCGATTGAACATCTAAAATAACAGGTGTACCTTGGTTTGAAGCTTTTAATACTGCTTCTGACTCAGGAATTACCCCCAATAAAGGAATCGCTAGAATTTCTTCTACATCACTAACACTAAGCATTTCGCCTAATTCTACTCGCTCAGGGTTATAACGAGTTAGCAATAAATGTTCTTCTATTGGATCTGCACCTTGCTCTGCTCGGCGAGATTTACTTTGTAAAATACCAAGAATACGATCAGAATCTCGCACAGAAGACACTTCAGGGTTAGTTACTACGATGGCAACATCAGCAAAGTACAATGCCATTTGCGCACCTTTCTCAATCCCAGCAGGAGAGTCACATACTATATAATCAAAAGATTCTGACAACTCATCCAATACCGTTTTGACGCCTTCTTCAGTAAGTGCATCTTTATCTCGTGTTTGAGATGCAGGTAGAATGGATAGGTTTTTAGTACGTTTATCTTTTATTAATGTTTGGCTTAGAGTTGCTTCTTTATTAATAACGTTAACAAAGTCGTATACGACTCTACGTTCACAGCCCATAATAAGGTCAAGGTTACGCAAACCAACATCAAAATCTATAATAACCGTTTTGAATCCTTTTAAGGCTAACCCTGTACCGATTGCCGCACTAGACGTGGTTTTACCAACACCACCTTTACCGGATGTGACCACTATAATTTTTGCCAATGCCTTATCTCCCAATGACTGTTCAAATAAGTCTAATTTAAAGCCTTTAAAATACAATATAATTACGGATATACTTTACAATGCGAGAATTTCTAAATTCTCGTCATTTAGCAGTACTTGAGCCGACTCTTTCCAAATAATTTCTTGTAAAGCATCACTCAACATAAAATTCCCAGCAATCGAAACCAGTTCAGCTTCCATACTTTTGCAAAAAATTCTTGCATTTACATCGCCATTTACACCTGCTAATGCACGGCCTCTTAGAGCCCCATAAACATGAATATTCCCTTCAGCCAAAACCTCAGCACCGGCTCCTACTTGAGCAAGAATAACTAAGTCACCTTCAGAATAAACTTGTTGACCCGAGCGAATAGGTTTTGCAATCACTTTAGTAGGCTGAGAAACCACTTTTTCTTGTACAACTGTTTTTACCACCACATCTGGGTTTTTTTCAGTATCAACAATGGGCGGTGTAATAGAACGAGTTTTACTCGGTGGAAGCAAAGGTAAATGGAAATCATTATGCCACGCCGGCAAACCAGCACCCACACTACGCCAACCAATCGGTCTAAAACCTAGCTCCGTAACTTGTGAAACCAATGAGTTTATTTCAATTAGACTCATTTCAGTTTCAAGTTTTGACACATCAATAATCAATGGAGCTTGACTAAAAAAGTGCGGCGCTTGATCAATTTTTTCCTTTATTTGATTAATCACATCAGGAAAAGAAAATCGATGAAGTTCAAGTAAGACGGTTGTAACGACACTTCCTTTTAAGTGGAAGTCTGTTTCTTTCATGCACACGTTCCTTTTTTACCTTATGAAAAGGTATTTTCTATAAATATATTTACTAGGGAAGGCGCGAATAAGTCTACTAAGCCTCAGTCTTTCAGAGAAACCGTCAAATAAGGCACGATTCTGCAGGAATGTTAACACCTTTCAAAGAGTCGTAACAATGTGACGTTTTCTTTGAAAGACCCGCAGGGCCTGATCTAAAAGCCTGTATTCTTTGTTGAGCATCTCGCAAATAGACCGGCTATTCACATTCGATACTCGCCTTGAATCTCAGGCTTTTATCCACACGCTGAGGCAAGAGGACTTATTCGCACCTTCCCAAGAATAACAATCCCTTATTCTAACAAGCTCTAGAATTAATGAAAGCATTACTCATTTTGAAAAGTTAAAACATCATTTTTACAATAAAACACACAATACAGCCATCTAAAGCGACTGCGCTTACTTAAATATGAATAAACTACCTTGTACGGATAAGTCTACTGAGGCAAAAACAGACAAAAAAGCGGCGTTTATGAGCATTTTGAGTCTATTTTTAACAAAATAATAGCAAGCGTAAAAGTCATGCCAAGGTCTCCTATTGATACATGAGCCTACATCGACGCGACAAACCGAATATATGACTTACCCATTCCGTTTGTCACAATTCTCTCTCGCACTATTCAAAATGAAGGAGAACACGATGAACACGTTACATAAAATAGCTCTTACACTAACAAGCAGTCTTTTATTATCTGTACCAGCGTTTGCAGATACAAGCCAATGGGGAGAATGGGACTTGAAACAAAACAATCAAGATACTTTTTTTTCTTCCCAAACATTTTCAGAAGCAGATCTCATTCTGCCTGAAGTGGCTGCCATAGAAACATTTGATTCAACAAGTATGATGGGGACTCAACTTGCCGGAACACCTTATCAAGGATTGGATACGGATCCAATAGAACTAAATGAACAAGGCATTCCTCTGGATTTATTAAAGGTGCCAACACCTATTAGTGGAGATGAGCTTGAGTTAATTGCTAGCGAAACACCTTTTGATCTTGATCAAAATGAAGTCAATGCCCATGAATACAATTAAATGACATAACTTGAGACCTTTGCACGAAGTCATGAGTGATGACAAGACGATGCAAAAACAGACGAAAAAGCGCAGTAGTCGAGCAAAGGTCTCAACTTTATAAAATCACTTGATGTACTTATCATGCATCAAGTGATTTTCTGTTCTGCACTTTATAATCTGAATTCCATTAAATAAACTTGATTAATAACCAACCGATAACTAAAAGAGAGTCAAACCAGCAGCATGAAAAAACTCTTCATTAAAATTTATAGCAGTATTCTAATAGGAGTCATACTCATCACTCTCGTGTCATATTTGTTGATAAATGGCATCAATCAACACAGATATAATATGTATTTACGAGATGTTGTTGGTGGAACATTTTCCCTCATCGCAGAAGGTATTTCACGTCATCAAGAAGAGAAACAACAACAATGGATTGATGTAATAGAAAGATTAACCGGCCTTTCATTAAGCCAAGTGCCACTAAGTAAAATAAGAGATTTTTCAGCATATGAATTAGGCATCAATAAACGGCCTATATACATTCAATCAGATCTGACTCTTAAAACAGCTCAAATAGCCCTTCCATATGACAAAAACAATCAACAACTCATCCTGTTAAACATACAAGACATCAATCAGACTATATCAAGAATCAGTGCCCTTCTCATTTTAAATGAGCTAGGCCGTCATCCTAAAAACCTCAGAAACCAAGCATTGAAGCGAATTAATACTCTCTTTGGCTTTGACATTAAGATGATCCCATCAAACTCAGTATTGCTTGATAAGGCACAAAAACGCCAACTCGCACGCGGAGAAGTCGTCATGAGTCTTAGCAATACGACATCCGGAACACCTTCAATCAATGTATACGCAAATGTAGGTAACAGCGGCCTTATTTTGCATTTAGGACCTATTCCAACTTTTCAATGGCATCCACTGTCTTTAATTCTGCCATTAATTGCTCTTGCAACCATTTTATTATTAATTGGCAGCTATGTTCTTATACACTCTCTGGAGAAGAAACTTAAGACCTTAGAAAATGGTATAAAACAGGCAGGGACTAAAAATGCATTGCCTATACAACTGGTAGGAGATGATCACTTCTCCAACATGGCTTTAAGTATCAATGACATGATGCAACGTATTAACTCACTGTTAACACAGCAAAAACAACTCACCCATGATATATCCCATGAATTAAGAACACCGATAGCACGCATATTGTTTCGATTAGAAAGCCTTCAGAATAAACATTTTAAAGAACCAAACAATAATATTTCAGGTATGAGAACAGATCTCCAAGTACTGAATAAAATGATAGAGGAAATACTAACGGATGCCAGTTTAGACAACTGTAATCACCTTAGTGCAGGCAGCCATAACACAATGCAGTCATTCGACCTTTCTTTATCAATAAAAGATTTAATCAGTAATCTATCAACTCAATATTCTTCTATACAATTTATGACGGATTTTTCGAGTGCTCCAAAAGAAGTTCTTGCACATCAAACACACCTACTGCGTGCAATTGAAAATGTTGTACTAAACGCGTGCAAGCACTGCAAAAGTTGCATCTCCATTACTCTTTCTACCCATCAACATTCCTATTGGATACTAAAAATTGATGATGATGGACAGGGAATTGAAACACAACATAGGGAAAAAGTTTTTCAACCTTTTGTACGTTTAGATAGCAGTAGGGCAAAATCACGTGGGGGATTTGGGCTAGGTTTATCCATAGTGCACAAAACAATATCTCTTCATTCCGGTGAGATAACCATTGATGAAAGCGAAGAATTACAAGGAGCTTCATTTAAAATGAAGGTGCCTATTTTTGCAAATTGATGCCTTTGAACAAAGTAATAAGCGATGATAAAACGAGGCAAAAACAAGCGAATTAGCAAGCAAGAGGTTCAAAGTAGTTGTTTTGTAGCCTGTCTGATACAAAGCCACTACTTAACTTTTACATAAATCAGTTCATAACACTTTACTATATGTGCTACTTAAATCGGGTTTAGATTATGAAAATAATACAATTAGGACTGTTGGCTTTTACCATTCTTTCCGCTGCCAGTCATAGTATGGCAAGTGATAGTTCCGGTAACCAATGGGGGGAATGGGCAACCAACCCAAATTATATCTCTCGATCATTAAATACAGATACTCTGGTCAAGCCAGAGACTGCGAATGGTTCAACAAACTATGGCAGTGGACTGGTCGGAATTGATGAAAACTTATTGCATGAGTTGGATCAGAGCACTCTATTAGATTATCAAACGCAGATAATTGAACCTAATATTTTTCCTGAGTTCCCATCAGATGAAGCATTTGCGTCTGGCGTGCAAGGTGATATTGAAGACAACATTATGGACCAGATTCCAGAATATGAATAAATACCAGATTAAAACAGTATCAAATAAGCTGGCAAAACACTTTTTGGGCTTTATCCTACTTTTTGTTCAAGCGCACTCTGTTTATTCACAGCCGCAAAATACGTTATTAGAACAAGCGATTGAAGCAAGAAACACGGGAGAAGTCGAGCTGTCTATTGCTCTACTCAATCAAGAATTGATGACTAACCCTCTTAACTTACGTCTAAAAATTGAACTGGCATCTAGCTACTTCTTACTTCAAGAATATGACAAAGCAGAAACATTGGCCTTAGAAGTTCTTGATTCTGACGCTATTCCACCAACAGTTCGTAGCAATATTACGATGTTTGTTGCCAAAATTAAGCAAAAACAAAATTCTCAAAGTGCCGTGAAATTCACTCAATATCATACTGTTAATGTCTTCTCAGGCCATGATAGTAATGCGAATGTTGCTCCAGCAGACAGCACAATTGATATCGGCACATTAACAGAATCCTCAGCCCAAAAGTCCAGTCCATTTTTAGGTTTAAGCTATGATTTCACTCAATTTAAACCAATTCAAGCATCAACAAAACACACTTCTCAAATGTACCACTACAACGGCGTCACCTTTTATAACAAAGATTATTTCGATTTAAACCAATCCGATCTTATGTATCTTGGTGCTAGGGCTGGAATTAAATACGACTTCTCCAATCAATGGTTTTCCAAAGCAAAAGTTGCGTTTACCTACATTGACCTTAACAACCAAAAATTTGCTCACGACTACTTACTTTCATCACAACTAGGCTACACAAAAAGCCAATCTGAGATAGCACTTCAATTGTCAGGTAATTATAAAAACTATTTTAGAAATGTAGACCAACCTAAAAAGGGCCACACATTAAAACAGTCTTTATTATATCGTTATGAGTTTAAAAACAATGCTGACTTTCATTTTAGCGTTTCCAATCAAGATGCCAATCTCAAGCAAGATCGTTACTCATATGATTCTTTAGACTACTCAACATCATTCAGCCTCCCTGTTAATGAAGAGGTGAAACTCACACTTGGAGGAAGTTATACAAAAAACAAACACCGTGATATACAACAGCATTACTCTCACAAACGTCATGACACATTAAAAAAATATCATTTGAAACTCAATGTATTGAACATTTTTCAAGGTTTCGATAGCCAGTTTTCTTATCAATATGCTGAAAGAGACTCAAATAATCAGATAAATGTCTATAATAGAAATCTTCTTATGGCAACACTCACCTATCAATTTGGACCCTACTAATCGTGATTAAGGATCAAAACCTCAAAACTATTTTACTTGTTGAAGATGACCAAGACTTGGCGGAGTTAACCAGTGAATACCTGATGCAACATGGTTACAAGGTCACAGTTTCCAACGATGGCCTATCTGCAGTAAAACACATTCAAGAAAACGCTCCAGATCTCGTCATACTGGATTTGATGCTGCCTAACCTTGATGGGTTAGAGGTTTGTAAAACGGTACGGCCTTCTTTCTTAAACCCAATTCTTATGTTGACTGCAAGTAATGAAAACGTCGATGAAATTCTAGGATTAGAAATAGGAGCCGATGATTATCTAACGAAACCCGTTGAGCCTCGCTTGTTGTTAGCTCGAATTAAAGCATTACTCAGAAGAGCCAGCCTCTCTCCTAGTAAAATGGAAACAGTAAGTAACATAGTTTCTATTAATGGATTAAACGTGAATGACAGTGCTCGCTCAGTGACTTTGGATAATACAGAAATTCAAGTCTCTAATGTAGAGTACGAATTACTATGGTTACTTATTAAGAATGCAGGCACCGTATTGTCTCGTGATTATATTTTTGAAAACCTGCGGGGCATTGACTACGACGGCTGTAATCGAACAATTGACTTAACGATTTCTCGCATACGGTCTAAGCTTGGAGACAACCCCTCGTCACCTGCCATTATCAAAACGGTTCGTAATAAAGGCTATCTGTTTTCAACTTAGTTCAGTATTTTTGGCTAATTCAGCACATAAGGGGCATTCTATTCTAAAAAGACCGGCCCCTTTTTTAACTTGATCAAGCAGTAGATGATTTATTCTTTATCCTCACCATAAAATTCATTTGCCCAATAAGAAGCCCCAGCAGAATTAACACAGCAGCCACTATGTGTACCAGCTCAACGACTTCATCATAAAATACTGCACCGGCAAACATACCAAACACAGGGACTAATAAAGTCATTGGGGCCACACTTGAAATAGAATACTTCATAATCATCTTATTCCAGAACCAGTAACCCAATAACGTCGTTGGGTACGCTTGAAACAAAGCTGAAATAATAACCCATTGATTGAGTGTTTGCGGCAAAGAGGTAATCGTTTCAGTACCATGGCTCACGACAGCCAGTAATAATAATGGAATTGGTGCAAACAACATGGCCCATACATTAAAGGCAAAAATGGCTTTTGTATTGGCTTTCTTTACAATCAGAGCATTAACACTCCAAAAAACAGACGCAATCAACACAAAGACTATGCCTTTCATTGTCACAGCGCCCTCTTCTAATTGAATGATCAGAATTAAACCTATCAAGGCAAGCAAAGCACCTATAAGTTTATTGCCTGTAATTTTTTCATTAAGAAAATACCAGCCAACAAACAAACCACTGACGACACTCATATCCAATAACAAAGACGCCATTCCTGATGAAAGTCCTGCATCGATAGAAAGCGTTGTCATTCCCCACACACCAACGCCAAAACTCAAGCCATAAGCAATAAAGTAACGCCATGGAACATCTGGTTTTTTAATGAAAAACACCAGTGGAATTACCGCAAAAGTAAACCGTAAGGCGGTCAGCACCAAGGGATCAATATTATTAACACCTAATTTGATAACACTAAAATTCATTCCCCACAGTGCCATTAAAGCTATGAGTAAACACACATCCGATTTTTTCATATCATTCTCTCAATTATTAGGGAAGGTATAGCAAAATTATCTAATAAAAAATAATAAGGGTGCAGATTCAATTTTTAATAAATAAAAGAGTACAATTATCTTGTGAGAATATTTTTAAGTGGCATAAATGGAGACTTTGTAATGCTTTATAAAACCTTAGCGCAGCACTTTATTGATGAAATACGCTCAGAAAAACGCATCACAGGGTCTCGTTTACCTGCATTACGCGCTGTAGTAAAACAGCATCAAGTTAGCATGACAACGGCGACAAAAGCTTACGATTACTTGCAAGAAACAGGTTGGATTTTTGCAAAGCCTCAATCAGGCTATTTTGTAAAAAGCATACTAGATAATCGCAAGTGTTCCTTTCCCTCTTTATCCGAATCTCAATCAGAAGCACGCAACCCTCAAAAGTTTGCACCGAATCATGGATACAACCATACCCCTGAGTTTTTTAGCGCGTTTGGCACCGCCATGTTGGCGCCCTCCCTCACCCCTAGCATAGCCTTCCAAAGGTGCATAAAACGTGTCACAAATAGAGCCATTAATGGGCTTTTTCATTACCCAGAAAACCGTGGCAATATTCAATTACGCAATGCTCTCTCACAACATTTTAAAGAAGACAGTTTTGCTTTTTCAGCAGAAGATTTAGTAATTACCCATGGATGTCTAGATGCGGTTAAATTAGCTATTGAAACTACCACAAAACAAGGTGACACCATCGCGATTAACTCTCCCTGCTACAGCGGTTTATTGGACTTACTTACCGGACTATCTCGCAATATCATTGAAGTACCATGCAATGACAATCAACTAGACATACGCTTCCTTGAAACCTTAATGGCAAACAAAGATATCAATGCCGCACTATTTAGTACCAGTCATATCAACCCCACGGGGGTCAGCTTTACTAATACTCAAAAAAAACAATTAGCGGAGTTAGCAGAGAAATACCAAATCGCGATTATTGAGGACGATGTTTATTTAGAATTATCTCATCAAAAACACACACCTTTACCAGTAAAAACATGGGACAAAGCAGGCTATGTTCTTTGGTGCGGTTCTTTTTCTAAAACACTGGCTCCCGGTCTGCGCCTTGGCTGGTGTTTACCAGGTCGTTTTATTCAGACCTATATGAAACAACAATCTCTTACTGATAGTGGCGTAAATGGATTAATTCAAACCGCATTAACCGAATTCATTAATACAGGTGATTATAGATCTCATATTCACTCATTACGTATTACGCTCCACCATCAAATTCATCAATACCGAGACTTTTTAATTAAACAACTGCCTTCAAGTGCAACAATTAGCCAACCAACAGGTGGGCTTGTCTTATGGGTTCATATACCAAATTTAAATACCAAGAAATTAGAAATACTGGCCGATAATAGCCAAATTGACATTCGTTGTGGTGCTCGTTTTAGCACGCACGATACCTATAAACACTGCTTTCGAATTAATTGTGGTTGGCCTTTAGACACTTATCCTTTAGATAATTACCCTTTAGATAATTACCCTTTAGATAATTACCCTTTAGATAATTACCCTTTAGATACAGTCGACCAAGAAAAAAATACACTAAGTTCGTTAGCGAAACTTTGCAACATAATAGGTGAAATTACAGATATCAGGGCTTGAAACTCTTAATTTTGTTATGAAGTGTAATAGTCATTCTACCCAATTATATGCTATAAGCAGCATAAAATTATTTATCTGGAGCAGAAAATCATTTCCAACATCATGTTTATTAAAGATTTTCCCAAACTTATAGAATAAGAAATATGCAATAAAAGCCTCTTTACCACCACTTTCTGTCACTTTTCCTTAATTTGCAAATCCACTTCCTATTGTTAGTATCAATATCAGACGTGACTAATAAATACAGTTCAAACCTCAACGTATTATTTTTTAGTCAAACAATACGGATTAAAGGCGACTTAACATGCTCAGATTTATCTCAAAGTGCGGTTAGAGGACAACCATGCTACGAATTGATCCACCCAACGCCTCAGACGAAGCGTTGTTCTCCTTTAGCCAAGTTCATCTTGACTTTTTTTATAGCGTATTTTAACCAAACCCAAAATCTCTATTACTTAAAATACAAACTGACTTTCGCCCCACCCAAATCATCAGACGTATTAATACTTAAAGAAACACCAAGCCATTCTGCAATCCGGCTCACTATAGCAAGCCCCATTCCGTGGCCCTTTATTCCATGATCACCACGCCAAAAAGGCTGTATCACTTTATCTCTTTGATCTTCTGGAATGCCTGCACCATCATCTTCAATTAAAAAAAGATAACCCTGAGGCTGTTTTTTAAAGGTAATTCTAATATGGCTATGGGCATGTTTTATTGCATTATTCATAAGGTTATTAAACAGCATTGCCACATAACGTCTATCCGTATGAATCCAACTTTGAGTCTCATCAAAACAATACTCTAGCTGTATATCTGCCCTATCATGCACCGCGAACAAAGAACGGATAAACTCTTCCATTGGAATATTTTCTTTATGTAATTCAACATTTGATTCATCCAATCGAGCATACCTAAGTAAGGTATCGACCAAAGATTCCATTTCACAAAGATCATTACTGATTCGGTCAAGATATTTATATCTGGTCTTAGAGTCTTGTACTTCTTCCAATGCATCAATGCCAAAACGTAATCTGGCCAAGGGAGTTTTTAAATCGTGTGATACGGCTCTACTAAGCAATTTGTTGTCTTCAATTAACGTTTCAATTCGATCCGCCATGCGGTTAAATTCCATTTCAATATCAGAAATATACGACAAGCGGCCTTCTGAGACTCTTGATGATAAATTACCCTGACCAAAAGAGCGGGCGGCACTTCGGAGAATAATTAGACGCCCTATAAGTGGATACAGCCAAAGCAATAAAATAATCACCACACCAATATAAAATACCAAGGTAAAAATAAGGTTTACATTCATTAGAGAAGATTCGGTGTCTTGTTTAATAAACAACAAGGTCATCACATTTTGAGATCTCTCCATGTAAAAGTGCAATGAAACATCCTGTTCCGATTCAAGAATAAGCGCGTTACCCTGCTCAAAATTAACCAACAAACTATCTGGAATTGGAAAATTCACCCGCTTTTGTAAGCGAACGATTAACTCACTGGTTTGCTGCCATTCACTTAAAAATGCCTCTCTGTTTGTCTCACTCAAATTATCTAATGTGGACGCCAGATCATATCCTATCGATTCGTAGAAACTGAATTCACCTGTTTGCTCATCATTCTCAATACTGTGGTAAACCTCATTAATTAGCCAACCAAGCCCTATTACAGCGGAAACCACAACCAAAACAAGTGATACAGTTAATTGCTTCATTTTTATTATCCGTCTTACTTAACCTTAAGCGTTACCAAGCATCTGCCGCAAAAAGATAACCCTTACCCCAAACAGTCTTAATTTTATAAGGCGTATTGGAATCATCATTTAACTTTTTACGTAGGCGAGAAATTCTTATATCAATGGAGCGATCAAAACCATCATAATCTATGCCTCTTAATCGGCTCACTAATTCCGCTCGACTAATTACTTTTCCAGCTTCAGACGCCAATATCCATAACATGTCAAACTCATTACTTGATACAGCAATAGGTTCACCATTAAGAGCAACGCTTTTAGAGACTGAATCCATTCGCAAACCACCAAACAGTCGAGTTGTTAATGCTTCGGATTCATTGCCTCGCCTTAATAAAGCCTTGATCCTGGCCAACAAAATTCTGGGTTTAATCGGTTTACTTAAATAATCATCCGCGCCAAGTTCAAGACCAAGTACTTCGTCACTTTCCTCAACACAGGCCGTCATCATTAAAATAGGTAATGGGTAAAATTCACGAATTTCTTTACAGACATCAAAACCATTTTTTACGGGCAGCATAATATCTAATAAAACAAGGTCTGGATGATCCGCTTCAACCAGTTCAATGGCCATATCACCTCGATTAGCAACACTCACTTCATAACCATGATCCGTTAGATAGTCACTAATCCATTCGGATAAAGACGGATCGTCTTCAACAACTAAAATATGCTCTTTTTTATTGGTCATTGAACCCTCATTTTATTAAAAGTAAATTTCTAACCCGTTATAAGGAAGATGCTTTAAAAATAGTTAAAATAAACGCCATTCACTGTAATTTTTCCGCGTTGTTTTATAAACCCACGCGACTTTTACATTGCTTTCAACTAATGGAGTATTCTCTCCTTTTGCCCGAATTTGATAAACCGTACTACGTTCAAATTGAAACGAATCTTTATAAGACAGTATTTCATTACCATGCCAACATAATACGGGTTGATCGCTTGGTAATTGGTACAGGCAGTAATCATCACCCTTAGGGGTAAACCAACGAAACGTTAGTTTTTGATAACATGTCTGTCCCTGCCTAAGTGCAATACAACGATTGGGCTCTATTTTAAGAAACATTTTTTGATCTGTTGCCAAAGCAGAAGCAGGATGAACGAACGCAAATAAACTGAATACAGCACACGTCAATTTTAAATTAATACTCACCTTCAAGGCCCCCATTAAAAAATGTAGCTAATAGAAGTAACAAATAAGGTTTCATTCCCGTCTTTCATTAGAGGACTGTCTTCTATTTCTTGTGGTAGATCCGTATATCTAACAAAAGAAGTAAATACTGTGTGCTCACTTAATGGGTAGGTTACTCCCACTTCTCCGGAATATTTCAGGCTTGACCCTAAATCGTATTCAGCAAACCGTGAAGTCGCTTCTTGCTCAGTCACACCATATAAATAACTGTTTGTTTCTGATGAACTGTATTCCATGCTCAAAATACTGTGTAGATTCCAGTTCTGTATTTGCCAACTGCGACCAATACGAGCCGTACTCACAATGCCATTACCGCCATGTATATCAGTCACAAGACGGTATTGAAAAATATAGTCATCAAAATTCGCTGTTGCTCGTATTCCAGCGCCATTATAAAAGGTATTACGTTCTAGCATGGCGTCATTGCGCTCATTTTCATTGAGGCTTTTTTCCCTATCATCGTCTTCTGTTTCGAGTCTTCCTTGAAAACTCAAAGCGATGAAATCAACTGACCAATTTCCTTTATTTAAAAAATTGTAACCAATATTCAACCCATCAGAAGTCCCTTGAGAAGCTTCGATAAAAAGGCCGTTATAATAATAAGTACCACCCAAACTAATACCTAAATAAGCATCTGCTTCATCATCATCAGAAAAAATACGTCCTCCATCAACATGAGCTACCGACAAGCCAACACCAAAATAGCCTCCATTTTCTCTTTCTAATTCACTGCCAGTGCGAATGTCTTGAGCAATATCTCCTGCCAAGACCAGCGGAGAGCAGATAGAGGTAAACACGACTAATGTACTTAAAGTAACTTTCATTTGAGTTCTCTTTTTAGCTAAGTAGGTTGTTATTCGAGCTTTATCTAAGCTCTCGATTGAATAAGAAAGATTAAACGCTACTTTCACAATTCGAGTTGTAACAAGTTATTTCAATGAAACACTTTGTTACAGGTTGAAAAACCTTGATACAACCAACCGCTTTCTACCCATTTATGATGGCAGCTTCTTAAGACAATCAGGAGAAACAAAGTGAATAAGCAAACTAGGCGCCTTATTCTCGCAATTCTTTTTTCCTGTATTAGCGGAATGCTACTAAGTGAAAGTGTTGTCACAAGGCATAGCACCCTCATACTTGCACAAGGAGTTTGGCAATCCACCAATAACCATCCACATTTACTACAAATAGAAGGTCAACGCCTTAAGTATTATGATACAAGCAACAAGAGGTGTCTCCAATATACTCCTATCCCTTCTATCAATATGACTGAATTCGTCAATAAAATTCGTTTGTATAAAGAACACAACCAAGGTTGGTTACTTTCCTCCTCACCTCCTATATTAAAACTGTCCTTTACCTCCATTGATCCAGAACAGAAAAAAAGCACACAGAAATACACAAGAATAAATGCATTACCCTACATTTGTCAGAAAGCAACATTTAAAGAAATCACAGACATACCAGATAGCAAAATATAGAAGAGAAGAACTTTAGAAGAAACTAATAAAAAATTCATTATAAGCCCTATCACGCCATACAAAGCAGGCAAATCAAAAATAAGCAGGACACAACAAGTAACTCAAGCGCAAGCTGACTGTGTCCTTGGGTTCAATTAATCCCTATGATACAGAGCCTCAATGGTACTGTTCCCAATTGAATAAGCATTTATCATATAACCCGCTAACGCCCCTGAAACATTTTCTGTCAACTCTAATTTTTGCGACAAAGCATGTACCGTAAATTGATAACGATGAACCCCGTGACCTTGTGGAGGGCAAGCGCCACCAAAACCAGAAAAGCCATAATCGTTCTCTATTTGAAGGCTTCCAGATGGTAATAAATGAGCATTCTTGTCACCAGAGCCAGCAACCAAGTTCGTCACATCCGCAGGGATATTGATCATTTGCCAATGCCACCAACCACTGCCTGTTGGCGCATCTGGGTCATAGGCTGTTACAGCAAATGCAACCGTTCCCTCAGGAGCACCAGACCAAGAAAGTTGTGGAGAGATATTCCCTCCTGTACAACCAAAGCCTTCAAATTCCTGAGCAGGGTTCATCGTTTCCCCAGCAAAAATATCACTACTTTGTAAAGTGAACAAGTTTGGCTCTGCAAAAGACAAGGCGGAATAAAATGAAAGCATACATAATGCTGGCTTAGTAAATCTTAATAACATAAGAACCTCTCAGATTTATTATCAAAAATGAAAATGAACAGGCCACTATATTAAGCATTTGATGCAAGCAAGGTTCTCTACATAAACACCAAACTTTCGCCTTAATCCGTCATTTTTGTTTTTCTAAGCTCTGTAGGAGTCAAACCAAAACGCTGTTTGAAGCGCTGGGTAAATCGGGACTGTGATTGATAGCCACAGACATTTGCAATCACATTTATGGCATCATTTGTTGTTTGTAATAGATGTAGACCATGACCTAATCGCGCTTGATCCTTAAGTCCTTGCAAATTAACCCCTTCTAATTGCAACCTCCTTCTTAAAGTGGATTCACTCATCGCAAGTTGCTCACATAAAAAGGTTAACCCGACATCTTCAGAAATATTAGCGCTGAGAATGTTATGTATCTTATGGCTTGTGCTTGGACTATGAGAGATTGAAGCCACATCTTGATAGCCAAGATAATAAAGGTACTGAAGTATTTCTTGTCGACGAAGTGACTGCATTTCTTTTGGTATAAAGGCAGACCACTCAATAAATTGGGTGATTACTTTTGATAATCCGACAGAAATATCACCAAGAAAATGTTTTGGAGAAAACTGTGTACTATGTGCAAAGATAGTAAAGTCATCGTGTTCGAATTCAATTAATACAGCAAAATATTCCTTTTCACTTGGAATATTACGCATATCTACATTTGGATTGTTAGAAAGAAACACAAAACTGCCAGTATTACAGAGGATTTCTGAAGAGTCTCCTAATCTTTTTTCACCATCCAGAACCAAAATTAGTAATGGTTTTATAATAGGAACATTAAGTATTTTTTGAGTCTTTACGGACGAATAAACAGAGAAAGGTAACTGTTCACCCTCTTCCATGGCGCGTTTTACTACAGAAATTAAGTGCTCCATAACTCGGCTATTTTACCTATAAATTGATTACCACATACTAAAACCGACTATCTTCAAAAACAGACCCGTTTCAAAAAGCGACATCACTCAAATGAAGTTACTATCTTATAAAGCATCAGAACATAGGTAGATATTGATTAAAAGTCGAGAAACAAAAAAGCTTTTATGGAAAGGCGCTGAGTCTATTAGGAAGGGACATATAAAAGAAATGACGTTTGATAGAATCTCAAACGTCATAACAGTTTACATTTACTTGCCACCTTCCAATTAATAGCCTATTAAATGGAAAGTGGCAGAAAGTAAGATGACTAAGCTTTAAACTGACTCAAATTAACATTTAAATCCGTCAGGCGCATTTCAATATCATCGTTAGCTTGCGCTGCGCTGCTTGTTTCTGCGGTGGTTTTAGAGGCAAGATTATTAATGTTTTGCAGGTTATTTTGCATTTCATGGGCAACTGCAGACTGTTCTTCCGCTGCCGCTGCAATTTGAGCATTTACATCAGAAATTTGACTTACTGCCGCTGCTGCACCGTCAAAAATGTCGGCAGCTACCATACTCTTTTGTAAACACTCTTTTGATACTTCACTGCCTTTATCCATACTCTTCATGGCATTTGTTGCTTCTTTCTGCAAATTCTCAACCAATGCTTGAATATCAACCGTTGAACTTTGAGTTCGTTGAGCAAGAGAACGAACTTCATCGGCAACAACCGCAAAACCTCGACCCGTTTCTCCCGCTCTTGCAGCTTCTATTGCAGCATTTAGTGCCAATAAATTCGTTTGTTCTGCAATGCTTTGAATCGTTTCAAGCACCATGCCAATATTATTTGTTTCCTCAACTAAAGCACTAATATCATTGCGAGCACTTTCAACATCATTGGATAGGCTTTGAATAATGCTTTGTATTTCTGTCGCCGACTCTTTACCTTCAAGCACTTTAATTTGCACGCCTTGAGCAATTTCCGCCGCGTTAATTGTATTTTTAGCGACTTCATCCGTTGCTTGACTCATTTCAGTCATAGAATTAACTGCTGTAGTCATCTCTTCGCGTTGAGCATCAACCAACTTCAAAGCATTCTTAATCACATCATTTGCTTGATTAGACGAACCTGAAAGTAATGAAGATGAGTTATTCACACCTTGTATAATACTCTGCAACTTATTCATAAAATGATCAAAAGAATTAGAAACATCACCTACTTCGTCTCTTGATTTATTATTAATACGCTGAGTAAGGTCACCATCTCCATTTGAGATTTCTTCAATCCTGCTCTGCAAATGCTTAATAGGATTAATGATGGATCTACCAATAACTACAGGGAGAATTGCCGCGATAATAACTGAAATAATTAAAATCGTACTGATTATTTTGATGCCTTCTAACTCATCTGCTTCGGCTTGGTTAGCAGATTCAAGAGAGAATTCTTGTACTGTTTTCAATAATTGCACCAGCTTTTCATCTAGAAGATGGTTACTGGTTTCCAACTGTTTCAAGCCACCTAAAGCAGCTTTTATACCGCTGCCTTCTATGGTTTTGATAAATTCAAAGGTATCAGCCTCTAATAAATAGAAGCTTTTTTCCGCGTCACGTATTTCATTATAAAACTGAGAGTACTTTTGCTCGGCTACATCATTGTGAGCATTGTCGAGCAAGTTTTTTATATCCGTTTTAATAACTGCAATTTCATCGTGCAAGTACGTCAGTTTGGTTTTTAACGATTCGCGAAGGGCTAGTGTTTCTTTTGAATTAGGGTGGTTTTCAAGAGCATCATATAATTCATGTGATACCAGTTTCTCAAAGGCCACCTCTTGCAGAAGCTGATGTTCAGTCAATTCCGTAATTTCTGCTGCTAACGGAATATTTTCATGGGCAATTTGTGTGATTTCAGCTCCAATTTTAAACATTTGCGTTAACCCAAACCATCCTACTAAAAGAATGAGCAACAGCTGAGTAAAACCCATCAAAAAATTCTTATGGATAATCTTTAAAGAACCTAGCATTTTTATTATTCTCTCTATTTTCAAGAAGATATTTGTGCATTTTTTCATAGGCTGCTGAACACGAAATAATAGAAAAGGCTTAAAATCTCATTTCAAAACAGCGTATTAATAGCAACCTTATGATAGAAGCCAAGATTCTAAATGCTAGGAGGAAGATAAAACAAGATCCATTAATATATTATTACAATAAAGCAAGGATCGACTGCTTCGCTTGCCTAAAAAACCACAACCCACAAAGAAAACCATGACATTCATCATGATTTTAGCAAATAAACTTTTTTGTAAGGTAACGAGACTCTATGAATTAAGGTGAGCATTCTTTATATTTTTGTTTTTTCACTTCATACATACGCTCATCGGCCAGCATCAAGCTGTCTTCTATATTCATACTATCTAAATCGAGAGAGATGCCCCCAATACTTACACTTAAGGAAACATCAGATACAGCGCTTTGTAGCTCTTTCTTCATTTTTGATAACTGATGATCCAACACCAACTTTTCAGCATCTAACACATCACATCTCCTTGACATTGAACAATGACAATTGAGTTTAAATCGTTTTAAGTAATTTTAGAGCCATGTTTTACTTTTAACTCTATTGCTTTTAATAAGGTGAGACCTCAGCATAAGGTCTGATTTTCTCAGTTAGTTACAATTTTATGATAAATTGGAATAAACGGATTGATTTTTTGGTTTATTTTGCTCTTTTGACACCATAACCCAATGCCTTGGGCATATTTAGATACATTTATCCTGCGATTTCAAGGTTAAAATACCATCTATTACGATAGCTCAGATTTAATCTTCTGCTTTATCATTGTCGTTGAAATACCTTGTGTTTTTGGGGCAAACACCACTTTTATTCCATCTTGTTGCAATCTCAGGGTTAATGCATTCCACCTTTCTGAACCTTCCCACTCCTCACCACAAACCACAACATTAATATTCAAACTATGAATCCACTGAGCCGCTTTTTCAGTTTCAGCTAACGGGTAAGCAACTAAAACCGCTTCATCCACAATAGAAAAAGATGCAATAAGGTTTAATCTCATCTCCTGAGACATTATTGGGGTATAACCTTTGCTTTTTTGGCAAAACGCATCTTGAGAAACACCCACAATTAATGAATCCCCTTGTTTGCTAGAGAAATTAAGATAATTCAAATGGCCTTGATGAAATAAGTCAAAGTATCCTAGAGCCAAGACGCGGGTAGGCTGGTGAACCTTTTTTTCAACTTCGGTAAGCTCTATTACCTTTATTAAATGCTCTTGTACTGCTTGAAGAACATAATTGCTAGGTGCATGAATCAGTAATGTTTCAACATTTCTCAAAGCCTTCTTATATTGACCACGAGAGCAATAAACATACAGGCGTGAGTAACCATAACAGTAGGACAACCATGAAAATAAACGCTGATTTCTTGCACAAATAATCGTATCAAACAAGGGATCAGGAAGACGCCATTCCTCACCGTATAATGCAACTAAAAATTCAATTGGTTTTTTTAAATGCCAAACATCGCCAAAAGGTGTTGCTTTTGAAGTAAGAGAAACCTCTGGAAAATACGTAATACGGTTCCATTCAAATGGTACATTATCCATCCATAACCCTGAAATGGCCTCACCTGTTTGAGTATCCGTACCATAACCACAAACATCCATGATAATGCCTGTTTTCTTATGTTTCATACATCGAGGGTTTATCAAATCGTATGATCGAGCAACTTCCTCCCATCCCAATGACTCCAAAAGATCAAGCGTTTTTGACATTTGTAACCATTCAACACCGATATCAATGTCCTTATCATTTTCTAATAATTGCCCTTCCCGCTCCAGCCCCAATAAAGTACCCGCAGCAGCAAAGGCAAAAACACCCGCTTGTTTTAATTGAGCTAAGGTGGTCCAAAGCAGCTCTTCTCCTGCTTTACGATCAAATCCTTGAAGGTTTTTTTTGAAAGCAGCATCCAAAAAAGAATCAGTGGATGACAAAGACTGCTGATTTATCAATACAGATAGAGCCTGATGAAACGCCTCCGAAGCTTCAGGTAATTGCTTATTTTGACGATAGCATTGCCCTAAAACATAATAACCATCTGCAATATATGGCTGATTTAAAAGCGCTCTTTTTAAAGTTTCAATCCAGTCTGGCCCAGTGCCTCGTACAAGCGCAATTTGAGCCAAATACAAAGGCGCAATAAAAGAATTAGGAAAACGTTTCTCAAGTTCAATAAAGGCGCTTTCAGCCTCTTGGTAACGCCCTGCATTAAAGTGATCTAAAGCACTGGTTATTTGAGAGTCTTGTAGCATAATCAAGTTTCCTATCAATCTTTAAACTGTACGCATTGTAACATCACAGAATGTTATACAATGGATTGTGTAATCGCGATATCAAAAGCAGACAGCAACTTGTCTTTACCTGCTTGTCGATGTGACAAAAGAGTCATCTCTCGTTGATATTCCATTATATCGATTGTATGTAATTCAGGAGCCATTGAATTTAGCCCTTCCCATTTAGGAATAATCGACACTCCCATATTTTGTTTAACCATTAAAACAATACTTTCAAGAGAGTCAATGTCACACAACAGATTCACCGCAAAGCCTTTTTTAACTATTAAGCTATCCAAGTATTGATTCGCAATTACTCCACCCCATGAGCCTTTATCATATTGAATATATGGTCTGTTTTTTAAAGCCACATCAATGGAAGGGTGTTCATCATAACTGATAAGGCACAAAGGCTCTGAAAATAAGTCATGACGCTTTAGCACTTTCGGCAATTCAAAACGAGGAGCAACTACAATCGCCAAGTCCAGTCGCTTATCTAATAAAGCTTGATACAAATCTTGAGAGGATCCTGGCACAATTTTCAGTAATAAGTTAGGCGTATGTAAGGCTAAATACTGGATAGTACGAGGCAATAAACCGATGAGTGTGCTAGAAACAACACCCATGTTTAATACTCCAGACAAGCCGGTATCATCAAGATCATGACGAATTTGCTCGACCTCAAAAATGATTTTATTTAAACGAGGTAAAATTCGTAAGCAATCGTCCGTCGGTCTTGCTGTATGCCCAGTGCGGCTTAGCAAACGAGTTTCTAATAAGGTTTCAAGCGTTTGAATCCTCTGACTAATCGCTGCAGCAGTAACATTCTCCTTACGTGCTGCGGCGGCAATCGAGCCCGTTTCAATAACAGAAATTAAACTTTGAAGAAAACGCGTATCCAAAAGATTTCCTTACGATGAAACAAACAAAAAGATAGTATCTCTTTTGAAAGAAGATTGCTAATTTATCACCTATCATCCTTTCATAACAGACTGAATAAAGGGGAGCACTCGTTATGAACTCTATTTTTCACTTAGCATTTAATGTAACAGATTTAGAAGTAGCCTGTAATTTTTATACTCATGTATTAGGCTGCGAGCAAGGTAGAAGAACCAACACTTGGGTCGATTACAATTTCTTCGGCCATCAACTCTCATTACATCTTGGCCAGCCATTTCATGTAGAACCTACAGGTAAAGTTGATAACATAGCCGTTCCTATGCCGCATTTCGGTGCTATTCTACCGTTAGATCAATGGCAAGCACTGGCTGAGAAACTGCAAACACTCAAGACGACATTTATCATTCCTCCTGGCATTCGCTTTGAAGGGCAAGCCGGGGAACAACACACCATGTTTTTCAATGACCCTTTCGGCAACCCTCTCGAATTCAAAAGTTTCGCTAATGTTGATCAGGTATTTCAATCATGAAAACCATCGCATTTATTCATTCTATAGACAAAATCAGTCAAGATAACTGGCTTGCTCAATTCAATACCTTACTACCAGATGAAACCATTGTTTTAGCAGAACAATTAACCGACACCCAAGCAAGCCAAATCGAATTAGCCATTGTTGCCAACCCAAGTGTCGATGCCTTAAAGCGTTTCCCGAATTTAATCTGGGTACAAAGTTTATGGGCAGGTGTTGAAAAAATAGTCGACACTTTTCGTCTACTTAACTCTGAAAAAGAGCACCCGACTCAGCTTGTCAGGCTAATCGACCCTTACCTTGCAGAGACAATGGCCGAAGCAGTACTAACGTGGAGCCTATATTTATACCGAAATATTCCCGAATACATGCAGCAACAAAAGCAGAAAGTTTGGAACCCTATCCCTTGCCCTAATATTGAAACAGTACAAGTATCTGTATTAGGTACGGGAGAGCTTGGTACCGTATCAATGGAAGCTTTAGTCAGCCAAGGCTTTAATGTGAACAGCTGGAGCCGAGGCCACAAAGACATAAAAAATGTGACTCACTACTCTGAGAAAGAAGGACTGAACTCCCTACTGCAAAAAACAGACATTCTCATCTGTTTATTACCTTTAACTGACCACACTTACAAATTACTCAACAAAAAAACGTTAGGTCTACTCCCAAAAGGAGCTAAAGTGATTAATTTCGCCCGTGGTGGCATCATCAACCACGATGATCTAATAAACGCACTCGATACCGGTCATTTGTCACACGCTGTTTTAGATGTGTTTGAAAAAGAGCCACTCACAAAAGACAGCCCTCTCTGGCACCACCCGAAAGTGTCTGTCTTGCCCCACATATCTGCCACAACAAACGTAGAAACAGCGTCTAAGATTGTCGCAGATAACATTAAAAATTTTCGTATTAACGGTGCCATACCAGAGTCGGTTGATTTAGAGAAAGGGTATTGAAGTGTATTATTTAACCAGCGTCACAATGCAAGCAGTGAATGGAATTAATCCATATGCTTCAAAAGGTTAACATTTCACTTTACGAATCATTCTCTCAAGAGCAAAAGCAAAAGGCTTCTGTCTTTTTTTCGCTGACGACGACAGTGACGCAAGCAAGAACATAGGCCAAGCAAGAACATAGGCCACCCATACAATTAATCTATATATTTCAAATGGTTAATTTTTACTTGTCGAATGACGTGACCAAAAGCAAAAGGCTTCTGTCTTTTTTTCGCTGACGACGACAGTGACACAAGCAAAAAAGACAAAGGCTTTTGATCCGTATGATTATTAGGTTTGATGATGTCCGAATGTCTCTTACAATGTCGAAAAGCGCCTTCGGCTTTCCAGCCTACGATCTAATCATTACTGCATTGATAAAATCAAAAAACCAGACACAGGGTCTGGTTTTAAAAACTATTGAATTCGTTCTAAATGTTACTCAGGCTTAAGTAGATCCAATGCAACGGCTTCAGCCACTTTAATACCATCGATACCAGCGGACAAAATACCACCAGCGTAGCCAGCACCTTCACCAGCTGGATATAAGCCTGATGTATTAATACTCGTAAAGCTTTTATCACGACGCACACTTACTGGTGAAGAAGTACGAGTTTCAATGCCTGTTAGCAAAGCATCATTCATTGCAAAGCCTTTTATCTGACGATCAAATACCAATAAAGCTTCACGCATTGCATCGATAGCAAATTTAGGTAGAGTCTCACTTAAATCAACCAACTTAACACCCGGCTTATAAGAAGGTATAACCGACCCAAGTTCAGTAGAAGGCACGCCCTTCAAAAAATCACCAACTAATTGCGCAGGGGCAGTATAATCCTGACCACCTATTTCAAATGCTAGAGTTTCTAACTTTCTTTGCAAATCTACACCCGCTAAAACATGCTCTGGGTAGTCCTTCTCAGGTTCAATACCAACAACAATCGCCGAGTTCGCGTTTCGCTCATTACGAGAATATTGCGACATGCCATTTGTAACCACACGACCATCTTCCGATGCAGCCGCAACAACAGTACCACCCGGACACATACAAAAACTGTAAACGCTGCGACCATTTTCACAATGATGCACCAGCTTATAATCAGCAGAGCCTAAAATTGGGTGGCCAGCCTGAACCCCAAAACGACCATCATCAATTACTGATTGCGGATGCTCAATTCGAAAGCCAATTGAGAACGGCTTTGCTTCCATGTAAACACCTTCATCCAATAGCATTTGGAACGTATCACGCGCACTGTGGCCGATCGCTAAGATAAGATGATTGGTCTCTACAATGTCACCTGTCGATAAAGTAACGCCTGTCACTTTACCTTTCTTTTGGTCACCTTCCGGTAGACGATTTACTTTCTCTACTTTTGAGTTGAAACGAATCTCCCCACCTAGACTGATGATTTCGGCACGTATGTTTTCAACCATTTTTACCAGTTTAAAGGTTCCTATGTGAGGTTTACTCACATACATTATTTCATCTGGAGCGCCAGCTTTCACAAATTCTTCCATGACTTTACGACCTAAGAAGCGTTTGTCTTTCACCTGACTCCAAAGCTTGCCATCAGAAAAGGTACCAGCACCACCCTCTCCAAATTGCACATTAGATTCTGTGTTGAGCTTTTTATCACGCCATAGACCCCATGTGTCTTTAGTCCGTTGACGCACATCTTGACCACGTTCTAATACTATAGGTTTTAACCCCATTTGAGCCAAAGTCAGTGCAGCCATAATGCCACAAGGTCCAAACCCAACAATAACAGGGCGTAATTGTTGTTCAGTAGGAAATGCATCGTCTGCTTGAGCGACATAATAATAAGAGGTATCTGGTGATGGGATTACTCGATTACTGCCTGCAAACCGCTCCAATATGGACGTTTCCAACGCTTCATCCAACTCCACATCCAGTTGATATAACAACACGATATTGCCTTTTTTACGCGCATCATAACTGCGTTTAAATAAAGTAACGTTAAGCAGTTCGTTAGAGGAGATATCTAAAGTGGCCAGAATCGCCTTATTAAGTTCTTCATCCGTATGATGAAGAGGCAGTTTGATGTCATTAAGTCGTAGCATGGAGATAGAAGTACTCAAAAAAATAATAGATGTGTCTTACATTGGCAGTTTTAGCTAAGACACCAGTATGAAAAGCCGAGTTTAGCACAAAGGCCAAATGACCCCCAAACATAACCAAGTAAATCCTTTTAAGCGCGATAAGACATTAAGAGAGACCTTTGCGCGAAGTCATGAGCGATGATAAGACGAGTCTGTTTTTAACAAAGTATTAGCAAGCGTAATAGCCGTGCAAAGGTCTCTAAGAAACAATTTTTGCATAACTTGCAGTATCAATATCCACAACTTCGACAGAAATCGAACAATCAGCTAGTTTCAATGTCATTAACTCTTCTAAAACTGACTGAGATAAATTGGCTTTTTGCTCTTCGTTTCTCCCTAGTAATATTTTTAATGTCACATGTATAAAATCAACTTTTTCTTTGCCAGTTTGATAATGAGTAAATGCTTGGGTGCGCACTTTTACATCTTTTTCCTGAAAGAGTTTAGATTTCATAGTCCCTTCAAAAACCAAAGGCATTAACACATCAGCAGCTAATGAGGATGAATGTTCAACAATACAATGTGGCACGCTTTTAACACTCCTATTCTTTTTAATTAAATGGACTATTTCGACTAATTTACTACGTTAAACTTACAGACTCATTGAACTGGAAGCAAACCCAATAGCACACGTTGATGCAAAAGGACTTATTCGCACCTTACTATTATCTGTAATCGACTGTTATTGTTTCAATGTAAACAATAACTTAACGTCGGATTAACAAAATATCATGAAATATTCTCTATTAAATAACGAATATTTTTATTGTTTAACTCTCTGTAAAGGACTGTTTTATGACGTCTAACTCCAATACGCAATCAAGCACCAATGAAATACATTTAGAAAAGCAACCTTCTCCTGAGAAACAGAGACAAGCTGTATTAGGCATTCACGCAATTGCAGTCAACAATGCCGCATTATTCCATAAAACCATGATAGAAGAAGGCTTCCCCTCTGACCGACTGCTTACTCCTCAGTTTAATTCACTCTCTCCCATCCCTGGATTAAACAACTTTCAAACGGAGAGTATGATTTTCAATACCCGTTTCCAATACCACCCTTTTGCCATCGTCATGTGTGAATCAACAAGCGAAGTTCAGCAGGCATATAATACCGCTATCTCCTACAACTTGCCTATTCGTGTACGCTCTGGTGGTCACGACCATGCGGGAGAATGCAGTGGCGACAATGTGGTTTTAATTGATGTAACAGGCATCAAAAATTTCTCTCTCTCAGACGACGGAATCGCCACCATTGGAGCAGGTTATCGATTTTATCAACTCACGCCTTTGCTTGCAGAACAAAACAGAATGATTGCCCACGGCACTTGTGCTACCGTCGGCTTAACAGGCTATATTCAAGGCGGAGGCTGGGGGCCATGGACACGAAAACATGGCATGAGCTGTGAGCATCTAGTGGGCGCTTCAATCGTCCTTGGTGATGGAACAAAAGTAGAAGTCAGTGAGAATGAAAACTCAGATTTGTTTTGGGCAATTCGCGGTGGAGGCGGCATGAGCTATGGCATCATTACCGAATTAAAAATACAAACATTTGCCTTGCCAGACGTTATTCATCGCTTTGAAATAGAATGGAATAAGCCTGCTCAAATGAAGCCGAGTGAGAGTTATTGTACTCCTGAAGAAAAAGAGACCACTCTTGACGTTCTCCAACAGTGGGAAGCCGCTATTTTATCTGAAGAAACACCAAAGCTAGTTGGCACAAATCTTAAGATTAATGCCACCCCTAAAGGCAATACTGATTTCGATGTTAACAATCTATATCATCATTGCCTAATGTACGGTTATTGGGAAGGCACTAAACAAGAGCTTCAGACCTTTATTCATAACACTTTCAGCAATGTATCCAGTGACCAAATCACCATTGATGAGCCTCATGGTGCGGGATGCAAACAGAAGTACGATCATCAACTAATGGGACACTGGGCAAGAAACTCCCTATATGATGTAAGCAAACGTTTAGGCATCATGGGAACTCTTGCCCACGGTGGCACCCCTTTCCCACCAGATTATGATGCCCCAGCACCTCACAAACTTACCTCTAGGCTAGTATGTAAAGAAGGTCTATCACCAACAGGTCATGAGCAACTTATTCAATCACTCACCTCTTCTCTACTGAGCCTTGAAAATGAACAACAAGGACTCTTTAGCTATGTGACACTTGGTGCCATTCGAGGTGAGTTTTATCAAACAGATGAAAACCTTGCCGACATTGCCTTTCCTTACCGTGATTGCCAGTACACCATCCAATATCAAACGTGGTGGAATGAAGACATTCAAAGAAAGATTGAACTTCAGAATAACACCGTTTATGTGGATGTAAACCGAGCGATGGATTGGATAGACACCTCAAGAGAAAATACCATTGAGAATACAAAAGGCTCTTTTATCAGCTTTAAAGACCCAGCTATTCCAACAGAAATATACTTTGGCGAGAGCTATCATTGTCTTGTTAAAGTCAAAAAGACTTATGTGAAAGACGAATTTAATCACCTTCGTTCACGCAAAACCATTATCTAAAAACACAGCTAGTTGATCCAAGCCCTACACTCAACAGGTACGGTTTGGATCAACACTGTTCATTTAAATAACGACTTAATAGCCACCTAGCGAAGAGGACTTATTCGCACCTTACCTAAAAAGTCCTTAAATTTATTATTTCCCTAGATCTACCAAGAATTATCTTTTATGGTAAGTCTCAATGATTCAACATCACAGGCCCTTCTATGATCTTTCCATCAATGACTACCAAGATTAGCTCGCGCTTTTTTTGCACCTTGTCCTTAACATTTTTTGCCTCATCATCAATGGCTACAAACATCAACGATGATGAGTATTCAACTGCTTTTTATAAGGCTATCAACGACAGTTCTCATTCTTCTGCAATAAACACCAGAATGGTACGTATCAGCGAAACCTTATTAAATGCAAACTATCTGGATGGAAGTTTGGGTGAAGGCGCTAATGGAAAATACGACAAAGACCCTTTTATTCGCTTTGATGCCTTTGATTGCACAACTTATGTCGAGGCGGTACTTGCAGGTGCTATGTCAGCGTCTACCCAAGAATTCATGCCTAATTTAATGAAACTTCGCTACAAAAATGGAAATATTTCTTTTGTTGAACGCAATCACTTTCCTAGTGCAGATTGGATTCCTAATAATCAAGATAAATTAACGGATATAACGGCTGATATTGCAGGAGACTCACTGTTGATTGCTGAAACAGTTATCGATAAAACAGCTTGGTATAAAAAAATGAATAAAAGCCGTTTAAACTGCCAAGACAACTCCTCTTTAACCTGTGATTCACAACTGGCTCAATTACAAAATGAAGGAAGTGCGTTTACACCAGAAGCAACTACTTTACCTTATGTACCGTTAACAGCAGTGTATTTAGGGATAAACAAAGACTCATGGTCAGACATTAATTACCCACTGTTAGATAGCATTCCCTCAGGAAGCATCATTAATATGGTTCGACCAAATTGGAATTTAACCAAATGGATTGGCACCAATATGAATGTGTCCCACCAATCAATTGCCATTAGAAAAGAAGGCCAATTGTATCTCCGACATGCAAGCCAAACCCATAAGAAAGTCACGGATGAAGATTTCATTACTTACTTTTCCAAGTATCTAGCAGGCTCTTCTCTTAAAGGGTTTAATGTTCAAATCCTAAACCCATAATGAGACCTTTGCACGACTATAACGCTTGCTAATACTTTGTTAAAAACAGACTCAAAATGCGCATTTATAACTCATAAACTCCGCTTTTTCGTCTGTTTTTGCCTTGTCTATTTTTGTCTTGTCTATTTTTATCTTGTCATGTCATCACTCATGACTTCGTGCAAAGGTTTTACATTATTGTTTATCAAATGTTTTAGCAATGTCATGAGTCATTGGGATAACAACTTGTTCAAACCAATTATTTGCAAGTGTTTGTGTCATTGCAGGATAGCCGTCTGAGTTTAAGGTATCAGTCACGTCAAACACACGCGACAGCATGACGTCTCCTTCGGGAGAAATAAGTTGCCAACGACCCGCAATGTGAATTACTCCATTTAAGTCCGCAAAAAAACGGTCTATTTCAATGTCCATTTGAGCAATGGCATAACTTGGAAGTCTTTGCCTAACAAACCATGAGAGATCAGGCAGTGTTTTTTCAAGCCTTTGTTGGGTCAATCGTGTAAGTTGTTGCGATAATGGCTCTGCCCATAAATTCGTTTGCGAGCGATATACCTTGCCTTCATCAGAAATCAGCACAATTTCATTACCCGCTAAATAGTTCGCCACCACTATCGGCATTAATTGCACTGACGCAGCCTGAGTTTCTTCAGATTCAATTTGATAAGTTGCTGTATCCATTAATAGATATTCATGGCTGGTCTCAACCTGCGTAGCACAACCTGATAAAATAAGACTTCCTATCAAGAGAGAAAAAAACAAACTCTTATTCATCATATTATCAATACACCTTTCAAATTATTGTGCTGCTTTTGGTTGAATATCTATACGTGGCTGACTATCAAAAATCAACGTATTAGGCTTTTCTTTTAACTGCCTTAGAAGAGGTTGTAACTCATTCAAAGACCGACCTAGAGACACCATATTTTCTCTTAACGGGCGACCTATTTGACCATCGGCTTGATAGGTTTCTAAGGTTAAGTTTAGTTGCCTCATAACTTCTCCAATGTCTGCAGGTAATTGCTGAGTTTCCGTTTTCTCTAACAGCCCTTCTACACTTTGACTTAAGGATTGCAATTGGCGCAAGGTCTCATTGGCTTCTTCCATCGTTCGACCAAGTTGCTCAAATGTTTGTTTAAGCGGAACTTCGGAGAAGGTATCAAGTAAATTAGACACCTTACCGCTGATGTCTGCCAAAGAATCAGGCCCTGTGGGGAACACATCATAACCAGCAAATTCTCTCATCTGCGGCGGTGGCGGATTATCCATAAAATCCAAGCTGATTACCCGCGCAGCATTGAGATAATTACCAATAACCAAGGTAGCTCTTAAACCTTGTTCAATTCTCTCATCCAATAACGCTTCCCATGATTCTACCGATTTTTCACCTGGAACTGACCAATCATGCAAACGCTGGGGCTCAATTCTTGCTAAAACAGGGATAACCGGTCGATCAAGCGAAGTCATGGCTTCCATTGGAATGTCTGTAATTGGCATTTCTATCACAGTACCAATTCGCACGCCTCGAAATTCCACATCCGCACCCACAGCCAAACCACTGACATTGGAATCAAACAAGAACAAATATTCTATGGTTTGATTATAAATATTGTTATCCGCTTCTTCTTTCGATGAAAATAAACGGAATGACGCTAAATCGTTTACGCTTTCTCCGGCAATTTTATCCTTTCCTAAACCAAACGAAATGCCACCAGATAAGAAAGTATCAAGCGAGTCTAATTTGACTTCAAAACCTTGAACAGAACTCTTAAAAGACAACCCTGGTGTTATCCAAAACTGCACAGCATCATTGACTAAAGCATCATAAGGCGGTTCTACTACTATTCGATAAGTGATCAGCCCTGATCCGGTCTCAAAGCCAACTTCTTCAACATAACCAACTTCATAGCCACGAAAGTGCACCAAGGTCCCAACATCCAATTTTGACGCTTCATCACTGCGTAATAATATTCGAATACCTTCTTTCTTCGTTGAAAGCGGGGGTTGGCTAAGTAACTCAAATTCATCACTTTCTTCACCTTCTTGCCCCGGAGACATATCTATATATGCACCAGATAACAATGTACTTAAACCACTCACACCTTCTTTGCCAATACGCGGCTTAACTACCCAAAACTTTGCGTCGTCTTTGAGCATTTCCTGCGTATCTTGATTCATTCGAACGCTAATAATCGCTTTGTCGTAATCACTACTTAATCGAATGTCTATTACTTTACCTACATCGACATTACGCGCTTTTAATTTGGTTTGCCCTGCTTCTAGCCCTTCGGCATTCGAAGCCATCAACGTAATAACAGGTCCTTGACTGGCCCAATTTTGATATAGCATCCAGCCAGCCACTATCAAAGCGACTAATGGAACTAACCAGATAGAGTTAAAATGCACTCGTCTCAGACTCACTACACTCTTGTTTTCACCCATTACTCTTTTCCTCTAGGAGAAGGTCTGATACGACTCTATTTTCATTATCCCACAATAATCTAGGATCAAATGACCGTGCGGCCAGCATAGTTAAAATTACCACAGCAGCAAATGACAACACCGCAGGGCCCGGAGAAATAGCGATCAGATTTCCCATCTGTACCAACCCTGTCAGAACTGCCACCACAAAAATGTCTATCATGGACCAACGCCCCACAATTTCAGTAATACGATACAACTTGATCTTTGGTAATGTTTCTCTTTCAGTTGGATAAGCGCATTGCCAACAAAGCCAACTTAATGACAAAATTTTCGCTAAAGGAATAACAACACTCGCAAAAAAGATCACCATTGCAACCGGATACGAACCTAAAGACCAAAGTAACAACACCCCTTCCATAATGGAAGAAGGCTCCTCTCCACCAATAAAGGTGGTGTGCATTATAGGGAAAACATTTGCAGGGATAAACATAATCACAGCCGCAATTAAAAAGGCAATCGTCGCTATCAAACTTTTTGGATGTCGTGTATGAATTGAATGACCGCAACGGCTGCAATGATGAGCTGTATCCGGATGGGTAGCACCACAAAAATGGCAGCCAATGAGACCTTGTTGGCTTGCCTGTTTCGGCGGTAGATCAATATGATGTTGCGGTGCTTGTCCTACAACCTGATTCCAAAGCCAGCGTCGATCAAGCAAGGACACCGTTTTTAACAACAAAAGGACATACGCACAAAAGGCCCAAAACGATAACCCTAATTGAATATCTGCCATACTATTCATTTTGACTAAGGCAACCAAGATACCGACTAGAAAAACATCGACCATTAACCAAGGTTGAATGACAACAACCCATCGGGTGAGGTAGCATTTTGTCGCTAAACCAATATAAGGTTTGTTAAAAGACCAAACGAGTATTAAAACTGTTACTAAATACGCAATGGGGAAAACAAAAATAGCCAAACTAACCAGTATGCTTAAAACCAAATAATCTTGGATAATCAATATACTAACAATGTTATATAAAGTCACACTGCGTTCAGCACCATTATTAGAAAAGCCTAGAAAGGGAAATAACAGAGCAAAAAAGAACATTAGCAAGGATGAAAAGCCCGTGCCAAAGATATGCTTTTCTACATGTTCTCGAAAACTCAGTAAAGTATGTCCACAACGCTCACATACAAAACGCTCGCCTCGTTTAAGCGGAGGAATAGTGTGGACTAAATCACATACATCACAAGCAGTTACATTTTCTTGGAATACCAATGACTCCATATTTCCTCAACATCAAGAAAAGCAGTTTCCTTTATATAACACGCTTATATTACAATCAATCAAGTTATCTAAGATATTAAAAATACGACACTTTTAACATATAAATCGAAGAGCAACAGGACAAATAAGAACAAAACAACCACTAAATGCCACGGACTCATTTAGTGGTTGTTGATGATAATAGAGAAACATTATCCTCTATCGGTGAAATTACCAATTAAAAAGCTGAATCATAACTCAACGCCAGAAAACCGCCTCTTGGAATTTCATCGCCGTCTTCATCTTTTACCTTGTCTAAAGCAACGGCTAGATCAACATTAAAGCGCTTAAATAGCGTTACGCCAAATGAAGCGTAATCCAATTCTGTACCCGCCATGTTTTTACGATAGCCACCTCTAATTCCCGGAATAATATTAGAATCACCAAAGTAGGATACTGACATAGCTGCCCACTGATAATCATCACCGACCACATCCTTGACGTCATTAACATCATAGGACACACCTAATGTGACTTTTTTATCTTCCGTAGACACTGCAAAATCCGCTGTGGTTTGCATTTCCATAATGTACTTATCCGTTTCCTTCAGCATGCCTGAAGCAATTAATCGAGCAGCAGCTGCACAGCTCTCAGACAAACAGCTAGTATTGAACAATGCATTATCAAATTCTGGCTCATTAATATTTGCAAGCGTTATCCCAACTTGATAGTTGTTAGACACCCACACAGCACCAATATCAATACCAACACCACTACTGCTCACAGCATCATCGGATAATGAATCAGAAATAGCATCACTCACTTCACTACTGTCATCACTTAAAGATGCGACCGCTCGACCTACTGAAAGCTGATGAACATTTGCCTTGGCACCCGCTACAAGCATCCCATTCGAGTTTTCCCAAACTGATTGACTGTAGCCAAAGCCCACTTGCAAATCGGTAGCTGTTCTCGCAATAAAAGACGAATCCGTCGTTAAATCTGTACCAACAATTCTAATCTCATCCGATAAAACATTTCCCAAAGCCACAGCAGATAAACTCGCATCTAACATAAATGCACCTTTATCTGATGTCTTATAAATAACAGGCATAAAAGGGATCTGCATTCCAAGAGAAGTTTTTACATATGCCGTTTCGCCAATGTCATTTATAATAGCGTTCGCTTGGTCTAATGCTACTTGAGCGGATGCAACGCTAGAGTAAGAAGCATCAACTAAGTCTTCTAGCTTATCTGTTTGATCTACCAAATCACTCACATCCCCCATTTCCACCCCAATGCTAACTGGACCAAGAATACCAAAGCGAAAAGAGTCATCTTCTTGCTGGTTTATCATTAGATAAGGCGCTGCTGGATTACTTAATGATGTTGATAAAGCTCGTTGATTTGGTGCGCTACTTAAGGTGAATGCAGAACCAATAGGCTGGTAAACAGGAGTTGCTGAAATAGCTGCAGCACTCAACAAACAACATGGAAGAAAAATTAGCTTATTCATATAGGCGTCCTTTAGATAAAAAATGTTTCAGGTAAATAATAAAACGATTTTTTAAAAATAGATAAGTAAATATGAAGTGTATATATAATGAGACATCAGCATAACTCTCATTTTTCCAAAAATGGGAAAACTACCTTTTGATTTTATTAATGTTTTTTAGACTGAAAAATCAATTTACCGAATTATGCTGAGGTCTCTTAATATTAAGACCAACTCCAAATAAAGCATTTGAATAGGCCTGCCAATGGAAGGTGCAAGTAAGCTTACTAAATAGAACAACTAGTCTACTCGATGCTCGCGGAGTAATGGGTACGAATAAACACTCTACTTTTAACCGATTAATAGTTTGTTAAAAAAGGCTTAAAACTCTCATTTATAGCTCGTAACTTCCTGAAAAGGTCTTTTTAAAACTAATATAAAAAGACATCCCAGCATAACCAAGCCATCTACGACTAAAGTGTAATTGGAGGCCCAAAGAAAAATTGTTAGCCTATAAAAATAATATTGCCGTTTATTTTTTAACCCAATAACGACTTTATTTAATAATTTTGGTGTACAAATACTTTTTTCACCAAAACCCTCAATTCCTAACTATAAAAACAACTAAGTTGCTAATTCAGCACTGAAAAGGAGTAATTAGTGGATAAACATCCTTCATATTGGCAGGCTAACCTGCGCATTATCGCCACAAGCCTAATTATTTGGTTTGTCGTATCTTATGGCTTTGGCTTAATTTTAGTCGAACCATTAAACACAATTAAAATTGGTGGTTATAAACTCGGATTCTGGTTTGCCCAGCAAGGCTCCATTGTTACTTTCGTTGCTTTAGTTTTCTGGTATTCATTCAAAATGAACCAGTTGGATAAAGAATACGGCATTGAGGAGTCTTAATAATGGATGAATTAAAACTATATACTTACATCGCTGTTTTTGGATCCTTTGGCTTGTATTTCGCCATTGCTTGGTTGGCGCGTGCAGGTTCAACTGAAGAGTTTTATGTCGCTGGTGGTGGTGTGGGCCCCATACAAAATGGCATGGCTATTGGCGCCGATTGGATGAGTGCTGCATCATTTATTTCTATGGCCGGTTTAATTGCCTTTCTTGGATACGGTGGTTCAGTATTCTTAATGGGGTGGACAGGAGGTTACGTATTACTGGCAATGCTGTTAGCGCCATACATGCGTAAACATGGTAAATTTACCGTACCTGAGTTTATTTCAGATCGTTACTATTCAAAATCAGCCCGTATTGTAGCGGTTATTTGTCTTATCATAGCCTCACTGACCTACATTATTGGCCAGATGAAAGGTGTCGGTGTTGCCTTCTCTCGATTCTTAGAAGTAGATTATGGTTTAGGACTTGGCATTGGCATGGGAGTAGTTTGGGTATACGCAGTACTTGGCGGAATGAAAGGTATTACTTACACACAAATCGCTCAGTATGTGGTGCTAATTTTTGCCTATACCATTCCGGCTATTTTCATTTCAATGCAACTAACAGGTAACCCTATCCCTCAGCTAGGTTTAGGCAGCACTTTGGCTGACGGTAGCGGCATGTATTTACTCGATAAACTAGATATGGTTGTAACTGATCTAGGTTTTAAGGAATACACTACTGGACAGCTAGGTAGTAACGCCAACATGATAGCCTACACTCTATCATTAATGATAGGTACAGCAGGCCTGCCTCACGTTATCATGAGATTCTTTACTGTGTCTTCTGTAAAAGCAGCACGCACATCTGCCGGTTATGCGCTAGTCTTCATCGCTTTACTGTACACAGTAGCTCCTGCCGTTGGCGCGATGGCTCGTCTTAATTTGATGAGCACCATTGAACCTACTGCTGGTGAAAACTTAGTATATGAAGAGCGCCCACAATGGTTTAAAGACTGGGAAAAAACAGGCTTACTACAGTTTGAAGATAAAAACAACGACGGTAAGATTCAGTACACCTCCGACAAAGCCACTAATGAAATGGTAAAAGTTGACCGTGACATTATGGTATTAGCTAACCCAGCTATTGCAAACTTACCTAACTGGGTTATCGCGTTAGTAGCAGCAGGCGGCTTGGCGGCAGCACTTTCCACAGCTGCAGGTTTGCTGTTAGCCATCTCATCATCTATCTCTCACGATTTGATGAAAGGAGTACTGACTCCTGACCTCTCAGAGAAAAGCGAGCTGCTTGCAGGGCGAATATCGATGACAGTAGCAATATTGATTTCAGGCTACTTAGGGCTGAACCCACCTGGTTTTGCTGCTGGAACAGTCGCTTTAGCCTTTGGCTTGGCGGCGGCCTCTATATTCCCAGCATTAATGATGGGCATATTCTCACGCAAGATGAGCGGCACAGCGGCTATCTGGGGTATGTGCTCAGGCCTCGGTGTTACTATGTTGTACGTGTTCATGCACAAAGGTATCATGTTTATCCCTGGCACTTCGTTCCTAGGCGGTTTAGAACCAAATTGGTTCTTTGGCATTTCACCCAATGCCTTTGGCGCGGTCGGAGCCGTAATTAACTTCGCAGTCGCTTTTGTGGCCTGCAGAGTCACTGGACCTGCACCTCTTGAAATTCAAGAGATGGTTGATAATTTCAGAACGCCAGCAGGAGGAGTAAGCGCAGCCCATGATCATTAATAAGCAGTGATTACTAATAGGCCTCTCCCACCGGGAAGGCCTATTTTTAAGGGGACGTGATTAGGCAAAAAAATCTACATATTTAAAGCCATATCTGAGATTCAAAGCAAACTCAATCCTAATAAACATAATGAGTACAAACTGTGAATAAACATACAAAAATAGCCATTTTGATAGCTCCTATATTATCTGTATTGGGATTTGCAGTGACGGATATGTATAAAGAACATCAAGCATCAGAAAAACGGGTTTTTGTGATGGAAGTACAAGATCAATGCGATATTCACGCTGGTAAATGCATATTAAAATCCAATGAGTTTTTATTAAGTTTTTCCAACGACAACGGCGAAACCGTTATAAATTCAACTTATCCACTAGATACAGCAACACTGTTTATTGTAGATAATGAAAACCAAGTCTCACCGCACCCTCTAGGAATGTTAGCAAGTCCATACTACTGGAAGGCCAAGACAGAGTTAGAGAAATTACTTTCCAGTAGCGGAGCACATCAAAAACTGAGAATTATCGCCAATATTAAAGGCGGGTCATACATTGGTGAGTTTACAAGCACAACTCAATAAGACACTATTTGCACAACTCAACATAGAGCGTTTAGATGTTTCAAAACTGGCAACTCATCAGCCTCAGCATCGGCTACATCTGTTTACTTTTTATAATCGCTTTTATTGGCGATAAGTATCGCCATAAAATCCCCCATAAGATACAACCTTATATTTACGCATTAGCTATGGGTGTCTACTGTACCTCATGGAGTTTTTTAGGTACGAGCGCTCAAGTAGCAAATAGTATTTTTTCTCATTTGCCTATTTTTATTGGCCCTATTCTACTTTTTACATTCGCCTGGCCTTTTATTCAACGCATCATTAAAATCAGTCTCAAACTAAATGTAACTTCATTAGCCGACTTACTCGCAGCACGTTATGGTAAATCACAAAAGCTAGCAGTCATTGTCACCTTAGTCGCGTTGATAGGCACGATGCCATATATCGCGTTACAGTTAAGAGCGATAGTGCATTCCTACCAAGAACTAACAATTGTAGTTGAACCTAACTCTTGGGAAACGGGGTTATTTGTATCCGTTTTTCTCGCTACATTTACTGTGTTTTTTGGCATACGCTCAGTGGATGTGACTGAACGACATCCCGGAGTAATGTTAGCAATTGCTTTTGAATCATTACTAAAAGTGGTTTCTTTTTTAATTCTTGGCTTATTTGTAGTGTTTTTTATTTACGACTCCCCACAGGAACTTTGGAAAGTAACTAAAGCAGACATTCTTTTAAACCAACAACTACAGTTACCAAATATTGCCACAACGGCAGGCTCTCTAATTATCGCTATGGCCGCATTTTTAACACTCCCTAGACAATTTCATGTAATGGTAGTAGAACTACGTGATGCTAATGACTCACAACCTGCGCGCTATATTTTCCCTATTTATTTACTAATTTTTGCCATTTTTGCCGTTCCTCTTGGCCTTGCGGGAGATTTATTACTAGGGCAAGACATTACAGTTGATTTCTATGTTTTATTACTACCCGCGATTAGTAATCAATTTTGGCTAACATTGTTAGCATTTTTAGGTGCTATATCAGCCGCAAGCGCTATGGTTATCATCACGGCTATCGCATTAAGCACAATGCTTTCAAATGAAATATTCTTCCCACTTATGTTCAATCAGCAGCGAACTGTAGACAATGACTTTAATCGCTTTAAAGCGAGTCTTTTGCGAGTGAGAAAAATTTTAGCATGCTTAGTTATTTTATTAGGCTACGGTGTATTTCTTATAGCGCCACCCGATAAGCTTTCAATTTTAGGAGAAATAGCACTCGGTGCTATGGCACAATTAACTCCAGCATTGATCGCTGCATTCTACTGGCGTTCTAGCAGCACCACCGGAGTTATTAGTGGTATCACTGCTGGTTTCAGTCTATGGTTTTTCCTAAACTTATTACCCCAATTCGGTTTTTATACACAACCTGTCAGCGATTCATTGCTCCCCACCCATATGCAGGTTTCGCTGATTAGTTTGTTGGTAAATATTGTTATTATGTGGTGGGTTTCATTGTTTTCTAGACAGAGTGTCCAAGAACGAGTTCAAGCTTCCTACTTTTTAGGCAATCAAAATACAGATGATCTAAGTTTATTGAGAAATAGAGAAATCGATGCCAGAGAATTACAGCTACTTGCTTCACGATTTATCGGTGAAGAAAAAGCCAAACTAGAATTCAAGCATTTTCTCTCTACTCATAACTCAAAACATCTAGGATCCAGAGTCTATAATCACAAACTAATAGAATTTACAGAACATATGATGACCAGCGTGATGGGATCATCATCTTCACGTTTGGTTATATCTTCAGCCCTTCGCGGTAAAGAACTAGCTCTTGATCAAGTAGCACAATTGATTGGAGACACCTCCACACAAGGAACACAGTTTAATCATAGCATTCTACAGTGCGCCATTGAGAGCAGTACTGAAGGTATTTCAATTATCAATCGCGATCTCAATTTGGTCGCTTGGAACAAGCAATATATTCAACTATTCGATTACCCAAAGCATCTTGTTTATGTCAATAGCCCAATAGAAAATCTTATCCGATATAATATCGAACAAAGACTCCATGAATCTGGTGATGTCGAAGAAAAAGTTCATAAAAGGCTGCAATATTTACAACAAGGCACCCCCCATAGCTCCGAACGAAAACTCAATACTGGACAGATAATCCGCATTCAAGGCAACCCATTACCCGATGGTGGATTTGTGATGATTTTCACGGATATCACCGCTTTTAGACAAGCCGAGCAAGTATTAAAAGAAGCCAATCAAGATCTAGAAACTCGAGTACATGAGCGGACGAAACGCCTAGAACAAACTAACGGTGAACTGGAAAAAGAACGAAAGAAAGCCGTTTTAGCGAATGTGAAAAAAAGTCAATATTTAAACGCTTGTAGCCATGATTTAATGCAACCCTTAGAGGCCGCTAGATTATTCACCAGCGCCCTTTCAACACAGCGCGGTGTTAATAAACATCATAAACAGCACATCGAAAATATTGAACGCTCTCTGCGTGTTGCCACAAGCTTGCTAAGCGAACTGGGAGACATTGCTAAAATTGAAAGTGGTAATATTCGAGTTTCTAAAAAAGCATTCTCCATTAGCAAGCTATTTACAAACTTAGCAAACGAGTTTAACGCTCATGATGAAAAAATTAATATACAGTTTAAAACTGTTAATTGCTCGCTTTGGATCTATTCCGACCCCAACTTATTACATCGCATCTTACAAAACTTTATCGCCAATGCTTTTCGCTATGCAAGTCCAGGCAAAGTAGTACTTGGTGTTCGCAGACTCGACCAAAAAGTATCAATTGAAGTTGTTGATAACGGACCAGGAATTGCTTTAGAAAAACAACGGGTAGTTTTCGAGCAATTTGTTCAACTTAATACCAACAATGCCAACTCAAGCAAAGGTCTCGGTTTAGGATTAAATATTACACAGAGTTTTGCTCAACTACTCGATCACCCACTCTCTTTACGATCAACCCCCAATAAGGGCAGCAATTTTTCTATCACAGCACCCATTACTGCCCCAGAAACGTCTGAGCAAGAGAATGTTCCCAGTAAAGTAATTAATTTACAAGGAATAACCGTTCTATACGTCGAAAATGATCCAAACTTGTTGGAGGCAATGATCGCATTACTAAATTCTTGGCGATGTAGAGTGCTCGCGTGTAATAGCAGCCAACAAGTCTACCAATATTACGAACAATATAATGATGAAATAGATATTATGCTGATGGATTACCAACTTACTGAAGTAAAAACTGGCTTAGATTTCATGATAGAAATAAGCCAAGCTTCTAGCTATGGTATACCGGGTATTTTAATTACTGCTATTACCGATCAAGATGTGCGTATAAAAACGCAAAATGCTGGCTTTAGCTATTTGACTAAGCCGATGAAACCTGCAATCTTGCGCGAATTGATTAGCGCGATACTCACACAAAAAATGCAACAGGATTACTCGTTACTCGCAGAAAATGAAGGAGACCCCACTTCTAACTGACCAATCGCTATTACAGCTTGAGTACGATTGAGGACATTCAGCTTTCTAAAAATGGCCGTCGCATGTGCCTTAATTGTCGCTTCAGATAAACTTAATTGATGCGCAATTTGCTTGTTAAGTAGACCATCAGCAAACATCAGCAGTATTTTATGTTGCTGTGGCGTAAGCGTCGATATACGCTCACTGATATCTGATTTATCAACAACTCGATTTAAATTGATATGATCAGGCAACCAAGCATTACCACTTAGCACTTGCTCAATAGCTTTTATGATTAGCTCTACGGCGGTGGATTTTGGCACAAACCCCAAGGCACCAAATTCCATTGATTTAATGACAATATCATTATCATCATGAGCGGAGACAATCACAATAGGTAATTGAGGATACTGGCTACGTATCTTGATCAATGTATTAAAGCCGTGTGCACCTGGAATATCCAAATCTAACAACAGCAACTCCGTATCAAAATTATTTGCCAAAACATCACTAAGCTGTTCAACAGTTTGAGCTTCAACCCACTCGAATTCACTAAATTTAGGCTTTAATATCTGCAGTAATGCTTGACGAAACAATGGGTGATCATCTGCAATGATGATTTTTCGGACAGTACTCATGATACTCCTAATAAGCTTAATCAAGCAGTACCGCACATTTTGCAAAGGAACAAAACTCACGGTTGAAAACAAGAATTTATATTTTCAATATACAGCTGAAAAGATTATTTTATTATTTTATTATTTTATTTTGAAATCTCTGAATAGCGTAATGCAAATAAGGCAGGTGAAAACGATGAAGTAGCGAAGTTTATAGAATATTTTAACTGCGATACTTAACGCAGAATTGGCAAACACTTCCGCCATGCTGAGCTCTCAAATTTTTAAAGACTATATTAACCTAAATCGCCCTCTAACAACACCAAAATGCCCAGATAGAAATCGTTAAAACGCAGGAAGCCATTGCCGTATAATAGTTTGCAACCAAATAGCTCATCACCCAACGGTGGCAACCAAGGTTTATAATTATGCGACCTTATAAACTTGATAACACCAACGATTTACTAACCCCCCGAGCCGGTTTGTTAGCCATCGCGCAGCTAATGGAGACTTTGAACCTAGTTGAGCTTATTGATCTGTACTTTCCGCTTCCCAAAAGCAATCGAGGTTACAAGCCTTCGACGTTTATTAAAACACTGACCCTTATTCAATATGAAGGTAGTTTCATCTTGATGACATTCGTCATTAGAGCAAGTGCTGACAGCGCTAAAGGAGTTTAAACCGCCACCTATTTAAGAGTATTTTTAATACAACCCGTGTTTCAGCGAGATAAATCCTTCCATAATCTATTTATCACGGTAATTTAAGCTCTAATTATAAATAAACGGTGCCATTTATACTGGCACCGCCATTCTCTTATTTTCAATAATATAAAACTAAAATGGAATAATAAGAATTAATTCATGGTTGGCATTGAAAACTCAGCACCCTCACGAATTCCAGATGAAGGCCAACGTTGAGTTATGGTCTTCCGCTTTGTATAGAAGCGAACGGCATCTGGGCCATAGGCATGTAAATCACCAAATAATGAACGCTTCCAACCACCAAAGCTATGATAAGCAACAGGTACGGGTAAAGGAACATTAATCCCAACCATACCAACCTTAATATTATCTGAGAAGTATCTAGCAGCTTCTCCATCACGAGTAAAAATACATGTACCATTTCCATATTCATGATTATCGATTAACTCCATTGCTTCTTGCATGGTATTAACTCGCACAACCTGTAGAACGGGTCCAAAGATTTCTTCTTTATAGCTCACCATATCTGGAGTCACATTGTCAATTAACGTACCACCTACAAAGAAACCGTTACTGAAACCTTCAACTTCAGGAGATCTACCATCTACTACAATAGTTGCCCCTTGCTCTTCTGCATGATTAATATAACCAACTACTTTGTCCCGGTGTTGCGCAGTTATCACTGGGCCGAAATCATTACTGCTATCACTATATGCTCCCACTTTTAAGTCCGACATTGCCTCGGCCATACTTTCAACTAAAGCATCACCAGCGTCGTCCCCAACAGCGACAGCAACAGATAAAGCCATACAACGTTCACCCGAAGAACCAAATGCAGCGCCAAGCAGCTGACTAACAACATTACCCATATCAGCATCAGGCATTATGATTGCATGATTTTTTGCACCACCTAATGCTTGGCAACGCTTTCCATTAGCACTTGCAGTGGAGTAAATATATTCAGCGATTGGAGTTGAACCGACAAAACTAACTGCTTTAATGCGTTCATCAGATAACAAAACATCAACCGCGACCTTATCTCCATTGACAACGTTCATCACGCCATCTGGAAGTCCTGCCTCTTTTAATAGCTGAGCAATAAACAGAGTTGAGCTAGGATCACGTTCCGATGGTTTTAGGATAAAACAGTTACCACAAGCAATAGCCATTGGGAACATCCATAGAGGCACCATCGCAGGAAAGTTAAAAGGAGTAATTCCAGCAACAACACCTAATGGTTGAAACTCACTCCATGAATCAACGTTTGAGCCCACATTTTTACTGTGCTCTCCTTTTAATAACTCTGGTGCCCCACAAGCATATTCAACATTCTCGATCCCACGCTGTAATTCACCAGCAGCATCATGAGATATCTTTCCATGCTCCTCGCCAATCATCTGGCAAATCTTATCAGCATTAGCTTCTAATAACGCCTTAAAGCGAAACATAACTCGTGCGCGCTTAATCGCAGGAGTATTACGCCAAGCTGGAAAAGCCGCTTCAGCACAACTAATAGCCTGCTCTACAGTTTCAACCGAAGCCAATGCAACTTTTCGTGTCGCTAACCCTGTTGCCGGATTAAACACATCTTGAGTACGCTCACTGTCAGTGCAAACTTCACCGTTAATTAAATGTCCAATAGTATTCATATGTAATTCCTAAATAAATAAAATGTTAATGTCGAACGCTAATCCCACAATCCCTTATAGATAGTAACCATCTCGTTGACAGACGGTTCAATTGGATTATTAGAAGGGGAACCAGAAGCCAATGCTTGCTCAGCCATTGTTTGACAGACCCCAAAAAATTCATCACGATCAATACCAAATTGATATGGTGTTGGTACCGCCAACTCATCATTTAATGCTTGAAGCTCAATCAACAATTTCTCATTAGCAGTATCATTGCTGTCTTGCTCCGTTGCTATCCCCATAGCTCGCGCACAATCTGCATAACGCTCTGGCGCAGCAGGAATTGAAAAAGCAGTGACACTAGGTAATAACATGGCGTTAGATAAGCCGTGAGGAACATGGAAAAAGGCGCCAATTGGACGACTCATACCGTGAACTAAGGCAACCGATGCATTAGAAAATGCAATTCCAGCCAAGGTCGAGCCAAGCATCATAGCTTCTCGAGCCTGCTGATCGCCTGCATTGTGATAGACCTTTCTCAAATTAGGTCCAATCAACTTTATCGCACCAATTGCCTGACTATCACTGTAAGCATTGGCTTTTTTACTAACGTATGCCTCCATCGCATGAGTTAGGGCATCAATACCTGTATCTGCGGTAATCCTAGGAGGTAAGCTCATAGTTAACTTAAAATCAACCAAAGCTGCAATAGGCATAAAACCCATACCGACACAGAGCATTTTCTCGTCGCTACTTTCATCAGTAATGATGGTAAATCTCGTCACTTCAGAGCCCGTCCCCGCCGTAGTAGGTACAGCAATAACAGGCAAGCCTTGCTCATTAACCATGCGTGGGAAACGATAATCCTGCATTACCCCACCATGTTTCGCCAATATTGCGATGGCCTTGGCACTATCGATTGGGCTACCACCACCAAGGGCAATTATACAATCGTAGTTCCCCTTTTGCGCTTTCATAACACCAGCCTGAATAGAATGAACAGTAGGTTCTGGTACCGTATCATCAAAGACATCAGCATTAATTTGAGCATCGCTTAAGCAGTCTTGAATACATCTAGCATAACCGAGCTTAACCATCATTTTATCAGTAATGATTAATGGGCGCTGACAATTAAGGCTCATCAATATGTTAGGGATTTCCAAGCTAGCATTTTCGCCAACTTGCATAATACGTGGTAGAACAATTTGAGAAGACATGACAATTCCTATCTGTATGGTTCATTATAGATTCAACAATGGATTCTCGAAAGCAAGTTCAAGCTGTTGACACACTTAGAAAACACTACGCTATGCTTATCACCAATAAGGTGAAAACAATTTTAATATTTCTTAGGCACACCTATTACTTGCACTCTTTTTCCACTCATTCACCAAATCTAAAATAATATTAGTAAGTGGTTTTAGCACCATCAAAAAGCACACCACTTATTGTTCTTATATTTCTAACGATGGCGAAAAACAGGTGCACGCTTAGCAATAAACGCATGCATGCCTTCTTTTTGCCCTTCTGTAGCAAATGCTGATTGGAATAAGCGGCGCTCATGACGCATACCCTCTGTTAGACTTGTCTCAAAAGCAACATTCACCGCTTCTTTAGCCATACGTACTGCAGGACTATTATAGCCAGCAATAGTATGTGCCGCCTCTAATGAGGTTTGTAATAGATCTTTAGCAGGCACAACTCGAGCTATGAGTCCAGCCGCCTTTGCTTCGTGTACATCAATGGTTCTACCTGTTAGCACAAGATCCATAGCTAATGACTTACCAACAGCATTGGTTAAACGTTGAGATCCCCCAATACCAGGTAAAATACCTAATTTAATCTCTGGCTGTCCGAATTGAGCGTCTTCAGAAGCAATAATAAAATCACACATCAATGCTAGCTCACAACCACCGCCTAGTGCATAACCACTCACGGCAGCAATAATTGGTTTACTAATTAAACGTAATTCATCCCAAGGCGCAAAAATATCGTCACAGTAAAATTCGGAATAACTCAAATTTGCCATTTCTTCAATATCTGCTCCAGCGGCAAACGCTCGAGCACTACCAGTGATAACAATTGCCCCAATATTATCGTCGGCATCAAAAGCTTTTAAAGTATCAACCACTTCTCTAGCAAGCTGTCTACTCAAAGCATTCAGACTTTTAGGACGATGTAGAGTAATCATTCCTACCCGTTCGCGGCGCTCAACAAGTATTGTTTCCAACGGGGCTACAGATTCTGCTTTATCCACAGTTGCTATGTTTTCTTGATCTGTATCGGCAGGCTTAGCTTGAGCACTGTTTTTTGTTTTCATTATTTGACTCTCTCTATCTGAGGTAAGGGTTAAGTTGTAGAAATACTCGCGTATCCTGCAATTATAGTGTTGATCCTGTTGGCGCATAGGCACCATACTTGGACATTAATTCTTCTAGAATAGCTTCTCGATGTTCGTTAAGAGAAGGAGACTTCAGTGGCATTTCTGGGTCGATTTCATCTAATGAGCTAATTTTTATTGGATTACCGGCCGTTCGAACTGCTTTGCCATTTTCACCTTGAACTTTAACAATCATGTTTCGAGCTAAAAGCTGTGGGTGAGAGAATAACTTGTCAATTGTGTTGATGGGAGAACAGGGAACACCTGCTTCATTAAGAGCATCAATCCAATGTTGCATTGGCTGGCATAGGGTTATCGTCTCAACATCTTTCACCAACTGCTTTCTGTTCTGAACACGTAGATCGTTCGTTAAGTATTGAGGCTCCAACGCTATTTGGGATGATCCCAACGCGTCCATCATTAACAAAAAGAGAGTATCATTGCCCGCACAAATTACGAACTTACCATCCATTGCAGTAAAAGTTTCAAAAGGCGCTAACGATGGATGATTATCACCGGTTCTTGTTGGAACAACCCCTTCCACATCATATCTCGCTAATGCGGTTTCCATCAATGCGGCCTGACAATCCAGCATTCCAATATCAACTCTACTACCTTGAGCATCACGAGTACGGCTATAAAGTGCTGACAAAATACCAATAGCTCCGAACAATGCAGCCCCTAAATCACCAAAACTCGTACCTACACGAGCAGGTTCTTCATCCGGCCAGCCTGTCAGGCTCATCACCCCACCCATAGCTTGAACAACCATATCATAGCCTGGCAATTCACTAAATGGACCACTGTGACCAAAACCTGAAATGGATGAATAAACAATGTGCGGGTGCGTTTTAGCAAGGCGCTCAGGCCCATAACCAAGACGTTCCATTACTCCAGGTCTGAAATTCTCAACAACAACATCACAACTATCCAACAATCGCTCTAAAAGCTCTCTATCTCGTGGTGATTTGATATCAAGTGAAATGCTTTCTTTACCTCGATTAAAACACATAAAATAAGCTGAATCATCGCCTACAAAAGGACCAAATGCTCTAGTATCATCACCAGTACCAAACCTTTCAACTTTGATAACCCTTGCACCAAGATCCGCCAAAACCATAGTGCAGTAAGGACCAGCCAGCACTCGAGAGAAATCCAGAACAGTAATGCCTGCTAAAGGGCCTGCCTTTGCATCTGTTTCACTTACTTGATTCATAATTACTAATCCGATGGTTAGTTATATTTTACGCCAACCTAATAATAATTAGACATAACGTTTCGTGTTGAAAAAATACATTATGAGCAATAATGAATCAATACGTATTAATATAGACTTTAGTATGATGAAGTCGAGTAATAAAAATTCGAAGTGCATTTAGGAGATTTCAATTTTTTAAATTTGTTTTCTTGAAAAATATTAAGAGTTATGCGAAAGACGCTAGAACTTCTTTAAAATCATTATCTTTGGATCTTAACCTTTCTTTACCCACAACACCTGAACACTTAAAAAGGCTGTTGAGTCTTTTTTAACAAAGTATTAGCAAGCGTAATAGTCTCGCAAAGGTCTCTATTACAAATTAAGAATAACCATTATGATGAATTAAGTGTACAATCATCTGACTCCTTATACTGAACAAGGAAGTATTTGGTCAAATATCGCACTAAGAACTTAATGTATCAGACCTAAGGTAGTTAAATGAAACTTCGCTACATGTTTGTGTTCATCTTTATTTTAATGGCTGTTGTCCCCACATCGCTATTTTGGATGTGGCCGTATTCGAAAGCATTAGAAGCCGAAATCAATGACGTAAAAGATCGACACTTAGTGATAGCAAAAAACCTTTCAACCGGATTTGAGCGTTATTACCAAGATGTAACGAACACATTCTCAATTATTGAGATCCAATCAAACGAAAAAATAGAATCAAAAGAATTTAAAGAGCTACTTCTAAGCCTTGAATTTCATGTAGTGGCAGTCGTAGATGATAAAAATACCGTCACGTGTTTATTTAATGATGGTATGGATTGCCCTGAAATCATTCCACAGAATATTATCGAACTCGCAAATCAAACGGCTCTAACCGAAGGTGTTAGTATGTCTACAGTGACGGAAGATACCAATACCAAGATAGGACCGATTTTACTCGTTGTTAAGAAAAAAGCAGACCAATTGCTAATCGGCTATCTTTCTACCCGTTATATTGTAGCTATGGGTAAAAAAGTTGCCTTTGGAGAGAAAGGACATGCGGCTATCGTAGATCAAGCAGGGAATGTATTAGCTCACCCGCTCGATTCATGGATTAAAGAAAGAAAAGACATGTCTCAAATTAGCTCTGTGCAAAAAATGCTGGCAGGAAAAACAGGGGTTGAGCTCTTTTATTCACCGGCATTAAAAGGAGACATGATTGCGGGTTATACAACCGTAGCAAATGCAAAATGGGGAGTCATGGTTCCTCAACCTATCTCAGAATTAGAAGACAAAGCTCAGAGCATTGATCGAACTGCTATATATGTCATGTTGCTAGGTGTTGGACTTGCTTTGATTATTACCATCCCTGTTTCTTTAATATTGATAAAACCACTGGAACAATTGATACATACAATCAAAATGGTCGAAAGCGGAGGCTTAAAAGGCGCTCTAGGAATGAAGACAACAAACGTCTTACCCGTTGAACTTAAAGAACTTAAAAGCTCGTTTTTCAATATGATGCATAACCTTGACATCAAAGAGAAAGAGATCTCAAGATTGGCTTATTTCGATAGCCAGACAGAGTTACCAAACAGAAACTATTTCCACCAACTATCAGAACACGCTTTAGTAAACATGAAAGAGTCGAATTCCAAAGGGGCATTTGTCTTTATCGATTTTGATGATTTCAAATTAGTAAATGATAGCTATGGCCATAAAGTTGGCGACGAATTATTGTTTTTGTTTGCCAAACGATTATCTGCCTACTTCTCAATTGAAGTTAAAGAAGGTGATGAGCAATACCACTTCGATAAATTACCAGATGTTATACCCGCACGGCTTGGTGGTGATGAATTTGTAATATTGATGCAAAACATTCTCAGCATTAAAGATGTCGAAATGAAGGTTCAAGGCTTATTCAATGCGGTTTTTTCAACCTATGAAATGAAAAGCGGTGTCGAGTTAAACCTAACTGGCAGCGCGGGCATTTCTATATTTGGACCTAACTATACAAAATTAGAAGACATTATGAAGTCAGCAGACATGGCGATGTATGAAGCAAAAGCGTTAGGCAAAAACAGGCTACATTTTTCATCGATTACCTAAGGAAGGTGCGAACAAGTCCTCTTCCCCTAGGTGGATGCCCTACATTTTTTCTGACTCTCAATATGCCGACAAGAATATCTAAAACTATAACGTTTTTAGGTAACCTTCCCCCCATTGCTCCAGTTCACGAATAACTGGCGCTAGCGTTTTCCCCAAATCTGTTAACGAATATTCCACTTTCGGAGGGACTTGAGGGTAAACCTCACGATGAACGATTCCATGGGACTCAAGATCACGAAGCTGTTTCGTTAACATTCTTTGTGTGATGTCTGGTATCAGGCGCATCAGCTCATTAAAGCGCCTTGTATCAGAGCATAAATAATACAGAATCATGCCTTTCCACTTGCCACCAATCAAGTCGAGTGCAGTTTCAGTTGAGCCATTAAGAGATGAAATTATAGCTGCGATCGACTTTGCAATCACTGGCATATAACGAGACTGTAGAATTTTTCATTCAAGAAAAACAACCTCAAAAATAACGAGTTCAATTACACCCACTCATACACTAAAATAAAACACCATCCCTTTTGATTGCGACATATTGAAATTGCCACTGGATTTTTATGTCAACTTATTGAAGTACATAACTTAATTAGATGGGTGGCCTATATAGTCCGCTTTAACAGACTAAATTGATTAATAGTGCAATGATCCAACTTTTCTTGCTTGGTGATAGCCCTCTCTCACTTCTTTCATTATCCCTTTACCAAGAGCAACGTTACTCGATGTTATTAAACCATCACAAACAAAACGGCCATTGAATGGAATGATAGTGGTATTAACAACGACAAATTCATTCATAAATTCTTCAAGTGGGGTCGTAAGAGCAACTGCTCTATAGTAAATTCCAGATTCAATGTGCTTAAACGCATAGCCGTCTTTGTACTTTTTTAGATAAATGAAATCACCATAAACGGCATCCTGAAGACACGAAAGAAACTCAGAACCCACAGCCTCCGACATGGATTCATTTATCTCATCTAAACAGTCGTAGATTTCTGTTCGTTTTGCGGCAAAACCTTCTATATCACATGGCATTTCACCATTATTCAAATAGACCATTAACATCTTATATTTATATAAAAAGTCATCTGATAATTCAGTATCTAGTAACATCAACACTCCAGTTTTTCTAGAATCGTATAACGACCATTATGCCTATATTTCTATTCGAATTCTATGCATTAGGCAAGCAACTGTTCTCAGAGTTTATTAAATTATTGAAATATATGGCTTAACTAGGTGGCTGGTCTATATCGTTAGTCCCGCTTTAAATTCTTGTAGCTGTACTTTACACCCAAACGTCATTTTCAGCCGTTAGTTCGCTACCTGAATCACCGGTATTAACGACCCCTTTAGGCTCAACAATCATGATTTTACATTCACTGTTAGCAACAGGTTTATGCTCTACACCTTTTGGAATTACAAACATTTCACCCGAATTTAGGGTTACGATGCCGTCACGAAATTCTATATTAAGGATACCTTCCAAAACGATGAATACTTCATCTGTATCTGGATGATCATGCCAAACAAATTCGCCTTCAACTTTTACTAACTTAAATTGATAGTCATTCATTTCTGCAACAACACGCGGAGACCAGTGTTCAGTAAATTTCGAGAACTTATCATTAAAATTTATAGCATCAAACTTCATTATTACTCCAAACATTTATCTACTGCTAACTACTACACGGTTTTACAGTGGCGAAACCATAGTTATAACCGTCTGTTGGACGGCCGATTTAATTATAGGGGATTTGCTTTTTCAAGATTGGCGACATCCCTGTTTATATCGCGGTGTTATTTGTACTCTCGAAGGTTACTTTTCAAAAACCTTCGTGTTTTTAGACTTTTTCGTATTGCTTTTTTATGCTTTTACTCGAACTCTAAGTATTAGGCAAGCAAGATCCCTCAGACTTTGCAACCTGATATTTTTTCTTGTCATGACTTAATTCAATTCTTTTCTAACTACTGTTTAGCCTCATACTGAGCGTCATGGTTGTTATCCCCCAAATAAACCACCTTTGATTCACTACAAGAAGGACATCGACACATGGATTTAGAGGGTGTTTCATCTAGAGCACTAGAAGCCACCAATAAAATTAACCCCTAAGTGTTAGGCAAGCAAGATCCCTCAGATTTCACAACCTGATATTTTTTATACATTGTTATTGCCTGACTCAAAAAAAGGCTTCTGTCTTTTCTGCGCTGACGACGACAGTGACGCAAGCAGAAAAGACAAAGACTTTTTGCTATGTAAGGAATCCATTGTGTGCCACCACTCCATAATGTCGGAAGGCGCCTGCGGCTTTTACGACTTACCCTACAAGATAAAAAAGTCTCTTTATTAAGTCAAATGATGTCTGCTTCTGGGACAATCGGCTAATTTTTTCATTCCCACGTGGTAATGAACGCGAGGGGCAGCTAATAATACGGTATGAATTCCCACGAAGATCGTGGGAACTAGTAAAAGGTGGATTTAATCAAAGAGGCAGATTTGTCGGCCTGAAGGCCGGTCCTACACAAGCAGAAAAGGGGAAGGCTTTTTGCTTTGTGAGTAACCCATTATGCTACTACCACCCCATAATGTCGGAAGGCATCTGCGGCTTTTCCAACCAACGCGTATTGACCGACATAAGGGGAAGAAACATTAACCATACGTGAATTTGGTTATACAACTAAAGTCTGACAGACATTTTAAAATAAGGTATGTCCGCTTTGAAAAAGCACTTCCCTTCTGGTTCCATGCCGAATTTTTGATAAAAACTCATAGCACCTTGACGGGCATCACACCAAAAATACTTAACGCCAGATTGCTGTAGCAATGGCAACACAGATTCCAATAAGAAGCGCCCAGCACCTTGGCCTTGATAGTTTGGTAAGGTGGCAAATTTCCGCAAGCGTGCGGTTTCATTATATCTTGAATGCAGGCCTTGATAAAACGAGCCAACACAGATCAGTGTGTCCGAAAGCATTACCCCAAAGTGCATACCTGAGTCGTCACCTTCTACTCTAGAAAAATCCAGCGGTTTATTTGGCCAAAGCACCTGATGACGAATCGGTAGGACGTCTTCCGTTGTTAATTCTACAAGTTTGAACATTAGGGGCCCCATCTCTCTTTAACAAAGTGATAATTAATCGCAAATCTAGAATACAAAAAACCGCCTGTTATTGCTAACAGACGGTTTTAAAAGCAGACATACGCCTAACGAAAGGCATCAATCAAACAAGTATTATTTGCTTAATTGAACAATCAGTTTATTCATACGATTCACAAACGTCGCAGGATCTTCAAGCTGACCACCTTCAGAAAGCGTAGCTTGTTCAAATAACAACCAAGCCATATCAGAGAAGCGCTCTTCGTCAGATTCACCATCCATTTTAACAACAATTGGGTGCTCTGGATTGATTTCTAAACTTGGTTTAGATTCAGGCAGATTTTGACCCGCTTGCTCAAGCAGGCGACGCATTTGCAAGCCCATATCGTATTCACCAACAACTAGACAAGCTGGAGAAGACGTCAAACGATCCGTAGTATTTACTGCAGTCACTTGGTCTTTTAAGATTTCAGCCATGCGATCTAACAATGGCTTCATTTTCTCAGCTTGTTCTTCTTTAGCCTTTTTCGCTTCTTCAGAATCGTCTTCTGCAAGATCCAATTTGCCTTTTGTAACATCCTGGAAAGACTTGCCATCAAACTCTTGCAGAGAAGACATCATCCACTCATCAATACGATCGCTTAGAAGCAATACTTCGAAACCTTTCTTACGGAGGATTTCTAAATGAGGGCTGTTTTTCGCTGTATTGTGACTTTCAGCATAGATGTAATAAATCTTATCTTGCCCTTCAGACATACGCTCAATGTAGTTTGCCAAAGAGTGTGTTTGCTCAGCCGCATCATCATGAGTTGTGCTAAAGCGTAACAAGCCAGCAATTTTATCTTTGTTGCCCATGTCATCCGCTGGGCCTTCTTTAATGACGTTACCAAACTCATCCCAGAAAGATTGATACTGTTCAGGGTCGTTTTTCGCCATTTTAGTAAGCATGTCTAAAACACGTTTCGTCAAAGCAGAACGCATGGAATCAACAGCATGGTCATTCTGTAAAATTTCACGAGAAACGTTCAAAGACAGATCATTGGAATCGACAACACCTTTTACGAAACGCATATAAGGCGGTAAGAATGCTTCTGCTTCGTCCATAATGAACACACGTTGAACGTACAGCTTAAGACCACGTTGCATGTCGCGGTTCCAAAGGTCATAAGGCGCCTTTGAAGGAATGTACAATAAGCTAGTGTACTCTAACTTACCTTCCACTTTGTTGTGTGACCATTTTAATGGATCTTGGAAATCATTAGAAACGTGCTTATAGAATTCTTTGTATTCTTCATCAGATACATCGTTACGTCCACGAGTCCACAAAGCTTTCGCAGAGTTAACAGCTTCAAACTCAGGAGCTTTATTTTCGTCAACTGGTTTTGGGTTCCCTTCTTCATCCATTTCAGGATAAACCACTTTCTCCATCTCAACTGGGATAGAGATATGATCAGAATACTTAGTGATCAATGTACGAAGACGGTGGTTTTCCGCAAACTCAAGCTCGTCCGCTTTCAAATGCAAGATAATACGCGTACCACGAGTGGCTTTTTCTATGGTTTCAATGGTAAATTCACCAGAACCATCAGAAACCCAACGAACTGCTTCATGTTCAGCAACACCTGCATAGCGCGTTTCAACAGTAACCGAATCAGCAACGATAAATGCAGAATAGAAACCTACACCAAATTGACCAATCAATTGGCTGTCTTTTTTCTCATCACCGCTTAATTTTTCTAAGAAAGACGCAGTACCAGATTTTGCAATTGTACCTAAATTTGCAATCGCATCATCACGTGTCATACCAATACCATTATCATCAATGACAATCGTTTTAGCGTCTTTATCAAATTCAACACGAATACGTAAGTTAGGATCTTGAGCTAAAAGATCAGCATTAGAAACCGCTTCGAAGCGAAGTTTATCAACCGCATCGGAAGAGTTCGAGATTAGCTCACGCAGGAAGATTTCTTTATTAGAATACAAAGAGTGAATCATCAAATGTAAAAGTTGCTTCACTTCAGTTTGAAAACCTAACGTTTCTTTTTGTGTATCAGTTGCCATGCTACAAATTGCTCCTCTAATATGGCAGATCACCAAAGACGTGATCCTTTTTAAGTTCTTACGAGTACTCTCTAGGTAATGTCATTAAGAGGAATTTCAAGAGAAGAAAGTTTAAAAAATACAACAATGCCCAAAAATATGAAGAATGATTATTTTTTACGCACTAAAGTCAGGCCATCCCCTATCGACAATAAAGAAACATCCACATCTTGATCATTATGTATCAAAGTATTGAGCTCTCTTACTATCTGCGTGTCCTTGTCATTAAAAGCTTCATCCGCTACGTTGCCCCACCACAATGTATTGTCAATTGCGATACAGCCACCAGAGCGCAATAATAATTTACAGCGTTGATAATACTCAATTAAGTTGGCTTTATCTGCATCAATAAAAATAAAGTCGAAGGTTCCTTTTTCTGCTTCGATTAGACCATTAAGAGAATCCAATGCTTTCCCACAAATTGTAGTGACTTGCTCACTCAGGCCCGCTTCACCTATATAGCGACACGCAATGTCTAACCACATTTGCTTTTTCTCTAAGGCGGTTAAGTGTGCATTTTTACCCATTGCTTGGGCCATTGAAAGCGTACTGTAGCCAGTAAACACACCTATCTCTAACAATTTTTTCGGTGATGTTAATTGAATCAACAAAGCTAGAAATTGCCCAACTTCAGGAGACAGTTGCATGCGTGCCATATGATATTGAGCGGTTTCTTTACGTAATTGAGTTAACACATCTGATTCACGAACAGAATGATTCACTAAATAATCGTATAACGCATCATTCATTTGAACTGTTCGGTTTTTAGGTGCCAAATCATCGGGCACCTGTGCAGGAAAATTAGGAAGCATGTTCTTTTATAACCAATCCACGATTTAAAGTTTTAAAGGTTTTTGAGCGAAACTCTCGACGATACAAGACAATCACAACGCACAAACTGCTCACCATACAAAAATACGGCCCAATAAACCAGCCACAAAAGGCCATCGCAAAGTAATAAGCTCGCAAACCAAAATTGAATTGATTCGCCGCTAAAGAACAGACCTTCGCCATATGCAAAGCATAATACTCTCTTTCTTCATCAGAAGTGCCCACTTCAGAAGCCAAAGGCGCACTGCCAACCAACACAGAGCAAAAATTGTATTGGCGTACAGACCAAGTAAAAGTAAAAAATGCATAGGCAAAAATCACCACTAACATAATGACTTTTAATTCCCATTCGCTTGAGCTACTGGGTGCAAGAATATAAAAGTCTGAAATCACATCAATGGCTTTTTCTGAGTAGTTAAAAGCGGTGAAAAGACCTGCGATAATAATCAGTGAACTTGAAGCAAAGAATAAACTACTGCGTTCTAAATTGGCCATCACAGAGGTGTCTGCGATGCGATTATCTCGTTTTAATAATCGACTCATCCAAGCGATTCTGTATTGATGCAATACACTCACTAAACACGCTTTTCGACGAGAGTTATAATGTGCGTACCAAGAATATCCCCACCAGCAAAACAAAAAAAACACCAGAGTTAATACATTCATCGTATTTAACATAAACAAATTTAACAACATTGCCATAAGGTACAGCCTAAGCCCATCTACATATTAGAATATCGTCATTTAACCATGTTCTAGGTTACATGTCTCAATTGCGTTCATGATTTATTTCAGAACTAATCATTAGAATAATTCACCTTTTCACACTATTTTTAAAATTAATCAAAGAAAATACTTGCTCAATTATTTAAAAAGCGTATTATTCGCGCACCTCATTTATGCGGATGTGGTGGAATTGGTAGACACGCTGGATTTAGGTTCCAGTGCTTCACGGCGTGAGAGTTCGAGTCTCTCCATCCGCACCATTTAAGGGTATTTATTAAATACCAATAAAAAAAACCGAACTTACTTTTCATTGAAGTAGTTCGGTTTTTTTTATATCTAATATCCACCTACTGCCTTTATAAGACGAATAGCTTTCAAAAAACACTGTTTAAATAAGAACTGATACTAAATATTATTGAACTACAACATCACGAACCAACCTCACTGAGTAAAGACTGGAACGAAAACGGGACAAATAAGAGCCTCTATAAAACTCAACAAGCCAAGCATCATCAGAACCCCCATGAAGATATGGAGAGCTAGACCAAAAAAATTCAGAACGAGAAGTAGAAACAATAGTAGGGGTGTTTGGAAAAGCACTAATGTTAATGGAAGGCGAAGATCGATCCAATGCAACCAAACTCACCAATTCCTTAATATTTGGTAACCGCCAATCCGTATAACCCGCATCTGTTGCTCCTTCCGCCTGCTTAAACGCAGCCTGCCAATTATATGCACCTATGACACCCTCAGAACAATCAGAACCTGATAAACCCTGAGAACACTGCTTCCACATTAATCCAGTAACAATATCTGTAACAGTGCCATTTTGATGTAAATGATACCGAGTGTCAGGAGTCGTATTTACAATATTTTCATTCGTTAATTGATCCCCTTGAACCAACAAAGGAAAAGCTATAAAAAGAATCCATAAATATTTCATTTTATCTCCATTCTATTTTAACTGTGCTAGGGAAGGTGCGAATAAGCCCTCTTGCCTCAGCATGTGGATAAAAGCCTGCTATTCGAGGCGAGTATCGAATGAGGCTTATTAGACTTGTTCACACCTTCCCTAGATGAGCATAAAAAGAGTTTGAACAACCTTACACTATTAATAAACTCCTTTACTTTCCATCACGCACTAAACGAGCCCAAACGGTAGCAGTAAAAGGAGGTTTACCTATAAGAGTGCTATTACCATCATAAAAATCAACAGCCCAAACACTAAAGTCTTTTCGAGAACTAGGATTCGCAGAAAAATAAGATCCAGCTTGAGTATTTGGAAAATAATCGATATCGATACTTGGCTGACTACGTCCAAAGTCAACGATATCAACTAACTCATCTCTGCTAGGCATACGCCAATCACTATAACCACATAAAGTCGCTGCGTTAACTAATTGGACAAACTTGCTGGTATTGCAGTCAAGAGTTCCGTCTGCGTTATCAAATGCGTAGCACCAATCGAGATTAGAGTAGTTATCAACAGAGCCAAGGTATCCTCCATTCGTCATGGGGTCACTATTAGTCCACTGATAACGATCATCCTTATCATGCAAACCAGAGTCGTCCGTTTTAACCTCCCAAATCAAACCAGTAAGATTATCTTGTACACACCCCCATGGCTCAATTAAATAGTCACCACTACCTGAGTATTCAGATCCATCATAATTGATTCGAGTAAAGTCAAAACCAGCACGCCCTCCACCAACTTTATCCGCTTGCTGAACTAAAACATCACGCCCTAAATCACAATCTTGCAACGCACTTATGTCACTCGTGCAATCACTACTGTTACCGCTGTATGATGACCCACTAAAAGTGATACCAGTGTCGTTTAAAGGTTGAGTTCCTTTCAACAGCTTGACGACATTTGGCGTAGCAGAAACTTCATCACTAGGAAGGCTCTCGCCCCCCTCTTGAATGGCAGTTAAGACAAAATAATAAGCACTACTATTCGCCAAACCCGTTACATCATAATAAGTATCCGTTAGACCAGATAACAAAGTGCCGCCTGTGAGAGAGGCATAATTCTCCACATTACTTAATCCAGAGAAGCTCTCATTGGCATAGTATAAATTGTAACTGTTTGCCCCTACGGAGGCAGGCCAACTAATACGAACTTCGCTATCACCAACAGCTGCTATGCTCATATTTGGCATGGTAAATGACGTGTTTTCATTATCAGAAGTACTTGAGTCAGAAACACTATCATCAGAAACATTTGCAGCACTATCAGCATTATTGGAATCACCACAGCCAGAGATCAAAGCCAGGCAAAATAATAACAAACCAAATTGAAAAAATTTACGAGGAAAACTCTCAAGAGAACACTTAGATTTAACCATCATTAACTCCTTGTTTGATTGATAAGAGTACCAATCTTTATTATCAATCATTCCTTAAAATCAAATAAGCATCACTATCATCTGCCATATCATTGACTAACATATACCTAAAACGTCAATTCATAAACCATTTTAATAATTTATTTGATCAATACAGCACTCCCCACTAATTTGCTATTTAACTTTCACAGAAAAGCCGGCATCAAAAAGACACCGACTTTCTTTACATCATTTGTTCAATTAGCACTTATCACTCAGGCTTTTAATTTCCAGTGAACTTCTTTCCCTGCAAAAAATGGTACGATTAACTCACCATCTGGCAGTTTAATACTTTCTGGCACAGTCCAAGTTTCTTTTACTAAAGTAACGGTATCTGTATTACGAGATAAACCATAAAAATCTGGCCCGTGTGTGCTGGCAAAACCTTCTAGCTTGTCCAGTGCCCCCAACTCTTCAAACACTTGTGTATATAACTCTAATGCAGACCAAGCACTGTAACACCCAGCACAACCACAACCAGATTCTTTTTTATCTTTAGAGTGAGGCGCAGAATCCGTCCCTAAGAAAAACCGATTAGAACCGGATGCAACTGTCGCTCGAAGTACTTCTTGATGAGATTGACGCTTAAGAATCGGCAAGCAGTAATTATGAGGGCGAATGCCACCATCCAACACATCATTACGATTAAGCAGCAAATGCTGAGGCGTAATCGTTGCTGCCACACCCTCACGTGCAGACAATACAAATTCCGCAGCATCAGAAGTAGTAATATGCTCAAAAACCACTTTCAAATGAGGCACCCTCTCAACGATTTTAACCATGTGCTGATCAATAAACTCTTTTTCTCGATCAAAAATATCAATGTGTTTTTGCGTCACCTCACCATGTATCAAAAGCAGCATATTCTCTTCTGCTAATGCCTCAAATACAGGATAGAGTGACTCTAATGAATTCACTCCTGAATCCGAATTCGTTGTAGCACCAGCAGGATACATTTTTGCTGCAACCGCACCTGCAGCTTTCGCAGCCTTAATATCTTCCACTGACGTTTTATCAGTAAGATAAATCGTCATCAAAGGTAAAAAGCTAGAACCATCTGGACGAGCAGACAAAATTCTCTGACGATACTCCGCCACTAATTTACCTGTTGTTACAGGGGGAACCAAGTTTGGCATAACTATAGCCCTGGCAAAACAACGAGCAGTGGCCGGTACTGTCTCCAGCAACATGTCGCCATCTCTAAAATGTAAATGCCAGTCATCTGGTTTAACTATTGTTATTTCGTTCATACTCTGCCTATTGAGTTGTTTTCATTAAATTCGGGTAATGGTTATTATCGATCAAGCCATTAATGTAAAGCTGTGTATATGAGTTGATACGCTCCCTTAGAATTTTTTTGTTGGACTGGCTATTTTCTTTTTTCAAACCATCACTTTCCAACAAGCCAAAACTTGGAGGCAATATCCCCATATCATAAACAGGTAAGCCATCAAATGTTAACTTCACATACTGATTGTGCAGTAACAACCAATATGCACCTTCTTCCTTTATTATCGCTTCATCGTATTCGGTCGGTTGCAACAAAGAGCGACCAAATGGCATCAGTCTATCGCCTTCGGGAAGATTAAGATAATCAATTACAGTAGCAGGTATATCAACTTGCTGAGCAATTTCATGCACCACTTCTGGCTTCACCCCCCCATTAGGATGATACAAAATGATGGGGATTTGATGCCTACCTAATGGCGTTGCAAAGCGTTTATCATAATTATCTGATGTGTGATCCGCAGTAATTACAAACAACGTGTCCTTAAACCACTCTTTATTCGCTGCGACTTCAAAGAATTTCTTCAACGCCATATCAGAATATTGCACAACCCTATGCATAGGAATATCCCCCTCGGGGATGACATCTTGATATTTTTCAGGCAGCGAATAGGGCGGATGGGAGCTAATGGTAAACACCCCTGCTAAAAATGGTGGCTGAAGTGCATCCAACGTTTGAGCGGTAAACTGCAAAAATGGCTCATCAAAAATACCCCATTGGCCATCAAAATCATCTGAATTTGGGTGCTCATTTTCACCATAGTACTCATCAAAACCCAAACGATACGTTGTGTCATCAAAATACATACTGCCGTTTTTAGCACCATGAAAAAACGCCGTCTGATATCCATGGCGCTTTACTAACTCCCCCAAACCATACACTTTATTTGATTGATAAGAAGATCTCATAAAGGCTTCAGGCAAGAGTGAAGGAATACCTGAAAAAATGGAAGGGATCGCCTCAATGGAGCGACGTCCATTAGCAATACCAAATGGGAAAAAGCGCCCCTTTTGAGACAAAGAAGTTAAAAATGGTGTGTAGTTTTTCTGTCCGTAAGGTGGGCCAAAATACTCCAACCCAAAACTTTCTAAAATAATCACCACTACATTTTGTGACTTTTCTGATACGTTAGACGTAATTTTTATAGGTGATTTTTCCAATAAATCGTACGCTACTTTTTCGCTATCGTAGAAGTCCAACCGTTTTATATCGCTGGCTTTTTCACGCATAAAAGTAAAAGATGTATTCAAAACCAACGAACCTAGATCAGAATTTGGCCAACTGTATGCCGTCAAACTTCGAATGGGTTTTGCCTGCAACCCACCTCTCGCCAAAAATACCAGACTGACTGTTGCAATAACAACGATTAAAACGTAACCACCAATACTGACCTCTACTTTAGGCAGCCTTTTTTTCATTAATAGAACAGCAACAACCAAAAGACATAAGACACTACAGGTAATCAAGGCCAGCACCCAATACCCAGCAATCAACTGAGGCATTTGCATCGACACATCTCTCATCATCGATAAACTTTCTAACCCACTGCGCTTTCCGGTATAAGGGAAATACGCAGAATCGATCAAATTTAAAGTCAACGAGCCACCGTTAACCAAAAGAAAGTAACCCACTGAAGCACTCAGAACGAAGCGACTCCAAGACTTAAACCAAGCGAGCACAAATAAGCTCAACATTAGAGGAGAGTTAAGCAAGGCAATAGACGCCGCATCAAAGCGCACTCCGTGCAAGAATGCATACACAATAGACACGTTACTCTGAGCAGAAAAATACTCTAGATTCAAAAGGTAAAAAACGCACCTAGTCACAAAATAAAATGCAAAAAGCAACAACCCGCTTTTTAATACAAAAAGAAAAGGCGTAACATTTATCTTATTTTTAGTAGCCCCAGACTCTGACATACAACGGTAATTTCCCTAAAGTAATTTTGTGCCTCATTTTCCCATAGCTAGAAAAGATTCAAAAGTTATAGGCAAAAAAAAGACTGCAAATGCAGTCTTTTTATATTTAGAACAATTAGCTATCGCGACGTGGAGGACGCGGGCGTCTTTCACCGCCACCCTCTGAGTTTCCGCGACGACCACGGCCACCATCACGACGACCGCCATCACGACGACCTCCATCTCTGCGACCACCGTCACGGCGACCAGCGCCTTCACGTGGGCCACGAGGGGCAGAAGCAGCACGGCTATTTAAAGCATCTACATCATTTAACACTGCAATATCTGTTTTTTGACCACAGATACGAGTCGCAGACAGTTTAGACATAGACGTTTTTGCCAAATCAGTCGGTAGATCTACCGTTGCAAAATCTTCATAGATTTCGATATGGCCAATATAACGGCTTTCGATATCTGCTTCATTTGCAATAGCACCCACTATGTTACCTGGCTTAACACCATCACGATAACCCACTTGAACAACATAACGAGTCATGTCGATATTTGGATCGTCTTTTAATGGCATTGGGTCTTTAGTAACTGGATTTTGCTTACGAGGACGTTCTGAACGTTCTGAACGCTCATTTCTGTCAGTACGCTCACGTCGCTCACGTCTTTCTTGACGAACTTCCATTTCGTTCAATAGGATCGGAGTTTTTACTTGAGCTAAATAAGCTAAAGCCGCAGCAGTTTTAATTGGATCTTGATCGTTTTCTTTTTGATAGCCCTGTACAAGCTCCAAAAAGAAATCCAAATTCACATTATCAATCGTATCAGTAATGCTTTGCTTAAAGCGTTCAATACGTTGTTGATTAATGTCAGAAGCCGTTGGCAATTGCATTTTCTCAATTGGCTGGCGAGTCGCACGCTCAATTGCTTGCAACATACGACGCTCACGAGGCGCAACAAATAATATTGCAGTACCAGTACGTCCAGCACGACCTGTACGACCAATACGGTGAACATAAGACTCTGTATCGTAAGGAATGTCGTAGTTTACTACATGACTTACACGTTCAACGTCCAAACCACGAGCAACCACATCCGTTGCAACCAGAATATCAATTTGACCTTTTTTGATACGATCAACGGTACGTTCACGTAAATTTTGACTGATGTCACCATTCAACGCTTCACATGCGTGACCACGAGCAGTTAATTTTTCTGCCAGCTCAACCGTCGCTGCTTTTGTACGAACAAAAATGATCATTCCATCATGTTCACTCATTTCAAGAATACGAGTTAAAGCGTCTAACTTATGTAGACCGCTTACTTGCCAATATTTTTGAGCGATCGTCATCGCTGTCGATGTTTTTGTGACAATTTTGACTTCTTTCGGGTTATTCAAATGACGGTTAGCCACTTGACGAATAACATTTGGCATTGTCGCAGAGAATAAAGCGATTTGGCGTTGAGAAGGAATTTGTTCCAAAATCCACTCAACATCGTCGATAAAGCCCATGCGTAGCATTTCATCGGCTTCATCTAAAACCAAAGATTTAATACCATCAAGCTTTAGTGTTTTACGACGGATATGGTCCATCACGCGACCAGGAGTACCAACAACAACTTGAACACCACGACGTAATTGACGTAGTTGAGTGTCGTAGGACATGCCGCCATAAATTGGCAACACATGAAAATCAGGTAAGTGACGAGCATAACTTTGAAATGCTTCAGAAACCTGAATGGCCAGTTCACGAGTTGGTGCAAGCACCAACAATTGAGTTGTTTTATCTGCAACGTCTATGCGCGATAACAGCGGTAGCGCAAACGCCGCTGTCTTACCAGTACCCGTCTGCGCTTGACCTAATAGATCATGACCTTCTAATAAGAATGGAATACTTTGCGCTTGGATAGCCGATGGCTGCTCGTAACCGAGATCAGAAACCGCTTTAAGAATAGGGGCAGCAAGGCCCAACGAAACAAATGTAGGCTGATTATCAGCGTCAGACATGTAAATGAATACCTTTTAATTGGTGGGGCAAGGCCCATTCACTTTTAGAATAGCCTTACAAATACTCGAGGAAAAACTCGGTGCCGAATACTACAACATACTGAAAAAATACGCCACTCGTATTTTTGCTAATATGCGACTAATTAAAGTCGAGATGCGCCAGTTGTCAAGAAAATCGTCTCAAAAAAACACCTATATCTTCGAAAAGCTAAGCAGTCTTGGTTTTTTTATCACAATATTTACTTTATTTTAAAATCCTTTAAACCTACTGACACTATGCTGTCAGTAGGTTCAATTTATACTTTTCCTCGTTCCAGAAACACTCATCCGAATATTTTTACTTTCAAAGGAAAAGCAAATGACTCACATAATTGAACAAGTACAGTATAAATTAAAGCAAGATGCGTCTGAAAACGATCTAATTGATTCAAGCAACAGGTTAAATCTTTGGGTTAAAGCACAGGCTGGATTTTTATATCGCAGTCTAGCCAAGTCCTCTGAAGGGGTATGGACTGACATTGTGTATTGGAAAGACATGGAATCGGCATTAAATGCCAGTAAAGCATTTGGCAGCACACCTGAAGGCCAAGCCATGATGGAATTTATTGACGGTTCAACTGTGATCATGCAGCATTTAGAAGTAATGACGCAAGCTGCTAATGACAATATGCAGTAAACAGGGCTTAAAAACATGACGTTTGGCTTTTCCCTTTAAGTCACTCATCGCCGACACCCCACTCTTATTTTTAGATTAAGTAAGGGTGGGACTCAAAAAAGAGAGAATAATGCGTAAAGCTGAACGACTATTTCAAATTCTCACCTTGATGCGTGGGCGCAGAACCGCCATAACAGGTCAGCAACTTAGTGAGGCACTTGAGGTATCAACCAGAACCATTTACAGAGATATCAATGCATTAATGTGTTCAGGTGTCCCCATAGAAGGAGAAGCAGGTGTCGGTTACTTTTTACAAGCAGGTTACCACTTACCTCCTTTAATGTTCAGTGCTGAAGAAAGCTTAGCCCTGTTACTCGGAAGCAAAATGGTACAAGCATGGACAGACCCTGAACTAGCAAAAGCCGCTGACAGCGCATCAACTAAAATCCTCAGTGTATTACCTGAGAGTTTATTAACTCAAGTAAGCAACCTGCCTTACGAAGTCCCTTCATTTGATGGCACTTTGGATAACCGAGTCACACATGGAGTCTTACGCAATGCCTGTGAGTCACATTATAAAATAATCATTCATTATAGTGACAAAGAAGGCCAGTTAACCCGTCGGTGTTTGTGGCCACTAGGGTTAGTTTTTTGGGGAGAACGATGGACGTTAACGGCTTGGTGCGAGTCACGTGATGATTATCGCCACTTTCGTTTAGATAGAATCAAAAACATTCAGACACTCGACACCCATTACCCTTTCCATGCTGAACGTAACTTAAAACACGTAATGAAACTGATTCAACAGAAACACGGTTAAGACTGATACCTAGTCCCTATAGTAGTCCCTATGGCCACCCAAAAGCACGGCTACCCAGCACGTTTTTGAGCTCGCCTCCATTACGACCCTCACAATGATTGTCAAGCAATCACAGCAATAAACAGCAATCAAAAAAAAACAGCAATCAATAACAGCAATCAAAGACACCCAACTAAAAATAACTTTCGATAGAACACTAAAAGCAAAGCAATCAAAGACACCCAACTAAAAATAACTTTCGATAGAACACTAAAAGCATATCTAAACTAGAATACAAATAATTAAATAGGATTCAGTGTGGTTTTTGCCATTTAAAACAGCGATAAACCAGTAATTCAGTAATTCAGTAATTCAGTAATTCAGTAATTCAGTAATTCAGTAATTCAGTAATTCAGTAATTCAGTAATTCAGTA
>CANLRQ010000006.1 GCA_947493575.1 uncultured Marinomonas sp.
AGTAATTCAGTAATTCAGTAATTCAGTAATTCAGTAATTCAGTAATTCAGTAATTCAGTAATTCAGTAATTCAGTAAAAGTGAGAATATCTTGACGAGCAAAATCAATCACCCTTTTGTGATGTTATTTTAATGCAGTAAGAGTAATGAAATATTTAGATTAAGCTAACAATCGGCAACAGCGTTTATTGGGTCTTGCTCTGGGTTGGCTGTTTTTGTAACGTTCCATACTCTGAGTTTGGCCAACAACACCATGTGTATGTGACTCAAACTTTGTCGCGATCTCCATCCAATTTTCTGAGTCGATTCCTAGACGTTGCAATATCGGGGACAAGGATAAATCAATGGCTCCTCGTTTATCATGACGAACGATACGCCCTGTAAGATCAACCAGTTGCAAGTAATCAGTCAGTTTAAATGAGATTCCGTTTAGTTTGTCTGCTTTTGTATCTGCTCGCTCATTACCAACAAACGGATACAAGGTTTTTGGCTGCTTTCCTTTTTCAGCCGCCTCCACTCTCTTTTTGATACTGGTGAATTCCGATTTTTCAGGCGTAGTAGCAATGCCCGCTCTAATCGGATTTAAATCGACATACGCCATGCAAGCAAGAATCGAGGCTTCATCTAATAATGCTTGAGATTTAAAACGCCCTTCCCAGAAGCGCCCTGTACATTCATCTTCAAAATTCGCTTGCCTAGCAATCGGCTCGTTCAACTCCCTCATAAACCAACTGATATCCGACAATCTTTCACGATAGATTGCAGCCGATCTTTCAGCCAATTCAACAGCATACTCTGGCATAGTATCACCACGAGCGAATTGTTGGGTAAATAATGTGCCTTTATGAAGAGAATGCCACCGTCGTAATACTTCATGTGTAGACCAATTTTTTGCTTGTTTATCATCAACATGTAATACGAGGTGAAGGTGATTGCTCATCACGGCATAAGCACAGATATCAATTGAGAAAATTTGAGATAAAAATAGAATTCGAGCTTCAATCCATCCTCGACGGTGTTCAAAACTTTTTCCTGTAACTGAATCTTCACCACACAGAAAAGCACGGCGGACGCATCGGCTGATGCAATGATAAAACGGAGTATCAGACAAACTGACTTGTTGGCTTCTTGCCCTTGGCATAACTTCTTCCTCATCCTTGAGTATGGTTTTTTTAGTTTAGGCAGTAATTAAATAAACATCAATAAAGTAATGGGTGTCACGTATGTATCGCTATTAGCCTTAAGCTCTTTGAATGCGTAAGTTTCTACAGCTTTGACTGCTTCCGAAATGAAGCCATAACCAACGCTCGAACTACGTAGCCAATAACCAATTTCAAAGTACGGAACTGTTTTGTCACGAATGATAAGCCCTATTGTTCCTAGAAAACGATCAGTGCTTTTATCGATGATTGAATATCGTAACTCACCTTCAAAGTTCTCAAAATTGCTGATAGCCTGCTTTGTATTTTCGATGGATTCTGTCTCAGTCAACGCATATGGAACCCAAGAAAGATAAACACCAAGCTCGTCTTGGCTTTCTAGTATAGCTTCGAGCATCAAAGGCTGATACTCCATTGACGGTGGAAGTAGCTTAAGCCTTTCTGTTTCCATATATAACAATCTCCAATTAAGGCTTTTAACTACTAAGCGGCTATACAGTGGCGCAACCATGGTTATAATCGTTTGTTGAATGGCCGCTTTATTTATAGGGAATTTGCTTTTTCAAGATTGGTGACGTCTCTGTTTATATCGCGGTGTTTCTTTGTATTCTTCGAAGGTGACGTTTAAATCCCTTCGTGTTTCTTATATTTTATGTATTGCTTTCCCATACTTTTACTCGAACGCTAAGGATTAGGCAAGCAACGCCCCTAAGGCTTCACAACTTGATATTTTTACCCTTGTTATCTCTGAACGTGACTTATGACACTTGGCTGTTTTTAATGATATCCACTAACCTATTGAAATATATAAATTAAATAGATGGATGTCTTATATAATTTTTATACGGAGTATCAGACAAACTGACATGTTGGCTTCTGGCCCTTGGCATAACTTCTTCCTCATCCTTGAGTTTGGCTTTTTAGTTTAGACAGTGATTAGAGAAACATCAATAAAGTAATGGGTGTCATACATTGCCCAAGTAATGGGTGTCATACATTGCCCTGATACATTGCCCTGTACGGAGCCGCATGCAGGGTGTTGTGGGGGCTGGAGGTTAGAAACCTCCGGCTACCCGATTAAATTCCTTTTCGACACCTACTCTTTGCAAACACTCATCTAGTATGAGTTTAATTACATCATCGTATGACATTTTGTTTTCGATTTCGCATGCTCGAGGAAAGTAACTTGTACCCTGATTCATTCCAGGAACCAAATTAGCTTCCAGAAAATAACAAATCCCGAAATCGTCCATCTTTACATCAATCCGGCCAAACCCTCGAGCGCCTAACCCCTGAAAAGAAGCTACGGCAAGTTCATTGACAGAATCCATGTCATGACGTTCGATTTTTTTAAGCGTTTCTGTATCACTCATCTTTGCGGCGGATCCAAGTATCTTTAATCCCCCTGAAGATTCAGGAGGAGCTATTTCGATTGCAGATACTGTTATATTTCCACCCCTATTCTTAATGACCGCTACCGTAAATTCTTTTCCACTTAAATACTCTTCTACTAACACTGGCTGTTTATATATCTTATATAAAGACAATAACTTTTCTCTAAATTCGGAAAAGTTTTCAACAAAAGAGCTGTCATCAATTCCATTTCCATTGGCGGCATCCAATGGTTTAAGAAACAGCGGAAATAAAATCGGCAACTCCTCTTTACACCTATACTGATCGGGTATTGCCGTAAAATATTTCGCGGTTTTAATACCTAGGTTCGTTAAACGTTCTTTGGCGAAGACCTTATCTGAGTCATACTTAAGTGTTTCTCGATTTGATCCCGAAAATGTGATGTGGTTTTGTTCAAAATACTCAGAAAACCACATATCTTCCTGCCCTTCAATTGGCATGTACTTCGCAGCCAAAACTACCAGATCTGGGGCTCGCCTAACGACACTTTCTAAGTCTTCAAGCGTTTCGCAAATTGTAACTGAAACCGAATGTCCCATACCTTCTATAGAATCCAGTACGTCGCCACAAGCAAGCAGCGAACCAAAACCGGTTTCCTTCAATTTTGAATTTCGAGACGTAATTATTTCTATTTTCATTTCATATTTCCATTGGATTAGACCCAGTTGGGTCAGAAGTCGGTGTTATGAAATGAATTCAAAGAAGATGGATTGAAATCACAAAATCGACAGGCGAGAATGCCAGCTTATCGAGAAGAAGAAAAGATAAGCCATGAATAATAACACAATGCCTCCTATTTAGATATTAAAGGGACACTATGGCCTGATGGAATTTAACGCCTTTGTCACCGGAAAATTAGGAGCGCAGCGAGTAATTTTTCCGAGTGCAGCAACTTGTTAGGCCTCTGCGTCATAAATTGCTCTGATTTTTTGATCCATTTGTGGAGTGACCGCGAAGCCTTCTGCGGTAATGTGACTTAATGCCACATAAGGTTTGCTACTTCCACCATTTGGCAAGCCAAGCTCTTCTTCTATATCATTTTCCAATACCACCGAAGAACCTATATTGATATCAATTTCATCAACAATTTTTTGTGTTGATCGATCTGCCGACGCAATTGCATCTACCCCTTTGTGAGCTTGATGATCTCTGTCATAAACAGCGACATACGGGATAGAAAACTTATTCATAAGCTTAACGTAAAGGGGGATATTATCTTTTGAACCGCAATCGATTAAAGTATATTCGTACCTAAATACACCTAACTCTTTAGCCAATAGAGGAAATACAGTTTTTTCTGTAGCTCCCTCTAGCAACACAACTTTACTGGCAAAGAATAATTCACCACGATCAGGATTGATCCAGTAGGAAAGATTGAAGTCTTTTTTTGAATCTCCTTCAAACAAATCTTCGGTGCATTGCTTAACCTTAGTTCCGTTTACTTCATCATTCTTTGTTGCTATGTAAATAGACTTATAACGCTCAACATCAATAAGACCGCTTGAATGCGTACAGAGGATCACTTGACTTCCTGACTCAGACAAAGCAACGAATGAGTCGAATAACGACCTTTGCGCTTGAGGATGTAAATAAAGCTCAGGCTCCTCGAATATAAAGTATCTAGAATTTGATGCTTTTCTATTTCCTTGTTCTTCCGCCGATTCTGCCTCGGCAAAAGCTTTTTTAGCAACTACTTGTATTAGCGCAACTGTGAGAGCTCGCTGTAAACCGTGTCCTTTTCGTTTTATATCAGTTCGAACACCGTCATCAACCCAAACCTGAGTATTTGCTTTAAATACATTCTCAATATCAGGAGCACTTACTTCAATATCTACTTTAGCACCCCACGCAACTAGCTCATCAGTTAACTCTTGCTCAAAGTCAGTCAATTGTTTAGGTCGATCATTATTGTCGTTACCTTCATGATCTTTTTTGTTCAGGGTGGAAAATAGTTTTCCGAGTTTTTCCTTTGTTTCCTTCCAGTCTCTATTGTGCTCAGACATCAAATCTACAACATCAGCATACATTTTTCCGAAAACACTAGAATCTTTAGAAGAAAAATCATCCGATGCTTCTTTTACAGCTGGTATAAAGTAAACTTCACCAAATATTCCCTTTGCTACACTTTTCAACCCCAGAAAATTTGTAGTCTCAAGCTCAAAAGCGAATTGAATATCTTCCCTGTTGTTTTTGATGTATTCGTTTTGGGCGTCGATGATGTTTTGCTTGGTGATTCGTCCAGAATCAGGAATATAAGGATGGAATGGCAGGCTGGACGCTAGTTCTCTTTTTGTGTAAGCAGAAGCATTCGCTTCTTGAAGCCAATCTTCCGATGGATTTTCTATGTATCCTCGGTATTCAAAACTACCACCTAAAAAGGCTGTTTTTCTTACGACTATTTTTCCCTCAGAAGTTAAATACTTTTTGAAAGTAGTTTTATCTGACTCATCAAGATCACCAAACTCAATTTCTACAAATAGTTCAGAAGAACCATGGAAGAAGTCCAGATCTTGTTGCTTTATCTCACCAAAGAAGAATAAGACGGAAGATAAAAGATTCGACTTGCCGTGGTTATTCTGACCAATGATAACCATTAGATCTTGTGCTTTTAGCTTTTCTTCTTTTACAGAGCGCCAGTTTTTAATCCATATACTTTCAATTTTCACTACTTACTCCTTGTGGCCTAACGTCCGCATTTGCGGCTGGTTTTGAGCGCAGCGGAAAACCAGTCCGACAACATGCGTTTGTTAGGCTTGGCGCGGTAATCAGAAAACGTTGCTAATTGCATAACCACATGCTCTCAGTTCTTTGGCAACCTCAGTCTTCCACGCGCCATATTCATCTAGAGAAACATATACGACACCGCTTATATCATTTGGTGTTTCAATGTCTCCTTTGGCTAATGAGCATACATTTTTTCGCCCCAGCTTAGCCATTAAGTACCCATGTTCAAACACTACATTTTGGCGAGCCCTATTCTTTGGTGGTATTTTTGACTCATGAACACCACGCCCAAGATCGCAGGCGGTATAAAGAACAAGAGCAAAATCTGCATCATTCGAGTAGTGCTCGATTTTTTCAATAATGGTCATTCCTGAACTAGCCTGCTCATGTAATATAATGGCTTCTAAGCCAAGTTTTTCGATAAAGCGACTTACTTCTTGTTTGGCTTCATTATCACGCCCATGCACTATAAACACTTTTCGTTTATTTCTAGCTACTTTAGGTGGCGAGAGAGAAAAACTTTGCGCAGGAACTTGTGGGCTAGATTGTTGAATCGGTTGACCAAACTCAAGTGCATCTAAAAGAGGTGTAAATTGTTCAGATAGGAATGTTCGCCTTTCTGCGTATGTCTTGAATTTTGGCTGGATAAAACCCCAAAAAGAATCAAGATTACGATGTTGGCGAAGCCAGTTGGGAAGCATCGATGATAGATTCGATTTGCTTAGCAGTTCGTGACGAAGAACCTCAAATTCATGATCATCAGCCGCTAGTCCTGTTGCTCTCGCAGTGAGCAAGTTGACTAGATAACTCACTTTATCAAAGTCACTTTCTAAAAACTCGATACTCAATTTACGTTTCCTTAATAGTGATCGATTTCAAATTTGAGCCTAACATCTATGGACACTCCGATTTTTGCAAGCAAAATCAAGTATTAACAAGAGTAGTTTTGCAGCCATCTATTCGGATTTTATATAACGCTCTATTGGCTTTTATCCCCGATGAACTCCGCTGACTTGGTTCTAATCATTTTGGCGTTTTCAACGAAACGATGTTAGTCCCAGAATTTCCAAGTCACGGTCTTACCTATCTTGTCATCACTCTTTTTTACTAAGCAAAACTTGGTGTATCACTACTTCATTATTTAAACCATTTGAGCTTTGTACTTTTGATCTCGTGCAAGCACCGCCCAAACAACCCTTACTAATTTATTCGCTAATGCAACAATCACTTTGTTCTTATGCATTCTTGATTGCAAATTCATAACCCATTCATAATAAGGCTTACCCGGTTTCAAATGCCTTATTACCGCTTTCGCGCCATGTATAAACATACGTCTTAGATAAGAATCACCGCGTTTACTTATTCCTAATAAAAGCGATTTTCCACCGATTGAATGTTGACTTGGCACTAAACCTAGCCACGCAGATAACTGACGACCCGATGAAAAAGCCTTAGCATCACCTACACTAGCAACTAAAGCAGATGCCGTTAATCGACCAACACCTGGAATTTCTCTAATTGCCTCACATTCACTGCTTTCTTGGCTCGCACGATCAATTTCATCATCTAAGCTTTCAATATAATTTTCTAAATCCGTTAACCGTAATTGCATCGATTTAACATGATGGCACAAAATTTTGGGCAGGCTCTCTTCAACCAAAGAGAAATCCTCTCTAAACCACATTTTCAAACGGTATCTTCCTGATGGAATACTCACACCAAATTCTTGCAAACTCGCTCTAATTCGATTGATCAAAGCTGTCCTTTCTTTAACTGCTCCATCACACTCTCGGTGAAGTAAAAGCAAAGCTTGTTGTTCTTCACTTTTAACTGAAACGAAACGCATATTTGGCCTACTTACCGCTTCACAGATTGCTTCTGCATCCGCTGCATCATTCTTATTCGTTTTTACGTAAGGCTTTACATACTGCGGTGGCATTAACTTCACTGTATGCCCTAGTTTCTTAATTTCTCTTGCCCAATAATGAGAACTGCCACAAGCTTCCATTCCTATCAAACAAGGCTCAAGATTATTTAAAAAACGAAGCACTTGGTTTCGACGTAATACTTTATTAATAATCTTTTTTCCGGCCTTATCAAAAGCACATAACTGAAAAACAGACTTTGCTAAATCAATACCAATAGTATGAATAGTTTTCATGATTTTTCTCCTTTTTAAACTGACATAATCAGTATAGAAGGGAGTGTCCATTTCATTATTTTAATAGTGCGCATGCGTGTTTACACATTTCCAAAAGCATCCAAATATCCTTATAAGATTTTGAATCAAAAGAAGATTATAAGCTTTCCCACAAAGCTAAAAGCAGGAAAAACGAGCATGCGCGTTATATCGTTTATCCACAGCGCGTTATTTATGAAAAAGAACGATCCATGAATTCTTATGTATTGATACTAAAACATTTTTCACATTCCTGCTAATACAATTCGAGCAAACACACGGTTATTTTTTAGACAAAACGAGCGTAATATTGGCAACACCAAAAATAGACTGTATATTTATACAGGTTATTATTTTATCCACAAGGAGTGTGTGATGTCTTCAAGCCCTTTTCTTAACTTCATTCGTAATGAGTTAAGGTTGCGTGGTTACAGCCTAAAAACAGAAAAATCTTATCTATATTGGATTAAATACTTTATTCGATTCCATAAACTCCAGCACCCCAACAATATGGGGGCTGAAGAGGTAAGAGCTTTTTTATCGTTTCTTGCCGTAGAAAAAAACGTAGCAATCAATACTCAAAAATCGGCACTCAATGCACTTGCTTTTTTGTATAACAAACTACTTGATCAGCCTTTAGGAGATTTGGGATTTCAACATGCTAAGCAAGGCCGACGTTTACCTATTGTTTTAGAAGCTAATGAAATTCAAAAAATACTAAGCTGTTTAAGTGACCGAGATCAAGCACTAGAAGCCCCTCATTCAGTTAATCTAATAATTTCAAACAGTTAGTTTTTTATTTACCCTATAAAAAGCATGAAGCCTTTCGTCTTTTCTGCGCTGACGACGACAGTGACGCAAGCAGAAAAGGCGAAGGCTTTTTGTGTTCCAAGGTAGTTGTAAGCAAAGAGGTACATTTGTCGGCCTGAAGGCCGGACCTACACAAGCCCTGCGCTGACTACGACAGTGACGCAGGCAGAAAAGACGAAGGCTTTTGTGTTCCAAGGTAGTTGTAAGCAAAGAGGTACATTTGTCGGCCTGAAGTCCGGACCTACACAAGCCCTGCGCTGACGACGACAGTGACGCAAGCAGAAAAGGCGAAGGCTTTTTGCTTTGTGCATAGCCCTCTGTGTTGCATACAACCTAATAATGTCGGAAGGCGCCTGCGGCTTTTCCGACTTACCCTACAAGATAAAAAAGTCTCTTTAATTACGTCAAATGATGTCTGCCTCTGGGACAATTGGCGAATTTTTCGTTCCCACGCTCCAGCATAGTAATGAACACGAATGCAGCTAATAACACGGTATGAATTCCCACGGAGACCGTGGGAACTAGAGTAAAAAGCATAAAGGCTTCTGTCTTTTCTGCGCTGACGACGACAGTGACGCAAGCAGAAAAGACGAAGACTTTTTGCCTTATAAATATTCAATTGCGTTGTATACCGTCACACAATGTCGGAAGGAGCGAGGGCCATCATTACCAATGATCTTTAATCTAGCTTCTATGGCCATCCAATATCACTGCAACCCAATGGGTTTTAGGGTTAGCTTCCATTGCGATTTTTACAATAATGGTCAACGGGATTGATAACAACATACCAACGGGGCCAAAAACCCACCCCCACAAAAGCAATGATAAAAAGACAACTAGAGTAGATAAACCTAACCCTTTCCCCATATACCTTGGCTCGATAACATTGCCCACAACCAGATTAATAACCACATACCCAAGTGCGGTTAAGCCTGCGGCAAATCCACCTAGTTGGACAAACGCCAACATAACAGCAGGAATGGCAGCAATAATAGAACCTATATTTGGTACAAAGTTTAGGAAGAAAGCGGATACCCCCCATAAGATAGGAAAATCAACACCAAGAATAAATAACCAAAGACTAACGACACAGCCCGTTAGAATACTCACAATGGTCTTAATAGCTAGATAACGGTTTACAGCACTGGCAAAGTCTTTAAAGTTTTTCAAAGAAGAACGCGCATCCCCCAACGCATGGGACAATTTTTCAGGAAAGTCGGCCGCTTCAAACAATAAAAACACCACGGTCATGATCACTAAAAATGTATTCGTCAATACATTACCCAGCCCTGATAATGTGTTGGCAACTACCTGCATTAAAACAGAAGGGTCAAAATATCCCCTCAATTGCTCTGTTGAAACCTCGACACCAAAACGATTCAATAATTCAATAATGCCGCCAAGCTCTTGAGTCATTCTAATTTTATAGGTGGGTAGCTCTTTATAAAAACCATCTAAAGAAGCTCCCACAAAAATCCCTAAAGAACCGACACTAATTAAAATCAACAGCATAATAATGGTGACAGCAATCCAAGTAGGCACACCTCTATGCCTTAACGCCGCTAAAAAAGGCGCACAAATAATGGCAATAAATACCGACAACATAAAAGGTACAACGATCTCAGATGCAGCTTTAAGCCCTGCAATGATAATGACCAATGCGGATAGCCCTATCAACCAAGAAGTACCGCGATTTAATTCACTCATTATTCTTCCTTTTGATTAGTACTCATCGTTCAAGGGATAAATACTTTGCCCATAATCCGCTAAGTCTTGTAGCATAATTTGTTTGGTATGCGTTAGTTCAGGTTCTTGTGCTAGTTGGTTTAACTTTGAAAAATACGCTTCCATATGAATGCTACCTCCTCCATCAACATTCATCAAACGAAGACGCCTATATTCTTCCCACTCTTCACGCTGAGTGTCAGATAACTGATCTGGGTAATTTCTTCCTATATAGCGCATCAGCATCTCAGGTAGGCGACGATCATCAAAGGACAAAGACAGCTCATTCAAATACTCTGGTGCGGTCGTACGAATGGTTTCCATACGCTTCTTATCATCACTTGAAAAGAACCCTCCCGAATACAACATTTGATCTGGATCTTTATGGATGGGAGCCGACTCTTGTATAAACACTTTCGATATCTTGTCTGCAAGCCCCGGAGAACTTTTAATAATCGATAAGTTTTTACGACATGTATCTCCATTCAGTTCTAATCGCTGGACAACTGCAGTGTCTTTTAAGAAAGCACTTGGTGCAACAGCAGGGCAACGATTGTAATGCACCACTTTTAAGGGAATCCGAGTTTCGCCATTCAGTTCATCCGCCGTGCTAAAGACTCTCTTACGAATATCTTCAACCGACAAGTCCAACAAAACTTGAGCGTCTTCCATTAAATCAAACAGTATTACCCCATTCTTATTAGTTGGGTGAGCAGCAATAGGAGCAACAAACGCAGCGTACTTTTTATCACGACCAAACATACCTGATATGTGTAAAAAAGGCGTCATTTTAAAGGTATTAATAAAAGTATGCAGTTCAGATTTTTGACGCATTTTAAAATAGTAATCAAACAATTTGGGCTGCTTTTGCCTAATAAGCTTCGCCATTTCAATCGTTCCATACACGTCGGATAATGCATCATGGGCCTGTTCATGCATAATACCATTGGCCTTAGTAAGCGCCTCTAATTTTAAGGACACATTACCTTCAGCATCTTCCGGCCATTTAATTCCCTCTGGGCGAATAGCATAAGCCATCCGTACTAAATCAATAACATCCCAACGAGAGCAGTTGTTTTGCCATTCTCTTGCATAGGCATCAATAAAGTTCCGATAGAAACCAAAACGAACTACCTCATCATCAAATCGTAAGGTGTTATACCCAAGACAACAGGTTCCAGGGACAGACATTTCTTTTTCAATTGCTTGCATAAACTCCGCTTCGCACAGACCTTCTCTATTTGCATCCTGAGGTGTAATCCCTGTAAGCAAGCAAGCTTCAGGATTAGGCAGTACATCCTCAGCTAATCGGCAATAAAACATAATTGGCTCACCGATAGGGTTAAAATCAAGATCTGTGCGAATGCCTGCAAACTGCATAGGACGATCTTTGGCTGGATCAACGCCTGTAGTTTCAAAATCAAACCAAAAAAACGATGTGGGTGCTGAAGAAGTCACTAATTATTCCTGTTAGACAATAAAATAAAGGGTATTATACGCACCTTGGGAATTTTTTGGCGATAAAGAGGATAGACAATATGCCGGCACCGAGTCATTGCCCCTGTGGCACAGCACGCCCTTATGAAATGTGTTGTGCTATGTACCATAATAATCCAGGCACGGCCCCAACAGCTGAAGCCTTAATGAGATCACGTTATTCTGCTTTCACGTTAAACAATTTTGATTACATTGTCGCAACACAAAAATTGGAGTCTGGCCAAGCTCAAACGGCTAACGACATCGCAGACAGTAATAACCAAACTCAGTGGATCAGGTTAGACGTAGTAGAAACAGACAAGGGTGCTGAAAAAGATCAAACAGGAATGGTGTCATTTTGCGCCCATTTTAAAGAAGGTAAACACATAGGCCGCTTATCAGAAAGGTCTTTATTTCAAAAAATCGATGGTGCTTGGTTTTATACATCTGGAGAACATGAAGTACAGGGCAATACACCATTAGTTAAAACGCAAGCCATGAACATTGGTAGAAACGACCCTTGTCATTGTGGCTCCAACAAAAAATTTAAAAAGTGCTGCGGCAAAGGCTCCTAATATTTATGAGCAAATTTAATACTATTGAGGTTATTTATGAATTGGGTTGAAATACTTGGGTATGTTGCATCGTTTTTAGTCGCGATATCTCTAATGATGAGCTCAATCGTTCGACTTCGCTGGATAAACCTAGCAGGTGGAATTACTTTCTCTGCTTATGGATTCATCATCGGCGCTTACCCTGTAGCGGCGGTAAATGCGTTTATTGCCTGTATTAACGTTTTCTTTCTTATTAAAATTTATCGCTCACAGGTTATCTTTAATGTCATTAAAAGCGGCTCTGAATCTGGCCAGTCAGGCTACATAGCCCATTTTTTAGATTTCTTCTCTAATGATATTGATACTATTTACCCTGATTTTAAACGTCGCCTTAGTATCCCTAACCGTGAATATTTTTTATTAACCGAACAAGAGCGCGTTGTTGGAATTGTTTCAGGAATTCAACATTCAGAAGAACACTTTGAAATCGATTTAGACATAGTGACACCTGCTTATAGAGACTATAAATTAGGTCATTATTTATTTGGCAACAACAATCACTTTGCTAGTAAATTTGCTTTTACCAAAGTGACAGCTAATGTTCAAACGGAAGAGTATCAAGAATATCTACTCAAAGTGGGTTTTGCTAAAGAGCATCAACATCTTTGGGAATATAATATCCCTAAAAATTAAACAGCTAAAAATTAAACAGCTAAACGTTTCAAGATTATCCGCCTAGAAGTATGTATCTAAAAAACATCAATTTATTTTTTAGATACATCAAGACCTTTGCACGACCACAACACTTGCTAGCACTTGGTTAATAAAGACTCAAAATGCTCATTTATAACTTATAAACGCCGCTTTTTCGTTTGCTTTTACCTTGTCTTATCGTCGCTCATAACTTCGTGCAAAGGTCTAGGTCTCATATTATTCGTGTGACAGAAACCACTCACCTAACACAGCCCTTTCCTCATCCAGCATTTTTGTGAGATTGCCTAAAGGCATGGTTTTTTGCAGTACTGATTGTTGGTATATCTTCGTTCTTTGTGTCGCAATTTGTTCAGCCGTATCAAACATCACACCTGCAGGAGGCGCTGAAAACATCTGCGAACTGGGCTGAGCACTATGGCAAGTGGCACATCTTTCTATCACAATTGACTGTGCTTGCGCGCCTAAACTGGCTTGTGGACTCTCTTGTAAACTGGTTTGCAATGAAATAGTTTGCTCGCCTTTAATGACCTCATCCACATTAGTAACCGCCGCGCCTAATGATTCTTGATGGGTGCTATCTTCCAACTGACTATTGGGATCTTGTTGGATGGGTTCACTGACTTTTGATGCTGCTGGAGGCACGTATCTTTCAGGTTGTGTCACCCAAGCCAAACTCAGCAATAAGAAACACGCAACAGGCAAAATCCAAGTAGACTTCTCAGGTTTATGACGAATATTAAAATAATGCCTAATGGCCGCACTGAGAACAATCAGCGCAGTTAGTATCAACCAATTTATATCACTGCCATAGGTTGAAGGGTAATGGTTACTCACCATAATAAATAAAATAGGCAATGTTAAATAATTATTATGTCGAGATCGAAGCAACGCCTTCGCGCCATATTTAGGGTCAACCGCCTCCCCTTTTTCTACCGCCGCCAATAAAGCTTTTTGTGAGGGCATAATAACATGAGCAACATTTGCCACCATTATCGTGCCTATCATGGCACCAACATTAATAAATGCGCCTCGGCCGCTAAACACCTGAGTTAGTCCATAAGCCACCAATACAAAAGCAACGAGCCCTAACACAGCCAATAACATGGGTTTATCCGACAACATGTTACTCGCAACATCATATAATACCCAAGAAGCCAAAATACAAACTAGGCTAATTGCAACAGCCTGCCAAGGAGCTAGCTCCAAAACAGCCGGGTCAATCAAATATAAACTGGCGTTAAAGTAATACTGCACAATTAACAAGCCCATACCCGTTAACCATGTCGTATAGGCTTCCCATTTAAACCAATGTAAAGTCTTTGGCATGGTTTCTGGTGCCGACTTGTATTTTTCCAATCGATAAATACCACCACCATGAATTGCCCACAAATAGCCTGCTATACCTTCTTTTTGAGGGCCGCCGCGAACCAAATTATTTTCTAACCAATTAAAATAAAACGAGGCTCCAATCCATGCTATACCAGCGGTAATATGGAACCACCTTACAAATAAATTGAGCCATTCGAGCAGATGACTTTCTAACATATCTCTTCTCCTAATTGGAAAATTGAGCAAAATCTGCTTTGTCTATCTGGTAGACGAAAGACTCAGAAAATTCATATTCATCACAATTATGACCTGCACCAATTCGATCTATAACCAAAAAATCCGATGTTTCATCCAGTGCAATTAGAGGATGGTGCCAAGTACCACATGCATAATTCACGCCTTGTGATGCAGATGCCCAAAAAACTCTTATATTATTAATATCGGGAGAATGCTCATCCAAAGAGGGGGCAACCACCACCAGATAAGGTCTTTGGTTCAATGGCATAAATGCTTGTGACCCCAAAGGGTGACGTTCTAACATACTAATTCTCAAAGGAAAGACACGAGCATCACCACGAAAAATGCTGATACCTGCTCTTGCAATCTGGTTTTCTGAATTTGATACAATGTCAACCTGTGCCAGATCATGAAAACGAGATGTGGTTCCATTATTAATCAGGTAGTTAGTAGTTGCGCTTTGAGTATCAATCACATCACCATATAATTGGAAACTTTCAGGTGTTAATCGATCAATCTGCATGTACATTCTCCACTTTATTTATTGCAAACCCTACAAACAATTACTCAAAAACAGGTTTTCCAAACAAACGTAATCGGCTTATACCGCCATCAGGAAAAATATTTAAACGCACATGTGTGACTTTACCCACTGAGAGCACTTCTTCACTAAAAGCATGTTCATGATCAGCTTGTAAGAACTGTTTAGGAAGCAGCTCTTTCCAATAAAGACTTTGAGCTGCCAAACTTGAATCTGGTAACCCGTCAAGGTTAGCGTATTGAATAGAACATGCGTGTGGGAAATTACCTTTAAAATACGCAGTATCTACGACAACAGAATTAATCTCACCTGCGTGTCCCAAAGCCATAATCACCCAGTCGTTACCCGGTTCTCTGCGGCGTCGAGTTTCCCAACCATCTCCCATATTAAGACCTTTTCCAGGAAGATTTAAATTTTGGATTGTCCCATAGTGCTCATCATTGGCTTCAATCGCTCGGCCTCCATGCTCCAGTGCCAGTAAATCAACATTCGTTGTACTTTTAAATGATTGCCAATTAATGTTCGGCTCGCCATAAACACGTAACCGTGCAACACCACCATCAGGGTAAATAGTTAATTTCACATGGCTAAAAACCTGTTGGCTTTGAACCTCTACAAGGTGCTGCTTATCACCTTCCAACGCAACAGTGTCTGTAATATCAACCCACTCAGTATTTTCATCTACTTCTCCTTCTGAATAACAAGCTTGAACTAAAGCTGCTGGAGGATAATTTCCTGTGAAATGTCGAGTATCTATATCCAATACATTAATTCGTCCAGACACGCCTAACTTAACAATACAAAAATCATACCCTTCGGACCTTTTACGACGAGATTCCCAGCCATCCATCCATTTACCATGGTCATCGTATTTTCCTTCAATAAAAACCGCATCATGATCTTGTAACATGCGCTCTTTAGGTGCGAAAAAGTCATCACTTGCATAAACAGCTTTGGCACCTAATCTTTCTGAAGCCAAATTAACACCGTACCAGTTCGAAGATTTACTAGACATGGACACTCCTTGAAAATACAAAAAAATAAAACAGTTTTAACAAAACAATAATTTCACATTAAAACAAAAGAAACAATTGTTTCAAATGGATTGTTGCAATATTCCTACTCTTTTCAAAACAATTTGCAATCAATCAAAGTTATCCTTCCAAGAATCACTTTTTTCCGTCATTATTCTCTAAACTTTGTCTATGAAATCAATGAAACAATGCAAGACCAATCAATAGAACAACGAATTAAAGAAATTTACGAGAAGCTTTCTCCAACACAACAGAAATTAGCCACCTGCATCCTTAATCATCAAGGAGACATTGCGACTTATTCTGCTACAGAATTATCAAAACTTGCAGGCGTGTCAAAATCTGCGGTAACTCGCTTATTACAAAGACTGGGCTATAAAGATTTTGGAGAAGTGAAAAAACAAGTCCGAACAGCAAGACGCTGGGGAGCGCCTGTTGCTCAGAAAATGCCAGAAGGGCAAACACTGTCAACACTCTTTCAAGACCATGTGAAATGCGATCAGAATAATATTCAAACGACTCTCGAATCCATCCATCCCGAACATTACAAAACGGCTATTAGATGGATCAGCCAAGCTCAAAAAGTCTATATCATTGGTTACCGCAACAATTACGCATTAGGGCTTCATCTGCGCCAACAATTAACACAGTGTCGTTCGAATATCACGCTACTGCCCATTCCTGGCCAAACACTTGGGGAAGAAATTGCTTCCTTTACGTCTGAGGACATTGTTATTGTAATGGGCATTCGTCGCCGTCCCTCATGGCTGAAGAACTTAATGGGCACAATAAAAATGAAAGGCGTACGTTTGGTCTATATTACTGACCATGCTGATGTTGCTCCTAGCGAAATCAGCGACTTGCATTTTCCATGCGCTGTTCGAGGTGTATCTGCATTTGATTCCTATGCCAGTGTTATGACGCTTATTAGCATGATTGCAAATAGTGTTTATCAAGAGTCTTATAATGACTCCCACGCTCGTATTCAAAATATTGAATCCACTTATCAAACACTGAACGAACTGGATATGGCAGCTTTAACAAACGGCGCGTCCTTAGACGATATTGATGACTAGCTTCTTAGATGAGCAGCCTCAATACGTTTTATTCCTTTGCTTTACAAAAATAGCACTAACGTTATCACTTTAAATTAACATAGAGACCTTTGTACGAAGTCATGAACGATGATAAAACGAGGCAAAAGCAGTCTGTTTTTAACAAAGTACTAACAAGCGCAGTAGTCGTACAAAGGTCTCAACGTAATGATTATTACCCATTATATGATGATGAACTTATTGTTTATCGATACAGAATTTACCGAACTTTTAATATTAAACTATCACGCATCTAAACATCAGGAATAACAATGCACTCAATTACTCTTGGCCCCCTAACTTCTGCTAATGGTGAAATTCAGATTCCAGGATCAAAAAGTCTATCCAATAGAATTTTATTGCTAGCCGCTTTAGCAAAAGGCTCTACTAAAATCACCAACTTATTAGAGAGTGATGATATTCGTCACATGTTAAATGCCCTAACCTCTCTTGGCATCAAGTACACACTAGAAGATTCAAACACCTGCATTGTTGAAGGCAATGGCGGCCCATTTAGCGCCCAGCAAGCCGATCTTTTCCTAGGTAATGCTGGTACAGCTATGCGCCCTTTAACCGCAGCCCTGTGCTTAGGTAATGGGGAGTTCCGTTTGCATGGCGAGCCAAGAATGCATGAGAGGCCAATTGGAGATCTCGTTGAATCTCTTAAGACTCTAGGGGTTGATGTAGAATATCAAGAGAACGATGGCTACCCTCCATTACTTATTAAAGCGAATGGGCTTGCTGGTGGTGAAGTCTCGATAAAAGGCAACATCTCTAGCCAATTCCTAACGGCTATTTTAATGTCTGCTCCACTTGCCCAATCAGACCTTACCATTCACGTTGAAGGTGAACTGGTTTCTAAACCTTATATTGATATCACGTTACACGCCATGAAGCAGTTCGGTGTAGTGGTTGAGAATAATAACTATCAGTCTTTTGTGGTCAAAGGACAGCAAACATATCAAAGCCCTGGTGAAATTATGGTCGAGGGCGACGCATCCTCTGCGTCATATTTCCTTGCAGCTGCGGCTATTGCGGGCGGTAAGATCAAGGTTCATGGCGTTGGCTCTGACAGTGTTCAGGGAGACGTAAAATTTGCGGAAGTATTATCCGCTATGGGAGCAAAAATCACCTATGGACCAACATGGATTGAATCTGAAAGAGATCAACTAAATGGTGTTGATTTAGATATGAACCATATTCCAGATGCCGCCATGACAATTGCTACAACAGCCTTGTTTGCTAAAGGCCCGACTCGTATTCGTAATATTTACAACTGGCGAGTAAAAGAAACAGACCGTCTAGCCGCTATGGCAACAGAGTTGAAAAAGCTTGGCGCAACAGTCGAAGAAGGTGAAGATTACATTTACGTAGAACCATTAGCAGATGTGCAACATGCGGCGATTGATACTTATGACGATCACCGTATCGCTATGTGCTTTTCATTAGTCGCCTTCTCTAACTCTCAAGTGACTATCAATGATCCAAGTTGCACATCCAAAACATTCCCCACGTATTTTGATTTGTTTGCAGAGGTTTCATCTTAAACAACAACCTTTAGAGATAAAAAAAACCCCAACTTGAAAAAGTTGGGGTTAACGAGGTTTGTAAAGGGGCTAGTTTAAACAAACTCAATAGGACTGGGATAACTAGGGAAAGTGCGAATAAGTCTACTAACCCTTATCTTCCATCTTATCCTTCATGTCTTTCATATTTTTACCGTACTTGCCATGTTTACCACGGTGCTTTTTCATTTTTTGAAGCTTTTCAATTTGCTCTGGCGTTAACAATGCTTCCAACTCAGTTTTATGAGATTCACGTAGCGCTTTCATTTCTGTTGAGTTTTTATCCAACAATGTTTTCACTTCGGCTTTAGTCGCATCGTCTAACTCCAGCACATGCGCCAAACGGTCAGCCATTTTTGACGAATCGTGCATGCCTTTATTTTTATGACCATCTGCCATAGCATTGCTTGCTAAAGAGGCCGTGATTAAGGCGGTAAAACCAACTACACTCATTAAACCCATTTTTTTCGTATTCATAATGATCTCCTGTTGATGTCTTTGTCACTCACTTTGATGTCTTCATTATGAACCGATTAATTGTCATTGTGTGTCAAACTCGGGTAACCACTAGGTAAAGCTTGTCAGGTGTCTGTCAACAGGTTGAGTTTCTTGCAAAGAAAAGGGCTCAAGTTTATGCATTATACGCTTTGCCCCAATCTTTCCAGATGACCTCTAAGCCATGAGATTGAATCAATTTGGCTATATCCGCAACTGAACGCTCATCAGAGAATAACCTCATTCATTATTCGTTATAAAAAGGGCTGTTTTTTTCTCTTATTTTTACTTTTTTTAAAATTTCTTTTTGCTCTTCCACGCTTGCCCTACCCCACTTGGTGATTTCAAGCCCGGTTCTAAAGCAACCAATACACACATCGTCATCATCCAAGCTACAGACATTGGTACAGGGAGAAGCAATTGTTTCTTTATTTTGCGTATTCATTTCACACACCTAAAACAGTTAAAATAATGTATCAAAAATTACGCTATTCTAACTACATTTGCTTAAAGAGGTAGGTATTATTTCGGCTAACAGGAAGTGTTTTATTTAACCCCTTTAATACCAAGCAGTATCTGCCTTGTTCATCTTTACTTACCTGACTAATTTTAGCAACTTGTACAATCACAGCTCTGTGTATACGCCAAAAACGATCTGGGTGTAATTCAACGGTTAACTGTTTAATGGACTTTTTGATCAAGTATTCTGCATCATGTGTTACAACTGTTGTGTATTTGTCTTCTGAAATAAAACAATAAATGTCTTCCACATTAATCACTAGAATACGATCACCGATAGAAACATTAATCCAAGCTAAATACTTATTGGTGATCGTTTCATTAGGAAACCAACGATTTATTTGATCAGCATCCAATTCGTATTTGATTTCTGTTTTATTTTGTTTAATAAGTCTTTCAATACACGATTGTAAACGAGATTCTTCAACGGGTTTTAATAGGTAATCAATGGCTTCTTGTGCAAACGCTTCAATCGCATGTTCGTCATAAGCAGTAATAAAAACTAGGTTTCCTTTAAAGCCCTGATTTCTCATTTCTTTAGCGGTATCTAAACCACTGATCCCTGGCATTTTAATATCCATAAAGACTGTATGAATTTCGACTTCTTGAATGATTTTAAGAGCGTCCATTCCTGAACCTGCTGTAACAATATGGTCCACTTCTTCCCATAATTCATTTAGCAATTTTTGCATATGAAAACGCAGTAAGGGCTCATCATCAACAACCAATACATTCATACTAAGTCTCCCACATTCGCTTGTTTTGGCCACATTAAGGTCACATCACAACTCAACCCATTTTGTTCATCATTCTTATGCAGTGTAAGACTGGCTTCATCACCATAAAGAAGATGTAACCTTTGCCTAATATTATTCATAGCAATTCCATTGCCTTTTGCATTCTTATTGCCTCCTTTAGCTTGTAGAATTGGCCATCCATCTTCCTGATAAATGCCGCCTTCATTTCGAATACAAACAATAATATGAGATGAGTCACTAGAGATTTTCACCTTTAAGACTCCCCCTTTAATGCTGGGTTCTAACCCATGCAGAATCGCATTTTCCACTAACGGCTGAATAGTAAAAGGGGCGCATTCAGCATCTTCTAACTCTTGATCAATGGAGAAGTTGTATTCTAGTCGATCTCCCATCCTGACCTTTTGAATCGCCAAATATGCTTTAACTGTTTCTAATTCGTCCTTCATACAAATAATTTGTTTTTGAGCTTTGGTCATGGAAGCTCTTAACAGATCGGTTAGGTTATCTGTCATTTTCTTTGCTGCATCAGGCTCTATATCTATCAATACCCGAATATTTGCCAAAGTATTAAATAAGAAATGAGGCTCCATTTGAGACTGCAAAATTTTATAATTCGACTCAGCAAGCTTTTTTTCCTGTAAGAGCGTTTTCACTTTTTGCTCTTGTAGCTCTTTATCCTTACGATTTAAACGATGGGTGGTATAAAAAATATAAGTAATTAAAACACTAAATAACACTCGAAAAACCACATCGGAAAATGAAGCGGCCATTATATTATCGATACTGCCATAAGCTCGATAAAGTAAGTGGCTCACTCCAATGATGGTTCCGATTGCATAGCCCAGTAAAGTAATTGCTGTTGCACTGAGTGCATCATAAAAAAAGAAAGAACCTAGTCTAATAGAGAAAATGCAACCGGCACCAAACACCAAAGATATCTGCAATGAAAGCCAAAATTCACCGCCACCGCTCCACCAAATAACAACCGCAATGGCGTAGCAAATTAAAATCGTGTGTAGGACATCTTTTGCCAGACTGCATTTATCAAAAGTGCGTGTTTTTTCTTCGGTCATACTATTTTTCCGTAAAGAGTAGTCATTCAAATTCGCCAGTCACTAGCCATTAGCATTTATAAATGGTTTTTTCTATAATCAACAGGCTTTAGAAATCATACACTGCACCAAACACGACAGTCCAAACATTGTCTTTTTTTACAATAGAGCTGTCTGTAATGCCCGAGCCAAGGTATTGCCATCCCACATTAGTAAAGGTACTCCAGTTTTCAGTTAAACTGTAAATATGAGTGACAGCGAGCTTAGCGGTTAAACTTTCTTTACCTTTGTAGGCTGCAATATTTGCTGTAGCTTCACTTGCATTCACGCCATAATAGTAATCAACTAATTCTTCAGATTGTAGAGTTAAAGACACACTAGGAATAACCAAGCCGTTCAATGCCATCATGTTTTTAGAGTATTCCACTCCAATTTCATAACCATTATGGGTATCCGAAACATCACCTGTTGCAGACAATGAAATATCTCCATCTTCTACGGAGAACATCCATTTGGCCGTCATTTCAATGGCACTGTCTCTTTTATCAAAGTGCTTTAAGATTTTATTATCACTGCGGTCAAACGAAGATCTTCGTTGATTTATTCCTGCACTAATAGAGTGGGAATCATCAATATCATAAGTCGCAGTCAAACCATCTTTGTCTAACTTAAACATGCCGTACTCAAACTCTCCATAAGGTACCAGCAGTAACTCATTATCTTCCCCAATAACATAGTCTTGAGAACCAATGACAGCAGCCCCTAGTTTATAAGAAAACTCACCAGCAAATGCAGGTGAACATAGGATTGTCGTCATGACACCTCCTAATACTATTTGCTTTACTTTATTAATACCGATCATTTTATACCCCTTAAAACCTTCATTTCTATCCCATTGAGTTTGTATCATAGGGCAAACGTGATAGGGGTTTACTTAAAATCGACAAAATGCTCAATCAGCAATTAATTGGCTATTGTAAAGAATAGAAGGTTTGACTTACTGGTTTCATTCATTTGACAAGGCAAAACTCCCTATCCTTATTATGAGATAGTGTTTTTCGAGATACCTTTTCACGACTACTATGATTACTAATATTTTGTTAGAAACAACTCAAAACATTCATTTTTAGCACATAAATTCCATTTTTTTGCCTGCTTTGACCTCGCTTTATCATCACTAGCAACTTTGTGTACAAATTTCTAGACATGCCTGAAGAATCACTTTTTACGTTAGAGAAATACATTCAACTGCAATATTTGTAGAAGGAACGGGAGCGGTTGAAAAGTATTGGGGGAGATGAGGCTCTCGTAAAGAGGGAACTGGATTTAGTGTGTCAAACGAATCATCTTTCATCAAATAAAATGCTCGCTCCGCAATTGCCGCACCTGAGTCAACTAGCAGAATCTGATCTCCTAATACCGTTTGAATTTCCTTTTTCAAAAACGGGAAATGAGTGCACCCTAGGACCAAACAGTCAACATTACTATGAATGGACAATTTCTGTAATTCATCTCTCACTTTTGCAATAGAAATAGAGCCCTTCCAAAATTTTTCTTCAGCTAAATGCACTAACGCAGTTGAGCCATATAAATAGACCGATTTATTTAAGGCGTATTGTTGAATAAGCGTGTTTGTATAACTGCTTTCAACAGTGGCAGGGGTAGCTAGAAGACCTATATTCTTTTTACTGATAATACACGCAGGTTTAATTGCGGGGACAACACCCACAATTGGAATATGTGTGCTATTCCTTAACATATCCAATCCTTGTGTGCTGGCGGTATTACAAGCTACAACAATCAAGTCTATTCTAGGTACTCGTTGGATAGCTGCTTTCAGAGTGCCCAATAAACGTTGATGTAAATCAGTTAAGGATAACTTGCCATATGGCATATAGAGGTTATCCATAAAGTAGAAATAATGGGCATGTGGGAGCTTTTTTTGTATATGCTCTAAAACACTGGTACCACCAATCCCTGAATCAAAGACAACAATATTCATTTTCAAAAAGCTCTAATGTACCCATAAAAAAACACAGCATATTAGTCTAATTTGACTAATATGCTGTGTTGTAAGCAAACCGCTATTACTCTCCTATGTGCCAGCCGTTCGTCATCGGATACCGACGATCACGCCCAAATCCACGGGCTGTTAACCTCACACCTGTTGGTGCCTGACGTCGCTTATATTCATTAATATCAACCAACCTCAAAATACGATATACCGTATCGCGTTCGAATTGTTTCGTGGCTAAAATTTCTTCAGCACTCATGTCCTGCTCAATATACATGTGTAATATCTGATCCAATGTATCGTAATCAGGTAATGAATCTTCATCTTTTTGATCTGGAGCAAGCTCAGCAGAAGGGGGACGTGTAATTACTCGTTCAGGGATAACATACCCAAGTGAGTTACGATAATGGCACAGTTTAAATACTAGTGTTTTAAACACATCCTTTAGAACAGAATATCCACCTACCATGTCACCATAAAGAGTTGCATAACCAACAGCCATCTCACTTTTGTTGCCTGTAGTAACCACCATATAACCTTTCTTATTCGAAATGGCCATTAGCGTTACTCCACGAGTACGTGCCTGTAAGTTCTCTTCAGTTGTGTCTTTTGGGTAACCGACAAACTCAGGAGCCAAAATATCAGAAAACGCCTTAACCATAGATTCTATAGGCAAAACACTGTATTCAACACCTAATAGCTTCGCTTCTTCTTCCGCATCTTCAAGGCTCATGGATGAAGTATAGGTATAGGGCATCATTACGGCTTGTACTCGATCAGCACCAATTGCATCAACCGCAACGGCAAGTGTTAATGCAGAATCCACACCTCCACTTAACCCTAATACAATGCCTTTAAAGCGATTCTTTTCAATGTAGTCACGTAAACCCAACACCATAGATTGGTAAACACTTTCTTCAATCGTTAAGGCTTTCGCAACATCTCCAGCACACACTTCAACTCGAGGTAAAACATTACGGCTTAATTCATCATGAATCATGAAATCTGCCACAAACAACCCGCTTTCATACCATGGTGCTTGTACCATTTTTTGTCCGCGACTATTTACAGCAAAAGACCCACCTTCATAAACTAACTCATCCTGAGCTCCCATATAATTTACGTATACGATAGGAAGCTGAGTTTCAACAGCTCTTTTATGAAGTAATAGCTCCCTTTCTCCCATTTTTTCAATATGAAATGGTGAAGCATTCAAATTCAAAATAAGCTCTGCTCCAGCCTCTTTCGCTTTAGCAATAGGCTCTGGATGCCAAATGTCTTCGCAAATACTTAAACCTACTTTCACACCATCAATATCTATAACAGTAGGATCTTGGCCTTCAGAAAAGTAACGTTTATCATCAAAAACTTGGTAATTAGGTAGCTTTTGCTTAGCATATTCACCGAGTAGACTGCCATTATAGATAACACCAGCCGAATTAAATAATTCTCCATTAATGCGTCGTGGGTAACCCACCACAACATAAATGTCATGAACTTGCTCTAAAATGTCCGCAAGAGCTTGTTCAATACGAGACTCTAAACTTGGCCTTAATAATAGGTCTTCTGGCGGATAACCCGTCAATGTTAATTCAGGAAAAACAACCACTTTCGCCTGATGGTTTTGTTTTGCTTGTTTTGCTGCTGTTATTACTTTTTGAGTATTACCTTTAATGTCGCCCACTAGCATATCAAGCTGGGCCATTGCTACTCTGAATGTCATACGGTTACTATCTCGTTAACTCTGCTAAACTAGAGCTTTATTGTCGTGGAATTACCCAACTAAGGTAAAGTATATGATCGTCCGTTTCATCGTTTTTATTATTATTTTTCTGCTTCTTTGGTGGCTTCTTCGTAATGTCAAAGACCTAATTGACAAAAAAACCGCTTCTTTAAAAAATACGGCGTCAAAAGAAGCAAAAGACATGGACATGGTTCAATGTGAATATTGCAAAATTTATACACCTAAATCACATGCGTTGAAAGGCCCTAAAAATACTTTTTTTTGCAGCCAAGAACACAAAGACAAATAACCTAGTCTTATCGTCGCACATGATTTCGCGTAAAGGCCTCTGTACAAACTAAAAATTGCCCCTCGCCTTTTTTATTTCTAAATAATGAGTCTTTGTTGGTTAGCATTAAAAATACTTTCAACAAAGACTGTTTATACTGAAATTTTATCAAGAACGCTGTATCCAGTGACGTTTATCTTTTGGTTTACTTCACGTAGCCACCAGCAGCGAGTCAATACAGAATCCTCATACATGTCAGTAACTTCTTGAGAGCCAAGCCGAGCGCAAATTCGAAAACTTTCGTGACTTACTTTTTGACTATCGGTAAAGCTGAAAGAATCCAAACGCCATCTAACCTGAAAGTCCTCACTCATTTTTTCTAAATGTGGCCAAGATGTACTTTTTTGAATTGGGCAAAAACCATAACACAAACTGGGCAACGCTTTTTTCTTATCAAAATTATAAACAATTTTCTGGCTGAAGCCTTCCCATAACTTAGCTTCATCAACAATTGGAGCTTGTAATGCATTCCATTGCCGAATATCAGACAGCTTTTGATAAAATACCAGAGTTAAACTTGCAACCGCAAAGGATAATAAAACAACTGGAAACCCCACCCAAGCACGGGAAAAGGACCAATAACCTAGATATTGCTTTTTATATTGCATCCTATAATTCTCTTTGTTCATGATTTAACACTAAAAAGCGGATAAAGGAATAATGAAATCAATTATAGAATCACAGCGACTGTTGTAGTGCCATGTCTCTCCTCGAAAGTTTTTATAGTCATGCATAAGAGACTGGCTATCTTGACAGTTTTCATGTGTAACCAATGCTTCAACCCAAAATGCTCTCAACTGTGCAACGGGATACTCTCCATATTCCGTAGAAAGCTCATCTAAAACACCATCTAAATCACTATCCAACATGGGGTAAATGGCGATTTTTTTCAAACCACTCCATAGCTCCAGTGAATTCCCTGAATCCAAAGGGGTTCTCCAGAGTGCCATATGACTATTTTTCCCCTTAGACACATACCAAACATAAGGCTCAGTACGGAATAGCAAACCACTTGGCCAGTTTCCTTCAGCATTGGGTGTAATACTATTAAACTGGGCGGTGATGTTTGAGCCTGACACCTTTGAAATCCAACCATAAGACTCAGCTAAACATTGAGAAAAAACAACGGATTGATTTACCTTCCACTTACAAGATGAGTAGAACTCAACCTCTTCTCCTTGAACTGTTTGAGTGGTTCCACATTGATCTGAAGCCTTTCCTTTTAGCCAGTCACTGCTCTTTTCTAGAGATTTATTTTTTATGCGATCAGGTACATTAGAGGAGCTGCTATTCCCTAACTCAATGGTTGAAACGGTTTGACCATAACAACCATTCCATACAAGTGTTTGCCATTGAGCTTTTAGGTTGTCTTTAAAGCCTTCAGACCATGACAAACCTTGAAGGCGATGCTGAATGACATCAGCATGACGCTTTGATTGCATTAAGATAGGAGTTATATATGACAATATCATCATAAGTATAAAAGTACCGATAACCACTTCCAACAACATCCAACCATGCTGTGATGAACGTCCGTTCATAAACCTATTCATTCCTGCTATTCCTTTAGCCTTGTAAATGTATTTGAGAGCTTTGCACGAAGTCATGATCGATGATAAGACGAGGCAAAAACAGACGAAAAAGCGGAGTTTATTAGTAATAAATACGCATTTTGAGTCTGTTTTTAACAAAGTATTAGCAAGCGTGGTAATCGTGCCAAGCTCTCTATTTATTAGTAACGACTATTAAACCACTGCTCTAATTCAACGCCAGAACAACGATGGCAATTTGGTCGCGATATGTCATGATTAATACCCTGATCAGAAAAATTCTCTTTTGCTTTTACCTCCGCCTCTATAAGCCAAGTTTGATCTTGTAACATAGCTCGCATTATTAGTAACTCTGATGTTTTCTGATGGGCTCTTTGCCTATCAAACTCAGAATCAACAGCACTCCATTGCTCACGAATTTGTGATTGCAAAGCCATTAAAATCACGCTCAACAGAAGACAACTTCCCATCACCTCCAGTAAAATCCAACCTTTTTGTGACTCAGATTTAAGTAGAGTGTTATCCTCTAACATAAAGGAGCCTCCGAATTTTCTGCTTTAACATTAATTGTTGACGAGGAATAAAATCGCCCACTTTGATTCAGTCGAATATAACTATAAGAGGTTGTATCACAAAGATAAAAAGTACCATTTTGATAACTGGATAAGCCATTTGATAAGAAAGATATAAAAGATTTATGGACTGGAAAGCCTTTCCAAATTACTTTAATGTCATCAGGAAAAGGGTAAAAAGAGAGTGTCTCATTTTGCATTTGAACAGATATGCCTTGAGACCAATCACCACCGCATGAAACACCGCCACACACATTTACTTCAGTTTGTGATTTTACTGCCAATTGCCTAGCACGTAACAAGGATAATCTTAAATTTTCTTGTGCTTTTAGCAACGAATTTTCAGTTGCAAAAAATGTAAAGGCATTAGAAGAAGAAAGAACAATACTAATGCTCGATACAATGAGCAAAACTATCAGTACTTCAATTAAGGTAAAACCTTGGGGTTTATGCATAAAGAAACGTCCTTGTTTCTTATCTCAATAAATTGGAATTAGTGCTAAATAAACAATTTGAGACCTTTGCACAAAGTCATTAACGATGATAAAACGAGTTTGTTTTTAACAAAGTATTCGCAAGCGTAATAGTCGTGCAAAGGTTTCAATTTAAGTGTTTTCGTTCTCAGTGTTAACCTCAGCCTCTGGAGCAGCTACACTATCATTTGTTTCAGTAGAATTTGAGCTATTAACCGCTTCATTTCTAGACAGTGCATTTGAAAGTAATGAGTTACTAAAGCCCAAAATTTCCGCTAAGTTCTGCTTCCTCTCTTCCCATTCAGCTCGCATTTCAAGAATACGATCTAGAGCTTGGCTAGCGACTTCGTTTATATTATCAAATTGAGCACTCACTCTCTCCACCGAGTCACTCAATGCTTTATTGTATTCTGCTAGAGGCTTAACAACAGACTGCCCTAAGTTATTTTCTGAATTGCCCTGAGTTTTCCCGTAGGCCGCAGCAGCACTAGATTGACGAAATGATTCTGTATAATTTAGATTCATAGCAAAACCAGAAAGTTCATCCGAGTTATAACCAAGCTTCAGCCCTTGTTCAAATGCAGATTTCATGTCACCACTAAAAAACGTATCTGCTACATCAGCCAAGTCCGTTACCAGCGAGTTAATCGCCTCTAATTCAGCATCATCTAACTCGCCATCCAATGAGAATTCAAAAGCAAACTCGCTTTGACTGCTTGTATATCGAGAATATTCACTGGCACTGCCTGAATCACTGTCTACCCTCGCTGCAGCTATTTGCTCCTGATACGCTTGTAATGCTGATAAAGACAAACTTACTGTGTCACCATCACGAGTTTCAATTTGAATGTCTGTAGAACTGGTACGACGGTATTGGGTTTCAGAAGAAATTGCAGCACCACTTTTTATAGCTTCAATTTCTGCCGCTTTTTGAGTTTCGAAAAAGCGATCTGAAAGGGTGTCAAAACCTTTATCAATTTGAGTTTTAGTATCAGCAATATTGGTTTTAACACCGTCCGTCAACCACTCTAACCCAGCAAGTTTTTCCGTAGCATCTTCAATGCCTTTGCTAACAGCAGATTGAGCAGATTCGAATACCGTTTTTAGCCTTTCTTCACTCGCACCTCCTTCACGTAGCTTCTCCATGTAATTACCAACAAAACCTATTATTCTGCGGCTTACTGCTTCTGGAGAAAAGTCATTCTTTGAGGCTTGGTTCTTACTCGCTTCACCGGTTTTTTCTGCCGTAGTAATTTCTTGTGAAGAAGAAGATCTTGAAACATATGAAAATAAGCGTTCTTGGACGACGCCCATTACACGAGCGCTTTGGTTTGCAGGGTCGTATTTATCAGATGAACGAAATGTTTGACTAACAGGAGATTGAAGTTCTCTTTCAGTCCTTTGAAAGTCATTATGGAAGTTAACTTTCGATAAATCACTCGCTGCTTTAAAAAAATCAGACATTATCTGCCGCCTTGGTCAAAAACCTAATAAATTTACTGTATACAACCTTATCGGCTCTAGTAGAACAAACTTTAATCAATTTGTGCGTTTTTTTTATTTTAATAAAAAGTATTTTAAAAACAGATCGTTACTCAATCATTATTGCGTTTCTTCGAATAAATACCAGTCATTAATCACTTTTCCAATTTGCCTTGGTTTTTGAAATGGTAACGAATGGTCAGCTCCAGCAATATTATAATGACGCCAATGATCAAAGCGTTTTTCTAACTCTTTGTAGTGCTGTATTAATGACTCATGGCTCATATTGCCAGAGAAAATTAATACTTGATGGGTTAGGTTTAATAACTCCTCTCGCAAATGAGGCTCTTTGACATACTCATCAACCAAATTGGTCACTGAGTCTAATGCATAGGCAAAACCAAAAGGACGATGAGCCAGACGAGACTTAGTAATTTCTTCAGCCACCGCTTGCTTTCTTCTATTGGGAGAGACTCCATCCATAAAACGAGAAACGCCCAATTCCACGTCTCCAGTTTTACGAATCACATCCGACGCTGATCGATATTTATTACGTAATTCTTGTAATTCCAATAAATCCGAACGGTCCAATATAGCAGGCTCAATTAATACTATTTTTCTAGTTTTTGAGCGCCTTGTGCAACTCTTAATTTATTCAATAGTAGAGTTACTAAACCGCCTAAAGAATAGCCAATTACATCAAATTTTTCCCAATCTAGTGTCTGAGTTAATGCATGAATGTCTTCCGCTAACTCAATAACGTTAACAGGACTTTCTTCTCCAGAATGAGCATAACTGTCTCCCATGCCCTTTAGATCAGGAACCAATATTGTTTCCCAATGGGTTAAATAGGGCAACATGCCTTCCCAAGTCAGCTCACCTCCAACTCCCGCACCGTGAAGTAAAAGCAAACATGAACCTTTTGGAGCTTGAGTATTATAATATTTTCTATATGCCAAGAGAGTATTGGATGATTTGAAGAAAAAAACACTAGACACTTTATAATATACCTGTGAGAACTTAGATTATGTCGATACAATAACAAACTTTATATTCCTTAGGTTTATTATGACAGACATCAGACTGATAAATCTTCCTTACCAAGAAGAATTAGTTCAGCTTTTCGAAAACTTTCGAGATCTCCCATTACCAATACTTTTAGACAGTAATCACAAAACATTCTCAGACACTCAATGTGATATTATCGTTGCAGACCCATTAGCAAGAGTGGAAGCGGTTCAGGGGACTCATTCACTTATATGGAAGGATAAGGAGCTATACAAGGTAGCCGAGGGACATACACCTTTCCAAACTATCGATTCCCTACTCGCTTGTATTTGCAATGAGTCATGGGCAAAAAACGCATCTAAAAAGTACCCTTTTACAGGGGGCGTTGTTGGCTATTTTTCTTATGAAAGTGGTAGATACTTAGAAGAATTGCCCAAAACAACCAAGCGAGACATTGATTTACCAGATATTGTTGCAGGACTGTACGGCTGGGCGATTATTAGCCTTCATAAGTCAAAAGAAACCGTTTTACTGCTTACTCCATGGTGTGATCGGTCTATTGAAAAAGACATCATAAATCGATTTGGAAGAAATAAAGACAGCAAATCCAATGCCTTTGTTTTGCAACAAAAGTTCACATCGAACATGTCTGCTTTTGACTACTCACAAAAATTTAATCAAGTGCAGCACTACATTCGTGCAGGTGATTGTTATCAAGTAAACCTTGCGCAACGATTTAGTGCAAAATGCAATGGTGATACATTTTCAGCTTACCAAACACTTAGAGAAAAATGCCCAACGCCTTTTTCGGCCTATATAGATGTATCCTCCAATCAATCCATTCTAAGCCACTCACCAGAACGTTTTTTCTTATGTCAGGACACCCAAGTTCAATCAAAACCAATAAAAGGAACTCGCCCTAGAGGACAAACACCTGAAGAAGATCAAAGGTTGGCACAAGATCTGCTAAATTCAGATAAAGACAAAGCCGAAAATCTTATGATTGTTGATTTACTGAGAAATGATATGGGAAGGAGTTGCTTAACTGGCAGTATAAAAGTCCCAAAATTGTTTGCACTTGAAAGTTATGCAAACGTCCATCACTTGGTATCCACAATAACTGGCAAGATCTCACACAACTGGGAACATTTTAATGTTTTTCAAAAAGGCTTCCCCGGTGGCTCAATTACTGGTGCACCTAAAATTCGTTCCATGGAAATTATCGACGAATTAGAACCCCATATTCGGTCAGCTTATTGTGGTTCAATTGCCTACTTCAGCAGTAATGGAGAAATGGATTCAAGCATAACCATACGAACTTTGGTTGCTGATAAGGGACATATCCATTGTTGGGCCGGAGGTGGTTTAGTCTTAGATTCAAAGTGTGAAGAAGAATATCAAGAAACTTTTACAAAAGTTGGTAAATTAACCCATACTCTAGAAGAACACTTCAAAGAAGTAGATGATTGATATATGAGTGATATTAAACGTTTTTTAGTCTCTCCCGCTCTGTCTCCAAATCTGGAACAGATTCGTGCGGCGTTTAATAAATATGAGTCTGACAGTATCATGCTCAACCCTGGAATAAGACTGGACTCAAAAACCAATCTACTCTCATTTAAAACCGCAGCGGTTTTACTGCCCATTTGGAAAGACGCAGCAGGTAGGTTGCATATTCTATTAACCCAAAGAGCAAAACACTTACGCAATCATCCAGGGCAAATGGCTTTCCCTGGAGGTCAACATGATAAAGAAGACTCAAGCTTAATCCAAACAGCATTTAGGGAAACCCATGAAGAGATTGGTTTATCACCCGATTGTTTCCAACTTATAGGTGAACTGGGGGATTACTTAACCATATCAGGCTTTTGCGTGAAACCCGTGATCGCAGAAGTAACTAATTTACAAAAAATGGTATTGTCTCAAGATGAAGTAGAATCCACTCATTGGGTCCCATTAGACTATTTACTCACACCCAAAAATTATATCTTCACGCGAAAGAACCTTTCAGATATACACACAGGTTACTTTGAAGTTACCTATCAAGGTATTACTATCTGGGGCCTCACAGCAGGAATTTTATACGGATTATACAAAGCTTTAGCACCGCAAATGCTCTAGGGACGTTGTCGATCAAAGGCCTCATGCTGTTATAAACCTTACATTATAAGGTTAGTCCGCTTTTTTATTTCCTCTAATTTCAACATCTTGTTACAGTCGAGCCATTAACGATTAACTCGGAATTTCCTATGACTGAATTTGATATAAATCACTTTATACAATCAAATGATACCACCGCTGCACAAAAAATCATCCATAGTGCTTTAGCTGCTTTTGACAATATTGCAATTTCATTTAGTGGCGCTGAAGATGTTGTCTTGATTGATATGGCTGTTAAGGCTAAAAAAAATGTGCAGGTTTTCTCTCTTGATACAGGGCGACTTCCTCCTGAAACCTACCAGTTTTTAGAAACTGTGCGTAAGCATTATAATTTACCTATCCATATTTTATCTCCAGATAAAGAAGAACTCGATAAATTCACTCATGAAAAAGGTCTATTTAGTTTTTTCGAAGATGGCCATAAGCAATGCTGCGGCATTCGTAAAGTTGCTCCGCTTAGGAAAAAACTTCTCTCATTAGACGCATGGATTACCGGGCAAAGAAAAGACCAAAGCCATGGAACTCGTAACCAATTGAACATTGTTGAAGAAGATACAACCTTCAGTAAAGATGACTCAACTCTTTATAAATTCAACCCTTTGGCCGATTGGAGCTCTGAAGACGTTTGGAACTACATTAAAATGTTTGATGTACCTTATAACCCTTTACATCAAAAAGGCTTTATTAGCATAGGTTGTGAGCCTTGCACCCGCGCAGTGCTCCCCAACCAACATGAGCGTGAAGGTAGATGGTGGTGGGAAGAAACTGAACATAAAGAATGTGGTTTACATATTGGCAACCTGATACCAACTAAAAGCAGTTGATAAAACTGTCATATATCACGACATTAAATGTTGTCAATTGTCTAAAAGAAAGCCTAAAAAGAAAGGCGCTATGCAGCGCCTATCATTTTGTCGGAAGTGTTTTACTCTTTGAGTCTTGTTGAAACCACTCATCTAGAAATGTTTGATATTGACCCCTGAGCTGAACCGCATATTGATATAAAGTATCTCCAGCTAACGTCAACTCAATTTCCTTTGCATGACGAATAACCAATGATTTTCCTAATTCTTTCTCTAATTTCTGAATGTGTTGAGTAACCGCTGGTTGAGTAAGGCCAAGCTCTTTTGCAGCTTGTGTAAAGCTAAGAAATTCAACTAAAGTAATGAATGTCTTAAGATGATAACTACTGAGCATACAATACCCTTATTAAAAACGTTATTATGCCTAAACAAAATCGCTCAAACATTGACCTAGATCCGCTTTTGGTGAAAGATATCAATTAAAATCGCCATTATTCTTACATCGGTCGAGGTATTACGATGACAAGCGAACTTCATTTGCCATGGCAAGAACGTCAATCAGGCTCCTCCCTATCTAGAAACAATGACTTTAGAACGCCATATCAACGTGATAGAGCAAGGATCATTCATAGTGCAGCTTTTCGTCGTCTTCAATCCAAGACTCAAATTCTTGCTATTAGACAAAATGATTACAGTAGAACACGCTTAACTCATTCCTTAGAAGTTGCACAAATTGGGAGCGGCATCGTTCATCAATTAAAATATGCCTTCCCTGATAATATACAATTGCAAGAGTGGCTCGCTGAAGAAGCACTTATGGAGACTATCTGCCTCAGTCACGATATTGGGCACCCTCCATTTGGCCATGGTGGGGAAGTTGCACTTAACTTTATGATGACGGAATATGGCGGTTTTGAAGGTAATGGTCAGTCTCTTCGCATTTTAGGAAAACGCGGATCCTATTCTCCTACATATGGAATGGATATTACACGACGCTCTTTGTTGGGTGTGTTGAAATACCCTGTCCCCTATCAAAAAGTTGTCGGTACATATCCCTCAAAACCAACGAACTTTAGACAAATTAAAGCGTCCGTATGGTCTCCACCAAAATGCATTTACGAAGAAGAAAAGCAGTTATTGGATTGGATTCTCTCCCCTTTCTCAGAACAAGATAAAGCATCATTTCAACAAGTCTATTCATCTGGAAATAAACGGCACCAATATTCATCTCATTCCAGCTTTGATTCGAGCATTATGGATTTAGCGGATGACATTGCCTATGGAGTGCATGATTTAGAAGATGCAATCGTACTTGGGATGGTAACGCAATCTATGTGGGAAACGCACTTGCAGCCTATTTTAATAGACTTAGACAATGCATTCTTACAAGACCAACTTCCATTATTAAAAAAGAACCTGTTTAGTGGTGAAAGTCATTTACGTAAAGACGCAATAGGACAGCTTGTCAGTTGGTTTATTACATCCTGTGCAGTCGAAGAAAACCCTCTCTTTCAGCATCCATTATTGCGCTTTCAAGTAACTCTGCCTGCTATACAACAAACTGTTTTAAATGCACTAAAAGAGTTTGAGATGCAGCATATTATTTTAAAACCCGAGGTTCAAATGCTTGTTTATAAAGGCCAGCAGATGATCATGGAGATATTTGATGCCTTAAGTTCAGATCCAATGAGGTTACTGCCTAGAGAGATTGCAAAAGAATGGCATGATACAGAAAAGAATGGTGAAAATTGCCATAGAATTATTTGTGACTACATGGCTTCTATGACAGACGATTATGCAAATAGACTGTATAACAAGCTGTTCGTGCCAAGTTTAGGGTCTGTATTTGACCCTATGTAGCAACAATGCCGATTAAAACAACTGTTTACCTAAAAGCAATAAATCGTATCTTTTATGATTAATAGACGCCACTTGAGGTAAACAGCCCCATTGTTGATACTGATTTTTTTTAAACAATCTAAGGCTGTTGGTATTATGTTCATAAATACAGGCAATCAGGTGTGAAGCACCAATCGAAATAACAAACTCATCTAAAAAAGCAAGCGCCATTGACGCTAGCCCCTGATGTTGCGCAGGTTGAGATACATAAATTCCAACTTCTACCGCTTGGTTAAAAGCAGGCAGCCCATAAAAGTCTTGAATAGAAAACCATGCAATAATTTTTTGATTGCTTTCTATTACCCATGTGGGTCTTTTATCACTGGAGTCCTCTAACCAGTCAATAACGGTAATTAGAGTTACTTCTGATAGGTGTCCACAAGAGAACCCTGTTTTCACCGCGTCATTATATATCTCTAAGATATAGGGAGCGTCTTCCATCTTTGCGATGCGCAAAAAAGACGCATTTTCAGCGCCTTTCTTTTGTTTCATTTTTATATGAGTCATATCAAATAAAAATCATTACCCTTGTTCTAACAATCGTCTTAAGTCACTCATCGCTGAATGCGCTCGTGAAATGTATGAAGCCATTACTAAAGAATGATTAGCTAACACACCAAAACCACTGCCATTTAAAATAACAGGAGACCAAACCGTACTCTGAGTGGACTCCAGCTCACGAATTATTTGACGCAAGCTAACAAGCGCGTTTTTATCTTGTAAGGTAAAAACAAAGTCAACTTCTACCGCTTTTAAAACGTGTATAAGTGCCCAACTTGCTCCTCTTGCTTCATAGAAAACATCGTCTATTTTAGACCAAGAAGTTTTTACTCTTTGCTGCTCACCTGTGACCGTTGATTGTTGAGCATTTGCTTCGCCTGCAAGGTCGGTATTTTCTCGAACTTGAATAACACTTGCAGATAATCGTTGGGATAAACTTCCCAAGCGAGTTTCCACATCGGCAAGCCAATTACGTAAGTTATCCGCTCTGGCATAAAACTGCACATTCGGATCTTCTTTTTTAGCCAAACGATCAAGATACTCTAATAATTCTTTATTACCGCGACGGTATTCACCCTCACTGGAGGGTAGAGCCCAACTATTCGCATCAAAGTTGAACTGAGGCTCAGCAACTTTAAGGTTTTCATCTTCTGTTGATTGGGATTGTGATCGGCTAAAATCCTTACGTAACGCCCTAGCCAAATCACGAACTTGTACTAAAACACCAAATTCCCAATTTGGCATATTATCCATTAAAATACCTGGAGGCATGATGTCATTGCTAATAAAACCGCCAGGCTTATCTAATAAAGTTTCAACCATAGTATGTAAGGTGCTGGTCGTTGTATAACCAACCACCAGCTTTTTACTATTATTTAAATACCCTCTTGCTTCAGCTCGTTCCTTTGCTACAGATACAACATCGAACTGATCTGGCTCGGAGCTCCAATATATACCTAAAACAGACAATAAGCAGATTAACACTACTAAGAACGCAGCAACGCCCTTTCCTATACCTGACAGGTTCTCACGATTATTCCAAAACGCCAATTTGCTCAACATATTCGACATATTGCCTATCCTACTGTTGCTTAACTTCAATCATATAATTTGAACGGTGGAAGATCATTCCTCTCACTCGAAAATCAGGAACTCGACTGTTGATTATTTGATATAGAAGACGTGCCTCTTTATCGTTTGCCCAATTAATCTCAATCATTGCTCGTTGTTCAGAAACTCTCTCTATTATGGGCTGAATTTGTTCGAGAATCTCTTCTTCGGATAAAGAAAAAAGCGTTTTTGGCAAAAAATAGTGATTCAAATTGATCTTTTCTTTTTTTATGACATTTTTACTATGAACTTTAGCCTGCTTTGCTTTCTTTAAACGGTTTTTATATTCTTTAATGCGTTTTTCTGTTTCTGCAATTAAAGGGTCATTTGGGTTAACAGATGCAGCCGAATCTAAATATTTTTGAGCCGCTATAAACTGTTGTTTTTGTGCTTTTGACCAGGCGAAGTCGGTGTAATACCGAACAATTCTAGCAAGACCAAACAATGCCTCACTATTTTTTGGGTCTCGACCCAATGCCGCTTGATAATACATGTTTGCATTATCTTCTTCGGGTGTCAGCAAATGCAATTGCTTAAGTGCTAATTTTCCACGAGCCAATAAGCTCACCAAAATCGGATCGAGCTCTTTACTCTTTCCTGACTCCTCATGCAAAACATTAGTCGCTATAATAATTTCACTTGTTTGCAGTTCACTTTTGGATGAATCTGACTTACCTTGATTATCATTCACTGAATGGTTCTGGGGTTGCATCACACCACAGCCACTCAAAAATAACATGCTACTCAATGTATAAAAAAATATATTCTTCAAATCTGTCTCTTTATTCTTGAAACTTTAGCGGTTTTTTTGAGTCTATTTAGCACACTCACTAAAGTTAAGTTAAACATACTTATTACTAAGTTGGATTACATGCGTTTTATTTTAGCCATTATTTTATTATGTCTTACTTCAATTGTGCAGGCTTTTGAAGTCAAACTGCCCTTCACTTCCCAGAAGCCTGCTTTTTTAGACGTTAACCAAGCATTTCAGCTCAGTATCTCTGCACCTCAAAACGGTATAATTAAAGCCACATGGATTGTCGCAGATGGTTATTACTTATACCAACATCAGTTTAAATTAAAAGGAAAAGACGCAGATAAACTATCATTTTTACCTTTTGTTGAAGGAGAAGCAAAACACGATGAGTATTTTGGAGATGTCATTGTTTATAGAGACAGCTTCACTGCGAATATTCAATACGATCCATCTCTAGTTAGCGGAAGCAATATTCAAGCATCGATTGGTTATCAGGGATGTGCCGACAAAGGGCTATGTTACCCACCTCAATTAGAGCCATTTGAATTTCAAGTTCCTCAAATGACTGAGGATTCAATACAAGAAAAGAACAACAATAAGGCCTCTGCCCGTGATAACTCAGCACCGCTTCAGATTCCAAACACTCTAGCGCCTTCTTCCACAAGCAAAATTTCCAATCTACTGGAAACTGGCTCTTGGGTAACAGCAGCACTGACACTTTTCGGGCTAGGATTGCTTTTATCCATGACTCCCTGTGTGCTTCCTATGGTACCAATTGTCTCAGCCATTGTTGTTGGCCATAAAAAAACGCCACTTAAAGCATTGTACTACAGTATTCTTTATGTGCTTTCCATGGCTCTAACTTACGCGACAATTGGGGGATTGGTTGGTTTTTTCGGACTTCAATTAAACTTACAAGCCTATTTACAGAATCCCGTTGTTTTAGCCATCAGTGCAGTGCTATTTATTGTTTTAGCATTTGCAATGTTTGGCGCATTCGAACTTAAAATGCCGAGGTTTATTCAGTCTAGATTAGATACAAATTCAATAGAGGCTTCATCTAATAGAAGTTTAGGCGTTTGCTTAACTGCCGTTTTTTCGACCTTAGTAGTATCCCCTTGCGTGTCCGCACCTCTTGCCGGAGTGTTATTGTATATAAGTAGTCAAGGAGAAACGCTTTATGGCGCGTTAATGTTATTTGTGATGGCATTAGGCATGGGAGTCCCTCTCATTCTGGTCGGGATTTTCGGCCCGTCAGTGTTGCCAAAATCTGGTGAATGGTTAGACGATATTAAAGCACTAATGGGCTTTGGTTTAATAGCTGTAGCAATATGGCTTATCACACGTTGGATCGAATTGGAGTTCCATTTATATCTCTGGGGAGCATTACTCATTTCAGTTGGCGCTTATTTCCTCAACTCAATCTTTATTGGGAAACATCACCCAATTCGACTTATAACTTCTATCATTACTATCTTAATAGGCATTTTATACTTTATTGGTGGCGCAATGTCACAGCATAGCCTACTTCAACCTCTTGGGTCACCGGCTTCAAATAATTCAATAAACAATCAAACAGAGCTCACTTTTGCTACTGTAACGTCTTTAGATGAGTTGGAGCTTTTTATTGACTCTAACACCAAGAATGCGCCCATCATGTTAGATTTTTACGCTGATTGGTGCATCAGCTGTAAAATCATGGAACACGAGATTTTTTATGACAAATCCGCTTACTCGCTATTGAAGAATATGACTCTTGTTAGGGTAGATGTGACAAATAACGATGTAGGCAACCAAAAAATAATGCAACACTATAAAGTATTCGGCCCGCCTGCTCTTATCTTTTTAACACCTAAAGGAGAGGAGTTAAATCAACTTTCTCTAATAGGAGAACCTTCATTGGAAGAGGTCACTGAGCGCTTAACATACTTAGAGAAAGCATTTAGTCAATAACAGGAAGCAAAAAAGGTTTACTACTGTTCACTTTTAAGCAGCAAAAAGCGATAGTCTTTCTTTTTTACAACAAAACTAGACAAGTTCTCGCTTTTTATCGATAATTTCAGGTCAAATCACTGCACCTTGGAAATGGAATGGCGAATTTTTTAGTTCTAAACGGTCCAAATTTAAACTTATTAGGGACTCGCGAACCTAAGATTTATGGGTACACTACCCTAGAAGACGTAGCTAAAAAGTTAAGCGATATAGCTATTAAAAAAGGGCACTCTATCACCTTTATGCAATCTAATGCTGAACACACTTTGATTGACGCAATTCATACTGCCAGAACACAATCAGATTATATAATTATCAATCCAGCTGCATTTACCCATACCAGTGTTGCCATTCGTGATGCATTACTAGGTGTCAACATTCCATTTATTGAAGTGCATATCTCAAATATACATACACGTGAATCATTCAGACACCATTCTTATTTTTCCGATGTCGCAAAAGCAGTAATTTGTGGCATGGGCGTTCTTGGCTATGAATATGCTTTGGACTTTGCAATACAAGAGTACGAAAAATTAACAACCCATTAATTACAATTAAACCCTGTATCGACAGATAACAGGATACATTGACAATGACAAAAGAGAATTATTATGGACATTCGTAAAATCAAAAAGCTGATTGAACTGCTAGAAGAGTCAAATATTTACGAAATTGAAATTAAAGAAGGCGATGATGCAGTCCGAATTAATCGCGGCAGCGCTCCTGTCCAATTCGCTCCAGCACCTGTAGCAGCAGCGCCTGTAGCGGCCCCTGCTCCAGCAGTGTCATCATCAATTTCGGCGGATTCACCTACTGAAATTGCTGGACATGTAATCCCTTCTCCAATGGTTGGAACTTACTATAAATCATCTGCCCCTGGTGCAAAACCTTTTATTGAGGTAGGTCAGAATGTGAAAGCTGGTGACACCATCTGTATCGTTGAAGCAATGAAAATGATGAATCAAATTGAAGCGGATAAATCAGGTACTATCGGTGCGATTCTCGTAGAAGATGGCGACCCAGTTGAGTTCGATCAACCTCTTATTACTATTGTCTAATTCAACAAATAGGTTTTATCATGCTTGATAAAGTTTTGATTGCAAACCGAGGTGAAATTGCATTACGTATTTTACGTGCATGTAAAGAGCTCGGAATAAAAACAGTAGCCGTTCATTCAAAAATTGATCGTGATCTACTGCATGTACGCTTAGCGGATGAGTCCATTTGTATTGGACCAAACCCTTCAGCTCAAAGTTACTTAAACATTCCAGCTATTATCAGTGCAGCTGAAGTGACAGACAGTTCTGCCATTCATCCTGGTTATGGATTTTTAGCAGAAAATGCCGATTTTGCAGAACAGGTTGAAAACTCAGGTTTTTCTTTTATTGGCCCTAAAGCTGAAACAATTCGCTTAATGGGTGATAAAGTTTCGGCTATTAAAGCCATGAAGCAAGCAGGTGTTCCTACAGTACCGGGATCAAATGGCCCGGTACCAACTGATTCTGACGAATGCCTTCGTATTGCTAAAGAAATTGGCTACCCAATTATCATAAAAGCAGCTGCTGGCGGTGGTGGTCGTGGGATGCGCGTAGTCCACAGTGAAGCGAGCCTACTTAAATCCATTAGTATTACTCAATCGGAAGCAGGCTCTTACTTTGGCGATAGCACGGTTTATATGGAGAAATTCCTAACAAACCCACGCCATGTTGAAGTGCAAGTTTTAGCTGATGGCCAAGGCAATGCGGTTCATTTGTATGATCGCGACTGTTCATTACAACGCCGACATCAAAAGGTCTTAGAAGAAGCACCAGCGCCTCATCTTGATCCAGATTCCCGTGCAGCTTGCTTAAAAGCGTGTGTGGACGCATGTTTACTTATCAACTATCGTGGTGCTGGAACATTTGAGTTCTTATATGAAGACGGTGCATTCTATTTCATCGAAATGAATACGCGTGTTCAAGTAGAGCACCCTGTCACAGAAATGGTCACAGGTATTGATATTGTTAAGGAACAGCTTCGAATTGCAAGCGGCTTAACCCTTTCAATCACGCAAGAAGATGTTAAATTAAACGGTCATGCTGTTGAGTCTCGAATCAACGCAGAAGATCCAAAAACATTTATGCCTTGTCCTGGTAAAATCAACTATTTCCATGCCCCTGGAGGAATGGGAGTAAGGGTTGATTCCCATTTATACAGTGGCTACAGTGTACCTCCTACGTATGACTCTATGATTGCGAAGATCATTACTCATGCACCAACAAGAGAAATGGCATTAAAACGACTGTCTGTTGCTTTGGACGAGACTTTCATTGATGGAATTAAAACTAACATTGCATTACAACAAGAATTAGTTGAAGACACTAATTTTATTGCTGGCGGTGTTAATATCCATTATTTAGAGAAAAAACTCGGACTGTAACCTTACCAACTGCCCAGCAAAACGTTGGGCAGTTCTTACCTTATTTTTTGGATTCGCTTATGCCTTGGCTTCAAATACGCACCCATACAACTCCTGAACATGTACCTCAAATAGAGGATGTTCTACTTGAATGCGGCGCTATGGTCGTTACTTTTGAAGATGTGAATGATGATCCAGTTTATGAACCAGAACTGAATACAACACCACTATGGAATCAAACAAAAGTCACAGGATTATTTGAAGCAGATGCAGATATAAAATCTATAAAACCCATACTCAAGGATACAGCAAAGAGACTTAACCTATCCCTAGATTTTAAAATAGAAATTCTAGAAGACAAGGATTGGGAAAGAGAATGGATGGATAACTACCACCCAATTCAGTTTGGTGAACGCTTATGGGTATGTCCTAGCTGGAGGGATGTCCCTGATCCTAAAGCAGTGACACTTATGCTTGACCCTGGATTGGCATTTGGCACAGGCACTCACCCAACTACTGCATTGTGTTTACAGTGGCTTGATTCCATAGACTGTTCCAACAAAACCATCATTGATTATGGCTGCGGCTCAGGCATTTTAGGTATCGCAGGCTTATTGCTTGGAGCCAATAACATGGTAGGGATAGACATAGACCCCCAAGCTGTTGAAGCCACGCAAGCAAACGCAGAAAGAAATAATATTGATTCAGCAAGGCTCGAAGTAAAACTTCCTCCTTACGAAAGCGATCTTCAGGCACAAATAGTTGTTGCAAATATTTTAGCCGGCCCTCTAGCTCAACTTTCAACGACAATCTCCGCCCTAGTTGCCCCTAATGGTCAACTTGCCCTATCTGGCATCCTTGCCTCTCAAGCCCAAGAAGTTATTGACGCTTATACACCATGGTTTATTATTGATTCCATTACAGAGCGAGAAGAATGGGTTAGGATAGTTGGCACCAAAAAAGAAAACATCAATTAACGCCACCTTTTTCTATAAAACTGGAATGTACTTTCTACTATGACTGATAGCATTATCACCCGCTGCCCAAAATGTTCTACCGCGTTTCGCGTTGGAACAGATATCCTTAGTATGGCAAAGGGGAAAGTACGTTGCGGTCAATGCTTTCACATCTTCGAAGCGAAACCTATTGAAGAAAACAAACATCCAGACCCATCAAAGAAAAGTAAAACATCCTCCCCTGAGCCGACTAAAAAGGCTCAACCAAAGAATGTAGACACATCCAACAAGGAAGCAGCACAAACCAAACAGTTATTCTCCGCTGCTGAAGAAGATCACCCAATAAACCCTGAATGGCTTCACACTCTATTTGATGATGCGGATCTCACTCCAATAGATAAGCATAATCATGAGGCCAATCTAAACAAGAAATCTCGACAGGCAATAGAAAAAAGCCAAATGGAGCTTGAAGACTCTTACGAGCAAGAATCACAATCAATAAATGAACCCGCTCCTTGGGAACTTGAATTTGCTGAGCTTGATCCAGTTAATTCGGATGCAGCTAAACATTATAAAGAAGAACCAAGTAAAGAAAAAAGCCGCAATGCCAACACACCATCATCGGCACCCGCTATTCAAATTTTTGATGAGAAGATTCAATCTCTATCGAAAGTCACAGAAAAACCAACACCCACTAATGCGGCTTCAAATAACGCAGAGTTAGCATCTTATTCAGAGGAATCACCTGAACCTGATTATATGAAAGCGCTACATACGCTAGCACAATCTACAAGCAGTCAGCCTGAAAACACTCAAGACACGACGAACAAAGCCAGAGAAGCCGCTCAAGAACGCTTAGCGCCACTAATCAATAATGATGAACCAAAGCAGAAAAAAAACCATACAGCATTATGGCTATTAGGAATCTTTTTCTCTATGGTATTGCTTTCCTTGCAAGCGGCATTTCATTTTTTTGAAGAAGGCAGCCGCTCATCAACCTTTAGACCGTTTTATAAAACATTTTGTAGCTATATGGGCTGCACACTGCCTAACTTTGTCGATATTTCTGCTATCAACATTCAGCACGTTAGAATTCAAAGCCACCCGACTCAAAACAACGCGCTGGTGGTCAATGCAATTATGACAAACACCAGCAATTACTCTCAAACGATGCCCAAAATATCCTTAGAATTTTTTGATTTAAACGGTGCTCCTGTTGCAGCAAGGCTGTTTTCTCCAAATAGTTTTTTACATAAGGATTTTTTAGATATTACTTATATGCCACCAAATACACCTATCCACATTGTTCTGCCAATTTATGACCCTGGCACTCAGGCCGTCACTCACAGACTAAAAGTTCACGCTTCAGATACGCAATCGTATTAATTTTTACTAATAATGAGATAAAAACAAAAAAAGAACAAAAAACAATCAATTTTACGTTTGTCAAGACTTCAAAAAAGCTCAAGGCATAGGTATTATTCACGCCCGCTCGACACGGTTATAGATCTTTAACATACCGAACCAATAAGCAGGAACAACATGGCATACGCTATCGGTCCCTATTCACTGAATAATCCTCTAATTCTTGCACCAATGGCTGGCGTGACGGATCTCCCCTTTCGTCAATTATGTCACTCTCTTGGAGCAGGTCTTGCGGTATCAGAAATGGTGACTTCAGACGTACGCCTATGGAATTCTAATAAAAGTAAACACCGGCTTGTTCATGATCTAGAAATATCACCAAGGTCAATTCAAATTGCTGGCGGTGATCCAGATATGATGAGCGAAGCTGCAAAGTTAAATGTCTCACTAGGCGCACAAATTATTGATATAAATATGGGCTGCCCAGCCAAGAAAGTTTGCAATAAAGCAGCTGGCTCAGCACTTTTAAAAGATGAAAAACTTGTTCGTGATATATTGGAGTCGGTAGTAAACAGTGTTTCCGTACCTGTGACCTTAAAAATTCGTACAGGCTGGAGCCTCGAATCAAAAAATGGTCTTAAGATTGCTAGAATGGCTGAAGATATAGGCATCAAAGCTTTAGCAGTACACGGCAGAACGAGAGAGTGTCGATTTAAAGGCGAAGTCGAATACGACACAATTGCGCAAATAAAGCAAAACCTAAGCATCCCCGTTTTTGCAAATGGAGATATTACAGATGCTCATAAAGCAAAATTTGTGAAAGATTACACTCAAGTAGATGGAATTATGATTGGCCGTGCAGCTCAAGGTAAGCCTTGGATCTTCAGAGAAGTAAATCACTTTTTACAAACAAATGAAGAACTATTACCACCGTCGATACAGGAAATAGCTCAATTGGTTATGACGCATGTAAGAAAACTGCATGACTTTTACGGAAGTTATAGCGGTGTTCGAATTGCTCGTAAACATGTGGGCTGGTATTTGCAAACACTTTCTGATGACTCCCAGTTTCGCAGTACGTTTAATCGCATTGAGAATACGGAAGAACAATTAGAAAAATTACATCAATTTTTTACTCAGCGTTATTAATCGTTGAATAAAACTTGCTCTACAGCGCGTTTCACCCGTTTTAAACAGGTTTTAAAAAGAAATACGCTAAATTTTGGTTAGCTTTAAACTAGAAGGTTATTCTGTGTTAGAACAAACTCACAATCAGACGTTTCAAGCCGTTTCATCTGAAGAATCACAAACTTTGCGTGATAATGTAGATAAAGCGTTAAAAAGTTATTTCTCCCATCTTGATGGGCAGCCTATTACAGACCTTTACCAATTGGTTTTAGCTGAGGTTGAGGCGCCTCTTTTAGAATCGGTAATGAGTTACACTAAAGACAACCAAACTAAAGCGTCAACAATCCTCGGGTTAAACCGTGGAACGTTACGCAAAAAACTGAAACAATACGGCATGCTATAGAGTTTTAAAAAAGGGCGATTTACGCCCTTTTTTTGTTTTACCCCTCTCCGTTTACTCTTAAAACTGACTATTACGAGACTACGATGGCAAATCAAGACCAAGTTACTCCAATTAAAAGAGCATTAATTAGTGTATCTGATAAAACAGGTATCGTTAACTTCGCAAAAGAACTAACAGCCCTTAACATTGAAATCCTTTCAACTGGCGGCACATATCGCTTGTTGCAAGAATCAGGCATAAAAGCAACGGAAGTATCGGATTACACAGGTTTTCCAGAAATGATGGATGGCCGAGTTAAGACATTACACCCTAAAATACACGGTGGAATTCTTGGTCGTCGTGACATAGATCAGGCCGTAATGCAGGAACATCAAATTGATGCCATTGATATGGTTGTGGTAAATCTATACCCATTTGAGGCAACCATTGCACGTCCAGATTGCGACTTACCAATGGCAATTGAAAACATTGATATAGGTGGGCCTACAATGGTTCGCTCTGCGGCCAAAAATCATAAAGACGTCGCTATCGTTGTTAATCCAAATAATTATCAGACTATTATTACAGCACTACAAGAAGACCAAGGTTTAACACTTGAAACTCGCTTTGATCTTGCCGTACAAGCTTTCGAGCATACATCTGATTACGATGGCGCTATTGCTAACTTCTTAGGCAAAAAAGTTAAAGAAGGAAGTGATAACTTTTCCCGCACATTCAACCTTCAATTTAATAAATCCGAAGAAATGCGTTACGGTGAAAACCCTCATCAAAAAGCAGCATTTTATGTTGAAGCAAACCCTAAAGAAGCCTCAATTAGCACTGCGAAACAAATTCAAGGGAAAGCACTTTCTTATAACAACATCGCGGATACAGACGCCGCTTTAGAGTGTGTAAAAAGCTTTAAAGAAACCGCCTGCGTTATTGTAAAACACGCAAATCCTTGTGGCGTTGCAACGGCATCCTCTCAACTAGAAGCTTATAATCTAGCATTCAAAACAGACCCAACATCCGCATTTGGTGGCATCATTGCCTTTAACCAAGAACTGGATGCAGAAACAGCAAGCGCAATTATTGAACGCCAGTTTGTCGAAGTAATTATCGCTCCAAGCGTGTCTCAAGCAGCAGCAGAAATAGTGTCTACAAAGCAAAACGTTCGTTTACTTAGCTGTGGAGAATGGGCTCAAGAAACACCGCCTGCATTAGACTATAAACGCGTCAATGGTGGCTTATTGGTTCAAGATCGAGATGACCACGTTATGACTTTAGACAACCTAACTGTCGTATCTAAACGTCAACCAACTGAAGATGAATTAAATGATTTATTATTTGCTTGGAAAGTAGCTAAGTTTGTCAAATCAAATGCTATTGTCTATGCAAAAGCAGGTCAAACTATCGGTGTTGGCGCAGGCCAAATGAGCCGAGTATACAGCGCCAAGATTGCTGGTATCAAAGCTGCTGACGAGGGTTTAGAGGTTATTGGTTCTGTAATGGCATCAGATGCGTTTTTTCCATTCAGAGATGGTATTGACGCGGCAGCTAAAGCAGGAATCAGCGCTGTTATTCAACCGGGCGGATCCATGAGAGACCAAGAAGTGATTGACGCAGCAGACGAAGCGGGCATGGCAATGGTCTTTACTGGCGTACGTCACTTCCGTCATTAATTTTAATGCCACTAGGAGAATATAATGAAAGTATTAATTATTGGTAATGGTGGTAGAGAACATGCTTTAGCATGGAAGGTTGCCGAAAATAACGATGTTACACACGTTTTTGTTGCTCCAGGTAATGCTGGCACCAGCTTAGAAAACAAAGTAGAAAACATTAACATTGGCGTAACCGATACCACTGCATTAGTGACTTTTGCAAAAAGTGAATCGATTGACTTAACTATAGTTGGCCCTGAAGCACCGCTTGTTATTGGCGTTGTAGATGCCTTTGAGTCAGAAGGCTTGAATATATTCGGTCCATCGAAAGATGCAGCACAGCTTGAGGGATCTAAGGCCTTCACTAAAGATTTTTTAGCTCGTCATCAAATCCCAACAGCGTCTTATGGCAATTTCACTGAAATTGAGCCGGCAGTTGCTTATATTAAAGAACAAGGCGCACCCATTGTTGTAAAAGCCGATGGCTTAGCGGCAGGCAAAGGCGTTATTCTGGCTCAAACCGAAGCAGAAGCCATTACAGCAGTAGAAGACATGCTAGCAGGCAATGCTTTTGGGGATGCGGGACACCGTGTTGTTATTGAAGAATTTTTAGTCGGTGAAGAGGCTAGCTTTATCTGCATGGTTGATGGAGAAAGCGTCCTACCTTTAGCTACTAGCCAAGACCACAAAGCACGTGACGATGGCGATTTAGGCCCTAACACTGGAGGAATGGGTGCATATTCTCCCGCCCCTGTTGTTACTCCTGAAATTCATGATCGAATTATGAATGAAGTGATCATGCCTACCGTTAAAGGCATGAATGCCGAAGGAAATCGCTATAGAGGCTTCTTGTATGCTGGCGTCATGGTAGCTACAGATGGAACGCCTAAAGTTCTCGAATACAATTGTCGTTTCGGAGATCCTGAAACCCAGCCTATCTTAATGCGTCTAAAATCGGATTTAGTCTCTTTATGCTTGTCCGCTATCAAAGGTAACCTTGATACACAAACCTGTAATTGGGACCCTAGAGCGAGTTTAGGAGTTGTGTTGGCAGCCGGTGGGTATCCAAATGACTATCCAAAAGGCAATGTTATTTCAGGTTATGACTCTGAACTGAAGAGCCATCAGAAAGTTTTCCACGCCGGCACTGCATTAAATAGCGGCGAAGTCGTTACCAATGGTGGTCGTGTTCTTTGTGCTGTATCCCTAGGGAATACAGTATCAGAGGCGCAAGCTGGTGCTTATGATGTTGTTAAGAAAATAAACTGGGATAATGTTTATTACCGAACAGACATTGGTCATAGAGCCGTTTCTAGAGAAAAATAGTTTTTTAGCTAAAAATCATCTCACTGTTTGAAAGCATCATAAAATATGAATCACGATCAAACAATGAGATGATTATTTAATCAATCAGATAATGGCGTAACATAATCTTAAATCCAGTTTCAATATATTATTAAAGCTTACTCTCATTTTTGATCAACTTTTCATTAACAAAAGCTCTATATAAACTCCCAACTTCCACCAAAAGCAAGCCAAAAATAACGCCTGATACCCATTGAAAGTCTAACAAAAAGCCTAACGAAGCAATCAAACCATACGAATAAAGGAGCGTGGTTCTTAGTGTTGGTTTTCTTTTTCGAGTAAAATAAGTGATACAGAGTAACGCAATACTTAACCAAACATAATACTCGACTAAAAATGTATATAGCATTTACCACCTTAGATAGTTAATAATAATGAAATTTTTGATGCGAAGGATGATCAAACATGATTAAAACAGCTCTTATCTTATTTGCTTTTTTACTCTTCCCTATAACATCGTACAGTGAGTCACGCATAGCAATTGTTAATGATGAAAATACATCCATTAATTTAGTAGAGTTTTCTGAAGTTTATCGAACCTCAGACACAAGCAAAACATTCAATGAGGTATTTTCATTAGCAAGAGAAGGCTACTTTATACCAGTCAACGAACCTTTTCTACAACTAGACTCATCTGATGGAAATGTTTGGATAAAAACAGAACTATCCTTTCAAAAAAGCACTGATCAAGCGTCTTATTTATACATTAAAGCACCAAAAATTAATGCAATAGATCTTTATTTCCCTCAAATCAATCAATCTCAAAGCCTCATTTCTACTAGAGGAGGACATCCTCTAAACCTTGATCAAATACATCACCCTGAGCATTTAATTCCAATACCAAATGCAGGTCATAACACTGTTATTATTTTCATTAAAATGTCTTCGGAAAGCGCTGATATGGTGCAATTTTTTGCTGTAGACAATACAGAAATAATCAAAATCAGTATAAAAAACTCTCTCTTTATCGGGACTTTTATCGGCATCATAGTGATATTTCTTGTCGCCAGCCTTTTGTTCTCTTTTTACACTCAGCACAATATGTACATACTCTACAGCGCATTGTTGAGTAGTATATTAATCATTCATTTATCACATCACGGAATAATTAATTACTTTGTCTTAAATAAAGATCCAATCCATGGGCAAATGATTAATTTGTTCTTTTTATTTTATTTATCAAGCTTGGCCTTCTTTACAAGGCATTACCTAGATACATCTGTGTATTTACCTAAGATAGATAAAACTCTCCTGCTTCTTGGGTCGTTAAACCTTATTTTTTGCTTCACTTTTTTTCTATATCCGGACCAATTCAACAATACATTCTCTCTAATCAATCTTCTTATAACAAACACAATACTTATTACACTTTCAATCTATGCACTCATAAAAAAGACACCTCATTCTGGCTATTTTCTTGTATCTAGAAGCATAGTATTGCTCGGCCTTTATTTCTGGGTCTTAAGCGCTTATGGAATTTATTCCAGCCCATTTTTTTATCAATGGGGCTTAATGACCATCATGCTGTTAGAAGCCTGCATTTATTTTAGCGGAATGATTAAACGCCTTATCCATTTTAGTTACTCATCACCGAAGACACATAACGTAACCACTTCTATTACAGAAGTTCAGATTGTTTTATCAGACACTGGAGAAAGGATGAAAAGACAAATTAACATCCTAGATAACTATATTGCGTATTGGCGTTCAACTTCATTAAAAGACAATGAAAAAAACCTCAACTTTGAAGCCACACTTGCATCAAACAATCTCAAGTTACTTATGAAGAATTTGGCTTTATTAACAAATAACTCCTCCAAACATGAAGAAGTAATACTACTAGATAAGTTGATTCAAAATGCATTAGAACAATTTAATAATATTGATCAAGACAATACAGATTTGTCATTAGAGTCAAGCAACACAAAAAATGTTGAAGTACTCAAAGACGCCCTTCTTTTCCAACAAATAATTATCAACTTAGCCCAAGAGTGTAAGCAACTAAATGGGCAACCCATCAGCATCCAAATAACTCATGTCGATCATACCAAACTAGGCATTAAGACTTTAAACATTACCTGTGATCCACTATCAAGCAGATCCATAAACGATTTTTCTTCTTTTAATCTTGGCCTTGGTTTAATAAAAAAAATAATAGAATATTTAGAAGGAAAGATCACTCTACTCGATAACAATACCTTATTCATTAGCATCCCGATTCAAACAAGAGTACAGCTTCTTTCCTACGATCGACTAGAAGCAGATCCCGCCCAAATTCTCGTTATAGGCAATGAGTCAGTGCTAGTGCAAAGAACCCTAAGATCGTTACAAGTTTGGCCTAATAATGTGCTACAAATAAAAAATATCAGTGAATTATTTGCTGAAGTGCAAACTCTTCAACTTGAAAACACAATCAACCTTGTTCTCATGTTTGAAAATGAGGGATATATACCAAACCTTGCATTAAAACAGATTAGAGAGAGACTTCATGCGGGAGATCAATGTATTTTAGTAACAGAAAACGATAAAATGTCTAGAAACTATGCTCTTACACTCGGTTTTGATGATTTATTTTCAAATACAAATATTGAGCAACAATTAAAAGATAGCTTAGAACGCTTTACCTTAAAGGGACTGCGTATTAAAAATGCATCATTACAAACAGCAAGCAGATAGCTCAAACAAATAATAAACTAATGGAGGTTCTCATGGATTGCTTATTTTGCAAGCTCGTAGCCAAAGAAATACCCGCTACTATTTTATTTGAAGATGAAGATGTCATTGCATTTGAAGACATCATGCCTCAAGCACCTGTACACTTTTTAGTTATTCCTAAGAAGCACATATCAACCCTAAATGATATTAAAGAGGAGGATGCAGCTATTATTGGAAAATTACCTATCGTAGCGAGTAAAATAGCAAAAGAAAAAAAAGTAGATCAGTCAGGTTATCGAGTTGTAATGAATTGCAATGAAGATGGCGGACAGACAGTCTACCATATACATATGCACGTTCTTGCAGGTAAACAAATGACATGGCCTCCAGGCTAAAAAAGGTGCTTTAATGTTTTCATTTTTGGACAAAAAAATCATTCAACTTGATCGAGCCCTCAGAACAATCGCGCCAGGGGCTTCCAGCGCATCAAGACCGTCTCCTGCTGAGAGCCTCCCTGAATGCGACTTTTCTCCAGAGGAGCAACAGCATGCAGTTGGATTAATGCGTATTAACCATACCGGAGAAGTATGCGCACAGGCCTTATACGCAGGTCAAGCTACAACAGCCAAACTTAATCACATACGTGAAGAGATGGAGCACGCAGCTGATGAAGAGGTAGATCATCTTGTATGGTGCGAGCAACGACTTATTGAACTTAATAGCACGCCCAGCATATTAAACCCCTTCTTTTATTCCGCATCTTTTCTAATTGGAGCGGGAGCTGGGTTGATAAGTGATAAACTTAGTCTGGGGTTTGTTGCAGCAACAGAAGACCAAGTTTGCCTTCATATTGATAAACACCTTGCAAGTTTGCCAGACAATGATCAGCGTAGCCGATCTATTTTAGCTCAAATGCGACTAGATGAGGCCCAACATAAAGACATGGCGCTAAACTCCGGAGGCTATGAATTCCCTCCTGCAATAATGAAACTGATGACTCAGATCTCTAAAATTATGACCACAACGACTTATCGAGTGTAATTATGAACCGTGATATTAGCTCAATTCGAAGAGACTACCAGTTCGAAGATTTATTAGAAAATAGCTCTCCAAACGACCCAATGGAGTTATTTGATGCTTGGTTAGAGACAGCAATCAAGTCCTGCCCTGAAGATCCAACAGCAATGATATTAAGTACTGTAGATGCAGATCAAAAACCTCACGCTCGCGTAGTTTTATTAAAGCAAAGAAAAGAAGAAGGGTTTTCGTTTTTTACTAACTACGACAGCGATAAAGGGGAGCAACTAGCACAGAACCACAATGCTTGCCTCACTTTCTTTTGGCCGTCTCTCAGCCGACAAATACGTATCGAAGGAATCGTCAAAAAAGTATCGCGTAAAGTATCTGAAGAGTATTTCGCCAGTCGCCCAAAAGGCAGTCAACTTGCTGCTGCAGCATCGAATCAAAGCCAGCCTGTTTCAAGCCGAGATTCATTGCATAAAGCTTTTAACGAGCTTGAAGAACAATACACTGACTCTACTATTGAGTGCCCTATAAATTGGGGTGGCTATATACTCGAAGCTCAATACATTGAGTTTTGGCAAGGAAGACCTAGCCGGTTGCACGATAGGCTTTCCTATAAATTCACCAATAATAATTGGTCTAGAGCCCGTCTTGCGCCTTAAAGCTGAATATTAATAAGAGACCTTTGCACGAAAGTCATGAGCGATGATAAAACGAAGCAAAAACAGAGCTTATAAGTTATAAATGCGCATTTTGAGCCTGTTTTTAACAAAGTATTAGCAAGCGTAGTAGTCGTGCAAAGGTCTCAGCAAAGTTATATGATTAGCTTTGCTTATATTTGGTTCCATTAAATACACTTTTTAAATACAAGCCTTAATGCAAACACTCTCCCCAAATATCTACAGTCGTAACTTTATATTAGACATTTATAGAGGTATAGCTGTTTTATTGATGATGATTTTCCACTTCTGTTGGGACTTAAGAGAATTTGGTTTCATTGATTACAAACTAAGTGACCCTTTTTGGGTTACGTTTCGCTCAATCATACTTTTTTTATTCCTTACCGCAATTGGCTGGGCTGCTTATTTGAGCCATAAAAAGCCCATTAGCTCTACCCATAAAACACGACAATTTTTATTGCGTCAAAGAAAACTCTTAGCTGCAGCGGCTCTTATTTCTTTTGCAACTTATACTGCTTTCCCCTATCAATGGATTTACTTTGGCATTTTACACTTTATTTTGATCGTTAGTTTCATACACTACCCTTTTGCCAGCTATCCTTTAATCAGCGCGACTATAGGACTTTTGATTGGAATAATATACTACTCAACGGACTGGCTGCTGTTTCCCAACATTTATCATTTTATTATCAACTTAGGTGCTCCACAAAACACCTTAGACATCATATATCCTTTCCCATGGGTGGCATGTGTTTTTTTAGGATCCATATTAGGACAACTCTCTAATCAACTAGAGCAATCGTTTCACAGCCACACCCTAAAGCCATTGCTCATTACTCACTTTTTTACATGGCTCGGTCAAAATGCATTAAGCATTTACCTACTACACCAGATCATTCTCTATGGTTTAGTCAGCCTCACAGCGTATCTATTGGTTTCATTTTTTTGAGCACTTATTAATCATATGAACACAAAGACCTCCTAGAAGAAATTCTTTTAAAATATAGTTTAATTCTATTGCCAATTTTTTAGTTTCGAGAATAACAGACTATTACCGTAAGTGACCACTTAGAAAGCTTCGAATCACTCAAACATCCTATTTTTCAAGCCTTGATTTTCTGTTCAATGCACTCTATCTTCTACCTCATAATTTCAATGAATTACTACATATAGTGTTATCAAATCAAAAAAACACTACATAGGGTATTTTTGAATCCCACCTATTCTGAACAGCACAGTTGGATAAATCGGCATGACCACGATCACAGTTTCAAAAAGAAACGGGCAAACAGAAGCAATAAATCTTGAAAAAATTCATAAAGTTATCACTTGGGCAGCCGAAGGATTAAACAATGTTTCCGTCTCTCAAGTTGAATTAAAAGCACAAATTCAATTTTTTGACGAGATTAAAACCACGCACATCCATGAGACTCTAATTAAATCTGCCGCTGATTTAATCTCTGAAGAGACTCCGGATTACCAGTACCTTGCTGCTAGACTTGCTATTTTTCACCTTCGTAAAAAAGCGTTTGGTGAATTCGAACCTCCTCATTTGTTCAATCATGTTCAGAATTTAGTCCAACAAAACCGTTACGATCAGCATTTATTAGAAGATTACACTCAAAGTGATTTTGAAGTCATGAATGGTTTTATTGATCATTCTAGAGACATGAACTTCTCGTACGCTGCGGTCAAGCAGCTTGAAGGCAAGTATCTAGTTCAAAATCGCGTGACAGGACAGATTTACGAAAGCCCTCAATTTATCTACATCCTTGTGGCCGCTTGTCTATTCGCCAAATACGATCAATCAACACGATTGGATTACATACGTCGTTTTTATGATGCAGTATCGCAATTTAAATTATCACTTCCTACTCCAATAATGTCAGGCATTCGAACACCTACTCGTCAATTTAGTAGCTGTGTATTGATTGAATGTGGTGACTCTTTAGATTCGATCAACGCAACATCTAGCGCCATAGTCAAATACGTTAGTCAAAGAGCGGGGATTGGTGTAAACGCTGGCGCAATTAGAGCATTGGGAAGCCCTATAAGAGGCGGAGAAGCTTTTCATACCGGCTGCGTACCCTTTTATAAACATTTTCAAACGGCCGTTAAAAGCTGCTCTCAAGGCGGTGTTCGTGGTGGTGCCGCAACCATTTACTACCCAATTTGGCATTTAGAGGTTGAGAGTTTATTAGTACTTAAAAACAACCGCGGTGTAGAAGAAAATAGGGTTCGTCATTTAGATTATGGTGTTCAGTTCAATCGCCTCATGTATCAAAGACTGATCTCTGGCGGCAATATCTCTTTATTTAGCCCATCTGATGTTCCAGGTTTGTATGATGCTTTTTTTGCTAATCAAGAAAAGTTTGATCGTTTGTATGTTCAATACGAAAATGATCCTAGTGTTCGCAAAACGACCATAAAGGCATCGGATTTATTTACATTATTTGCTTCTGAACGAGCAAGCACAGGGCGTATCTACCTGCAGAATGTCGATCACTGTAATACTCACAGCCCATTTGACCCTGCTGTCGCTCCTATTAAACAAAGTAACCTTTGCTTAGAGATTGCTCTTCCTACAAAACCATTAAATAAAATAGACGATCCTGAAGGTGAGATAGCACTTTGCACCCTTTCCGCCTTCAACCTTGGTGAATTAAAAAATTTAGACGAACTGGAAGACTTATCTGAGTTAATTGTCCGAGCATTAGATAGTTTACTAGACTACCAAAACTACCCTATTTTAGCTGCTCAAAACGCAACTGAACTGCGCCGTACTTTAGGTGTTGGCGTAATCAACTATGCTTATTACTTAGCTAAAAATGGTGTTAAATATTCTGATGGCAGTGCCAATGAGTTAACACATAAGACATTTGAAGCTATTCAATATTATCTTTTAAAAGCATCCAATAAACTGTCTAAAGAGTTTGGCCCTTGCCTTGCGTTTAATGAAACAACTTATTCCAAAGGTGTCTTACCAATTGATACCTATAAGGCTGAATTAGATGCGGTTTGCAAAACTGAACTAGTATATGATTGGGAAGCTTTACGCCAAGAGATAATCACTCATGGCTTAAGAAATTCTACACTGACGGCTCTTATGCCTTCTGAGACATCTTCGCAAATAAGTAATGCTACCAATGGTATAGAACCACCTCGAGGCTTTGTTTCTGTTAAAGCCAGTAAAGATGGTATACTAAAACAAGTTGTCCCTGAGTTTGAAAGCTTAAAAGACAAATACGAATTGCTATGGAGCATTCCTTCGAATGAAGGTTATCTACAACTTGTAGGCATTATGCAAAAGTTTGTAGACCAAGCTATTTCTGCAAATACTAACTATGACCCTCAACGTTTCGACTCTAATAAAGTTCCCATGAAGGTCTTACTAAAAGATTTGTTAACCGCTTATAAACTTGGTGTAAAAACTCTGTATTATCATAATACTCGTGATGGCGCAGAGGACAAACAAGAAGACATGGATGACTGTGCTGGCGGCGCGTGTAAGATATAATAAGTTTGTCAGTAAAAAAAATGCGGAAGTAGATCATATCTAGTTCCGCATTTTTGCGTTATATAAAATGAGACCTTTGCACGAAGTCATGAATGATGATAAAACGAGAGCAAACTCTCAACATGATACCCCGTATTTAATACCATAATTTAAAGGATACCAATCAAGTCATGAGCTACTCTACTTTCAACAGAAAGCATTTTGATAGTATGAAAGAACCCATGTTCTTTGGGGAAAATGTCAATGTTGCTCGCTATGATCAGCAAAAGCATCCAATTTTTGAAAAGCTCATTGAAAAACAGCTCTCTTTTTTTTGGAGACCTGAAGAAGTTGACCTATCATCAGACCGTAAAGATTTCCAAAATCTTGAACCTCATGAACAGCATATATTTTTAAGCAACTTGAAGTACCAAACTCTCCTTGACAGTGTGCAAGGACGCTCTCCAAATGTTGCGCTGTTACCTATCGTATCTCTTCCGGAATTAGAAACATGGATTGAGACTTGGGCATTTAGCGAAACCATTCACAGTCGCTCTTACACCCATATCATTCGTAATATCGTCAATGATCCTACAGCGATTTTTGATGACATCACAGTTAATGAAGAAATTACTCGCCGCGCAGACAGTGTTTCTAAATACTATGATCAGCTCATTGAAATGGTCAATCTATACAACACTTTAGGCGTTGGTACTCATACTATTTCAACACGTGGTGAAGTGGTAATTAATCTCAGAGAACTTAAAAAAGCACTCTACCTTACTATAGCTTCAGTTAATGTATTAGAAGCAATACGCTTTTACGTCAGTTTTGCATGCAGTTTTGCTTTTGCTGAACGAACATTAATGGAAGGAAATGCCAAGATTATTAAACTGATTGCTCGAGATGAAGCCTTACATTTAACAGGTACTCAGCACATGCTTAATATCATGGCAAGTGGCCGTGATGATCCTGAAATGGCTCTTATTGCCGAAGAATGTAAGAGCGAAGTCGCTGAAATTTTCATTGATGCTGCTCAACAAGAAAAAGAATGGTCTCGCTATTTGTTTAAAGACGGTTCGATGATAGGTTTAAATGCAGAAATTCTAAGTCAATATGTGGAATACATTACAAATATGCGCATGCAAGCCATTGGTTTAGAAGCCCACTTTGATACCAAAAGTAATCCAATCCCTTGGATCAATGCTTGGCTAGTCAGTGACAATGTTCAAGTCGCTCCTCAAGAAGCAGAAATTAGCTCTTACTTAGTTGGTCAAATTGATAACGATTTAGGCGACTCGGATTTTGACGACTTTGATCTCTAATTCTAAAAAACAACACGCGTCAAACAGTACTCTCCATCGCGTTCTATTGGAGAAGAAGCAAGTGTTAGTAAGTGAAAAAGAGCCGCTTCTACCTCAGCTCGAACGAGCTGGGGTATTGGTCGACTATCAATGTCGTGAGGGATATTGCAGCTCTTGCATTTTGAAACTGTTGAGAGGCCATGTAATCTACCCAACAGAGCCTTTAGCTTGGGTGCAAAGTGGCTATATGCTCGCTTGCTGTGCAATCGTTAAAAGTGATATCGAGATCTCATTTTTGTAAAAACTTAAGGTGAGACCTTTGCTCGAAGTCATGAGCGATGATAAGCCTGCTTTTAACATCGTATTAGCAAGCGTAGTTATGGTGCAAAGGTCTCAAGGCATACAAAAATTTTATTTTAACGTCCGATACCCTGCATATAATCGGGTACATGTTGTCACCCAACATAAAGCCCCAAATAACCAAGCAGCAACATCAAAGTATTGCGGGAATAAACATACAAAGATATAAAAACCTATTGTTTCAGCGCCTTCTGTCAGCCCTCCAATGTAAAACAAAGATTTACTGCCATAATCCAACGTTCGGATTTCTCTTTTTTCTGCCATTATGGCAAATGCCAAAAAGCTACTCCCCGTTCCCATAAAGGAAAAAATCAAAAAAGATGCTGCTACAGCATTATTTATCGGATCCACTAAAGCAAAACCAAATATTACAGCCGAATAAAAAATGAAGTCCAGTGTGATATCAAGATAACCCCCAAGATCTGTGGGTTTCTTAAGTCTTGCAATCGCGCCATCTAATCCATCCATAAAACGATTAATTAGAATAAAGGCTAATGCTAAATCATATCTCTCATTTACCAACGCAGGCAATGACATCATCCCAATAACAAAGCCAAGCATAGTCGTTTGGTTTGCAGTTATACCTAAACGCACAGCCAAGGACGCCACTTTCATTAACGGGTTTCGTAATTGCTTAACAAAATATTTATCTAACATTAAAAACAGTCTTTATAGAAAAGTAAGAAACTTGCTAAACTGTGGATTTTATACCACAGAAACATAATTATGATTCATGCAAAACAATACGGTCAAACAGGTAAACACCTTATTATTCTCCATGGGCTTTTTGGTAACAGTGACAATTGGCATTCTATTGCCCAGAAGTTAAGTGAAACATATCAAATTCACTGTTTGGATTTACCCAATCATGGCCAGTCCTCCAATCTTAGTATAGCAACTTACGCTAATATGTCTGATGCTATTATAAAATGGATGAATCAAAACAATATTGAACAGTCCTACCTACTTGGACATTCAATGGGCGGAAAAGTTGCAATGCAAATAGCATCTCATACTCCTGAGCGTATTTTAAAGCTAATTATTGCAGATATTTCACCAGTTGATTATGCTCCGAGTCATTTAGAAATCTTTGAAGGATTAAAATCAATCAATTTAACATCCATTGAAAGTCGCTCTGATGCGGATAAGCAATTAGAAAAATATGTTAATGACATCAACATTAGACGCTTCTTAATGAAGAACTTAATTAAGTCGGAAGGTATATTTCACTGGAGAATTGCACTCGATTATTTGTTTGACAACTACCAAACTCTGTTAAAAAGCCCAACACTTCAAGAAAAATACCCTCTACCGACATTATTTATCAAAGGAGAGCTATCCGATTACATATTGCCAGAACATAGAGAGCAAATTATACAGTTTTTTCCAAATGCAGATGTAAAAGTCATTCAAGGAACTGGTCATTGGTTGCATGCTGAGAAACCAATTCCCTTTACCTCAATCATTAAGCGCTTTTGCACACCCTGATTCTGAACACAAGCCAAATGTATTTTCAAGATACTCAGATGACGGCAGAACAACACCAAAAGATCGCACTAGGTAAGGATTAAAGACTACTTTAAGCCTTTGGGGATATAACGAGGGGATATGCTGGTTAATGTTTTGATCATACTTGACTAATATTCCAGCCAGCTCTTTTATTTGTTCCTCAGCATCAGAGTAAATTGAGAATAAAGCACCAGCTTTAACAAAATTATTTGAAGGCCCAATCATAATTTTTCTCTGACGGAAAAACAATTTCAAGACGTCTTGAATGGTTTGTTGTTGATACAAATGAGTGTCAATAATTGAAAACAGTACATTAGTATCAACTAAAATGCGATTAATCGTTTTAAGAATTGTATTACGATCATTTGGAGTTGAGCTAAAAACAAATTTAAGGCCATGCAACGCCGCTTGCGCCTGATAATACTCCTCGTTTAATTGAATGTTCTCGCTGTATATAAGACCCAGACGACTAACATTTGGAAAAATATGCTTAAACAAACGCAATCTCAAAGATAAGTCCGCACCAGAGAATACCGCCGTTGAAGTAGATATACAGGTTTGAGAAACTGAAAGGTATTCCTCTTTGCCTAAAAATAACGCGATCACCTTTCTTCCTGAATGAGCCTTACATACATATCTAAATGCTCTAATACCTACCGCAATAATAATAGGAGGAAGTGCTTCTTTGCTTAGCATTCTGTATTCAGAAATGGTAGCTGATTCAATATCCGTTATATCTGAATATATTCCAATTTTATTGATAACTACATTACTCGCATTAAACCCTCGCTCATGCACAAGCATGGCGCCCGCATAGTTTTTTGCCGAGAAGAAGGCTATTAATAACGCAAAAAGTATTGGTTTCACTACTCATCCATAAAGTAACTATTAAAACTTGAAGCTTGCAAAACCATAGTAATACTGGTCATCCAAGTACAAATTATTTTCAAGCAGGAATGGGTTGCTATCTAAACGCTTCTCAACACCAATTCCAAAATTCAACGAACTATAATAGTTTAGAGGATAATCTCCAGATAACCACACATTTACATTTTTATACTCGTACCCCCCCAACTCTTTAGCATAAAGATATCGACTATTTGCACGTAAACTGGTGGACAGAGGAGCACTAATAAGCAAAGACATTAAATTGGGTGAGGTCGTCTCTAAAAGAACAGCATCATTCGTTTTGGTATTTTGATAAGCATAAGTAAAACGGGCCAATACATCATTATTAGAGCGCCAATCTAGCTCAAATTCAGCACCCTGTATTGTCAGATCCGTCTTTTTACCTTCTTCAATAACAGTATCACCCACACCAAAGAAGCGCTTATTACTTAATACTAAATCTTCAATTTCATCATGATACAAACGCAAATCATAAGTAACGCAATAGGATGGTAGTGAATGAAAATACCCAACCTCATAACTAGTAATAGATTCCTCTTTTTCTCCATCTTGAGCATAAGTGACGCCTGACTGTTCCCCAGAAATAAGTTTCACATTCCACCTAGCGTACTGATCAAAAATATCAGGGGTCCGAATAGCCTTTGAAGCATTAGCACGCACAGACTGATTGGCACCAAAGCGTTTTGTTACACCCAACTTAGGAGAGAAGTACGCACTGTCCATTTTGCTTTTCTCAAACATTCCACCTGCATTGACTATCCAATTTTTACTCAGGTAATACTCAATATTAGAGGAGACTCTCACAAATTCATCGTCTCTTGACCCTTGCAGATAAGATTGTGAGTCAACCTTGTCATATCGATAATTAAAGCTGGTTACCAACTTAATATCTTCGTCTAACTCTAAACTACTTTGAACCTCAATGTCCTGACGTGTTTCAACTAAATCATTTAAATAGGACGAATTAACAACTGATTCAGGAGAGTATGCATTGAAATAGGCGACATAAGGATTCGCTTGGAAAACTTGCCCTCTAATGTCCACTTCAATTAACTCGTTAGGTATTGAAATAAAACGCTCTTCAAGAGAATCTGACTTTTCGTAATAATAATGCATGCTAATTTCATGCTTAAGAGAAACCTGCTTTGTCCAATCAACCTTAAAATACGCTCTATCTGTTTTTTCTGTTGGCTCTCCGCCTTCAAAAGCGGAACTCGAAGGTTCTTTTTTCGCAGTATTTTGAGCACCACCAAAATCAAACTCAAATTGCTCATTAGAATCTTCATGCACAATGTAAACGTTAGCAATTTGGGTATCATAGCCATCGTGTCGAGCATCATTTGACTGATCAATATCAAATCCATCGATATTTTTAGACGAAACCGACGCTCGATAACTCCAAGGGCCATTCAAATCACTGTATTGAGCATATAGATTATTATCTCCTCTCTCATCTATATAACTGCTTACTGTCCCGCCTAACGTATCTTGAGGAGCTCGAGTAATAATATTAATTACAGCAAAAAAAGAGTTGGCCCCATAACTCGCAGCATTAGGCCCTCGATTAACTTCGACTCTTTCAACATCTTGAATATTGAGAGGCAGCTTTGCCCACTCCACTCTTGCTAACCCTGCGCTATATACAGAACGACCATTAACTAGAACTTGGATTCGACGAAATTTATCCAACTGAGTTCCATGGTAAGCAACCACAATTCCACTAGAGTCATGAAATGGCGCAACGAAAAAGCCAGGCACAAATTGCATAAGCTCTTCAACCGTTCTTGCTCCAGAGCGCTGGATAAATGTTCGATCAAGCACGGATAAAGAAGAAGAAACCTCCTGCCTAGACTGAGACATTTTAGAAGGCGTGACTACTTGATTTAGCGCCTCACTAAACACTCCAATAGATACTTGATTATCTTGAGCAATTACATCAGATACGCTACATATGAATATTGAATAATAAAATGCACGTGAGATTATTTTCATGGATTATTTACACTTCTATAATCATCCGCTAAATATGTCCCTAGCATTCGAATATCTTCAGAAAAAAAGCGCAGCTCTTCTAAGGCTAATTGTAATTCAGGTGCTTGAAAATGGGATTCAACATCTATATAAAATTGCGTTGCAGTAAAACGCCCATTAACCATATAACTTTCTAGTTTTAACAAGTTAATGTTATTGGTAGCAAATCCACCCATCGCTTTATACAAAGCCGCCGGCACATTGCGAACACGGAACATAAACGATGTGATATATGTTTTATTTACATCAAAAACAGGAAGCTTATGCTGTTTAGCAAACACCAAAAAGCGCGTTGTGTTGCCTTTTGTATCATTAAACTCAGATTGAAGAACTTTTAAATCGTACAACTCGGCAGCTAAGGAAGACGAAATAACCCCAAGTGTTGGGTCTTGTGATTCAGATAAGTATTTCGACGCGCCAGCCGTATCATACATAGCAACATTAGTCGCACCGAGAGACTTAATATTGTTATCACATTGAGCCAATGCTTGAGGGTGACTCCCCACTCGTTTAATGTCACTTAATTCACTTCCATGGCACCCTATCAAGCAATGATTAACTGGCTCAAAGTGCTCTTTAATAACATATAACTGGGTTTTCTTTAATTCTCGATAAATTTCCTCCACACGACCAGCCGTTGAATTCTCAACAGGTATCATTGCAATGGTCGCTTCCCCTTGCTCCACCATTTGCATTGCATCAACAAAAGTTGCGCAATTAACAGAACGTAAATGAGGAAATGTGTGTTTACAAGCAAGATGGGAGTATGCTCCAGGCTCTCCTTGATAAGCAACAACACTCGTCGAATCAAGAGATGAATAACTCGATGACATATAAATCATTCCTTAAATATAAATTGCCAACACCTTACCAAATTACCAAAATCAGCACCAGCTCAGACAAATAAATAAGAGCCAAAAAACTAAATTAGGAATATAATTAGACTTTTGCACAAAGTCATGAACTACTATATAAAATGAGGCAAAAACAGACGAAAAATCGGAACTCATTAATTATAAATGAGCATTTTGAGTCTTTTATAACTAAGTATTAGCAAATGTAGCAGCCGTGCAAAGATCTCATAATAGATTAAAATTGAGTTGGTTCATTCTATGTTCAAAAAGATCACACTTACTCTCGTAAAAGGTTACCAATATACGGTAAGTCCTCTATTGGGAAACAATTGTCGTTTTTACCCTAGCTGTTCTACATATATGATAGAAGCCATTGAAATTCACGGCCCTCTAAAAGGTACCGGGCTAGGGTTAAAAAGATTGTGTAAATGTCACCCTTTCCATGAAGGAGGAGTGGATGAAGTGCCTCAAAAGAAAAAGTGATTTTGAAGAACAAAATCACTTTCAAAAGGCTATTAGTTACTTATTCAACCTGTGCTCAATAAGATCATCAACAACGCTTGGGTCGGCCAGTGTGCTTGTATCGCCTAGCTGATCATGTTCATTTGCCGCAATCTTCCTTAATATTCGACGCATAATTTTACCTGATCGAGTTTTTGGTAAGCCTTTAACAGCCCACTGAGTCAAGTCAGGTGTAGCAATTGCCCCAACTTCATTTCTTACAAACTGCTTAACTTCCGCTGTTAATGAGTCTGTTATCACAGTGCCATCGACAGGTGTAATATAAACATAGATTCCCTGACCTTTAATATCATGAGGATAACCAACTATAGCAGCCTCAGCCACAGCAGGGTGTGCCACTAGAGCACTTTCAATTTCAGCAGTCCCCAATCGGTGACCAGAAACATTTAGCACATCATCAACTCGGCCCGTAATCCAATAATAACCCTCTGCATCTCTCCTAGCCCCATCACCAGTAAAATACATTCCTTCAAAAGTACTAAAGTACGTTTGCTCAAATCGCGCATGATCACCGTAAACGGTACGAGCTTGCCCAGGCCATGAATCAAGTAAAACTAAACTGCCTTCGGCTTCGCCGTTTCCTTCTAGAATACGGCCGTTTGAATCTACTAATGCCGGCTGAACACCAAAAAGAGGGCCTGTACACGAACCCGACTTCATATCTGGCCCACCAACACGAGGGCTCATCATAATTCCGCCAGTCTCAGTCTGCCACCAAGTATCAACAACAGGACATCGTTCTTCACCCATTTTTGAGTAATACCACCACCAAGCTTCAGGGTTGATAGGCTCGCCTACACTACCGAGTATCCGTAACGATTTACGATGCGAACTGGCGATAGGTTCATCCCCTTTTGCCATCAATGCTCGAATAGCAGTTGGAGCGGTATATAGAATAGAAACACTGTATTTATCAACAATTCTACCAATGCGACCACTATCAGGATACGTTGGCACACCTTCAAATAAAACACTGCTTGTGCAATTGCCCAAGGGCCCGTACACCATATAAGAATGCCCAGTAATCCAGCCGACATCTGCAGCACACCAATACACATCGTCTCTTTTGACATCGAATACAACTTCGTGAGTCAATGATGCGTACACCATATAACCACCAACAGTATGCACAACCCCTTTGGGTTTTCCTGTAGATCCAGAGGTATATAAAATAAAAAGCGGATCTTCTGCATTCATTGGTTCTGGGTTACATTCGGCACTTGAAGTAGCAACCAATTCCTTCCAATTAACATCAATTTGATTATTCCATGACTGCTCAGTTCCTGCATAAGGATAAACAATCACTTTCTCAACAGATGAACATGCCTTGTTAGACAAAGCCTGATCAACCACTTTTTTCAAAGGAATGATTCGACCCGCTCTCTTGCCTTCATCGGCCGTTAAAATGACTTTAACGCCACAATCATTCAAACGATCAGCAATCGCATTAGCAGAGAAACCACCAAAAATAACCGAATGAATAGCGCCAATCCGAGCACAGGCCAGCATAGCATGTACCGCCTGTGGGATCATCGGCATATAAATAGCCACTCGATCTCCCTTCGTTACTCCTAGCTTTTTTAACCCATTCGCTAATTTAGCAACATCTTCATGTAATTGCTGATAAGTTATTTCTTGAGAGTCGCTTTCCTCATCACCTTCCCAATAATAAGCAATTTTATCCGCATTCTCATGGAGGTGACGATCTGTACAATTATAAGATGCATTTAAAAAACCATCCTCAAACCACCGAATACTGACATCACTTTTATTAAAACGCGTATTCTTCACTTGAGAATAAGGAGTCATCCAATCAATTCTTTTACCCACCTCCCCCCAAAACTCAGTCGGTTTTTTTAATGAATCTTCATAAAGAGAATGGAATGTTGCTTGATCAAGATTAGCTTGATCTTTCACTTCGACAGGTAAGGAAATTACGTGTTGTTCCATTTAACTGCTCCTATTTATTAAATTTATTATTAAGCGCAACCTTTGCACGAAGTCATTAGCGATGATAAGTCTGTTTTTTAACAAAGTATTAGCAAGCGTAGTAGTCGTGAAAAGCTCTCCAAGCATTTTTGACTCCCAAAGGTCCTTCTTAGAATTAAGAATACCCTCAACGAAAATGAAAGCTAAGTAAAACGGCCTGCTTTTACAAAAAAAGGCAAGGTGATGGTTTTTTTCAGTAACGGGTCATCCCAAAGCTTCAGCATTTCGTCCCACGCGCGCCCTAAAAATAAGTCACCTTCCGACTCGATTAATAAAGAAGTAGCAGACCATGAGCGGATGAATTCAAACACCCGATAAGCACTCCAGTTCTGAGTCAACTCAAATTTAGGAACATCAATCATATTTAGCGGGAACTCAATATCCTTATATTCTCTCCAAAGCAATCTACTCTTATTCTTCCAGTATGGATGCACTTTTTTAAGAATGTAACGATCTATAACATCATCTTCATGCTCACCAATGCGTATCCAATTGTATCCCCAACACACAAATAACCCCCCAGGTTTGAGCACTCTTCTTAATTCCCCCCAAAAAGACTCTAAATCTAGCCAATGTAGTGCATGGGCCACACAAACAACATCAAAACTGTTGTCTGGATAAGGTGTTTTTTCAGATTGACAAACTTGATAGTGAATTTTTCGATGGGGTGTTGCTTCAGCGATTTGAGTTTCACTCACATCAGAAGCTTCTACAGATTCAAAATACGCTGCAAGATCTATAGATGCTTGGCCAGTACCGCATGCAGAATCCCATACAAGAGCATGCCCTGGAGCTTCTTTTGCTAACCAGAAATACAATTCAGCAGGATAAGTTGGTCGAGCTCTAGAATACATATCCGAAGCAGCATCAAAATAAGATCTCATAACCTATCCCTCCTCTATATGATGTTTAAACGCAGCACATTAGCAGCACTTTACTAAACAACGCAATAAGCCAACCAATATACTTACAAACTGACCACACAAAAAGTGTCATTTTTTTATGTAACACAATCACTTATTTGCTTATAAAAAGTCGTTTATTTAAAAAAATAACGAATATATCGATAATTACAGCAAATTTAGTAGGCTATTTTTTGCTTACTAGTCTATTTGTTATATAGGCTGTTTTTTTACCTAAAAATGAAGAAAAAAACCAACAAACCAATAAAAAAACAACACTTTAAAAAAATAGGCATAGTAATTGTAATATATTTATATGACAGAACCTAAACTAGGAGAAAAATAATATGAAACTGGGCTTAATCGCAAAAACTTTCATTACTACAACTACTGCAGCAGCAATTATGCTGTCAGCTTCTCAGCTTCATGCTGCGGATAAACGTAACTATATTATGGCTACAGCATCTACTGGCGGTACTTATTACCCTGTTGGTGTTGCAATTGCTACTTTAAGTAAAGTTAAACTTGAACCAAAACATGGCTTATCCATTTCAGCAATCAGCTCTGCGGGTTCAGGTGAAAATATTAAATTGCTACGTGAAAACCAAGCTCAGTTTGCTATTTTGCAAGGCTTATATGGTGCATGGGCGTGGAATGGTGAAGGTCCTCTAAAAACTTCAGGTAAACAAGAAAATCTTCGCTCTGTAACTATGCTTTGGCAAAATGTTGAGCATTTTGTTCTGAAAAGCGACTTAGTTAAAACAGGCACAGTAGACGATTTAAAAGCTCTACAAAGTGGCGATAATAAATTCTCCATCGGTAAAAAGAACTCTGGTACCGAAGGTTCTGGTCGTCAACTATTAACAGGTTTAGGCATTAACGCTAATGACTTCAGCCTTGCATATATGGGATACGGCGCCAGCGCTGATGCAATGCAAAATGGCAACATTGATGGCATGAACATACCTGCAGGTGTACCAGTAAGCGCAATAACACGAGCTTATGCATCAATGGGCGATAAAGTGAAAGTTTTAGACTTCACTGATGAACAAATGAAAGAAGCAAACGGTGATTATACGCTTTGGACTCGTTATGTGATTCCAGCCAATACTTACCCAGGACAAACAGCACCGATTAACACGGTTGCTCAACCTAACTTCTTAGCAACAAGAGCAGATTTGTCTGACGACGATATCTACTTATTGACAAAGAATATTTATGAAAACTTAAGTTACTTAAGCGCCATTCATAAAGCGACCAGTGTTATGTCTATAGAAAAAGCCATTAATGGCCTTCCTGTACCATTACATCCAGGTGCTGCACGTTACTATCGTGAACAAGGTATTCAAATTCCTGATCACTTAATAGCTAATTAAAAACTTGAGACCTTTGCACCAAGCTATGAGCGACGATAAGACGAGGCAAAAACAGACGAAAAAGTGCAGTTTATGGATTATAAATGAGCATTTTTAGTCTTTTTTTAACAAAGTGTTAGCAAACGCAATAGTCGTGAAAAGGTCTCAACTTCGTTATTAGACGTTTATACTTTAACTAAACAATATGGATATTTTTCAATATTGTTTAGTTATTTTAATGCAAGTACACAAATCATTGCATTAATAGATAGACTCTTCCTCTGATCTTCTTTGCTTTATAAAGGTAGTTGCTCTATGAACTCGCCAACTAGCCAAACTCATACGCCTGTGCCAGACCTACAAGAATTCGAAACAAAATATCGATCTCATGCAGGGGTTACTCGTATTACTTTCGCTTTTTCTATTTTCTTAGCCATTGCTCATATTTACATAAACACAATCGGCACATTACCTGAACTATGGATTTCTGCGTTCCACTTCTCGGGGTTTGGAATTCTCTGCGCATTGTTAATCCCAGCTCACCCTTCACTTTTAAAAAGCAAAGTGGCTCTTATCATAGATATAGTTATGATAATTGCATTAGCAGGGATTACTCTCTATATCGTTTTATTTGAAGATGCATTGTATGAACGTGGTGTAACCTTCAGTACGGGAGATTGGATCGCCTCTAGTATAGCCATTCTCTTATCGTTAGAACTAATACGACGCACTAGCGGCTGGTTCATTCCTGCACTCATTGTGGTGGCAATGACTTATGTTGTCATGTGGGGACAGTGGATCAGCGGAACATTTGCCTTTCCAGGCTTAAGTCTAGAAACACTACTTTATCGCAGTTACTACAGTACAGACGGTATGTTTGGCTCAATATCAAGAATTTCATGGAGTTTTGTTTTCATGTTCATTCTATTTGGGGCTTTCTTAGTAAAATCTGGAGCGGGTGATTTTATTATTGATTTATCTCGCTCCCTTGCGAGTAAAATGATCGGCGGCCCGGGCTTTGTTGCTGTTTTAGGATCTGGACTTATGGGTTCAGTATCTGGTTCTTCTGTTGCCAATACCGTATCGACTGGCGTAATCACCATTCCTCTTATGCGTAAAGCAGGCTTCCCAGCTAGATTCTCAGCAGGCATTGAGGCCGCAGCTTCTACAGGAGGGCAACTTATGCCTCCAGTAATGGGAGCTGGCGCTTTTATTATGGCGTCTTACACTCAAGTATCTTATGTCACCATCATTAGTGTTGCCGCTATACCAGCCCTACTCTACTTTCTTAGTGTTGGTTTTTTTGTACGTGTTGAAGCCAAAAGAAGCAAAGTAATATCCGTTGAAGATGATGGCCCCAGAGTAGGTGAAGTATTCAAATCAGGCTGGCATCATATTGTCCCTCTTGCTGTGCTGGTCACCTTGTTAATACAAGGGTTTACGCCAACTTACGCTGCAGGCATCAGTATTTTAGCCGTTATTTTCTCCTCATGGCTTTCAAAGCATCACAGAATGAACTTTATGGATATTCTCGATGCGATGGTTCAAGGAGCAAAAAACATGTCTACAACGGCGGTGTTACTTGTTGGTATTGGCTTAGTCGTCAATGTGATAAGTACGACTGGCGTTGGCAATACTTTCTCTCTGATGATTACTGGGTGGGCAGGAGGAAGCCTTATCCTTACCATTACTTTAATTGCTTTAGCATCTCTTATTTTAGGTATGGGGTTACCTGTTACTGCATCTTATATAGTATTGGGAACACTATCCGCTCCTGCACTATATACCCTAATTGCTGAAAGCCAATTAATAGAAATGATGGCCAACGGAACATTGCCTGAAGCCGCTCACGCAGTATTCATGTTAGTGGACCCCACGTCATTAACTGCATTGGCAGCTGGAATGTCGACCGATGACGCAGCTGTACTACTTGCTCAAGTCCCTAGTGATTTTAGAGGTATGTTATTAGATCAGTCTCTTGGTGCAGAAGCTGTCGCCATGATTCTAGTAACAGCTCACATGATTATTTTTTGGCTATCTCAAGACAGTAATGTGACTCCACCAGTTTGTCTAACTGCTTTTGCCGCCGCAGCGATTGCCAAAACCCCACCAATGCGAACAGGGTTAACAGCTTGGAAATTGGCGAAAGGGCTGTATATTATTCCTCTATTAATGGCTTATACGCCGCTAGTAGGTGGCTCTTTTGAAGAAATGATAAAACTTACTTTCTTTGGCATTCTCGGCCTGTATGCATTTGTTGCAGTAATGGAAGGTTATTTAGAAGATCAATTAAACTTATTATTTAGAGGGCTATTGCTTATCGCAACTGTTGCTATGCTATGGCCTGGAGTAGATTTAATTTGGCAATTAGTAGGCGCAGCTATATTCTTAGTTATCTTTATGAGAGGGTTTAAAAGCTACTCTAAAACCTAGGGAAGATACGACCAAGCCACTTCCCTAATTACCAAAGCCCCTAGAGAGACTGCTTATTGCTTCCCTAGGGGCTTTAATTCACAAGTTCTACTGTTTATTAGGGCTCTTGCTCTAAACCGTTCTCTTCTTCCGCTAAAAAGCCACCCGTTTGATGATCCCAAAGCTTCGAATACACTCCACCTAACTGAACTAACTCATCATGAGTCCCCTGCTCTATCATTTTCCCCTGATCCAACACAATCAAACGATCCATTGCAGCAATAGTTGATAATCGATGAGCAATTGCAATTACTGTTTTATTTTCCATTAATTGATACAAACTGGCCTGAATAGCCGCTTCCACTTCCGAATCAAGTGCAGAGGTTGCCTCATCTAAAACCAAAAGAGGCGCATCTTTTAATAAAACTCGCGCGATTGCAATACGTTGACGCTGACCTCCAGACAGTTTTACACCACGCTCTCCAACCATGGCATCATAACCACTATTACCAAACGGATCTGTCAGTTCTAAAATAAACTCATGCGCCTCAGCTCTTTTGGTCGCCTTAATCATTTCCTCTTCAGAGGCATCAGGACGACCGTACAAAAGATTTTCTCTAACGGTACGGTGCAACAAAGAAGTGTCTTGAGTTACCATCCCTATTTGAGCTCTGAGACTATCTTGCTTAATTTCTTTGATATCTTGGCCATCAATCAAAATCTGCCCGGTTTCTACATCATGAAAACGCAACAATAAATTGACAAGCGTTGACTTCCCTGCCCCTGAGCGACCAACTAAACCTACCTTTTCTCCCGGTTGAATAGTTAAATTAAAATGGTCAATAACACCAGAGCGCTTCCCATAATGAAAACCAATATCCTGATATTTAACCTCACCTTTATTCACATTCAAATCCTGTGCATTGGCTTGATCTTGAATCGTTAAAGGCTTTGATAACGTTTTCATTCCGTCTGCAACCATGCCAATATTCTCAAATAATGCACTGATTTCCCACATTATCCATTGAGACATCCCATTGAGCCTTAATGCTAAACTGACAGCAATGGCAATTGCTCCAACACTAATAGCACTACCGATCCATAAAGAAATCGCGAGAGAAGCCATCACAAATGCAAGCAGATAATTACATACCTGCACACTGACGTTAATTCCTGTCACCAGTCTCATTTGAACATGAACAGTCTGTAGAAAGCTGTTCATACTCTCTTGCGCATAATCCGCTTCACGAGAAGTATGAGAGAAGAGTTTCACTGTCGATATATTGGTATAACTGTCAACGATTCGACCTGTCATGGTAGAACGGGCATCCGCTTGCTTTGTAGAAACTTGCTTTAATTTAGGCACAAAATACATTTGAATTGAGATATAAGTGGCCAACCAAACCAACATAGGCAACATCAAACGATAATCTGCTTGAGCAATTAAAACCAACATTGAAATGAAATAAACAAGTATGTAAACCAATACATCTAACAACTTCATAACTGTTTCTCTCACCGCTAGAGAGGTCTGCATTACTTTAGTTGATATTCGTCCCGCAAATTCATCCTGGAAAAAATTCACACTCTGTTTCAGTAAATAACGATGAGCTAGCCAACGTATCCCCATTGGGTAATTACCCAGTAAGGTTTGATGAACTAAAGCCGAATGAAAAAATGTGAGTACGGGCATGGCTACCAGCACCATTGCCCCCATCCAAAACAAACGACTGGACTCTTCCTCTAAAAATGTCTCAGGGTCTTTTGAAATAAGCCAATCAACCAACTGTCCCATAAAACTAAATAACGTCACTTCAAGAATCGCTATAAGTGCTGTCAAAATGGACATCAATACTAAAGGCAAACCAACACCTTTGGAAAAGTGCAGACAAAACGCCAACAACCCTGTTGGCGCCGATACTGGATCTTGATCGGGAAATGCCGGGATAAGCCTTTCAAAAAATTTAAGCATGATCTACCTTGTTACAAACAAATTTATGAAAATACATCGAATATAAAGCAGGTTTCTATTCGACTTTTTTAACCAAATAAAATGCCGTGAATTCTAGCATGAAACTCATTGCACCCAATGACTAAAATGCCCAACGTTCTCTGGGGTATTTATCAATCCTTTTTCTTTATAAAAACGGATTACTTTTATCGACAGTCCTGTTTGTTTAGATACTTCTCCAGTGTACATAACTCACCTATTTACCTGTTAAATATAAAAACAGTACTGTCCCTTAAACACTTCAATTTCATTACTCTCATTTTCGCTTAATAATACAGTATAATTCCCAAACAATTGATTATTTAAGGTTTACTCCATGCATACAACAGACTCTTTAATTAACTTATTAAAAACAGCGCCGCATCAAGTTGAATTTACTCAAACTATGTCAACAATTGAACAAGAATATACTTTTACTCCAGCTAGGTTTATTAATGGAGCACAGGTTAATGAGGCAGGAGAAAACAATGGATCGTGTAAAATATTTGCCTTTGCCATGCTGAATGAGTTAACTCAACAGGAAACGCTGTATTTATTTGGTGAGTATTATCGAAAAGACGTACTGGAGCACCCTCTAGCTCAAGATCATCAAAACATTCGCCAATTTATTGATTGCGGCTGGGAGTCTGTAAAATTTGAAAGCATTGTCTTAACACCTAAGTCTTAGTTTTTGTAGAGGTTAATTCCGCATCTGGGAAAAGGCGATAATGCTCTAATCGCCTTTTTTTTGTATGATCTATTGCCTCTTCAATTTCAGACGCTGTAAGTTCATGCCAGTGTAAAATTTCTTCTAGCGTACGAAAGCACCCCATACAAACATCATACTGATCCAAACAACAGTTTCTAACACAAGGTGTAGTTTTAGTATTCAACGACATACACTCTTACCTCATAAACGCCCAAAATATATTATGTAAGAGTAATTCAACCTTACCGCTATACTCAAACCGCTCACGAGAAAAAACACAAATAGAAACAAATCGATACAAGTTTTTATCTTAAAGCAAGAGCATGTTAAATACTTTTTAATTCTTGTAGACTAGGGAAGGTGTGACAGAGTTGTCAAAACACATAATTGGGGATTTTATGGAATTAGTTGTATTTGATTTGGATGGTACCTTACTTACTCGAGAACAATCACTATCTCCTTTTACTTGTGAGACACTCTCTAAGTTAGAAGCCGCAGGTATCGCTTATACTATTGCAACAGGTAGAACTCGGCTTGCGGCAGAACCTTGCATTCAAAACCATCGATTTCCACATGTTCAAATTTTTAAAAATGGTATAGAAGAGTGGAATCCACATACTCAGTCTTATCGTCATAGATGCTTGCTTTCACGACTAGAAATAGAAGAAACGCTTGCCTTGTTTGAAAACGAAGACGTTACGCCATTTATTTTTTGCCTAGAAAAAGACGGATCCCAGTCTGTCTATCACCCTCCTCTCAAAAATCATCTTTGTAACACCATTTTTGGTGAATTAGGTCGTTATGAAGACCTCTCATTAAACCCTTTATACAAGCTGCACAAAGACACATTGATTACAAATATTAGCGCTATGGGTTCCCCTGATGCAGCATCTAGAATTGTTACATCAACACATTCATCACCTCATTTAATCGCTTATTCTGGCGGAGGGATTTATCAAAAAGATGCCTATTGGATTGATATTCACCATAGGAAAGCATGTAAAGGCACCGCGATTGAAGCACTAAAAAAAGAGTTGGGGCTATCTAAAATAATTTGTTTTGGTGATGGTGATAATGATCTCAGCATGTTTGAAGCGGCAGATGAGTCTTACGCAATGGATAACGCTAGTAAAAACGTAAAGGAAGCCGCGACAAAAGTGATAGGACACCATAATGATGATGGAGTCGCTCATTTTTTAATTGAACGCTTTAAGCTCTAATAAAAGGTAAAAATTAAGGATAGTTTGTAAGAATTGTTGTTTTCTATTGAAATTATCAAAACCTACCTTATATTTACACTATAAGAGACCTTTGCACGAAGTCATTTGTGATGATAAAACCACATTTACTATAAAAACAAAATTCTGGAGTAGACCATGATTGAGTTCATTTTTTTCACACTAGTTTGCATAGCGATAGGAATCATTGTTAAGCAGTTAACCGTAGATTTAGCTCAAGAAAAAACGCAACTTAAGCCAATTAAAATAAAAGAAGAAGAAAAAACTAAAAGCTTAAAAAAGAAAAATACAAACAAGTTTTGATTTGTATTTTTCTTTTTCAGGACAAGACTGTCGAAATTTAAGTATTTTTTAATTTCTTGCGGCTCATACTAGTGTGGCCAATACCGTATTCTCGTAACTTATTTGCAACGGCACTGTGGCTTAACCCAACCTTCTTAGCTAATAAGCGACTACTTGGAAAACTTGGATATAAGTTTTTTAGCAGTTTAGCTTCCCAATGCTTCATTGTTTTATCCAATGAGTCATCCATTAACTCTATTGCATCAGAGTGTAGCTCCTCATTATCGTACTTTAGGTCGCTCACACTAATAACCTTTGTTTGATTTAATGCTACTGCTTGTAAGCACACATTTCTAAATTCATTCAAGTTACCAGGCCAAGAATAAAGTTGCATTTTTATGCAGGCTCCTTTACTAAGCTTAGGTTTAGTTATTTTTAATCTTTCAGCAACATCTTGTATGTAAAGCTCAGCCAACCCAGAAATATCCTCTTTCCTCTCTGCTAACGCAGGCACCCTTAGAGTAAGAGCACTAATCAAATAAAACAATTCTTCCTGCAAGTGCCCTAATTGAAGCAATTCGTTTAAGGATAAAGCAGATACCGTTACTAAACGCATACCAAAATTAGTATGGGATTGTGTTTTCAAGTATCGAGTCAATGCTTTCTGAGTCGATTCAGGTAATGATTCAGGCGACTGAATAACAAACCATCCTGAGCTTGAATTCATGACATCTAAATCCTGTTCAGTTAGATTTTCTCCAGATGACCATATTATTTTATGATCTAAATCACCGACTTTCATTCGCCATTTTTGATACATGGCATTCACTAAACCTTCTTTGCCCACACCAGCAGCACCGAATACAAACATTGGCATATCGAGCGCTAATATAACATCGGCTTGCTTTAGACAGTGTTCCATAGAATCACTTACAGCAATATTTTTGGTTAAGTAGTCCGCTAATGGCAGTTCAGAATTAGGTGCTTGACGTAAACTGGCCGTTTGCTGGTCCAGCCTAGCTTCAGATTTTAAATTAATAACAAAGCCTGCTGGAATGGATTTCCCATCTTCATCGGGAACAAAAATGGGTAGCATTTCTAAAAGCATATTCTGACCATTGACACGAATACGCTTACTTTGGATTTGTGTCGAGTTTTTATCAGCAAAATGATAAAAACGTACGCCTTTAATAAACTTGCTCAAAGGCTGGTGAAGAATGTCATCTTGATCTATACCAAGATCTTGCAATGCAACTTCTGTAGCCATAGTCACATTACCCTGAAGATCAACAGAAATAACGCCATCGGGCAATGCTGTTAATAAGGTAGATAAGGCATTTTTTTCACGCTCAGATGGCGTAAACATAACGGTTTTAACATCTTCTACCCCATCAATACGACGAATTGCCGCCAATAAGGTTTGCAGTTGATCAAAAGCGATATCAGGAAAAGCGATATACATTTGTCGCTGTTCAGTATCTACCTCAATCATTCGAATATCGATTTCATAGGGAATGAATAAGTCCAAAACTTCTCGGGCTATCCCAATCCGATTTTTACATTGTATTTCTAAACGCATGACACCGCTCTTTTTTTATTATTAATGTGGGACCTTTGTACGAAGTCATGAGCGATGATAAGACGAGGCAAAACAGACGCAAAAGCGGCGTTTATCAATTATAAATGCACATTTTGAGTCTGTTTTTAACAAAGCATTAGCAAGCGTAGTTGTCGCGCAAAGGTCTCAATGTATAAACAAAGGTGTTTAGTTCAGTTATATAGTAATTCCCATTAGGTAATAAAGGCAAAGATTATGAATGTATTTTTTAATAAAAATGCTATATTGTCTGACAATTTACAGAAAGCACCCAACAAAAAAAAGAAGTCGAATAAATAGAACACTTATAAGTGTTACCATAAATGATGGACAATAAAGACTAAACTTGAACTTTTCCCAGAAAAAGCGCCAAATTAACAGCATATAGTGCTATCAATCAAACTTCTGTAAAAAGAAGATTTCTCATTAGCACTAATGATCAGGTTCATTATTGTTAACAATAATGAACCTATAGACTTATTCGATACTCGCCTCGAATAGCAGACTTTTATCCACATACTGAGGCAGAGGACTTATTCGCACCTTCTCTAGAATCACCATTCAACAAAGAAGCATATGAAGACCTTATTTTTCATCACGAATCAGCAACAAAGACCTATAGGGAGCGAAAGTATCATATAAAGGTAAAATAGCTGCACCCAACATACCCGAAGTTTCACTCGTTTCAGCTATCACTAAAGGTGGTACTGTCATGCCCAAAGGACAAGCCACATTCAACTTTTCAGCCAAAACAGCCAACATCTTACTCTGTAATTGACTAGGTAAACGCCCACCAAACACAACGCTCTGAGGGTCTAGCAAAGCAATAATGGACACCATCCCAGGTATAATTTCAGAACTCACAAGATCAATCCATTCATCCACTAAAAAATGAATACCAACATCATTCCAATCATCATCTTTTGTTGGATAGTTTTTTCCCTTTGCATTAAGAAAGTGTATTAATGAAGAAAGAGACAACACTTCTAATATTTGTTTTCCCAGCACACCGGTAGCAGTTGGAATCAATCCAAAACTACCAGACTTGCCATGAGCGCCAAAATAACACTCATCATTTACTACGGCACCACCTCCGCAAGCAGCACCAATAAAAATATAAAAGAAATCTCCTCCTTTGGTTTTTTTCGATAATAAAAGTTCATTAAGAGCTGCCGCGTTTGCATCATTTTCCACGACACAAGATAAGCTTGTTTGCTCTTCTAACCAGATTGAAAATTCATCTGTTTCCCAATAATGAAGAGATTGTTCTAAATACGTCAAGCAATTACGTTGATCCTCATCTGATACTAGCGAGTTTAACCATAAGGGCATAAAATCAGGTTTAGCTAACCCAATACCCTGCACACGGTTCCAATTTTCCCCCAAGATTTCTTTAACTTCAGCAATCAGACTTAATGCAATACTTTTGGCCTCTTCCTCTGTAGGAAACTGCACCGAATGCTCTTTCAATAAAATACAACGTCCACTAAAGTCTAATAAAGCAGCGCTAATATGATCACGATCAACATTAATACCTAGACCATAAGCCCCTTCCGGACAAATCGTTAACATAATTGAAGGCTGGCCTCGACTCCCCTTCACTTTCCCTGTTACAACCAACATTCTCTTTGCAAGCAACGAAGAAGTAATAACTGAAATGGTTTGAGCACTTAAGCCTGTTTTTGACGCTATTTGAATACGAGAGATATCAGGGTTCTTCCTGACAATATTAAGAATGACTCTTTCATTGTATAAACGGCCTTGCTCAGATGTGCTGCCTAAATTTACTTCCTGCCTAAACATGGGCACACTACCTAATTTCGCCATCTTCTTTTTCACCCTCATCACACAACGTTCAAAACATAAGAAAACGATACGCTACCTGCTCATACTTATTAAATCTAATTGATTTAATAATGCGAACTTCCTATCATCATCAAAGTTTTATTAAAAACATCTTGGAGCCATAATATGGAAAGTAATAACGATTTTTCTTCTATCGACTTCCTCAACCAACATATTCAGAAAACCATGGAGTTTTATCATCCTAGATGCATTGATAATAACGGCGGTTTTTATCAATTCTTTAAAGACAATGGGGAGATTTATGATTCTGAAACGCGTCACTTGGTCAGTAGCACTCGTTTCATTTTCAACTATGCTATGGCATACCAAGCCTATAAGAAGCCAGAATACCTAAATGCAGTTCGCCATGGTTTAATGTTTTTACGAGAAAGACATTTAACAGAAAATGGTGGTTATGTTTGGTTATTAAAAGGCAATCAAGACCTCGACCTAACCAACCATTGCTATGGCTTAGCCTTTGTATTACTTGCTTACTCTGCGGCTTACCAAGCCGGTGCGGTTGAAGCAAAACCATGGATTAATAAAACATTTGATTTAATGGAAAAGAATTTTTGGTCTGAAGAAGACGGACTTTATAAAGACGAAATTTCAGCTGACTGGCAAGATATCTCACCCTATCGAGGTCAAAATGCCAATATGCATTCTTGTGAAGCAATGATAATGGCCTTTGATGCTACAGGAGACCAAAAATTCCTTTCACGAGCTAAGATACTGGCAAAAAATATTTGTCAGCGCCAAGCAGACCTTGCTCAAGGGCAAATTTGGGAACATTACGATGAGAACTGGAATATAGATTGGGAATACAATAAACATGATCCAAAAAACCTTTTTCGTCCTTGGGGCTTTCAACCTGGCCACCAAACTGAATGGTGTAAGCTATTAATGATGCTTAATCATAGAGATCCTTCCTCATGGATGGTAGAAAAAGCAAAACATTTATTTGATGTTGCTTGGGATTCTTCTTGGGATCATAAAAATGGTGGCCTCTGTTATGGTTACGACCCTCAGGGCAATGTATGCGATGGTGAAAAGTACTTTTGGGTGCAAGCAGAATCATTTGCTGCGGCCGCTTGGTTAGCCAAAGAAACCAACGACGTAAGTTATTGGGATAAATACCAAGCATTATGGAATTACAGTTGGGAACACATGGTTGATCATGAATACGGTGCTTGGTTCCGCATTTTAACACAAGAAAACCAAGCCATTGACAACTGTAAAAGCCCCGCAGGAAAAACCGACTACCACACAATGGGAGCTTGCTACGAAGTAATCAAAGTTCTTAAGGCACCATAAGCTCTGAATAATAGCAATTCTGTATAATAACAACTCTGCGCAATTGCGTTGTTTAAGTAAGGCTCTCCTTTTCGTTTATTATAAGCGAGAGCCTTGCCATTGAGTTTTTATAGAGCACACTACTTCATTTATAAACTTTAAAAACCTATCTTATTTTTCATCTTCTCTGAAATAACGTATTATGCTCACCCACTACAAATGGGGAAAGAAGACGATGCAGCTTGATAAAGTTGACCTTAATCTACTACGCTACTTAGACTCTCTGCTAAGAGAACAAAATGTTACTCATGCCGCGAATCAACTTGGAATTACGCAACCAGCAATGAGTAATGGCCTTAGAAGATTAAGAGATCTTTTTCATGACCCTTTACTAGTAAGAACCAGTGATGGCATGAAGCCAACGGCGTTAGCAACCCAGTTACAACCACGAGTTCAATTAATTCTACAATCTGTTGATGAAGTGCTTCATTTAGGGAAAAAGTTTGATACGGAATCGAGTACTCGTGTATTTCGAATTATGGCCAGTGATTATGCAGAGGCAACACTGATTCCGCCATTAATGGATCGCTTACAGGCAGATGCGCCAAATGTTATTTTAGATGTTATGAACCCGAGTGACGTCAGCTTCCATGATGTGGAAAAGGGAAAAGTTGATATCGTCATTAATCGCTTTGACACCCTTCCTCAATCTTTCCATCAAAAATCAGTTTGGGTGGACAACTTCTCTTGCCTAGTCCCAAAAGATAGTCCAACGGCAAAAAACTTTACACTTGAAGCTTATCTTGAAGCACAACATGTTTGGGTAAGTAAAACAGGATTTGGTGTAGGTGTAGGTATTCAGCCAGAAGAAGTTCAAAAACTAGGTTGGGTAGACAGCACACTCGCAAATTTAGGCCATAAAAGAAATATTCGTTTATTTACACGTAACTATAATGTTGCAATGATAACCTCTAAGCAACTAGGCCTTATTGTTACCTTGCCGTCTCTTGCCACTCGCTTAATGGAAAAAAATGACGACATCATTGTTTTAGAACCCCCATTTGAAATCCCTCCAGTGGAGCTAAAAATGTTATGGAGTCCATTATTGCAACATGACCCTGGCCATATCTGGTTAAGATCAAGTATTTCGGAATGTGCCAAAATTATTGCCGAAAGCAACTCTCTTTAAAAGAGCCTCATAAATGAATACGCAAAGCCCTTAATTAAGGCTTTGATGTATTCTAAATATCTATTCTTCAAGAACCCGCTTTATTCTTTATCAGATCCACTTACACTCACATCCAAGTCATGAAGAATGCCGTTCTCAATACTATAAATCCAGCCATGGACTTGAACCTTTTGATTTTTACTCCATGCATTTTGTAAAATGCTGGTCTGACAAACATTTGCAACCTGCTCTATCACATTCAGTTCACATAAAGTATCGAAACGTTCTTTCCCATCCGTTATTGCATCCATTTTAGTTTTATGAAAACGATAAACGTCTTTAACATGTCCTAGCCAGTTATCAATTAAACCGTGTTGATCCGACTCAAGCGCAGCTTTAATGCCTCCGCAACCATAATGGCCACATACTATAATATGCTTAACCTTTAATACGTCGACCGCAAATTGGATAACCGACAAGCAATTTAAATCCGAATGCACAACAACATTGGCAATATTCCGATGGACAAAAATTTCACCGGGTAAAAGGTTTACAATCTCATTTGCAGGTACTCTGCTGTCCGCACAACCAATCCATAAGTACTCAGGTTGTTGTTGCTTAGATAACGTAGAAAAGAACTCTGGATCTGCCTCGTTTACTTTAGCGGCCCACTCACGATTGTTATTAAATAGCTCTACCAACTTAGTCATTATTATTCTCTGTTACTTCTGTATTTTTTGTATACCAACGCAATTTAACATCGGCAGTTAACGTTAAATTGTCAACTTGCTCCAGTGCTTTTCGGCCTTCATAGGGCGCTTTATGGATATGAGGGGTCATTGATAATAAACTTTGAATGTCAACTTGTGACGTTAACTGAAAAGTAAATGTAAGCTCCTGTTCAACTATAGGAGAAAACTCTTCTACACCTTTAGACAGGCCGTCTTCGTAGTTGTGAATTTGCGGGTATAGGATACGTCTTAATTCAATTAAATGATTCGCTCCTACATCTGCCATTAACAATAAACCTCCCGGCTTTAAAATACGGGCAAACTCAGAAAAGACAGGGAAGCCAAATAAACAAATAACAACATCAAAACAATCACTATTTGTTGGGATATGAGCATTACTTCCCACAATCCAATCAATGGATTTATTCGATTTACTGGCGGCTGTAATTGCCCATTTAGAAATATCCAAGCCCGTCGCGTTCACTGCCTTTCCATTCTGTGAGCAGGTTTGTTTAATGTAATTTAAGTAATAACCCTCACCACAACCAGCATCAAAAAAACGAATACTTTCACCCAATGTATGATTCTTTGATAAGTAGGATGCAATGGACTCAGCAATAGGTTCATAATACCCCAACTCTAAAAACGCCTTACGAGAAGCAACCATCTCTTTGCTATCACCAGGATCCTTAGAACGTTTATTTTGAACAGGTAATAAATTCACATAACCTGACTTAGCTAGGTCAAAACTGTGGCCAGATAAACAAACTAGGCTTCGATCCTTCAAAACGAGAGGTTGGTTATCTAAGGGGCATATTAGATCATTTAAAACAGACACACTTTTTCCAACATGATTTTTCGTATAGTCTAGAGATAACGCGAATAAGTAACAAGTCAATTCAATCCCTTTACGACAAAACAAAAACGCTTGCTAATTTATCTTTTTTACCAACTGTCCGGTACGATAAACACACGTTTATAGGGTGTATTTTTAAGATCATTACCTGCATGCAACCTAGACTCAGAATATTGTTGCCACATTAAATACATTTTTGGCCTTATGTCATACAAAAAATACACCTCTAGCTCCGAACATAAAGCCTCGTAGGATATTATCTGATCTAATTCCATAGCTATATCTGGCGTCATCCATTTTGGTTTAATCAGCTCACAAAAAGCCGCATTACTTAAACTCATACAATCCAATTCTTTAACTCGTATCCAATGCGCACCATCATTATTTAAAAAAGGATCATTCCTTCCACTTTGAGAAACCAATTCATTTTGTACAGAACTACTCTTACTCCAAGATTCAAAAAGATAACCAAAAATCAGTAGCTTAGGTTCTACTTCCTGACCAACTCCCCATTTTTTCAAATATAAACGACCTATATCAGTATTAAGGATTGTCAATTGTTTCGCTCGCGCCTTAGCACTTTTTTTGCTTAAGCTGTCAGTTTTGTTTGGCCCAATCCATTCAGTATGATTACCTTCTCTTATTTCTAAAAAATACTTGATTGCTATTTCAAATTGATAGAAGTAGCCATCAGGATCTTGAACAAGCATGTCAATTTCACCTAATGTTGTTCCTCTTTCGTTCGTAATTTGTTCATGCTCAACAATAATGGATAATTTGGAGAAATAGCGTATAGCAAATGAAAACAAGACTTCGAAGTAAGCACCTAAAAAATGGGATTTGCATTGAGCAATACTATCTAATAAGACACTTGGATTAGCATCAAGGTCACTGAGTTTTTCCTCCAACTCTTCAATCCACCATTGCGATAAATCGATATCCACCACTATCATTGGCGCATTAAATATCCATGCTAAATCACTGACCGCTTGCTGCTTATAAGCCATATACTGTTATTTCTTTCCAGTAGAGAGTAAATTATCTATCGATTGTATAACGTGAATAATTGCTGCGGAGTCTGAGCCTTGAACGGATCCCATAGAAAAACTCTCTTCCGCCATGGGTGTAATATTACACTGCACTGGTAACCCAGCATGACTTTCAATCATATTTTTGAAAGTGGGCATTAAAATAAACTTTAACCACTGTAAAAAGCTCATAGTATCAATGCAAAAAGGTTCTTGGCTTGTTAAATCTTGTGCGCTAGGCTCTTCCATTTCCCACAAATCAACTTTTCGCAAAATCATTTCAAGTTCTAATAACAAATCAGCAAGACGAAGATACTTTTCCAACCTGATTTCTCCCATAAAAAACGGTAAGATTAGCCTAATTTATAGCACTGGAACAGAGAACCTAATGCGATCCATAGAATCTTTAGCTGATTTATTTGAATTAGCGCAATGTAAAGCAACCTATTTTGATTTAGGTCGACATATTCAAAAGCTAACACCTCAAGAGGTGATTCAATTTGATCGACAACAATCAGCTTACCCTTATCCCTATAGACAACAAGCTACTCTTGCGATTGTTTTACACCCTAAAACAGAAAAGCCGCATTCAGATAATATGAGCATCTGGTTTATTCGCCTACCGATAGATGAAAAAGGCAGTATTAACCTGGGCACACGAGACCATTTAATTAAATCCATCGTAGATAAAATTTTACAAGAAGATAATTCAACGGATCTATCAGAAGCATTAACCGACAACCCCTATGCTTTCAAACCCGATACAGAGCGTATGGCAAGTTTCCATGCTATTTTAGCGAAGCAAATGAAAAAGCCACCTTCACAATATTTTACGGAATTAGTGACGTATTTATCTGGTAACGTTGCAAGAGAAGATAGCAACTGGGAAACTCTTGGCTTACAAGGAATAGCAGATTTGGCTGCAAGGGCCAATGATGATGAGTACAAGCCTCTGATAAAGACTGCACTGAGAAGTGCCCCTCTAATACTTGCCTCTACTTTAGCTAAAGCATTAGAACATGAAAAATTGGATGACGATTATCTGATGTACATTGTAGCCGAATTTAGAGAATCCATAGACATTGAATTCAAAGCCTCATTAATACGTGCCGTTTCACGCTCAAATGGCCACCAAAGATTAAGTCAGATATTACAACTTTCTCTTGTCAGTGCTGAGAAAAGTGCCACCGATGATCAACTGCAGTTAATCGTTGCACTGGTTGCAAAGTGCCCCCATTGGTTAGCTAGTGACTCAGAGCTCTTGCACTTAGCAATGGAAAATTTAGCCCAACGTGATGATGGTTTCCATGCATTCAGTAAGATCGCAATCGAACTTACTCATACTCATTTAGTCAAAGACGCACTTTGGTCATTATTTAAAAACAATCAGATTAGTGCTCGACTTGCTCAAGCGGTTGCTCACTTATTTAGTAAGTCGAATCAAACAATACAATAAGACCTTTGCACGACTACGACTACTTTGCTTGCTAATACTTTGTTAAAAACAAACTCACAATAATTTTAATTAAAAAGGCCTTCGCGATAGAAGGCCCTATTCATTTAAGAAATGATAAAAATAAGACACTTCTTAGTGATGGGTATGCGAGCTTTTTATAGGGGAACGCATTTGTCTTCGATATTCGATAAACTCTTCGCTCAAGGAATAATCACCATCGTTACTATGCTCTAGAGCCCCTCGATTGACTAATGCATCCAACGTTTTAAACAGCACTTTCTGCTTTCGATCACCTTTCATAAAATAAAAATGTTCATCGACCTGCACTACTTTAAAACCGGACTCAAGAAAGCCGATACATAGATTTTGTGTGGGTGTTAATTTAAGCTTCATAACTCAACCTCTCGGTTAATATTTATACAGTCACTTTCATTAACTATAGACAATATTTCAAAAAAATATACCGGCATTACATTTAGGAAGCTGCGAATAAGTCTACTAAGCCTCAGTCTTTGTTGAGAATCTCGAAAATAGACTGGATATTCACATTCGATACTCGCCTCAAATAGCCGACTTTTACCCACATGCTGAGGCAAGAGAGCTTGTTCGCACCTTCCTTAACCCAGACAAAACGATCCCATTATTAAAAAGAAGATGATTCGAGTTTAGGCATCAAAAATAACGGTTTTATTCCCATGAACCAAAACTCTCCCTTCAAGATGCAAACGCAACCCCCTCGAAAGAACCAATTTTTCAATGTCTTTACCCAAACGCACCATATCTTCTGCAGAATGACTGTGCCTCACTCGAATAACATCTTGCTCAATAATCGGACCGGCATCTAATTCTGCCGTCACATAATGACACGTCGCTCCAATCAATTTTACACCACGCACAGCCGCTTGATGGTAAGGCTTAGCACCAATAAAAGAAGGTAAGAAACTATGATGTATATTGATTACTTTATGCTTGTATTTCTCACATAAATATTCAGGGAAGATTTGCATATATCGAGCCAATACGATGGTATCAGCCCCAGATTCATCAATATGCTTTTCCATCTCTTTAAAGGCTGGCATTTTATTTTCTTTTGGCACAACCACACAATGATATGGAATTTTATACCACTCAACCATAGATCTTAGGTCTTCATGATTTGCGATTACCCCTACAATGTCACAATATAACTCACCCGTGTGCCAACGATGCATAATATCATTTAAGCAATGGGATTCTTTTGTTGCTAACAAAATCACTTTAGGCTTTTCTGAACTGTCTGTAACACACCAGTCCATTTGATAGGCATCCGCAATACTAGCAAATTGTGCTCTAAACTCAGCAACATCAACATTTAACGTCTTTGCATCAATTTCATGACGCATGAAAAACCTCTGCTGATCCAAATCAGTGTGATGACTAGCTTCTAATATTGAGCCGTTTTGACTGCTTAAAAACTGACTCACTGCCGCAACAATGCCTACTTGATCCGGACAACTTATAACAAGACGAAGGGTCTTTTTCATATCACTACTTCTAAACCTTTATAATCAACTTAATTTTTACTGTTTTAATTTATAACACACACCCAGAATTCACAGAACTATTGGCAGGTGCTAATAAGCCCCTTGCCTCAGCATGTGGATAGCTGGCCTCGTTTCGAGATGTTCACCCCTCCACCTTTATCTATGTTCTTTATATATCTGAAGAAAATAAATCAAGATTTGAAAGCTGGGATTTTTTACCCGCACTGTGTTTGATGATCCAACATTGATGTATCTTAACATTACGCTCAAAATCCTGATCAATGGATTGCTTAGTAATGTTCTCCACCTCATATTGATTTAAGATTTCTTCAGACATAAGGAAGCGACGATAGTTATTCGAAAAAATCAATTCTCCTCCTTCTTCCAAACGATCCATTGCCAAGTTGATTAAATCAACATGATCTCTTTGGATATCAAGCACATTAGTCATTTTTTTAGAATTGGAGAAGGTTGGAGGGTCCATAAAAATAAGATCAAACTTATCTTCACTTAATTTCAACCATTCGATGCAATCGGCTCGCACCACTTGATGATCTCTTTCTGAAAATTCATTTAACTCAATATTGCGGCGTGACCATTCCGTATAGGTATTTGACATATCCACACTTAATGTAGATCGAGCGCCGCCCTGCCCAGCATGTACAGAGGCCGAAGCGGTGTAACAGAACAAATTGAGAAAACGTTTGCCATTCGCTTTATCTTGTATCAATTTACGTACAGGGCGATGATCTAAAAACAGCCCCGTATCTAAATAGTCTTTTAAATTCACAATAAAGTCACAATCGTATTCAGATACAATCATTTCATGTTTAGACGTGTCCAGTTTCTCATACTGGCCTTTACCTGACTGTCTTTGGCGGTATTTCAAAACAACCTGCGATTCAGGGATATTCAACGCAGAAGGAACGGCAGCAACAACATCATACAAACGTTGCTTTGCCTTTTCAGGATCAACACTCTTAGGCGCTTGATATTCTTGAACATGCGCCCAATCACCATAAATATCAATCGCAACCGCGTATTCAGGCATATCTGCATCATATACTCGGTAACAAGAAACCTTCGCCTTTTTAGCCCATCTGTGCATTTTTTTAACATTTTTTGCTAAGCGATTAGCAAACATTTGCGAGCCGGAACTAAGCACGGAAGCGGAAACAGCATCATGTTTTATAAACTTATCTTCCACAGGAAAACGATAAGCACGGCATTCAATACCACCATTAATTACTCGCGTATGCTTATCTGGGCGAATAGGGATTTGTTTTGCCAAACTTTCCATACTGGTCAACATAAAGAAGCGCCAGCCATTACAATGGTTTACCACCCATTCTCCCAATTGGCGATACAAGGCCATTAGAGCCATTTCTTCACCAATACGTTCGCCATACGGAGGGTTCGATATAACCAAACCAACACCCTCTTTTAAATTAAAGTCGTGCTGCTGAAAAGACGACATAGATACATCAATGAAGCCTGTTAAACCGGCACGTTTAATATTCTCTCTTGAAGCTGCAATCGCACGTTGTTCCGTATCTGTTCCTTTAAAATCAATAGCAACATCATCAAACGATCTTTTACTGTTTTTTGCTTCGTCATTTAAGCGCTGCCACATTCTATGGTCATGCTGTAACCATCCTTTAAATCCCCAATAAGTGCGACGCAAACCTGGAGCAATATTTAGTGACATCATAGCCGCTTCAATTAGGAAAGTTCCTGATCCACACATGGGGTCGATCAATTGCGTAAAGTCACTATCAACACCCCATCCTGCTCGCATTAATAATCCTGCCGCTAAGTTTTCTTTTAAAGGGGCAAATGAACCTGCTTGACGGTAACCACGACGATGCAAGCTGTCACCCGTTAAATCTAAACTGACAGTAATAACATCTCTTTTTAAACGTACAGCTATTCTTAAATCTGGTTGGTTTTTTTCAACGCTTGGGCGGTCTCCAGTTCGATCTACAAAAAAGTCAACGATCGCATCTTTTGTTCTCACTGCACCGAACTGAGTATTACGAATGGTGTCATTGGTTCCATGAAAGTCAATCGCAATAGTTGATGACTCGTTCAGGTGTTGATCCCACTCCATGGATTTAATGCCATCATATAAATCATCTGAAGAAGCCATATTAAACTGCTTTAGGGGCAACATAACCCGATTACCCACACGAGACCAAAGACACGCTTTATAAACACCTTCTAGGTTGGTTGTCAGCTTTACTTGCGCTTCGCCCAACCGAGTATCTATTAATCCAATAGCATGCAGTTCTTGCTCTAATACATTTTCCATACCCAATGGGCAGGTTATTTCCAATTGATAAGACTGGTTCTCATTAAGGGTTTTAGTCGCTGTATTCATGTTTTAATTACTTTTTTGTACTAATTAATGTTTTCTTAGACGAAAGTATTTTTAGACAAATACTGCAATCTAAACTATTTGTTAAATGTTCACTAAACGATAATACACATATAAAGAGGACTTCTCTTATGAAGAAACAAAAACGCGATCTTCAACACAGAGCTTATATTAGAGGTTACCGTGCAGGTATGGCAGGACGCTCTAAAGGATTATCCGATCAATTTTCAGGACAGGCCCGCCCAGACTGGTTAGCAGGATGGCGAGAGGGTCGAGAAGACATGTGGAGTGGTTTCACCTCTGTCGAAGGAACACACAAAGCTGCCAATTTTCTAAATTAGTCTTGTTTTTTGTTTCTATTAACGTCCAAGTAAAACGCAACAAAAGAGCAATTTTAGACTCTCTTGTTGCGTTCCAATTCAATATCTAACACTGTGTTTTTCTAACGACAGTGCATTGCGTTATTTAATCTGATTTTCTCTCATGTAAGCGGATGTATTTTCAACCGACTCTCTAACTAAATCTGGGCCACGATAAATAAAACCAGAATAAATTTGTACCAATTTCGCTCCGGCTTGCAGCTTTTCAACGGCATCTTTCCCACTTAAAATGCCACCTACCCCAATAATAGGTAGGGTATCTTTTAGATGATCGTACAGAACTCTAACAACTTCAGTGGACGCATCTCGTACAGGAGCCCCACTTAAACCACCTGCTTCATCTGCATGTTTGTGGCCTTTGACAGAATCACGAGACAAGGTTGTATTAGTGGCAATAATACCATCAACCCCTTGTTCATATAATGTATCAGCTACTAAACGAATTTCATCCGCCGACATATCAGGTGCAATTTTAACGGCTAAAGGAACTTTTTTTCCATGTTCATCAAAATAACGATTTCTCGCTTCAACCATTGGTGAAATAAGCTCTGCTAAACTTTCACCAAATTGCAATGTTCTTAATCCAGGCGTGTTAGGTGAACTGATATTTGCCGTTATATAGTCTGCATAAGGAATCACAGTATTAAAACATGCTAGGTAATCATTCACAGCATCCTCAACAGAGGTCGTTAAGTTTTTTCCAATATTAACACCCAAAACCCCTGAATATTGACGCTGCTTCAGCTGACCAACCATATGATCAACACCTTTATTGTTAAAACCCATACGATTAATTATTGCTTGATGTTCAGGCAATCGAAATAATCTTGGTTTTGGGTTACCTGCCTGCCCTTTTGGCGTCACAGTCCCAACTTCAACAAAACCAAAGCCCATTGCCCCTAAGGCCTCAAATGCATCTGCATTTTTATCAAGCCCTGCTGCGAGTCCAACAGCATTAGGAAAAGTAAGCCCCATAACATCAACAGGTGTTGATGGAAGCTCTTCAGTAAAGAGTTTATTTACACCAATACGCTGCCCAGCTGCGAGTAGCTCTAAAGACAATTCATGAGAAACTTCAGCATCTAACTTAAAAAGTAAAGAGCGAGCTAGGTTGTACATTGAGTGCATCCTCTAAAAGATAAAAATCATAAAATTAAAAACATGGTCAACAATATTCAAATACTATAAACGTTGGCTAGCCTATTTTATTTACACCAACCAGTTTATTTCTCTCATCAAACTCGATTTCATAGGTGCCATACAAACCTTGATGAGTGACAAAAGGTTGGAAAATCTTTAACGGCAGTTGGACATTTCTTCCATCACGGCTCTTTGCCATCAAATTTTTTACTGTTCCACGATACATTTCTTTGAATTTAAATGCTGACACACTGACATCTATTACTATTTTTGCCATCTAAAAACCCTTTATTACGATTCTCTTACGTTTACCATATTGTCTTCTCTATTTTCAATCCATTAAGATTACGCATTATATTGTGTCTCCCGTTTTAATAACAGAAGTATGAGGAATATAACCTTAATGGATGACTTAATTCACATTTTACAAAGTGAGCTAAACAAAACAATTGTTGGACAAGACGAACTCGTTAAAAATTTGCTTATCTCTTTGATTGCAGATGGTCACGTTTTACTTGAAGGTCCTCCAGGGATAGCAAAAACAACAGCGGCGAAAGCACTAGCAAACAGCATTGATAGTCAATTCCATCGAATTCAATTTACTCCAGACTTATTACCTGGCGATGTAACGGGTTCTGATATTTACCAACAAACTACTGGGCAGTTTGAATTTGTTGCTGGCCCTATAATGAATAACATCATTTTAGCAGATGAAATTAATCGTGCCCCGGCAAAAGTACAATCAGCATTACTCGAAGCAATGGGAGAAAGGCAGGTCACTGTTGGAAATAAAAGCTACTCACTACCTGAGCTCTTTTTTGTCATTGCCACCCAGAACCCTATAGAACAAGAAGGCACCTATCCGCTACCAGAAGCTCAATTAGATCGGTTTATGATGAAAATCAAAGTCGGCTATCCAAACGCTGAAGAAGAAAGAGAAATATTGCGACGCGTCCGATCCTCTCAATCATCAGAACAAGCAAGGCCAACACCTGTCTGCTCCATAGAAGATATCCTTAAGATGCGTACAGCTGCCTTAAATTTATATATGGCTGATTCTGTTGAACAATATATTGTTCAGATCATTATGGCCACACGCCATCCCGAACACTACTTCCAGGAAAATAAAAAAGAACAAGAAAATTTGATTGAGTTTGGCTCAAGCCCACGAGGCACTCTCGCACTAGATCGCTGCGCTAGAGCACATGCCCTCCTGCAAGGAAAAGATTATGTGACTCCTGATGATGTAAAAGCTGTCGCCCACAGTGTTCTGCGCCACCGCATATTACCTTCTTTTGAAGCTGAGGCTCATGGGCTAACAACAGACATGATTTTAAAGATTTTATTAGACCGCATCCCCGTTGTTTAACACAGGTTATATATATGGATCACCTTATATCACCGCCGTCCCCCATTCTAAATAGCAACGATTTAATTGCCCTTGCTCCTTATGCTAAACATTTAGGTAAAGCACCTAAAAAAGTGCAGCATTCGCAACCTAACGGTCAACATCAAAGGCGAATAAAAGGCCATGGAATGGAAATGTTAGAGCTCAGACAATACCAGATGCATGATGAATTTCGTCATATTGACTGGAGAGTAACAGCTAGAACAGGTGAAGCACACACGCGCATTTACGCTCAAGAAAATGAACACAAACGTCTATTGATGCTGGACATAAGTGGATTAGGGTATTTTGGGACACAACATACGTTTGTAACAACTCGTATGATTCAAGTAGCCAGCCTTATCGCATGGCGCACTCAAATCAAAAAAGACAGTCTCGGGTATTGTTTAACATACGGAGCTCAAACCCATCAAAAGGCAAATACCCACAACAAAAAAAACTTTTCATCCCTCATGCTTCAATTAGCGGATGCGACTGGTCTACATAATAGAGAAGAGCCTGTTACAGCCAATGCTTGGGAATCACTCCATAACTCTAAATCCATTAAACAGCAAAATGTCATTATTCTTAGCGACCGTCTTGAAATATCGCCTCAGAGCATCAACCAATTGGCTTATTTAGCTAAGCATAATTATGTTCACTGGATTGAAATAGTCGATAGAAATGCCCAAAATCTTCCAATTGGACAATATCTCACAGAAGATAAAGGAGGCGTGAAATGGCTATCTATTTCAAAAAAATCTCAGGGGTTGGTCCAACAAGAATTAAAACAGAAAAGCGCTTCTCTAAAGAAACAGCTAAACTCGCTAGGCATTAGCTTGCACTCTTATAACTTAACTGAATCCCCGATTTCAATTGCACGCAGTTTATTAGCACTTGGAGTAATTCATTAATGAATGACCTGTTAAACACAGACATTGATTTACCACACAAAGCCTTCATATTACCTGAAGCGATCCCCATGTGGCCTCCAATCTGGTGGTCTTGGCTTGTCTTACTTCTGATAATCACTGTTATTTCTATAGTAGCTGCCCACTATTATCGTGTCCGTAAAAATAATGCCTATCGAAAAGAAGCCATTAAATTACTCGAACATACTGAAAACTTAGACGATAAAGCGTTACTTACACACTGCCACACTCTTATTAAGCGTTGTTTAGTTAGTAAAAATAGAGATATAGATGCATCCATTACCACTAGAGATTTGATCCCATTACTAGATAAAGATATGACGAAAAACCGGTCTTTTGAAAGTCTCGGTGCTTGGTTTATAGATGGACAATATCAGCCTGAATTGCACCTTAAAAAAGAAGACCGTACTAACTTGATTATGACAACAAAACGATGGATAAAAAAACATCATGCTTGAATTTATTTGGCCTTGGTTTTTTATTGCCTTACCTTTGCCCTTTTTAATGCGTTTTGCAAAACCAACTGTTCCTAATAAAACTGCTGTTTGGTGGCCCAACGCAGGTCTTATCGCTCAACAGACGAAAAACAATTTCAGTAAGAGCTTTATCAAAAAGCCAACCACTTTGCTTTTTTTCATATCTTGGCTGCTATTAGTAACAGCCATAGCGAGACCGGTATGGATTGGTGCCCCAACTAAAATAACCCCTTCAGGTAGAGATTTATTTATTGCTTTAGATTTATCAGGTAGCATGCAAGTCACTGATATGTATATAAACGACCAGACAGAAGATCGTCTTAGCTCCGCAAAACATGTTTTAAATAGCTTTATTAAAGAAAGAAAAGGAGATCGTATTGGCGTCATTGTTTTTGGCACAAAAGCCTATTTACAAGCACCTTTAAGCTATGATCTTGACACGCTAAGCCAACTTATTAATGAAAATCAAATTGGGTTTGCAGGAGAACAAACAGCCATTGGAGATGCCATTGGTTTGGGTATAAAGCAGCTCGAAGAAAAAGAAAATGATAAAAAAGTCATGATCTTGATGACAGATGGAGCCAACACTGCAGGCCGAGTCCAACCCTTCCAAGCAGCTGAATTTGCAGCCACACAACATGTTAAAATACATACAATTGGAATTGGTGCAGAAGAGATGGTGGTGCAAGGTTTTTTTGGTCCTAAAGTCATAAACCCATCTTCAGACTTAGATGAAGACTTACTTAAAAACATAGCGAGTGCAACGGGAGGTCAGTACTTTCGAGCAAGAAGTACTGAAGAGCTAAGTCGCATTTACGAATTTATTGATGAGTTAGAGCCCACTCCGAGCGAGTCTCTTTGGCAACGACCAAAAACAACCTTACTACATTGGTTAGGGCTAGCAAGCCTTATATTAACGGGGATTGGACTGATCTTACAAAATAAAGCTTTAATTAAGGAGAAGGAATGATGGAGCTGCTTCCTGGCCTTTACTTCGCCCGTCCTTCTTGGCTATTGTTGCTAATTATTGTCGTTCTAGGCTCTTTAATTATGAGCAAAAAAACGTCGACACGAACAACGTTTGAACATTTTATCGACCCAAAGCTACTGCCTTTTCTAACCAAGACCAATAAAAAACACAACATTATAAAATGGTTCGGAATAAGCAGCGCTTTATTAGCCATAATTGGCTTGTCTGGCATAAGTTGGGAAAAACAAGTTCAACCTACTTATGATACAAATACGAAAACCATTTTACTGATTGATCAATCAATTTCTTTATACTCCACCGATATTAAACCAAACAGGCTTACCAGACTAAAACAAAAACTAAGAGACCTTATCGATAATGTCTCTGATGGGGAAATTGCTATGGTCGCATTTGCAGGAGATGCGTATACCATCAGTCCTTTTAGTTCGGATAAATCGACTATTACTCATTTTTTATTAGCATTAGATCCGCTTATTATGCCCTTGTATGGTAGTAATCTATATTCAGGAGTAGAAACAGCGTTATCCTTGCTAAAAAACAATGAATCGCCAGCCCACCTCATTATTTTTACCGATCATGTTACCGAGCAAGAACTAATAAGTATTCCTAGCATTGATGGACTAACATCAATTCAGGTAAGCATCATTGGTGTTGGAACTCAACAAGGAGGTGAAATTGTATTGCCAGATGGAACCCTATTAAGAAAAGATAATCGCATAGTACAACCTACCCTACCAATAGATAGACTAAGCAATCTTGCGACAGAATTAAAAGGCCAATACTTTGATAGCCAACTTTCCCAGTCGGATGTTAATCAACTAACTGAAACACAACTCAATAGTCAAACTCGCCTTCAACAATCCAGTTCACAAAGTAATCTATGGGTTGAAAAAGGTCACTGGCTATTAATGCCGTTGTTAATTTGGCTATTAGTTCAATTTAGGCCTGGGGCCTATCTTGTTATCATAATGAGTTTAAATAGTTACTCACCTCAGAGCACAGCATCGCCACTAGAGTGGTTTATGACAGATGATCAAATTGCTCAAAGAAGAGTTGATAATCAGAATTGGCAAGAAGCATTAGAACGCTTTGAAGACAAAAAATGGCAAGCCGCATCAAATTATGCTCTAGAAAAATACGCTGAAGCAGCAGACATGCTAAAATCCCAACCGCAATCAGCAAATGACTTCTATAATCTAGGAAACAGCCTTGCAATGTCAGGCCAAGTTGAAGACGCAATAACGGCCTATGAAAAAGCCCTTGAACTTAATCCAGAATCTCAAGAGACAAAAGATAATTTAGACTACTTAAAACAAAAAGCACAAGAACAACAAGCTAAAGAGCAGGAAAAAAATCAAGAACAGCAAAATCAAGAGCAGCAACAAGAAGAAAGCCAAAAGCAAAAAAACAATGAAGAGCAAAACACTCAAAAGGAAGGACAGAACAAGCAAAATGACTCTTTAGATCAGCAAAATGATAAAACACAAGAAAACGCTAAGCCAGATCCCAAGGATCAACAAGACAGTAAATCGGATAACAAAGAACAATCCGAACAAGGTGCAACCCAGAACAAGCTCACCGATGAAGAACAACTTGCATTAGACCAATGGCTAAGGCAAATTCAAGATGACCCAGGTGGCCTATTAAAACGCAAGCTTTGGTATTTACACCAAGAAAAGCGAGCTGAAAATCGATTTAAACAAAAGGACGGACTACCCATATGGTAGTAATAGACATTAATTCCTGCCGCACTCCCAATATACTCGGCACTTTAAAACTCTTACTCGGAACTTTAAAACTCTGTATAGCATGCATTTTTTGCTTAACCAGTTTGCAGGCTTTTTCAGCATCTGTTATTGCCTCTCTGAACAAAAATAGTGTTGTTGAAAACGAAATAGTTCAACTAAGCATAAGAACAGATTTCCCTAATACAGGCTCAGGGCCAGACTTGACTCCCTTAAAAAGAGACTTTGATATTCTTGGGCAAAGCCAAAACAGTCAATTCAGGTTTAATTTAGGAACTAGCCAAGCACTTAACTTTTGGGTTATTAATTTAATGCCAAAGTCAGTAGGTAAAATAGAAATCCCATCGATTAAGGTTGGAGAGCATCAATCTGAACCTCTGATTCTCGATGTCAAAAGCTCTCCTCAATTACTTGATCAAAACGGTAATGCCCCCGTTATTTTAAAAATGACGTCTTCAGAGCCTCAGCCTTACTTGCAACAACAAGTAATCCTGACTATGGAGCTTTACACCTCTGTCGCGCTCCAAAACGCCAACATATCAACCCCCAATCACGCCAACCTAATCATCGAAAGATTAGTGGATGATCAGCTACGTAATGAAACAATTAATGGAACAACCTATCAAGTATTGACCCGAGAGTTTCTTGCTTTCCCACAAGTAAGTGGTGTATTGGACCTTCCCCCGCAAACAATTTCGGCAATGATAAATACCTCAACAGGTCGAAGAGTCATAAAAGTACAGAGCTTGCCCATTGCATTACAAGTTCTTCCGATCCCTGCCAGTTACTCTAATGATTATTGGCTCCCAGCTAATAATGTTATTATCAGCAGCAAATTAAACCCCTTTGAAAATGCCCATGTTGGCGACACGCTTATTTGGGAAATCATGATCGACGCAACAGGCGTATTACCAGAACAAATACCACCAATTGCTTTTTCAAGCACGTCTGAATATAAACTTTACCCACAACCAGCAAAATTTAACAGTCAAAAAAGCGCCTTAGGCATTAACGGCAGCCAATCGATTACTATTGAGGTTGTACCAACTCAAAGCGGAGAAATCACACTTCCTTCAATTGAAATCCCATTTTGGAACTCCGAAGAAAGAAGTTTAGAAGTCGCCTCCAGTGAAAGCATAAGTTTAAATGTTTTACCTTTAGGAACCAATCTACAGAATCAAGCTGGCACATCTAACAACCAACAATTGAGCACTACTCCAGAAACCAGTAACTCATCTCTTGCTGCAACAGAAATTAGTAGACCTATTTCATTAGCAAAAAATAATGACAAAGACCAAGAAACATCTCAATCAATTGAGGTTGAGCTCGAAGTAGCAGGATCCCAGAGTGATGGGGATATAAAAATCATATTACTAGCAATTATTTCTATGTTAACTCTCATTGTGGGTGCGTGGTTGTATAGAACTAAGCGCCGCCAGACGAATAGCGCTTCTGAAGAAGATAACATCCCTACAATTAAAGAGTTTGCACCTTTGACATTACAAGATGAAAAAGCCGCATATTCGCAATTATTAGAGTGCTGTCATAACAATCAAATTAATCTTTTAAGAGGTTATCTGCTTGAATGGGCTCGGATCAGATGGGGAGATGAGCAGGTGTTTAGCCTAGAAGACATAAAACGACTGAGCAATTCAGCTGAAATATCTCAACTCATTATGGAGTCTGAATTGATAATGTATTCAGATAAGGCCAGCAATCAATGGGATGGACAAGCGTTAGCAGAAGCGCTTGAACAAAACATCCATGGAATACAAAAAGATAGCCCATCTGAAAAATTAAAAACACTGTATCCAAATTTTTAGAGACCTTTGCACGAAACCATGAGCGATGACAAAACGAAGCAAAAACAGGCAAGGAAAAACAGACGAAAAAGTGGCGTTTATGAGTTATAAATGCGCATTTTAAGTCTGTTTTTAAAGCATTAGCAAGCGTGCAAAGATCTCTTCTAATAGATAAGCTAAAGGAGGTACAAATACACCCTTTTGCATCAGTATGTGGATAAAAGCCTGTTATTCGAGTCGAATGAGAATAGCCGGCCTATGTTAGAAATATTCAACAAAGAATCCTGGCTTTTAGACCATATTCTGTAAGTCTTAGTAGACTTATTCGCACCTTTCCTAAACACTTACAATCATTTAGAGGAAACTTCAATGCCATCAATATTTCAAACCGGCATTCTCGCTGATGCTTCCAGTCATGCAACATTTATTACTTTAAATGTTAACCCTGGGCAACATAAACAGGTTCGCCAGACGCTCAAACAACTCCCTAGTATTATTGAAAAAGCCAAGCAAGAATTTAACGATGCTAATTTGCATGCAACAATAGGCATTGGCAGTGAATATTGGACTCAAATATCCAGTAAAGCACCAAAACTGCTCACAAATTTTATTGAAATTGATCCACAACAAACACCATCAACACCTGTCGACCTAGTTCTCCATATTCGATCAGACAGAAAAGATATTACATACCTTCTATCCCAAGAAATGTACGCTTTGTTAAAAAAAGAAACCTCTTTAATTGAAGAGGTGGAATGCTTCAAATACTTAGATAGTCGGGATTTGACAGGTTTTGTTGATGGCACAGAGAACCCAGAAGGAGAAAACAGGGCAAGGGTCGCACTTGTGGGAAAAGAAGATCCAGATTTTTCTGGTGGCTCTTACCTTCACATTCAAAAATTCATTCATAACCTTGATAAGTGGCAAACTGTTTCATTACAAGATCAAGAAGACATAATTGGCAGAACAAAAAAAGAGAACATTGAATATACCTCAGAAAAAAAGCCGTCTCACGCCCACACTAAACGTACTTCAATTAAAAATGAACGGGGTGAGTCATTAGAGATTCTCCGCCAAAGCATGCCTTTCTCCTCAATGAAAGAAGCAGGGTTGATGTTTGCTAGCTATTGCAAAACACCTGAGCACTTCAACTTAATGTTAAAAAGTATGGTGGTTGGAGATAATGAAGGTAACACTGACCATTTAATGAAGTATACCCAAGCAATTACTGGGCAAGCATTTTTTGTTCCTAACATTGAATGGTTCAGCAAACTTTAAGAAATTGCACTTATTATGCAAACTCAAGAATGCTAAACAAAAAAATACCCCCAACTGCGACTAAAAGCATTGGGGGTATTTTCTATACATCTAACAATTTTATTTTAACGTTCTATCGTCGCAGAGTTTGTCAGCAAAGTTTGCTGAGCCTCAATAGATAAAGCAGAATTTGTTTGATTAACATAGCGCTCATATAAAGCGGTCTGCTCTGCTTCATTGTCATCTGGCTTTGTCTCAATCTTTAATAATCTAATAACACTTAGATTACCATTAGACAAACTCTTAACTTCAGTAACTGATGAAGATTCAGGGTGAGCCAAAGTAAAAGCCAATTCTGTTATTTCATCTGCACCACGAGTAGCCTCAGCAACATTCTTCCAATCTTGAGTATCAAGATTAAGTAATGCAGCATCCGCTTTAGATTCCAACGTAGCAAGCGCTTTTTGTCGAATTAATACAGACTTAACCTGATCTTCAGCTTCATCTAACGACTTCAGCGATTCTTCATTGTGCTCATTAATTCTAACCACAACAACCTCATTATCACTCAACTCAATAAGGTCACTATTCTGCTCATCTTCCAGAACCTGAGGACTAAAAGCAGCAGCAATAATTTGTGGGTTAGATGTTAATGTATCTACACCACCGTTCCTACCAAATAGATCCGTAGTCGCAATCTCAATGCCATACTCTTGTGATAGTGAATCTAGGCGATCACTTGCGTAAGCCAAGTCCGAGATATTCTCATGCTCGCCCAATAGAGCAGTTTCTATTTTGCGTGCAATAATATCTTCTTCAAGTTGAAGCCTTTGGTCTTCAAAGCTAGCGACATCAACAGCAACAATCTCATTCAATTGAACTAAGTGCAAACCGAACTCGGTTTGTACAGACTTCACATCGTCCAAAGCCATCTCAAATAAAACATCGTCAAAATCATCACCCATGATGCCTTTTTCAACATAGCCTAAGTTACCACCTAAGCTTCTAGATCCCAAATCATCTGAATAGGTTTCAGCAAGTGCTGCAAAAGACTCTCCAGACGACAGCTTGGATTCTATTTCAAGCAATAATTCATTCGCCTGCTCTTCGGAACGGTTATCACCTAACTCAAGCAAGATATGAGACGCCAAGCGCTCCTCAGAAGGCTCAGAAGAGATCACAGCATCGTAAGCAGCTCTAAGCTCATCTTCAGTCACTTCAATCTTATCTTGAAGGTCTGATGACTTAATCAAGACATAGCTTAAAGAAACCTGTTCTTCTTGTTTAAAATCATCAGAATTCTCAGAGAAATAAGTTTCTATTTCTGTTTGAGAAACATTCGTTTTCTCAACTTCATCCATAAGATCAAATTCTACATAATCAAAAGTACGAGTTTGATTCTGTAGCTTTGTAATTTCTTCAATTTGATGAGGAAGAGCAAAAGTTGACGCAGTCACTGCAGTGCGCGCTTGCTGCAACAACATATCTTGTCTAATACGGTTTTTAAAAGTAAGAGGCGTGTAACCTAACGATCGTACAAAATTTAAATATTTATTTTGATCGAATTGACCATTAGTCTGAAATTCTTGCGCTTGTAAAAGATACTGGTCAACCTGAACATCTGATACACCTAAATTCAAAGACTCTGCATTACTAGATAAAACAGCGCGTTGAATTAATTCATCTAATGCACGTCTTTGTAATAATGTATCTTCTAACAAATCAGGGTTAATCTGGTTTCCCATCATGGTAATTAACTGACGTCTTTGCGTTTCCGCCGACTGCAATAAATCAGTACGAGTAATCTCCGTACCATTTACTTCCGCAACAGTATCGGAAGAAGTAAACCCTGTTACAAGGGCATCCACACCAAACAGTGCAAAAGTCACTACAATGAAGCCCACAATAATTTTAACGACAATACCGTGCGACTTATCTCTTATATTTTGGAGCATATAGCCTCCATAATGTTTTCCTTTAAGAATATATACAAAAAGAGGTGTACTCCATCTGGAACACACCTCTTTGTCTAATGGCGGAACAGACGGGACTCGAACCCGCGACCCCCTGCGTGACAGGCAGGTATTCTAACCAACTGAACTACTGCTCCATTACTCTTCAAACAATTAACTATTTATTTAAACGACCATTCATATATAACGCGTTTAACAAATTAATTAACGGCGTCTTTAAGACCTTTACCCGCTTTAAAACCAGGAACCTTAGCTGCCTTAATTTGAATTTCTTCACCGGTCTGAGGGTTACGACCAGTACGAGCAGCACGTTCTTTAACTGCAAATGTTCCAAACCCTACTAATGTTACTTGATCACCTTTAGCTAAAGCCTCAGTAACTGCTTGTAACGTTGCATCTAAAGCATTACCAGCAGCCGCTTTAGACAGATCAGCAGAAGCTGAAATTGCATCAATCAATTCAGATTTATTCACGTTTTACCCCTTCAGTATTTTCGTGGTTCCTTAAAGATTTTATCGACTTCTTTTTAATAGAAGAAATAAGGATCAGCATTTATACAAGTCAATCCCACCCCCTGTCAACTCAGAGGTTTCACCTAATGATGACTCACAGCCTCTTGTTCATCAACAATTTTTTCTTTAGAAGGTGCAGTTTTTATCTTTTTTGGTGAAGGAATGTACTCTAAAGCAATATCTAGCACCTCATCAATCCATTTTACAGGATGAATAGACAGATCAGATTTAATATTATCCGGAATTTCTTTAAGGTCTCGCTCATTCTCATGAGGAATAATAACCGTCTTGATACCGCCTCTATGAGCAGCCAGCAGCTTCTCTTTAAGTCCACCAATCGCTAAAACTTCACCACGCAGAGTGATCTCACCTGTCATCGCTACAGAAGCCTTCACAGGGACTTTTGCAAGCACTGACACCATAGCAGTACACATCGCAATACCAGCACTTGGCCCGTCTTTTGGTGTCGCCCCTTCAGGTACGTGCATATGTAGATCAATTTTTTCGTGGAAATCTTCATCAATTCCCAATCCAACAGAGCGGCTTCTTACAACAGTTAATGCGGCCTGGATAGACTCTTGCATCACATCACCTAATGACCCCGTTTTTACATGGCGACCTTTACCAGTTAACGCAGCGGACTCAATAGTTAATAATTCACCACCCACTGACGTCCAGGCTAATCCTGTCACTTGACCAATCTGGTTTTTTTCTTCTGCCTTACCGTAAGAGAAACGCTTCACACCAGAAAAATCTTCTAGATTGCTTTCTGTAACAGAAACAGTATCTTTACTTTTTGCCAAAGATTGCTGTTTAACAACTCGGCGGCATACTTTGCTTAACTCTCGCTCTAATCCACGAACCCCAGACTCACGCGTGTAGTAACGAATTAACCCCATTAAGGCATCATCAGAAATATCGATTTCACTCTCTTTCATGCCCGATAGCTTAATTTGCTTTGGCAACAAATAACGACGAGCAATATTTAACTTTTCATCTTCGGTATAACCGGGAATACGAATGACTTCCATACGATCAAGTAAAGGCCCAGGAATATTCATACTATTTGAAGTACAAATAAACATGACATCCGACAAGTCATAATCCACTTCTAAATAATGATCATTAAATGTATGATTTTGTTCTGGATCAAGCACTTCTAATAATGCAGATGCAGGGTCTCCACGCTGGTCCATGCCCATTTTGTCTATTTCATCCAATAAAAAAAGAGGGTTCTTCACTTTTACTTTAGAGAGCTTTTGTAGCAATTTACCCGGCATAGAACCAATATAGGTTCTACGATGCCCTCGAATCTCTGACTCATCACGTACACCACCAAGTGCCATACGGATATATTTACGGTTAACCGCTTTAGCAATAGATTGACCCAAAGACGTTTTACCTACCCCCGGTGGCCCAACAAGACATAATACAGGCCCTTTCACTTTTTTAACTCTTTGCTGTACTGCTAAAAACTCTAAAATTCTTTCTTTAACGTCCGTCAATCCATAGTGATCTTGATTAAGCACTTTCTCGGCATAAGCCAAATCATTACGGACTTTACTACGCTGCTTCCAAGGAAGAGACAATAACCAATCAATATAACCCCTAACTACCGTCGCTTCTGCTGACATAGGAGACATCATGCGTAATTTTTTTAACTCACCCTCAGCTTTTTCAACCGCTTCAGCAGACATACCACTTTCAGATATTTTTTCTTGGATGATATCTAGCTCATTACCACCCTCATCCATGTCTCCAAGCTCTTTTTGAATAGCTTTCATCTGCTCATTCAAATAGTACTCACGTTGGCTCTTTTCCATTTGTTTTTTAACGCGGCTACGAATACTTTTCTCAAGATGAGCAATATCTAACTCACCTTCCATCAAAGCGATTAAAAATTCTCCACGCTCTACTAAAGAGCTCATTTCCAAAATACTTTGCTTGTCTTTAAGCTTAAGGGTCATATGACCAGCAATGGTATCAATTAACACACCCAGTTCTTCAATCACCTTTACTGAAGTAACCACTTCTGATGGAATCTTCTTACTACCTGCAACATATTCATCTAGTTGCTTTAATAGAGCTGCTCGAATTGCCAAATATGAACTTTCATCCGAATCACTTGATGCAACTTCTGTTACTTTTGCTTCAACATAATTTTCAGTTTCAACCAATTCATTTACCCGAGCACGAACACCACCTTCTACTAACACTTTTACAGTGCCATCAGGAAGGCGAAGAAGCTGCATAACTTTTGCGGTTGTTCCTATAGGATATAGATCTTCAACTTGAGGGTTGTCTTTAGACGCATCTTGTTGCGCAACTAGGAATACGTATTTATTGTCGTCCATCGCAGCTTCAAGAGCAGCAATGGATTTTGCGCGTCCAACAAAAAGAGGTAAAACCATATTAGGATAAACCACCACATCTCTCAGTGGCAGCATAGGAAGGGTTATTTGTTCAGACATAAATTTTTCCAATAAGAGCGTCAAACAAACGCTAACAGTAAAAGTGATTTCATATAAGAAGACATAAGGGCTATAGAAGGAAAAACAAGCGTAATTTATAGAGTATTATCAAAATGTTGCATTGATCCCAATATAGATAAAATAAAAAACATAGTTACTGGAAATAAAAAAGGCCAATCAAATAACAGAGTATTAGATTGGCCTTATATTCATAGCAATATGAAAATCACTGATTCGCTACATCATCTTCTTTCTCTAGCACCATTAGCGGCGCTCCATCACCACGAATCGATTGAGCGTCCATTACCACTTTAGTAATGTCAGTACGTGATGGTAAATCATACATACAATCAAGCAGTGAAGATTCCAGAATACTTCGTAGGCCTCGGGCACCTGTTTTACGCTCTAAAGCAAGCTTTGCAGCCTCTTTAAGAGATTCATCAGTAAACTCTAACTCAACACCCTCAAGCTCAAACAAGTGCTGATATTGTTTAGTTAATGCGTTTTTAGGCTGACTTAAAATAGTAACCAAAGCCTCTTCGTCTAACTCAGACAAAGTGGCAACAACTGGCAAACGACCAACAAATTCAGGTATTAATCCAAATTTAACCAAGTCTTCAGTTTCTACTTGATGTACAGATTGAGAGAATGTTTTATCTTCCTCTTTACTCTTCACAACAGCAGAGAAACCAATACTACCCTTTTCAGTTCGATCACTTATAACTCGATCCAACCCAGCAAAAGCACCGCCACAGATAAATAAGATATTTGACGTATCTACCTGCAAAAACTCTTGCTGAGGGTGTTTACGTCCACCTTGAGGAGGAACAGAAGCCACAGTACCTTCAATCAATTTCAGCAAAGCTTGCTGTACACCTTCACCAGAAACATCACGAGTAATTGATGGGTTATCAGACTTGCGTGAAATTTTATCTATTTCATCAATATAAACAATTCCACGCTGCGCTTTTTCAACATCATAGTCACACTTTTGCAAAAGCTTTTGAATGATGTTTTCAACATCTTCACCAACATAACCCGCTTCGGTTAAAGTTGTAGCATCCGCAATAGTAAATGGAACATCAAGCACCCTTGCAAGGGTCTGTGCAAGCAATGTTTTACCACTTCCCGTCGGACCAATTAGCAAAATATTACTTTTACCTAATTCAATCGTATCTTTTGATGCTTGATGACGCAGTCGCTTATAGTGATTGTAAACGGCTACGGCCAATACTTTTTTCGCTTTTTCTTGACCAATAACATAATCATCTAAAGCAACTTTAAGCTTAGATGGTGTTGGCAGTTCATCACTATCATCTTGCCCATCACTATCAAGTTCAGATAATTCTTGAGTAATAATGTTACTGCATAGATCAACACATTCATTACAAATATAAACTGACGGACCAGCAATTAATTTCTTAACTTCATCTTGGCTTTTGCCACAAAAAGAACAATATAGGAGTCGATCCGAATGCTCTCCATTACTAAATTTATCATCCGACATTAATTTTTCACCTGTCTTATATTTCTCGTTTCAACAATATATCGTCAATTAAGCCGTATTCTTTAGCAGCTTCAGGATCCATAAAGTTATCACGATCTGTATCATTAGCCACTTCATCGATTGGCTTGCCAGTATGAAACGAGATAATTTCATTTAACTTGTGTTTAATTTTAATAATTTCACGAGTGTGGATTTCAATATCAGAAGCTTGTCCTTGATAGCCACCCAATGGTTGATGAATCATTACTCGAGAATTGGGCAAACAGTAACGTTTACCAGCCGCACCAGCAGTTAGCAATAAAGCCCCCATACTTGCAGCCTGACCAATACACATAGTACTAACATCCGGTTTTATAAATTGCATTGTGTCATAAATTGACATGCCTGCCGTTACAGAACCACCCGGGGAGTTGATGTACAAATGAATATCTTTATCAGGGTTTTCTGACTCTAAGAACAACAATTGAGCCACAACCAAGTTAGCCATGTGATCTTCAACTGGGCCAACTAAAAAAATCACTCTTTCTTTTAATAGTCGAGAATAAATATCAAAAGATCTTTCACCACGAGCCGTTTGCTCAATAACCATTGGAACAAGCCCAGCGCTCGTAATTGCAACTGGCCCAGTAGTCGGGTTTGTTAAATTCATACTAATTCCTTAAAACAAAAAAGCCGACACAGTAATTACTATGTCGGCCTTAAATCGAAATATAAGAGTTAACTTATGCTTCTTCGCTTTCTTCTACTTCAGGAGTAGCTTCAGCTTTCGGCTTAATAGCATCTTCATACCCTAAAGTTACCTCAGTAACTTGGGCTGATTCAAGCAGTTTATCAACAACCTGCTCTTCAAGTACAGCAGATTGAATTTGAGCTAGACGTTCTTTATCTTTTAAGTAGAAGTCAACAACCTGTTGAGGCTCTTGATAAGCTTGAGCCATTTCTTCTAAGAAAGATTGAACACGATCATTTTCAACTTTTATGTCATTTTGCTTAATGACTTCAGAAATCAAAAGACCTAACTGAGCACGCTTAGTCGCTTCATCTTGAAATAACTCAGCAGGCAATTGAGAAGAATCAAAGCCTTGACCTCCAAATTGCTGTGCAGCTTGCTCACGTAACCCATCAACTTCTTGGGATACCAATGCAGAAGGTACTTCAACTGGATTATTTGCTAACAAACCATCAAACAACGCACTCTTTAGTTTTGCTTTAACAGCTTGATTTAGCTCACGCTCCATGTTCTTAGTAACTTCAACACGTAATGCGTCAACAGTTGCTTCAGCTAAACCAAATTTTTCAACAAATGCATCATCTAATTCTGGAATAGATTGTTCAGCAACTTCTGAAACAGTAATAACAAATTTAGCTTCTTTACCCTTCAAAGCTTCCGCTTGATAGTCTTCAGGAAAAGTCACCATAACATCACGTGATTCACCAGCTTTCATACCAACAATACCAGTTTCAAAACCAGGTATCATAGTATTAGAACCAAGAACCAATTTATGATCCTTTGCTTCACCGCCTTCAAATGCTTCATCACCAATGTAACCAACAAAATCGATTGTCGCTTGATCGCCATCAGCAGCTTCGCGTTCAACAGCAACCCAATCAGCATTTTGTTTACGTAAAGTTTCAAGCATTGTGTCAACATCTGCAGGAGTTACTTCAGATAGAACACGTTCTACAGAAATGTTTGCAGAATCAGCTAATTCAATTACAGGATAAACTTCAACTTTCGCAACGAATTCTAAATCTACACCTTCGTCCATAGACTTAGGTTCAATCGCTGGCATACCTGCAGGTTGTAATTCTTCTTTTTGAACAGCTTCTACATATGCATCACGCATAACTTGTTCAATAGCTTCTAAGCGAATGCCTTGGCCGTAACGTTTTTTTACAACATTAAGAGGCACCTTACCTTGACGAAAGCCGTCAATACGAACAGTTTTAGCCGTTTTAGCGACTTCAGAACTTACTTTATCATCAATACGAGCAGCAGGAACTGTTATAGTAATTACACGCTCAATTGCAGATGTTGCTTCTACAGAAACTTGCATAAAACTTCCCTTCAGGAATTTGCCTTAATAATGTTGATTTTAAAACATGCAGTAATGTTGTGCATTCACTCTTTAAATAATCAACAAGACTTTGAATTAAATAATTAAAGTAACAAGAGAATGGCACGCCTGAAGGGATTCGAACCCCTGACCGTCCGCTTAGAAGGCGGATGCTCTATCCAACTGAGCTACAGGCGCTTTAACTCATTACTGTTTCGTGGTGCGCTATTATATGGAAGGAAAATCATTCGTCAACAAAATGATTTAAAAAAGCCCAGAATTCTGGGCTAAAATGATTTTTTATTTCAAAGGAACCGAAAAGGGATCAAAAAACGATCAATCACCAAATGTCAGTCAAAAAAATCACAAAAGGAACGAGGGAATGCTAACAAAAACCTCTACATCCAGCAACCAGTTAGCACCAAAAGAAAGCAATTTTCCAAAGCAAGCCCTTAAATACAACATTTTATCGTTAGAGCATGCTTACAACTTACAAGAGATCAAAGTTCGGGTATCATTTATCTACCACTATCTTTTAAAACAGGATTTGTTTTGAGCATTCAATTTGCTGTAAATTTTACAAAAAGCCATTTCAATATTGTTTATCAATGCTATAAAGAAAGTAATTCCAATTTAAGAGCTGCACAGTTAACACTAGCAAGCTTATTAGCAGCCGTGCCTATAATCACTATTATTCTTGGTATTTTAGGCTTTACACCAGCTCTACAAGAAATGCAGACGACATTATTGCAACTTATTGAAACTCATCTTGCCCCAGGAACAAGTGAAGATGTACTCCCTTACCTAATAAGGTTTTCCGAACAAGCTCGTAGCCTCCCACTTGCTGGGTTGGTCATGCTAATACTCACGGCCTTACTGTTACTCAATAGCTTTGAAATTGCAGTTCAAGAAGTTTGGAAAATATCGACTCTAAGAAATATACGGGAAAGACTGCTTACTTATTGGGCAATTTTAACTCTAGGACCTATTTTATTAGCTGCATCCTTAAGCATATATGGAGCCTTACTTACCTTTAGATGGCAAGGCATTGCAATTGGTGAATTCACCGCGCATTTGGTGGGGTTTAGTAGTTTTATACTTTATTTTATCATGCTCTTTACGTTGAACTATTTATCACCGAATGCCCCAGTCAAAGCCAAACTCGCTGCAATAGCTGCACTTTTTGCAACAATTGCACTGTCTTTACTAAACACTCTTTTCTCTTCTTTTGCCCAACTCTTTGCCAATTATCAGGTTGTTTATGGCGCTTTTGCTGCATTGCCTACATTAATTGTGTGGCTACAACTCAGTTGGCATATAATTCTCATTTCGACTTGTTTGTGCGCAAGCCTTCATCACAGTCAAATACAAACTAAGACAGTTAACACTTAACTATTGGATATATAAAATGAACCCAAAAATTAACGAGCTTAATACTCTACTTTCCGAAGCTGACTGCTTGGTCAACACAGAAGAATTGCATGCCGTTTTAGACACGATGGCCGCACAAATCACAAAAGATTTAAGTGATAAAATTCCCATAGTAATATGCGTGATGAATGGCGGCCTAATCCCATCAGCTGCGCTTTTAGAGCGACTTCACTTTCCTTTAGAGCTTGATTACATACATGCAACTCGCTATGGAATGGAGACTGAGGGTGACGCTCTTAAATGGCTTAGCTACCCTCAATCAAGTCTAGAAGGAAGAGACGTACTGGTTATAGACGACATTTTTGATCAAGGACACACTCTTCTTGCAATTAAAGATTGGTTTAATGACCAAGGAGCTCAAAACGTTTATACAGCCACAGTCATAAATAAGCTTCACGACCGCAAAGTCGAGAGTATGAAGCCTGATTACATTGGAATTGACGTAGTAGATAGATTTTTATTTGGCTATGGAATGGATTACAAAGGCTTTTTCCGAAACCTTCCAGGGATTTATGCAGTAAAAGGAAGTTAAGGAAGGTGCGAAAAAGTCTACTAAGCCTCAGTCTTTCAGAGAAACCGTCAAATAAGGCACGATTCTGCAGGAATGTTCATACCTTTCAAAGAGTCGTAACGCAATATGACGTTTTCTCTGGAAGACCCACAGGACATGGTCTAAAAGCCTGTATTCTTTGTTGAGCATCTCGACAATAAGCCAGGACAATAGGCCCGCTATTCCCATTCGATACTCGCCTCGAATAGCAGGCTTTTATCCACATGCTGCGGCAAGAGGACTTGTTCTCATCTTCCTTAAGAAAGGCGCTAATAAAAAACCCCCAGCAAATGGAAGACCAAAATACTGGGGGTATTTTAAAACAATCTTGTTCTTTGTTTGAAAGAACTAAAACACTCTATTATAACCATTTAATGCAGCAACCCTGTAAGCTTCTGCCATGGTAGGATAGTTAAATGTTGTGTTTAAGAAATACTTAACTGTATTCAACTCACCTGGTTGCTTCATAATCGCTTGACCGATATGGACAATCTCAGAAGCTTGGTCACCAAAGCAATGAATCCCAAGCAGCTCCAAAGTCTCTCGATGGAATAGTAACTTCAACATACCTACAGGTTCACCTGTGATTTGCGCACGAGCAGTATGCTTGAAAAAGGCCCTACCCACTTCATATGGTACTTTTTCCGCTGTTAATTCCGCCTCAGTTTTACCTACAGAGCTAATTTCAGGAATAGTATATATCCCAGTAGGAACTTCATGAATAAAGCGTCCACCGTCTAAACCATACATGTTAGCAGCAACAGCGCGACCTTGATCATACGCGGCACTTGCCAAACTTGGCCAGCCAATCACATCACCGGCCGCGTACACATTCTCAACAGCTGTTTGGTAAGTTTCTTGAACAGCTAACTGACCTCGACTGTTTGCCTCTAGCCCAATTGCTTCCAGATTTAGACTGTCTGTATTTCCAGAGCGTCCGTTACAGAATAAGAATGCATCAGCTCTAAGTTTCTTACCAGAGTTCATATGCACAACTACACCGCGCTCTGTTACTTCAACCTTTTCATATGATTCATTATGGCGAATTAATACCCCACTGTCTCGCAAATGATAACTAAGCGCATCGGTTATCTCATCATCTAAGAAACTCAACAGTTTTTTCCCAGGATTAATTAACTCAACCCTGACACCCAAACCACAAAAGATAGAAGCATATTCACTACCAATTACACCTGCCCCATAAATGATTAAAGATCGAGGAGTGTGATTTAGGCGAAGAATAGTATCTGAGCAGTAAATTCTTGGGTGAGTAAAATCAATATCAACCGGACGATAAGGCCTTGAACCCGTAGCAATAACAAACTTATCCGCCACTAACAGCTCAGGCCCCTTTTCATAAGTATTCACCTCAACAGTATTAGCATCTTTAAATTTGCCTTTACCAAAATAAATATCAATACGGTTACGAGCATAATACTCAGTTCTGCCCATTACCTGCTTATCGATTACTTTATTTGCGTGAGTTAATACCTTAGGGAAAGAAAACCAACGAGGTTCACCGATGTCACGGAACATAGGATTTGTATTGAAAGCAATAATTTCTTTTACCGCGTGCCTAAGTGCTTTCGATGGTATTGTACCTAAATGAGTACAACTCCCACCAACACGTTCACTCGCTTCGATAACAGCTACTTTTTTGCCTGCTTTGGCTGCATTCATTGCAGCACCTTCTCCAGCTGGCCCAGTACCCAATACTACGACATCATAATGTCTCGTCGTCATAATCCCCCCTTTTAATGCGAATTATAATTATTAATTATTTAGATGCGTCATAAAACTGATCATCTGCTTTTATAGAGTCTGCAGTTCTTTCATTTTCTTCGTCACACTTGCCTTTATCACCACCACAGATATCACAAGCAACTTCCATTCCTAAAGCACTCATACCACCGCATGATCCTGATATAGGCTTTCTTCCCATCAAAACACCAACCGCCATAGCAGCCACTAGAAGCAACATGACACCAAATGCCAAAACAATTGTTAACATAACAAACTCCTATCTATTAAATTTCGAAATCTATTGGATGCGATTTTTAAAATAAGGTTCAAAAGCGGTTGAAACACGCTCTTCATATCCAAAATCTTGTTTTACAAGTAGATAAGCCGCAATACCATTTTCTTCAGCAAAAGCCATCCCTTTATCAGGACCTAATACCGTAATTGCCGTCGCCAAACCATCCGCCATAACCGCTGACTTATCAATAATACTAACAGAAACCAGCTTATGAGTTATAGGTCGACCAGTAACTGGATCTATAATATGGGAGTAACGAACTCCTCTTTTCTCAAAATAATTACGATAATCCCCAGACGTCGCAACAGCAACATCCGTGATACCTATAACGGCTTGAACAATATTATGACCGCCCGCTGGACTTTCAATTGCGATCTTCCAAGACTCTCCGTCATCTTTTACGCCTTTGGTGCGAATTTCTCCACCCACTTCTATTAGGTAACTTTGAATACCATTTTCTTCAAGCTTATTGGCTATTGCATCCACTCCAAACCCCTTGGCGATTGAAGAAAGATCAACATAAATATCATTCTCTTTAGAAAGCTTATTACCCTCCAAATTCAAATATTGATAACCAACCTTTTGCTTTGCTGCATTGATTTCCGCATCTGAAGGAGGTTCATCTCTCCCTTTTTTAGGACCAAACCCCCAAAGGTTCGCCAAAGGCCCGATTGTTACATCGTAATACCCCTCTGTCATTGAACTGATAAGTAGGGCTTTATCGACAACATGAGCGAATTCTGCAGAAATTTCCTTACTTGATCCACTTGGCATCTTGTTAAACAAAGAAATTTCTGATGATGGGTCGTATGTAGACATCAGTTTATTTATGTGGAGCAATACAGAGTCAACAGCACTTTTTAATACTTGAACATCACTACCGTTATCTACAGTATAAAATTTAACTGTATAAGTAGTTCCCATAGTTGGTCCGGAAAAACTCACCAGCTTAGGAGAAAAAGACAATCCTTTAATTATTATTAAAATAACAACTAATAAAGCAAAAACTAAAAGTATTTTTTTACGCATATATACTCATACATAAAAATAAAACCCCACTCAAAGTGGGGTTTTATTTAGATCAACAAACTAGCCACCAAAATCATCAAGTAGAATATTTTCATCTTCTACACCGAGATCTTGCAGCATTTTCACAACAGCTTGGTTCATCATTGGAGGTCCACACATATAGAACTCACAATCTTCTGGCGCTGGATGATCTTTCAAATAGTTCTCATACAAAACATTATGAATGAATCCAGTATAACCCTCCCAATTGTCTTCTGGTTGTGGATCAGAAAGAGCCAAATGCCACTTGAAGTTCTCGTTTTCTGCCTGAAGTGTATCGTACTCATCATCATAGAATGATTCACGCAAACTACGAGCACCATACCAAAAACTCATTTTACGAGTTGATTTCAAACGCTTCAGCTGATCGAAGATATGAGAACGCATTGGAGCCATACCAGCACCACCACCGATAAAGACCATTTCTGCATCAGTATCTTTAGCAAAAAACTCACCAAATGGGCCGTAAACTTTAATCGTATCGCCAGGCTTCAAGCTAAATACATAAGATGACATTTGACCAGGAGGTAGATCATCTTTACCCGGTGGAGGTGAAGCAATACGAATATTAAACTTCACAAGACCACGCTCTTCAGGATAGTTAGCCATAGAATAAGCTCGAATAATCGGCTCAGAAACTACAGATGTAAACTTCCAAAGATTAAACTTATCCCAATCACCACGATAATCTTCTTCAATATCAAAGTCTTTATAGTGGACTGTATGAACAGGGGCTTCAAGCTGAACATAACCTCCAGCGCGGAAGTTAACGTTCTCCCCTTCAGGTAGCTTCAAAGTAAGCTCTTTGATGAAGGTTGCTACATTTGGATTAGACTCAACAGTACAATCCCAAGCTTTAACCCCAAATACTTCTTCTGGAACTTCTACATGCATATCTTGCTTAACAGCAACTTGACAAGATAAACGATAACCTTCTTTCTCTTCTCGGCGAGTAAAGTGAGACTCTTCAGTAGATAGCATAGAACCACCACCACTACTAACAATACACTTACACTGGGCACATGTACCACCGCCACCACAAGCAGAAGAAAGGAAAACCCCATTTTCCGCCAATGTTTGCAGCAATTTACCGCCTGCTGCAACTTTTATTTCTTTTTCGCCATTGATATGTATAGTGACGTCGCCTGTGCTCACAAGTTTTGCTCGAGCAGCCAATATAACAGCTACCAAAGCAAGTACAATCACAGTGAACATCACCACACCTAGAATAATTTCTAAGTTAAGCATGTTTAATAAATCCTATTCATGGTTATTCTTGATATATTGCTTACAACTGAACGCCAGAGAAAGACATAAAACCTAAGCTCATTAGACCAACAGTAATAAAGGTAATACCTAAACCACGAAGGCCAGCAGGTACATCAGAATACTTCAGTTTTTCACGAATACCAGCAAGCGCAGCAATCGCAAGCGCCCAACCAATACCAGCACCAACTCCATAAACAATACTTTCACCAAAGTTATAGTCACGCTCTACCATGAACAAAGATGCACCCATGATGGCACAATTCACGGTAATCAAAGGTAAAAAGACACCTAAAGCGTTATAAAGCGCTGGCATGTATTTGTCCAAAGTCATTTCGAGAATTTGAACCACCGCAGCAATAACCCCTATATAACTCAGCAAGCCTAAGAAACTTAAATCAACACCAGGCATTCCCGCCCAGTCTAAAGATCCATCAGCTAACAGGTTTTTATAGATCAAGTTATTCAATGGCACAGTAATAGCTAAAACAACTACAACAGCGATACCTAAGCCAATCGCGGTCTCAACTTTTTTAGATAAAGCCAAGAAGGTACACATGCCCAAGAAGAATGCCAATGCCATATTTTCAACAAATACAGCCTTGATAAACAAACTAATTAAATGTTCCATTAATGAGCCTCCTGTACACGAGAGTTCGCTGCAATTTTAAATTCAGGCGCTTCAACTTGATCCGTTTTCCAAGCTCTAAGAGCCCAAATAACAAGACCAATTACAAAGAAAGCACTAGGTGGAAGCAACATTAAACCGTTTGGTTGATACCAACCACCGTTCTGAACAGTTTGGAAAATTTCTACACCAAACAACTTACCTGCTCCGAAAAGCTCACGGAAGAAGCCTACAATCAATAGCATTACACTGTAACCCAAACCATTACCGATACCATCAATAAAGCTCATTCCTGGAGGGTTTTTCATTGCATACGCTTCTGCGCGCCCCATTACAATACAGTTTGTAATGATCAGACCAACAAATACAGAAAGCTGTTTACTGATTTCAAAAGCAAAGGCTTTTAATACCTGATCAACAACAATAACTAGGGATGCAATAACAATCATTTGAACAATGATACGAATACTGCTTGGAATATGATTACGAATAATCGCAATAAAAAAGTTAGAGAATGCCGTTACCATTGTTAAAGCAATCGCCATAACCAAACTAACACTCATGCTACTGGTCACAGCCAATGCTGAACAAATACCCAAAATCTGCAATGCAATTGGGTTATTATTCATTATAGGTGCAAAAAGCACCTTTCTTACTTCAGACATATTTACTACCCCTCGCCTTTAAGATTTGACAAGAAAGGACCAAACCCTTGCTCACCCAACCAATAATGTACAAGATTAGTCACACCATTACTGGTTAAAGTAGCACCAGATAGACCATCAATTTTATGCGTCGCTTGAGGGTCTGAGGAATCAACAGAGCCTTTAATCAAACCTAATACCGCTTCTCCAGATTCATTGTAGACAGTTTTACCTTTCCACAAAGCTTTCCAGTTTGGATTATCTACTTCGCCACCCAACCCAGGAGTTTCACCTTGGTCATAGAAGCCAAAACCGATAACGGTGTTAAAGTCATTTTTCAAAGCCATGAAGCCATACATTGTTGACCACAAACCATACCCTTTAACAGGTAGGATGATACGCTCAATGCTATCACCAGATTTAACAATGTATATTGCACTGTATTTAGCACGACGCTTAATACTAGCAATATCATCTTCAGCTGCTAAAGCAATAGATAACGCAGGATCTTTGGCTGCTACATTTTGTTCATATGTAGCAGGGTTAATACCCGCTTCTGAAAGCTCTTCTTCAGTCGCAAACTGTCCAGTTGAAACATTTACCAAGCGCATTTCAATAGATTCAAAAATTTCATCTACTGATTTACTTGGATCTAACATGTCAGCAGCAGACAAAATATTTTGCTTACGATCTAGGTCTTTGTTGGCCTTTTGAATAGGTTTCAAACCAACAGCGGCTGCCGCAACAAATACGGAACAAACCAGACACAAAGATAGAGCAACGACTACCGTCTTTTTAATACTATCGTTACTAGACATTGCGAGCTTTCCTCCGTTTGATATTTGCTTGTACAACGAAATGGTCAATGAATGGTGAGAAAAGGTTAGCAAATAGGATAGCTAACATCATACCTTCAGGGTATGCAGGGTTAACCACTCGAATCAATACAACCATAACACCAATTAAAGCACCATATGCCCATTTACCCGTATTTGTCATGGATGCAGATACAGGATCCGTAGCCATATACATCATACCAAAAGCAAAACCACCTAAAACAAGATGCCAATACCAAGGAGTTGAGAACATAGGGTTTGTATCAGAGCCAATCAGGTTAAACAGCGCGGATAAAACAAACATACCCAAGAATACACCGGCAACGATTCGCCAAGCTGCTATTCTCATTACAAGTAAAGCACCACCACCAATTAAGATAGCAAAAGTAGACGTTTCACCCATTGAACCTTGAATGAAACCAAAGAACGCATCACTCCAAGCAACAGTTAAACCATCAACACCACTCGCAGCTAATTGACTAAGAGCTGTTGCACCAGAGAAACCATCGATTGCTGTCCAAACCGCATCACCCGACATTGACGCAGGGTAAGCAAAGAATAGGAACGCACGCCCGGCTAATGCAGGGTTTAGGAAGTTTTTCCCAGTTCCTCCAAACACCTCTTTTGCTAAAACCACACCAAATGTAATACCTAAAGCGACTTGCCATAGCGGCACAGTAGCTGGTAAAGATAAGGCAAACAAAATTGATGTTACAAAGAAACCTTCGTTTACTTCGTGTTTCCGCACAGCGGCAAAAACAACTTCCCAGAAACCACCAACCACAAAAGTAACAAGATACACAGGCAAAAAGTGCAATGCCCCGTAAATCATGTTGTCCCATAGACTGGCTGCATTATAGCTACTTAAGGCACCTATTATTGAATGCCTCCATGTATCTGGACTTGTAATACCCATCGCATCCATAGCCGTATTAGCCTGGAAACCGATGTTATACATACCAAAAAACATAGCTGGGAAAGTACACATCCATACAAGAATCATGATGCGCTTCATATCAACGCCATCACGTACGTGTGAACTGGATTTTGTAACAGAACTTGGACGATAAAAGATAGTATCTACTGCTTCGTACAAAGCATACCAATTTTCGTATTTACCGCCTGTATGGAAATGAGGTTCCATATCGTCGAGAACTTTTCTAAGCCCCATATCTTACCCCTCTCTTTCAATCAGAGTTAAACAATCCCGAAGGATCGGGCCATATTCAAACTTACCGGAACAACTATAAGTACATAAAGACAAATCTTCTTCATCCAATTCTAATACACCTAACAGTTGAGCTTGCTCTGTATCACTTACAACTAATGAACGCAGCAACTGTGTTGGTAAGATATCCATCGGAATTAAACGTTCGAAGTGCCCAAGAGGCAACATTGTACGATCTGACCCATTCGTTGTTGTGCTCATTGCAAAGCTTGTTTTACCTAACAACTTTGACATAAATACATTCAATACAGAATGTTTCTCATGTCCAGCACGAAGATAATGCATTATTTGACGACTACGATCTTCTAACAACACAGTAACTTGCTGATGAAAACGACCTAAATAAGCATAAGGACCTTCAGCTTTACGCCCAGACAACACGGAACCAGAAATAACACGATTTTCCCCTGCTGCCATTTGACCTGCAGTCAACTCATCAAGGCTTGCACCTACTTGAGTTCTCAATAGACGAGGAGACAAAACTTGAGGACCAGCTAAAGCAATAACACGCTCAGAGTTTAGCTCACCCGTGGTGAACAACTGACCGATAGCAACAACATCTTGATAATTAATAGTCCACACAGTTTTCTTATCGCTGACTGGGTCAAGAAAATGTATGTGTGTACCTGCTAAACCAGCTGGATGTGGCCCATCAAATTCCTGCACACTAACATCAGAAGTGGTTGGAATTTTCGTACCTGGTGCCTTACAAACGTAAACCTTACCTTTTGTTAGTTTTGCTAATACAGCAAGACCGTCAGCAAAGCTCTCTGTTTTACCTTCTAGAACGACTTCAACGGAAGCAGATAAAGGATTAGAGTCCATTGCAGTTACAAAGATTGAGCTTGGTTCACTATCAAGAGTCGGCACTTTAGAGAATGGACGAGTTCTTAATGCAGTCCATAAGCCTGAGTCATTTAAGTTATCAACCACCTGTTGGCGCTTGAGTGTTTTTAACTCAGAACCTGAACAAGAGAAGAACTGTTCCGCCTCTTTACCTTCAACATCAATCACTACAGATTGAAGTACACGCTTCTCACCGCGGTTAATAGCCGAAACAATACCAGCAGATGGTGCCGTATATTTAACACCTTCTGTTTTTTTATCTGTAAAAAGTAACTGACCTTTTTTAACTTTATCACCTACCTGAACCATCATTGTCGGTTTCATACCGTGATAGTCAGGTCCGATCACAGCCACTGAGCGTGCGGCCGTAGAATCTTCGATGACCTGATTGGGGGCGCCACTGATTGGCAAATCAAGGCCTTTCGTAATTTTAAACATATGTTCTGCCCAACGAATATTGAACACAAAAGCACTTTCTGTTGTATTTCCAGCATTTCAAAAAAAACCTTACAACACAGATTACATTTTTTGTAATCCTCAAACACAAAGCTGCTTCACCAAAAAACTCTAGCATTATAAAGATCATTAGTCTGATTGACCACAACCTTAGAGCGAATTTCCTTCGCGGGATTACTATTTCATGACAAAGTTGGCTGAAAGAAACTTTCAAAAGGCTTACATTCATAAAAAAATGCATTTTAGAAGCAAAACAAAAAGTTATAGTGGTTTTTTCTAATTTAATATGAGCACAAGTTCAATTTAATGATTCCACTGATAAGATTTAAGAAAAAGCGCTTAATTATCATTTCTAATGATTGATTACCTTTTTGATTATCGAGACAATACCTTAATATAAAAATTCACAGTCATTTGACCGACTTTATGGAATGATCTTAAAGAGCCAAGGCGCTATCTCTCTCTTTACTCACGCTATACAAAAATCACGGTTGAAGATACTTTTTGAATTTACATGAACGACCATCACGTTAGGAAAACATGAAAGCCAATGACTTTACTTCCAACTGTTTCATTAAATAAAAAACTGGGATTTCGAAACACTATAAATGGCATATCTGGCAGCACTCTAACTTTACAGTTGCTAGATATTGCCAAACAACAAAACAGCCCAATTGTTTTTCTAGCCCATTCTATTGCTGAGCTAAATGAAGTAGAGGATGAACTTTCTTTCTTAAACAAAGATGCATTACCTGTCTTACGGTTTTCTGACTGGGAAACACTCGCTTACGATGCATTTTCACCCCATCAAGACATCATTTCCAAACGACTTGAAACACTCGCCCAACTAAAAGACTTAAAAAGCGCCATTATATTAACAACAGTATCGGCCTCTGTTGTTCGTTTATGCCCCCGCTCACATATAGACTCACAGCGCTTCAAACTCAAACAAGGGCAAATACTGCCCCAAGAAAAACTTGTAGGGCAACTAATTAGTGGCGGCTACACAAATGTTCAAAGCGTTAGAGAGCATGGTGAATTTTCAGTCCGTGGCGCGTTAATGGATGTGTACCCAATGGGGGCAGATAACCCGATACGAATTGACTGGTTTGATAATGAAATTGACACCCTGCGCTGGTTTGATCCTGAAACACAATTAAGCTCAAAAACGCTTAACTCAATTCAACTACTGCCAGCAAGAGAATTCCCAATTACAAAAGAAGGCATCCAACTATTTAGACAAAATTGGAGAGAACGATTCCCAAGCACGCCTCTTAACTCTCCGTTTTATCAAGATATAAGTAATGGCATTATCCCCACAGGAATTGAATATTATCTACCTTTATTCTTTAACGATACTCAAAGCCTGTTTGACTATTTACCAGAACAAACTTTACTTGCTCAAACAGGGTCACTAAACGATCACTTTAATGCGGTTAAAGCAGAATACATTAGTCGACATGAATCCCTTAACTACAACATTGAAAGGCCCATTCTTCCTCCTAATGAAATTAACTTACGAGAAGAAGAGTTTTTTGCGGAATTAAACCGATTTTCTCATATTGTCCTCACTGATGAAGGAGATAACCCAACTCTTGGTTCACAACCAAAAGTACTTATTGACTCAAAAAGTGATCAGCCACTCAATAAACTAGATACTTTTATTAAGACCTACCAACACAGAGTACTCATTGTTGCTGAATCCGCTGGACGTAGGGAGGCTCTTTTAGAGCTGTTTAAAAAACACAAGATCCAACCTGAAACAATAGACTCTTGGCAAGATTTCTTAGACACAGATACTGTGTTTGGCATTACTACGGGGCGAATTAATAGAGGCTTTCAAATAAAAGGCACTCTAACGCTGATTGCTGAAAACGAAATTATGGGGGAAAGAGTCTCCCAATATAGACGACGTAAGCACAGCGACATTAATGAAGACGCGATCATTCGCAATTTAACTGAGCTTCGCATAGATGCGCCTGTAGTTCACATTGACCACGGAGTTGGTCGCTATCTTGGTCTCACTAATTTAGAAATTGACGGACAAGAAACAGAACTGCTTACTTTAGGCTATGCAAACAACGCCAAGCTTTATGTTCCAGTCGCTTCACTGCAATTAATATCACGTTATACAGGTAGTGATGAAGACACCGCACCTCTGCATAAGCTAGGAACGGAAAAATGGAGCATCGCCAAACAAAAAGCCGCTGAAAAAGCACGAGACACGGCGGCGGAACTATTAGAAATATACGCCAAGCGTGAAGCTAGAGTTGGGCACTCCTTTAGCAAACCTGATGATCAATATGAACTTTTTGCTGCCGGTTTTCCTTTTGAAGAAACCCCTGACCAACAACTCGCCATTGATGCTGTCATTAACGATATGAAAAGCAGTAAACCAATGGATAGGTTGGTTTGCGGTGACGTTGGCTTCGGTAAAACCGAAGTTGCTATGAGAGCGGCTTTCCTTGCAGTTCAAGGAGGAAAACAAGTCAGTGTTTTAGTACCTACTACACTACTTGCACAACAACATTATGAAAATTTCTGCGACCGATTTGCTGATTGGCCAATAGAAATTGCTTTATTGTCCCGTTTTCGCAGTGGTAAACAAACGACAGAAGCACTAAAGCAATTAGCAGAAGGGAAGGCTGATATTGTTGTTGGTACTCATAAACTATTACAAAACGACATTAAATATTCTGACCTCGGGCTAGTCATCATTGATGAAGAACATAGGTTTGGGGTCAAACAGAAAGACCTATTTAAAGCACTAAGAGCGGAAGTGGACATACTTACACTAACCGCCACGCCGATTCCTCGGACATTAAACATGTCACTATCGGGCATTCGTGACTTATCTATCATTGCAACACCGCCTGCAAAAAGACTTTCGGTCAAAACGTTTGTCAATGAACGGGATAATCACAAAATAAAAGAAGCTATTTTCCGTGAACTTCATCGGGGTGGGCAAGTCTACTTCCTGCATAATGACGTACAAACAATTCAAAAAACGGCAGAAGAGTTAGAGGAACTGATACCAGAAGCTCGAATCATTGTTGGCCATGGCCAAATGCGTGAACGTGAACTCGAACAAGTCATGTCGGACTTTTATCATAAAAGAGCGAATATCCTTGTGTGTACCACTATAATTGAAACGGGTATCGATATTCCCAATGCAAACACCATCATTATTGAACGAGCAGATAAATTTGGTTTAGCCCAATTACATCAACTTAGAGGCCGAGTGGGCCGCTCTCATCAACAGGCGTATGCATACCTTCTTACTCCACAAGACAGAAAAGTCACTTCCGATGCGGAAAAGCGTTTAGAAGCAATACAATTAGCCGATACGCTTGGTGCAGGCTTTACACTAGCCACACACGATTTAGAGATCCGCGGCACCGGTGAATTATTAGGTGACGGACAAAGTGGTCATATCGAACATGTTGGCTTTTCACTCTTTATGGAAATGTTAGATCGAGCAGTTGAATCGTTAAAAAATGGCGGAGCCCCCGATGTGGATATTACTTCCCCACAAAATATCGACATCAATTTAAGAGTCCCTGCACTGATACCGAGTGATTATCTCGATGATGTCCACAGCCGCTTGATACTTTACAAACGTCTTGCTAATGCTAAAACTGACAATGAACTAAAAGAACTTCAAGTTGAAATGATTGACCGATTTGGCTTGCTTCCAGATGCAACAAAAAATCTCTTTAGGCAAGCCAACTTGAAACTAAAAGCGGAAAAACTTGGCATCACAAAAATAGAAGCCAATAAAACAGAGGGAAAAATGCATTTCAGCCCCTCTACTCCAGTCAACCCAATGACTTTAATCAACCTAATACAAACCAAATCTGATTCCTACAAATTACTTGGATCGGATACATTGAAATACATTGCGGATATGCAAACAGCCGACTCTAGATTTCAAGAAACACTTAAAACTTTGGAGTTATTACATTGAAAACACGTCTGATTGTTACATTGGGAATGGCTTTACTATCACCCACCTTATTTGCCAATGATTTATCGAGCAGCCAAGAAACAACAGCAAGGGCCTATAGGGCGCATTTATTAACCTTTGCTTGGCCGAAAGAAAATACAGTTGAGCAAATTGAATATGAAACACTATTAAGCCTAAAAGCCACACCCAAATTCCCTCTAGAAGACCCTTTATCAAATTCTGCTGACACTCAATCAACTGGCGCCGATATAGAACGGATAAACAACCCGTTTGATGATTATCAAAAGAAATTACGCAGCGGGGTAAACGTCTTAACCAACAATACCTGGACGCTCATATTTGAAAACCGAGGCAGTAAACTGCAACACAACTTTCATAGCCAGCCGAATGAAGAAGGCTATGCAGAATTAACCGGATCCATCGATATAAAGTTTGGGCGTTATTTAGAATCAAAAATCACTCTCAAACACTACCTATTTACCCCCCCTCCTTCTGTGGTAATGGAACAGACGACTGATGAAAAACAAACCGAGCTAGAAACTAATATAGAAAACAATTTTGACCTAGACGTTAACCAAGACTCACTTCAGATAACTGAAAGTTCTGTCGACGTCTCTCAACTTCCACAGTCACAACTTATCATCAATCAAAATAACAAAACAGCCAGCAAAAAGCTTAACTACTTAGATCACCCAACCATAGGGACGTTAATTTATTTTGAACCAATAGATCTCGAAGTCGCAATTCAGCAACAAGCTCTGGAAAATCTCATGTCAACGATTGAGCAAATTGGCAATACCGATACACAACAATAAAATACAAGCTGATTAGTGATCTTTACACGAAGTTATGAGCAATGATAAAACAAAGCAAAAGCAGACGAAATAGCGAAATTTATACGTTACAAATAAGCGCTTTAAGGTTTTTTAACATTGTGTAGTAGCCATAAAAAGATCTCTACTAAAGAACATACAGCCCCAAAAAAAGGGCGATACAAAATTATTGTACCGCCCTTTTTTAATGAAACAGCAAGGCTTAGTAGGTTTATTCCACCAACCTTAAAACGAAAAAACTTATATCCCTCTATGCTGAGAAAGAGCTGAAAACCATTTAGTCACCTTTGTTTCTAACGAACTCAAAACGGACAAACCTAAACGCTCAGCCATTTTCTTCGGCACACTGTATTTAACAGAAAACACATCCGAACTTGAATATTGATCAACCAAATAACTATCACTAGTGGAAATTTGATCAATCAATTGATTCTCTAATGCCTTAATACCATACCAAACATCGCCAGTGGCAATTTTCTCTATATCCACGACGTCTCTTTGAGAAGACACAAACTCTTTAAATAACACATGAGTTTCTTCTAGATCTTGCTTAAACTTTTCACGCCCTTCATCTGTGTTCTGCCCTAACATAGTCAAGGTTCTTTTATATTTTCCTGCGGTATGCAATTCCACATCCACCAAACTTTTATCAAGTAGTCGATGGATATTTGGCACTTGAGCAACAACACCTATTGATCCCAATACAGCAAAAGGAGCTGCAACAATCTTATCCGCAACGCATGCCATCATGTAACCACCACTTGCAGCCACTTTATCAACACACACGGTCAATTTAACATTCGCCTCTTTAATTCTCTGCAATTGTGAAGACGCTAAACCATAGGCATGCACCATGCCACCACCACTTTCTAAACGTATGACCACCTCATCCTTTTCAGTTGCCACACTCAAAATAGCGGTAATTTCTTCTCGCATCGTATCCAATGCTGATGCCTTAATGTCACCATCAAAGTCCAATACAAACACTTTTTTACGAGCCTTATCTTCAGAAGTATTGTTTTTTTCTGCCTTACTCGCCTCTTTCAACGCTTTCTTTTTCTCTTTCGCTAACTGTTTTAACGCTTTTTTATCCAGCAGCTCATCATTAAGAGCGTCTTTCATTTTATCGTACTGGTCGTTTAACTTACTTATAGAAAGGCCGCCCTCTTTAGGTTTGCCTTTACTACTGGCAATACCCGCTATAAACAATCCTAAAATGATCGCTACAGTTACCAGCTTCAATAAAAAGCCTGCATATTCTGTTAAAAATTCCAACTTTTTTTCCTTTCTAATACTTTTGAGTAACTAAATTAATGAGGTACGTTTTATAAAAAACAATCCTCAATACAAATATAAACTTGTGGCGTAAGACGCTGTATTACCTTATGATTCCCAAATTTTTAATTTAGACCTAATGTTTTTTAATTTAACTATCGGAGAAAGTAATGCAAGATACACTCGCTAAGGCATTTAGCAAGAACTTTTTGGGCTCCTCACCACTGTGGTATAAGCAAGTCATTATTGCGTTTTTGGTACTAAACCCTTTATTACTCATTGTCGTTGGTCCGTTTATTACAGGCTGGCTCCTAATTATTGAGTTTATTTTCACTCTCGCAATGGCCCTTAAGTGCTACCCCCTTCAACCTGGTGGGTTACTGGCAATTGAAGCCGTTATTTTAGGGCTGACCAACACACATGGCGTTTATAATGAAGTTGTGCATAACATTGAAGTGATCTTGCTTCTTATGTTTATGGTTGCTGGCATCTACTTTATGAAGGACATGCTGCTATTTATCTTCAATAAGCTGCTTGTAAAAGTACGATCTAAAACCGCAATTTCTTTAATTTTCAGTTTCTCGGCGGCCTTTCTTTCCGCTTTTCTCGATGCATTAACTGTTACAGCAGTATTAATCAGTGTCGGTGTAGGCTTTTACTCCGTCTATCATAAGGTAGCTTCAGGTCAAGCTTCGAATAAAAGCCATGACCCTGGCAGTGACGCAAAAATACTCCCCATTAATGCCAATGATTTACATGAATTCAGATCCTTCCTCCGCAGTTTATTAATGCATGGTGCTGTAGGTACGGCCTTAGGCGGTGTATCAACTCTAGTAGGCGAACCACAAAACCTACTAATAGCGAAAGTTGCTGGATGGGATTTCATTGAATTTTTCCTAAAAGTCGCACCGGTGTCTATGCCAGTTTTAGTATGCGGTTTAATAACAGTTGTTATTCTTGAAAAGACCAAATGGTTCGACTATGGCGCTCATTTACCAGAAAACGTGCGTCAAATTCTGAAAAACTTTGAAAAAGAAGAAAGCAAACGCAGTACGAGTAGCAACAAAGCGCAACTGATTATCCAAGGCATAGTTGCTGTTATTTTAGTTTTTTCTTTAGCATTCCACATTGCTGAAGTTGGCTTAGTCGGTCTAATGATTATCGTTTTGCTAACTGCATTTAATGGCATCACGGAAGAGCATCGAATCGGCCACGCTTTTGAAGAAGCCCTACCATTTACAGCCCTATTGGTTGTCTTCTTCACTGTGGTATCTGTTATTCATGAACAACATCTATTCCAACCATTTATTGACATAGTGTTGAATATGCCAACCAATATTCAACCTATCATGTTCTTTATTGCAAACGGCCTTCTTTCTGCAATCAGTGATAATGTATTTGTTGCGACTGTCTATATTGGTGAAGTTAAAAATGCCTTAGATGCTGGCACTATCAGTCGAGAGCAGTTTGATCTACTAGCAGTAGCAATTAACACAGGAACAAACTTACCAAGTGTGGCAACACCAAATGGTCAGGCGGCCTTCCTATTTTTGCTTACTTCTGCAATCGCACCGCTTTTGCGCTTGTCCTACGGCAAAATGGTTTGGATGGCACTACCATACACTATCGTATTAAGTATAGTTGGTGGACTATGCGTGGCGTTCTTCCTATAAAATACTAGATAACTAGATAAGGTGCGAATAAGCCTACTGAATCAAGAGGACTTTCCGCATCTTGCCTAGATAGAACATAAAAAAGCCCCTCTGTAACACGAATAAAGAATATTTATTCTAGTTGTTACAGAGGGGCTTTTTACTTGCTAAAACAAAAACTTAAATAGGCGCAGAGCATCACATGATGAGATAAGACATTATTCTCGCCACAAAGCTCGACCAGAACCTTTTTCTATCAAGTCCAAACGCTCATCATGCAATTCCAGCTCACTTTCACTCGCTCGAACAACTTTCAGCATAGGGCGATCCGCACCAAGACGACGAATAGTCCAAGCCGTCGAATCAGCGCCATCTTTACTATTAAGATCATCATTTGAAAGCCCTAGTGAAGTTTGCCCACCTGTCATGAGCAAATATACGTCAGCCAGAATTTCAGAGTCTAACAATGCCCCATGCAATTCTCGATGGGAGTTATCAATTCCATAGCGACGACATAAAGCATCAAGGTTATTCTTTTGGCCTGGATGTTTTTTACGAGCAAAAGTTAATGTATCAAATACCGTACAGACATCCTCTGTTTTTGGCATGTTTCCCAATAGGGAGAACTCATGGTCCATAAAGCCCACATCAAACGGCGCATTATGAATAATAAGCTCAGCCCCTTTAATAAATTCTAAGAAATCTTGCGCTACTTCTCTAAAAACAGGTTTATCAGATAAAAACTCATTACTAATTCCATGAACATTAAAAGCCTCTACTTCGACTTCTCTTTCGGGATTAACATAAACATGGAAGTGGCGATTTGTTAGCTTACGACCAATCATTTCAACACAACCGATTTCAATAATACGATGCCCTTGTTTAGGATCAATTCCGGTTGTCTCGGTATCTAAAATAACCAACCTTTCAGCCATGTTCTATAAACCTCTTTTGTCCAACACACATTCATTTAAGCTTTTATTATTGAATCTCTTTTTACAGAAATACAATCTTGTCACTATTTTATTTAAAAATCGTAATTGGCATCAACCAGCTCACCCATAACAACATTCGACACTAGGCTTTCCGAGTTTAGCCACGCTTCAATCGCAGCCAAATCTGCATCCGTTGCCGAACCGTAGCGCAATTCAGAACAAATAAAGCCCGCCAAAGAAGTCAAATCACCACCACTTCCCATACACAATTTCTTTTCTTCAAGCACATCTACAAACCGATCAAAGAAGGCATCAAATTCAATGTCTGTACTGATATTTAATTCACATGAAAACTCAAAGCCCTTGATAGCAAACTCACCTAAATACAGCTTTTTTCTCAGTCTTCTGTTTCTTTTCTCTTTCATTTTTATTCCTTTGGCGGATCACGCCGATATTTACGGGGAAATAGACAGGGCAATTGAAACACAGGCAAGATAGATTCGACACCTTTACCTATACATAAAAATAGAAATGCTCATGACTTAGTGCAAAGGTCTCTAATTGTTTTACTTATGTTCTGCCATCATTTTATCGATACCAGCATTAGCAAGCTGGTCAGCGATTTCATTACCTTCAATACCAGCATGACCTTTCACCCATTTCCAAGTTACATCATGACGCAGGCTTTGTTCATCCAGTTGCTGCCATAAATCTTGATTTTTAACTGGTTTTTTAGAAGCAGTTTTCCAACCTTTTTTCTTCCACCCCTCCAACCACTCAGAAATGCCCTTTTGAACATACGATGAGTCTGTATAAAGAGTTACTTCACATTTTTCTTTTAAGGCTGCTAAACCTTCAATAGCCCCCATCAACTCCATGCGGTTATTTGTGGTTTCAGGCTCGCCACCGCATAGTCTTTTTTCATGCTCACCAAAGGTTAGCCATGCTCCCCATCCTCCTGGGCCAGGGTTCCCTTTACATGCTCCATCGGTATATATCACAACTTTTTTCAATCTTGCATCTCTTTTACAATAGGTTTAGTAATAGAAGGCACTCGAACACGAGCACGCTTCCAACGGGGTTTAATCTCTATGTGACTTCTCACTTGTTTCGTCGCCGTAATAATATAAACGCCGCCTAAAGGCAGCCTTGTAAGCTCTAAAACTTTCCCAGCTCCACTCATATTTTTATGCCAAGAAGCCTTTCTAAAGGGGGGACGAAAACAAATGTACTCGATAGAGGTTAATGTCAGACCGGCTACTTTAAGCCAATCCTCTAAACGATTTGGCGCAATAAACCGGCTGCACCAAGGAGCACTTAAGCGCTTAGAAACAAGCTTCCTTATTCCCCAGGTACTCCATGGGTTAAACCCGACAATAACAACTTTACCACTGGGCAATAAAGTTCTCGCTACTTCTCGAACATCATCATGGGGTGCATTAGATAGATCAAGTGAGTGATGCATTATATGAACATCAACACTATCAGAATCAATTGGTAGTTCATTTGAAAGACCCACAAGTGTGTTTTCTGGCGCACCCAACTCCACAATAGGGGCCAGAAAAATGTGATTTCGAATATGAGACTTACTCACTTTTAGTGCTAAAAGTGGGCTTTGAATTAAAGAAAAATAACCGACGCAGCTATCAACATGTTGTTCAATCACAGATAGCTCAGTCTCTAATACACGCTTCCCTAGGTCTGATTCATACCAATCTTGGAATAATTGCCTTACTTGCTTATCCGCCATACAATCAACTCAATCTTTATATTTTTATAAACCTGTCAGTGAACACGACAATCGTTTACTCAAATTTTTTATTACTGTGAGTACTTATGACCATTCTACCCCTACCAGCATTTAATGATAATTATATCTGGGCAATTTTACATAAAAGCAATGATGAAATCTGGGTAGTTGACCCTGGTGATGCCGAAGTAGTAATAGATTTGCTACAGCAACAGAGCAAAAAACTGGTCGGGATTCTAATAACACATCATCACTTTGATCATACAGGCGGTGTTAAAAAGTTAAAAGAGCTTGCTAAATGCCCCGTATACGGCCCAGCTCATTTAACAGACCTAGTAACACACCCTGTATCCAACTCAGACTCCATTAGCGTTTTTGACCATCAATTTAGCATTATTGAAACGCCAGCCCACACTTTAGATCACCTCTGCTACTTTTCTAACAGTCATTCAACCCCCATATTATTCTCTGGTGATACTTTATTTCGCGGCGGTTGTGGTCGATTAATGGAAGGCAGTGCCGCTCAGATGCTCACAGCCATGAATCGCTTAAAAAGTTTACCTGATGACACTCAAGTGTATTGCACCCACGAATATACCTTAAACAATTATCGTTTTGCTCTCAGTTTAGAGCCAGATAATCAAGATTTAATCACTGCAAATAATGACTGTCAGGCTTTAAGAGAACAAAATAAGCCAACACTTCCTAGCACCCTCGCGTCAGAAAAAGCCTGCAACCCATTTATGAGAACCACTAATATGGCACTCTTAACCCATGCAGCCCAACAAATAAATGAACCAGTCAGTGCAAATGCTGACTTGCAATTTTCTCAAGTCAGAAGAGCAAAAGATGCTTTTAGTTGACCTATTCCCTCAGCTCTATAAAATGTCATTACTTTTTTGTTAGAACAAAGGTTCCAATGCTTAAATATACTCTTCTTTTTTCCGCCAGTTTGATCCTCGCAGGTTGTCAGACCTTAACTCAAAATCAAACCAGCTCTCAAGAAGAGCTAGGTAAAACCCATACTCTAGCAGTAACACAAACAGAGCCAATCGAAGCAGAATTAACCGATAACGAAGAGTTTATTGTTTCTGAAATAGAAACAGTTACAGAAAGCCCCATAGTTATTGAGCAGAATCTATGGAACCGCATTCGTTCTGGTTACTCATTAAACCTTGAATACAATAAACCCCGCCTATTAAGCCAAGTTAAATGGTATAGCTCTCATAAGTCCTACCTCAATAGAGTTTCTAAAAGAGGTGAACGTTATCTTTATCACATTGTTGAAAAGTTAGAACAGGCAAATCTCCCCTTAGAAATTGCTTTCTTACCTATTGTTGAAAGTGGCTTTGATCCATTTGGTTACAGCCACGGAAGAGCATCAGGCCCTTGGCAGTTTATCCCTTCAACAGGATTAGCTTATGGGTTAACTCAAGATTGGTGGTATGACGGCCGTAGGGACATCATTAGCTCAACAGATGCAGCCATTGCATACCTTACAAGATTAAACCGTATGTTTGATGGCAACTGGTTACATGCTTTAGCCGCGTATAACTCAGGGGAAGGCACTGTCATGCGTGCCATACGGAAGAACAAAAAGGCAGGTAAACCTACGGATTTTTGGTCTTTAGACTTGCCAAAAGAAACCCGCGCTTATGTACCAAAATTAATAGCATTAGCTAAAATTTTCAAAACGCCTGAGAAATATCAGTATTCACCGTATGTTATTAAAAATCAGCCCTATTTCGACATAGTTAATATTGGCAGCCAAATTGATCTTGCTGAAGCTGCAAATATGGCTGAAACAAGCATTGATGAAATATACCTGCTAAACCCTGGTTTTAATCAATGGGCAACATCACCAAATGGCCCTCATAGACTGCTAATCCCCATCGAAAAGTCGCAAACATTTAAAACAGCGTTGGCGACCATCCCCGAAAACCAAAGAGTAACTTGGGTTCGATACACAATTAATGCGGGTGATAATCTACTATCAATAGCTAAGCGACATAACACAACCGTCAACGTTTTACAGGACGTGAATAAAATGTCATCCACTCTTATTCGAGTTGGGCAGCAATTAATGATTCCTGTTGCGGGCAGCAAAATTGAGAAATATACACTCAGCTCTCACCAGCGTTTAGCTCAGAAACAAACCACATCACCCAAACGCAACCAATTAAAAACAAACCACACGGTTAAACCTGGTGACACTTTGTGGGCCATAGCAAAAAAATATAAAACGAGTACCAAAACATTGGCTCGCTGGAATAATATGGGGTTAGCAGACCCTCTAAGACCGGGTAAAAAACTTGTTATCTGGCAAACAGCGGTTAAAAGTAGCAATAATGGAAATGCAACTCGCCCAAGCATTGTAAAACGCGTTGTTTACACCCTGCGTGGAGGGGATTCATTAGGGAAAGTTGCCCAAAAATTTAATGTCAGTGTCGCAAACATTAAAAAATGGAACCCAAAGGTTGGCAGCAAAAAATACGTTCAACCAGGTGATAAAGTTACGTTATTGGTTAATGTTGTTAGTGGCTAACCATTAAATTAGCGAAATTAAATTACTAGAGACCTTTGCACGAAGTTATGAGCGATGGTAAGGCGAGACGAAAAAGCAGAGTTTATGAGTTATAAATGCGCATTTTGAACCTGTTTTTAACAAAGCATTAAGCGTAGTAGTCGTACAAAGGTCTCTATTAGAACAAAACAATAAAAAGGGGTTACAACAGCAGCTGTAACCCCTTTTTATTACAAGATCTATACAACGAAGAATTTACTCGTATTTACATAAATAAGCCGTTTGCTCACTCACGACCACATCAAAGCTTAAGTTTGCCTCAACAATGAAGGTTTCTCCATTAGAAAAAGTCTGCCAATCACTTGTGTTAGGTAGGCGAACTTTTAATGCGCCTGTAACAACAGTCATATACTCACGCTTAGATGTTCCAAACGTATATTCTCCAACTGACATAACACCAACTGTAGACTCTCCATCATTATTTTCTAATGAAATAGACTTCACCTGATTATCAAAATAGCTATTTACCGAAAGTGCAGACATACATTCCCCGAGATTGATTTAAAAAAGCTAATATAATTCTTTTTAAGAAATGGATACAACAAACATGTTCATTTTTCTTTCCCTGAAGAGTTAATTTCTTTCATTAACCACTCTTTAAATGCCAGCATTGCAGGTGTCATAGAACGACGTTTCTGATGAACTAGATAGAAGGATCGATCCGTAATAAGTTGCTTATCAAAGAGAACAACAAGATTACCGGATTCGACATCACTTTGTACAAGCTCAGGATCCACAAGAGCAATTCCTAACCCTTGAATTGCAGCGCCAGCAGTAAGTGAACCCGAAGAAAACATCAGACCTCGTCGGAACAATTTAGGATCCAAAGCATTTTGTTTTATCCAGCCTCGCCACTCTTCTTTCCGCTTGATTACATGCAATAAAGGATAGAATCTCATGTCTTCAGGGCTATTAATTGGCATCTCTTTTTTTATCAGCGAAGGGTTACAAACTGGCGCAAGAGCAACCGACTTCAAAAAATGCTGCTCAACATCTTCCCATTCTCCCTGACCAAAATACACCGCCATATCAATATCAACAACATCGAAGTCAATTAACCCAACTGTCGTACTTATCTCTAACTCAATCTCAGGATGTTGAGAATAAAAGTCACCCAATCTTGGCATTAACCAGCGATTTAAAAAGATAGGTGTCACGGCTAAATGTAAAGATCCCTCTTCTTGCTTACTCAACATATCATTCGTAGCGACTTCAATCAGCTCAAATACACGCTTAATCGGTTGAATATACTCTTCACCCGCAGCAGTTAGCATGACCTTTCTTTTGGTTCGATGAAACAACTCGATTCCCAGAAACGATTCTAAGCTTTTAATTTGATGGCTTATTGCAGAAGGTGTAACAAAAAGCTCTTGAGCTGCTTTGTTAAAACTACCGTGTCTTGCTGCCGATTCAAATGATTTAAGTGCATTTAGAGGCGGTAAACGGTTAATGAGTTTATCTCCATATAGATAAATAAAACGGTAAAGTCGCCAAAAGTAGAGAAGCCAAATAAAAACTGTCTCTCAAATCATTGAACCTCTCGATAATAAAAAGCGCCACTAATAATAAGTTTAAGCTTCAGAATCATCATCCAGTGGTAACGATCGTTTATTCTTAGGCAACCGAAAAGGTTCAAAACCTTCTTGCTGAGAAACATCAAAGCGTCTTTTAGAGCCAGATGATTTCTGTGATTTTTCTTGGGATTTATGGGTGCTTTTTGGTGTCTTCTTTTTCGTAACAGACACTGGTTTTTTTGCTGCAAGACCTTTAAATGTAGCTTCTAAAGTCTCAACGACTGAAAAAGTAAAGGTTCGCTTTAAAAATAATTCAAGGTCTTTAAAGTTATACCAATCTTTTGGACCTACCAAAGAGATAGCGTCCCCTTTGAAACCTGCACGTCCAGTTCTTCCTGTACGATGTACATACTCTTCAACTTGTTTAGGAATATCAAAATTAACAACATGAGAGATATTAGCAATATCTAAGCCACGCGAACCAACGTCTGTACTCACCAACACCTTAAAGTGACCACGTGAAAAACTGTCCATCACTTTATTTCGAGCAGCTTGAGATAAATCACCATTCAATGCTTGAGTAGTATGGCCCAACTCATGAATCATTGCAGATAAACGTACAGTATCAGCTTTTGTTGCGGTAAATACGATGGCCTGTTTGATCGACTCTTGGGTTAAAAAGTGCGACAGTAAAGCTTCTTTGTGATCAAGGTGATCACACAAATAGAACCTTTGAGTTATGTCCTTGTGCTCATCTATTCCTGAACCAATTGCCACTCTAGAAGGCTCTCGTAAAAGCATTTGAGCAACATCATTGACTTCCGTGTTGTCCAAGGTCGCTGAAAAAAACAAAGTTTGTCTCAATCTGTGATTTGCCGTGTCATCAATAAACTTTAATTGTTCAGCAAACCCCAAATCCAACATGCGATCGGCTTCATCTAAAATTAGCAGCTCTAAACCTTCCAAAAACACATTTCGCTGTTTCAAGTGATCCACTAAACGACCGGGTGTCGCCACAATAAAATGCGGATCTTTTTGCAATGCCTTTATTTGATCATTAAAGTTTTCGCCGCCCAAAATCAAGTTTGAACTAAATCGAGTTCCTGCTAATAAAAGGCGTAACAGAGAAAAAACCTGCTTCGCCAATTCACGTGTCGGCACTAAAACCACCACACGAGGATCACGCTTAGACAGAGGCTTAACTTTAAATACTCGATGCATGGCAGGTAATAAATACGCAAGCGTTTTACCTGAGCCTGTTTTTGAAGAGGCAAGTAAATCACGCCCAGCCATGGCTTCAGGGATAGATCGTGCCTGTATTTCAGTCGCTTCATCAAAGCCTAAATGTCGTAAGGATTGGAGAATACGATTATCGAAACCAAAATCAGTAAATTGCAAAAAAAGACCTCATAAATAAAAAAGACAGCATACGCCGCAAAAAGATACGAAATTATACCTTATGCATTAGCCATGGTAATCCGCTATTATCAACTAAACGTCATTTCTGATGATTAATTCACTCTTCTAATGTTCCCAATGAATATTCTTTACCCGCACTAGAAATACAAATATGATGTTTACCTGCTATTTCTTTCTCAAAGCTTTGATTAACTAAGTCGTAAAATACATTTCGATGCAACATCGCCTTCATTCCATAACGCATCGTAATATAAGGCCTTTCACCTTTAGAGCTATGTTCAATCCATAAATCACAGTCTTGACCCAAGGTTAAGACATCATCTACAGAAGTAATAAACTGAATCACATCATGGCCATCAACATGTTCCAGTCTCTCATTTTCCATTGTTACACTCTTAGATTGATTCACTAAAAAAGGCGCATCTTCTACTTGAATCTGCACTTTTTCATGGGGCGTAACCAAATAATGTTGCCCTTCTTCTAGCCATAAAATACGACTAAACATCTTTTTCATTGATGCCCTTGTGATTGGAACACCTTCATGAACCCATTCACCATTTGCCTGAATAATTAAATCCATATCACCGCATAATGCAGGGTGCCACAAATGAACGGGAGGCAACGCATCATTCGATTTTATACTGTCGAGGTTTAAACCTTTCATTTTGCTTACTCCCTCCATAAATTAACATATCTCACTTTAGCATTAATAATTTTCAACACCAATACAGAGATCTTGAATTCACTTCACTGTTAAACTAGCTTCATCCAATTTGATTCGAACCCATTTCGGTCAATGGTTTGGTATCTGTTTTTAAATATGAGTATAAGATTATGAAATCCGAGTTAGCAACAAAATTCCAAGACCCTTCACGAGGCGTTTATTTTATCGGTACAACACCACCAAAATCCTCTATCGAAGACACTATGCTAACGGACATTTCTCAAAAACTCATGGACCGATTAAACCATATAGAAGTAGACGGATTAATTGTTTACGACATTCAAGATGAAAGCAGCCGCACAGATAAACCTCGCCCTTTCCCTTTTATGGAAACACATGACCCAAGAAAGTGGTCTAATCGTCTAAGTACCTTATCTGGCAAACCCGTTATTACCTACAAAAGCGTATCCGCACGCTCTGAGAATGAGTTTATTAATTGGTTAGACGAGTCTTGGAACAGTTACGGCATTCGAGATCTTGTCTTGGTTGGATCACCTTCGTCAGAAGGTGATATTAAGTTACCTTTGGCAAAAGCATACAAGTGTTTAAAGCAACAAACACAAGCCTTCAATTTGGGTGGGGTTACTATTGCAGAAAGACACGCAGTAAAAGGCGATGAACATACTCGTTTGATGAACAAATCCGCATCAGGTTGTGATTTTTTCATCTCTCAAGCCGTTTACAACCCTCAAGCGACTATAGATTTGATTAGTCGCTATGCCCGTAGTTGTCGTGAGCAAGACGTACAACCAAAAAGAATTATTTTAACCTTCACACCTTGCGGTAGCGCAAAAACATTGGAATTTATGGAATGGTTGGGGATTTCAGTACCAGAAGCCACACGTCATCGTATTCTAGATGCAAAAGAGCCACTCGCTGAATCTATTAGAATTTGTCGCAATGCATTAGAACAAATTATTGAAGCGACTATTGATCTTAAGGTACCACTTGGTTTAAATATTGAAAGTTTAACCAATAGAAAAAATGAAATTGATGCCTCTATCCGACTATTTAAATTATTAAGAGCCACTCTAGATCTAAAGCTGGCCGAATGTTCATTATAATGATCTAGAAGAAAGCTAATAAAAACCTAATTTTAAAAACAGCAAATATATTGAATGATGTGCTTGCTTCAGGTAAGCATCGATGTCTGATGGTCGCTTTTGAAGAGATAGTTAGTGCAGACTCAATCCACTCACAGGTATGTTTTGAGCGAAGGTTTAATGATTAGAAAAAGAGTGAAGTTCCTCGATACTGAGTAGGGACTGCTGTATAGACACAAAAAAAATCCGATTAAGAATACTTAATCGGATCTTCTAGGACTATTCAATTAAACTCAATCCTTAAGTGAACAGCATTAAGCCTCCCTTCAAAAAGTTTTCAATAAACACTAAATCATGACAAGCTTAAGACAAGTCAGCAACTTCTTTTTCTATCATCTTTTGAACGATTTCTTTATCCGTCACTATGTCTTCACTGTCTTTTCGCAAGGATTTTACCAATCCCCACATCATGGCAATTATTACAAAGGTAAATGGTAACGCTCCCGCAATTGATGCCGCTTGCAATGCCTTAAGAGCTTCCTTCCCTCCCATCAAAAGAACGACTAAAGTGACCAACCCAAGTACAGCACCCCAAATAATTCGTTGCTGAACAGGAGGACGACGACCAAACGATAACAGCCTTCCCAGAACTAGTGTCCCTGAATCAGCAGAAGTGACAAAGAAAATCACCACAACAACCAAAGAACACGCTTTTGCGATTAATGCAGGCACACCAGGAGTTATCGCATCAAAAGACGCATATATTGTTCCTGCATAATCCCAATTTTGTACCGATGCTATATAAATACTCATATCAGCACCGTACAGTGACTCATAGATACCTGCTGAACCAATTACACCAAACCAAAGTAAAGACACAAAAGATGGAACAAACATCACACCTAATACAAACTCACGAATGGTTCTACCACGAGAGATACGCGCAATAAATAGGCCAACAAATGCAGCCCATGCAATCCACCATCCCCAATAAAAGATAGTCCAACCACCTTGCCAAGTACGCTCTTCTGGGCTTCTAGCAGTCCAAAGAGTCATGGATATTGCATTGGAAACATAGTCACCTAGAGACGTTAAAGTACTCGCTATTACATAATTACTTCCATCACTGGCAATTAAAAAGTACGCCAGTATTGCAATACAAATATAGGTATTCGTCGTCGATAGGATTTTGATGCCTTTAGCAACACCACTAGTAGCTGATAATGTTGCCATCACAGTTACCAGTATAATTGAAACAACCATTACAGTTTGGCTTGTTTCATCAATCAAACCCAATGAAACTAAACCCGCTCCTATTTGTTGAACACCCAACCCTAAGGTCGTTGATATACCAAAAATAGTGCCTAAAACTGCTAAAATATCGGCCGCATGACCAATCGGCCCATATATTCGATCCCCAATTAATGGGTATAAAGCAGAACGAATAGAAAGAGGTAATCCCTTGCGAAATGCAAAGTAAGCTAAAGAAAGCCCCACTATGCCATACATTCCCCAAGCAACTGTTCCCCAATGAAAAATGGTCAGAGTCAATCCACTTGAAGCAGCTTCTGCTACAAGATCATTAGGTATTGGAAAACCCTCATCACCGGGAAGCAATCCAGCAGCTAAAGCAGCCTGTTTTGCAGCAAAAAATTCACTAACAGCTGCCTTTGCCTCACCGCTCATAAATGGGTTACCACCACTCCAACCACTAGCAAAGTGAATCATTGGTTCAGACATGGAGAAAAATAGCATTCCCGCACCTGTTCCACATCCAAACAACATAGAGAACCAAGCAAAGTTAGTAAACTCTGGTCGCTCATCGTCTCTACCTAACCGGATAGATCCTGCTTTAGAAAACATCACATAAACACAAATAGAAAAAGCCGCAAGCATTACAGCAATGTAATACCAACCAAGAGTTTGCTCAATCCAGCTTTTTATACCGAAAAACTGTTCACTTGCTGTTTGCCCCAATAAGATTGTATAAAGAACAAACACCACTACTAAAGAAATAGCACTGATTCCCAAAGTGGAATTCAGCCCTTTTAACACCCCGCGCTTTTCAATTAACGCCTCTATCTTTTCATTACTCAGCATACATGTACCTTTTTATTTTTATATTTTTATATTTTTATATTTTTTAGACTTTAACATTAAGTCATTAACGTTAATGCATTTTTCCGTTTCTTATAACTCCTTTTTTCTAACGAAACACAAACAAACACTTAAAAAAGAAACAGACAAAGTGTTTTTCTTATGCCGTGATTTAAATAAAGATCTTTGCACGAAACCATAAGCGATGATAAAACAAGGTAAAAACAGACGAAAAAGCAAAGTTTATGAGTTATAAATGCGCATTTAAAATCTGTTTTTAACATAGCATTAACAATATGCGATAGTAAAGCAAAGCTCTCAAACAATAATACCTAAAATATTTTGTATATTAAACTTATTTGTATTAGCGCAATTAATTCTCGTGTTTGCGCTAACGCTCGCAAGCAACTCTTAAACCTCAACCTCAACCTCAACGAGGATGTAGAATTTATCATTCAAATTGGGATAAGGACTTTTTTGAAAGCAATCACGACCTTGCGATTACGAATGGTCATAGTAATTGGCCAGATTTGAATGTTGAAGCATTGATTGTTAGAAGAAATGATAGATATACAACCCAATTTACCACTTAGGGAATAGTATTTAATATAGGCTTTATTTTTTCTAAAACTTGCTCTAGGTCTATATCAGACATGGCATCAGGATCGTGCACACGAGCTGCCCAAGCTAGCTCTGAACTAGGTTTCCCGTACTCTTGCTCTGCCAATTCATCGTATACACTGACCACCTTATCTAGGTCTTTATATGGTCCCGTTCTTTTGGGGTTAGAATGGGCATACAATCCCACCACAGGAGTCCCCACTAGTGTTGCAATATGTGCAGGCCCAGTATCAGGAGAAATAACCAACGCACTAGAATGAATCACACTCATCATTTGAGCTATAGAAGTTTTGCCCACTAAATTAATCACCGCTGTTTTTTCTATCGCAGGATCATCAAGTAAAGTATTAGCAAAGTTTACTTCTTGCTGGGCAGGACTACCCGTCAAAACCACAGGGATGGCTCTTTCAGCAAAAAAATGAATTAAGGATTGATAACCTGCTAACGTCCAATTGCGCTCCTGCTTTGAAGCACTAGGATTAATAACAACATATTTTGGAGGTAGATTTACAGCCAATGATTCCAAAGTTATATCACTCTTTAGAGGCAACTCTTTAACATCAATCGCTTCTGCCAAAGAAAATAACGCATCTAGAACATGAGGCCCTCTTGGCTCAGGAGCCAGCTCATTAACAAACCAATGTTGCTTTTCGCGAGAATGGCTTAACGCAAAGCCGACCCTTGTGTTTGCTTTGACCATCCGGCTTAAAATACTCGCCCGTAATGACCATTGCATATGAAGCAATACATCAAACGAGATACTAGCCAGTTTTTGTCTTATTGCTAACATTCCTTTTATACCCGTTTTTTTATCATAGACACATACATTCACATCGGGTATATGACGCACTATATGTGCTTCTAAAGGGCTGGTTATCCATGTTATTTTAGCATTTGGGTAGCGCTTTTTTATCGCAGTAACAACTAACATGGCATGGCAAACATCTCCTAAAGCGGAAAGACGAAGAATAGCAATGTGATTAATCTTATCTAAATTCATTTTGCCTCAAGTACTGCGTTCAAACGGTGTCTATTATAGAATACCTGACAACATAAAGTGAGTCAGAAAAATCGAACTCACCAAGCCTTTATTTATATTAAGTGTAAAACTGATCAAAAAGATGCCACAAAGACAATTAGTTAGTAAAAATATTGAGTTATTAATCAGTGACACTGCGCTACCCATCACTGCTGATTGGTTTTCAGCAGATCATTGGCAATCAAGAAATGAATTAGTTGGCACTGCATCAGGCCGAGGGACAGTTTGGTTTATCAAAAACACACATGGAAGCTTTGTACTACGGAAATATCGGCGTGGAGGCTTCATTGCAAAATTTATAAAATACCGCTTTTTATTTGAAGGTTGGCAAAAAGCTCGCCCTTTCCAAGAATTAAGTTTACTTGAGTCCATGTTTCAACAGGGTCTTCCCGTTCCTAAACCTATTGCAGGCATGATTACAAAACAGCATGGCTTTTACGAAGCACTACTTTTAACCGCAACTCTAGATAATACAAATGAGTTATTTGAACTCATTCAAAAATCACATCCTATTGATTGGCATAATGTTGGACGCACCATCAAGAATTTTCACCAGTCTGGTTTTTTTCATTCCGACTTAAATTGCCATAACATTTTAATCGATGACACTGGCAAAGTTTGGTTAATTGATTTTGACAAATGTGACCATCGAACACCTTCACCAGATTGGCAAGAAAACAATTTACAACGTCTTTTACGATCATTAAACAAAGAACAACAAAAACACAGTGCATTTCACTTCACCGAAGCACATTGGGCGCTATTGTTAGAAGGGTATTATGGCTAAGCCGAAAAAAGAAAGTACATTAAATCAAAGCATTTGGCCTTATTTAGCGCCTCAGTATTGGATTACCTGGTTTGGCGTTGGTATTGCTTGGCTCTTGGCACACATTCCTTGGAAGTTACAACGTTTCTTAGGCAAGAATATTGGTCGACTGTTATATAAATTAAGTGCCCGCAGGCGAAATATTTGTCTTACCAACTTAACACTTTGCTACCCTGAAATGGCCAAGGATGAACGAGAGTCCTTGGCAAAACGCCATTTTGAAAGCATGGGAATAGGGGTATTTGAAATGTTAATAAGCTGGTTTTTTTCAGTTGAACATTCTGCTCCTCGTGTTACTTTTTCAGGTGAAGCTCTCTTAGAAGAAACATTCAAACAAGGCAAAGGTTGCGTCATTATCGGTGGGCACTTTTCTTCTTTAGATCTTTGCGGCGGTCAAATGACTCGATTTGTAAAGGTACACCCAATTTATAAATTACAGAGTAACCCCGTATTAAATTGGATAATGGAACGTCAAAGAGAACGAACGTTTGAAAAAACTATTGAACGAAGCAATATGCGCGAGGTTGTAAAATCGCTAAAAAGCAACCGGGCTGTTTGGTATGCAATAGATCAGGATTACGGTAGGAAAGCCTCCGTATTTGCGCCATTCTTCGGTGTAAACTGCGCCACCATCGCCCATATAGGTAAAGTCTCTAGAATTACAGACGCTCCAGTTCTGCTGTACGACTACTACCGAACAAAAACTGGGTATCATATTTCTCTACAACCCACTCCAGAAGGCTTCCCATTTATGGACGATACAGAGAATGCAACGGCTATGAACAAAATGATGGAACAATTAATCAATAGTAAAAAAGAACAATATTTCTGGACTCATAGACGTTTTAAAACGCAAGAAAATGAGGATGACAAAGGGCCATATTAGTTCTAATTTACTAACTTAAGGATTGAACTCGACCTACTTCGCCCGTATCAAGCCTAACCTTAATTCCGTGAGGATGGCTTGGAGATTTTGTTAGTAATCTTTCCACTTTACCTTGTGTAAGATGCCCAGAAGCTTGATCTTCTTTTTGAACAATATTTACTTTTGAACCAATTTTAATACTGGCTCTGGTAGGTACAGTCATAATACTTCCTAATAAACTTATGAATGGAGCCTTTGCACGTATCGTCTCTCATGACCGGGAGAAAAGGCCTCATCTAGCAAAAAAAAACGCCTCACAAGAGGCGCCTTCTCAATAAAAAAAGAGCGGATAGATCTAACGAGTTTCCACTTCATCAAACTCTTCGTCATCATATTCATCTGACAATTCAAACGCATCGTCGCCTAAATCATCGTTAACAAGCAATAAAGCTTCTTCATATGCGCCACCAAATTCAATTCGAGTAATATCATACAAATCATATTCGTAAGTATCATCAAACCAACGAGCATCAGAACCAATTTCTTCTAACTCGTAGGTCACAGCATCTGCTTTTAAAACTCGACCGATTTCGCAACTGTCGCTTTCAGATTCTTCACGATGCAGAGTTACCAGACCATATTCTTCGCTGATATCAATTAGCAATTGACCAAGGTCACCTAACTCAAACTTAGGAACATCAATCTCTTCTTCACGAAGTTCCAACACACGTTTTTGAAAATCATTAAACGGGGCAGGATGAACAAAATCGCTTATGTCTTCCAAAAACAATATTTGATAGCCATTAAGCCGAATGCTTTCATCCAACAATTGTATAACAACCATTTCTTCATTGGCTGCCACCACAAAACCATCACTCCAACCATCCGGACCTTCTAGGTCTTCGCGAAATATACGAACTAAATTATTTCGAGCACGAGCTTTTTCCAATTCGATGAGCATGTTGGCTCCCTAAAGCAAAAGTAAAGAATTACAAGGTACTAGTGTAAACCCAGCCAGCTTGACTAACAATCTTATTGAACGACTTCATGCCAATTTTCTATGATTCCGCTCAAATCACCCAAGCCACACTCAGCTTGGACACCCTCTTTAGAGGTTTGGTAAAAGTCACTTTGATTATCAAACATGGCAACAATTTCTTCTCTAGCATCAGACATGTCTACTTTACGACTAACACTGACACCACTTTTCTGAATAACGACATCAAAATTGCCTTGAATAAAATGGCTCATTTCTTCTTCATTTTCTGCAAAACGAATGTACTGTAAGACTTTCTGAATATCAGTTCGTGTTGTTAAATGTTCGCTAATCCAATCACCTATTACAGAGAATTCATAGTCCATTTGAACTCGATAACCTAATTCATCTTCACTATATGCTATTTCATAGTCCATGGTCGTTACTCACTTTTCTTCTGACGCATTATTCGTAGAACCATCATTCAATGCTTCTGTTACTTCTAGTTTAGCTCTATATTCTTTATTTTTCTGCTGCTGTCTTTGTGGAATAGCCGCATCTAACCGAGCTTGTTTTGCCGCTTCTTTTGCCGCTTTTACTTCTTCTACTTGACGCTCTTCCTCAGCAATCATACTTGGAGTTTCCATGACAAATGGACAAACAATACCTGCTCGGGTGTCCGTTAAGAAAACTTCCGCTGCTTTATGCATATCCACTTTCCCTCCAGCTCTAAGACCTCCGCGCTTTTGACCAATGATGGTTAACACTTCATCGGATGTTGCAGGCATTTCTTTGATTTTATAACGTGTCATTAAAGCATCTGGATAGTGCTCCATAAAAAAAGTAATACCGTCTAAAGCGACCAATTCATAATCTATTGCCGTGTTTCTTACTGCCCCTGTAACCGCCAAACGGTAACTTGCTCTCGGGTTTTCAATTTTTGGCCACAAAATGCCCGGGGTATCCAGTATTTGAAACTCAGGAGTTACTTTGAGTTTTTGTTGGCCTTTCGTTACAGCAGGTTCATCTCCTACTTTGGCAACACGTTTCCCTATTAAAGCATTCATCAAACTGGATTTGCCAACATTAGGAATACCAGCAATCATTGCCCGTATAGGCTTCTCAGCCGTTCCACGATGAGGCACAAGACGTTTTACCCATTGATTGAGGTTATGCAAATCCGTTTTATCCATGGTCGAAAACGGTTGAGCCGTAATAGAATCATTATCACGCCAATGGTTTAACCAAAGAGTAATACGATCCGCATCCGCCAAGTCTTTCTTATTTAATAAACGTAGCACTGGAACATTACCACGCAACGTAGATAACATTGGGTTTTGGCTAGAATCGGGGATTCGTGCATCAAGCACTTCTATTACAAGATCCACTTGAGACATGACATTTTCAATTTCACGTCTCGCCTTATTCATGTGTCCGGGAAACCACTGAACGCTCACTTACACACCTCTTTATGCTAATTAATGCGGCGCATGATAACACAAACGCTTGCTTATTCTTTTCATGAAATCGGCTTTTCGAACAATACTTAAAAAATTGAGTTTTTCTCTATACTTGAGTGAATAAGGCTTCTCTTTTTAGAGGAGTTATCAGTAATCCGTACCAATAAATTTAAACGCTTGAAACATTAATAATTCATATAGAAAAAGCGTATCCCATACAATGGAATACGCTTTTTTTTAAACAAAATTTTATCCAGTTTATAATTATACTTTAAAGAAACTTAACCTTTCTTGAACATCAGAACTACTTGTTGCCATTTCACTACCTGCATCGTTTGCTAGCTCAGCACTTTTTTCAGTCAATTGCTGCACATAATGCATTTTCTTAGTAATGTCATCAGATACTGTATTTTGCATTTCAGATGATTCAGCTATACCTTGAGCTTGCTCCGTAATCTGATCAATTTGCTGCATAATAACATTCGTTAATTCATGTGTTTTTTCAACTTGCCCACGTGACGATTCAACCATATCTATACTCACTCCCATTTGATCGACAGCTTGTGAGCTAACACCACTTAAATGAGACAATAATGTTTCAATCTCATTTACACTGTCTTGTGAACGTTGCGCCAAACCTCGAACCTCATCAGCAACAACAGCAAAGCCGCGCCCTTGCTCTCCAGCTCTAGCAGCTTCAATAGCCGCATTTAAAGCAAGTAAGTTAGTTTGTTCAGATATTCCACGAATAACATCAAGAATTTTTTCTATATTAGAAGTTTCATCTTGTAACTTTGATACGACCCCCCCTGTTTCCTTAAGAGAAGAAACCAGCTCATTTATTGCTGACAAGGTAACATCTGCTGTCGACAGGCTCTCTTTAGCTACTTTCTTAATATCATTAGCCGCATTAACTGAATGCTTCGTACTGTCAAAAATCCCCTTATTAGTTAATGACATTTGCTCCAATGACACAACAATTTGAGCCGCACTGTCTGTTACGTCCATAGAAACTCGACCAATATTTTGATTGGTTTTCAGAACATTACTGCTATTTTCGTTAATTTGATCAACAGAGCCTAAAACATCTGCCATAACATGACGTAAATTTTGCGTTGTTAAGTTAATTGAGTTGGCTAAGTCTGTTAATTCATCCGAACCATCAACGGCTTCAACCGGTTTATTTAAATATCCTTCGGCCATTTGTTTTGCAGCTTCTCGTAAAGAGTGTATACGAGTCACAATATTATTAGAAATCCAAAAGCCCAAACCTAAAGAAAGAATAAGCACAAGGATAACAAAAATCCAAAAGTCTCGATTCACATCATCAATTAAAGCTTGCCCATGTTGCTGTGCAAGATTTGCCTGATCATTAGCATCAGATGTTAATTGCGATATGTACTCAATTAGCTCTCCATAGGATGTAATAAATGCTGAAAATATAGGGAAAGGAGCTTTATTATCAGGAGCCGTTTCCATTGCAGAAACAAACACCTTTGTTTTTGACTGGAAGTCATTCACCAAGGTAGAAAGCGTATTTATAACTTGATCATCGCCCACAAAAGAACGTTCAAGTTGTGTTAGTAATTTAGGTGTCTCAGAATAACTTTTAGAAATGGAAGAAAGATAATCAGGAATTTGTTTATCGAGTGACAAGAGATAAGCGATTTGTAACCCTCTTACATTTAGTACAATATCTACTTGCCTAGCCTTTATGTGCTCAATATCGAGAGAAACACTGTAGTTATCATTATAAAATCGACTAAACTCATTCGCAATATCACTGGTTTTCCCTCTGATCAAACTCATTGCGATCAAAAACACAATAATAATAGATAACATCAAGACGAAAAGCTTCGTCTTCATTGACAAGTTATTCATAACAAACCTCTTTATTTTTATAAGATTATACAGTCTTAGAATAAATTCTATGCAGATAAATCAGCCATTGAAAATAAGTAGTTGTTCCTAGAGGAGGTGCGAAGAAATCTACAAAGCCTCGCAGAGCGCGGTTTAAAAGACTGCTTTACATTCGGTAATAAATCTGCCATTAGATACTCGGTTCGAATAGCAGAATTTTACCCACATACCGTAATAAGAGTGCTTATTCGCACCGTCTCTCTACTAAATCAGATTAGCGTATAAAGTAGAAAAAGTCTGTAAAAACAAGAATTAAAAGCCATTTACTTAAGAAGAAGTTATGTTCTACCAAAAGTAAAAGAGCCAGCTAATGTGCGCAAATTCACAGCTAGTGTAGATTGCTGTTCTGCGGCGTCCATTATTTGAGAACCTGCATCTGAATTTACCGATGAAAGTGTATCAATACTACCCACTTTCTCAGCGATTTCCCCCGTTGCAACCACCTGATCTTGTGTAATAGAAGTGACTTGCACGCATAACAAATTAATATGAGCAACAGAGTCCTGAATATCACTAAGTTGACCTGATAATACCTCAGTTTGCTGAACCGAACCGTCTACTTTGGCTGTAGATGCTTCAATAGTGGTTGCGACATTATCCGCATCCAATTGAAAACGAGTCACCATAGATTCAATTTGATCAGTAGATTCTTGAGTTCTCTGTGCTAAAGTTCTCACTTCATCAGCAACAACAGCAAAACCTCGCCCTTGCTCTCCTGCTCTTGCAGCTTCAATTGCTGCATTCAGGGCAAGGAGGTTAGTTTGTTCCGCGACAGATTTAATTACATCCACAATGGAATGTATTTCTCCACTACTAGCACGCAGCTGTTTCACTTGCTCGTTCGCTTTAAACATTTCTTCTTTTAGCTGTCTCATATTTTGAACCGTTAACGAGACACCTTCTACGCCATTTCGAGTATTTTCTTCAACGAGGCTGGCAGACTGTAAAATATTTTCAGTGCTTGAAGACACCTCTTTAATAGAGGAAGAAACTTCTTCAGTTGCTGCTGCGACTTGAGTGGTTTCATTTTTTTGTTGATCAAGATTGCCTGCTGTAGAAGAAGTAATCCGCGTAGTTTCTTCTGAAGCGGTAGCGAGTTGAATACTGTGTGTTTCTATTTGACTGAGAGCCTGTTCAAAGGTTTCCATCATATTATTAAAGTAACTGGCGCAGCTGCCTAATTCATCCGAAGATAAAACACGACTTCTTACAGAAACGTCCTTTTTTTCAGATGCTTGCGACATAGATTGGATCAAGGATTGTATCTGGCTGCCTAATTGACGAACAAATAAAGTAACAATGACCGCGACAATCCCAATAACACCAATGGAAATAATATCAAAAATCCATATTTCCATAGTAATTGCATCTAATTCATCACGCGCATCAACAAGAATGTCATTAGATAGCTTATCTTCCATTTCTTTCAAAGCATTAATACGATCAGTAGCTACAGAAAACCATTCCTGTGAAGGCACATCAAAACCACCCTCAATGTATTTCATCAGGGCTGTTGCTCTCATAGATTCAACGGTAGAGAATGCATCTTGTTCTGCTAAATCATCGAAGAAATTTATTTGCTCTCCTGAAGCAAGCGTTTTGAAATTATTCAAATAGGTATCTTGTTCTGTTACTAACTGAACCATGCGTTGAAACTGACTATCTTGAAAAGAACGATTATTAAAAACCGCACTCATTACAGCGCGTTCTATGCCCGCCCTTTCTTTTGCTTGTAGAAAATTAAAATACGCCCTCAACTGCATTACTAAGTGAGCGTTATCATTCAACAATGCAGAGATTGAGCTAACCGATAATAAGTTTGCGTTTAGACCTGTATAAAAAGGAATCGCTTCATTAAGATTAATAGATCTCTGGTCAACTTTATTACGTATGCCATTTAATTGACTAATTTTTGAGTTGATCGAGTTATTTATACTCACTATGGAAGATGTTAAGGAATCATTAGAAAGGTGAGCAGTTTCTTTTTGCTGACTCTCTAGCGCTTCATCGGTCAGTTTTCGCTGATTATTTAGCTTAACCCTAAACTGATTATCTCCTTCTGCAGCACTTAGAGTTCCTGCAGTCAGCCCTCTTTCTTTTTGTAATTCATGTACTAATTTACTACTAACGATCGAATAGTTTAATAATTCAGTTAATTGAAGTATCGAATTACGATTTTGAAAATTATCATAGGTTTTCTGCCCTGAAAAAAACAATAAACCAGCCAATAGTGGAAACAATAAAACAAATAATTTCTTTTTAAATGACAGATGTTTAAACACGTATTTAGTCCTCTGATTACACCTATGCTTCAGTGCATAATAAAACCCAATCGGAATAATAATTAGATTCACAAAAAAAAACAAACTATTAACACATTGAAACCTTTTCACGTAGTCATGAGCGAAGATAAGACCAGGGCAAAAAAAGGCGAAAAAGCGGAGTTTATGAGTTATAAATGAGCATTTAGAGTCTGTTTTTAACAAAGCATTAGCAAGAACGTAATAGTCGAGCAAAAGTAAGCGTTCATTCCTATATGCCGCCCTTCTACAACAGCGAGTAGTTCTCCTAACCTATTTCTGCACAAAATAAACTTTGAATAGGGTAATTCACTTAAACGAGTGCTATCTAATAGTTGCTCAAAGCTTTTGTCACAACGATCTCTAAAGAAAGGAGCGACCTCACCATTTTTAGATGGCTTTGTGCGCATTGCCTGATTCACCGCTGAATGACACTTAACCCAATCCGCTGTTTCCTTACATAGCAACCCTATTGTTTCTATAATGTTTGTATGTTGAGCAGAATTATTGATTTTATGAATGGGCTCGTGATGTGCAATTCTATTCCTTAAACCGTTCAACTCTCGAACAGTCTTTTGAAATTCCTTCCTAGTTGGGTTCTGGGCATTGGGTAACAATAGCCCCATATTGATTTGCCAGAAATGACGGTCGTACTCAGGACGAAATAGGTTAGACCAAAAATCAAAGGTTAATGTTGCTACCACATCATTGATTTCATTTGATTTCTCAAAGAGACTTCTAAAATATGGAGAGGAAAAAGAAATGCCTCAGACAGCCTTACATTGTAAAGATACAAACGAAACACATACTGTTCCAAGTAACCTGCACGCCTTAAATAAGGGGCAAATCTGTCTTCAGAAAATCGCTTTGCCGCCTTGGTAATCCAATGCAACTTGACTTTCGTCCATAAGATACTATAATCCTTTTTAGAGCAGTTGGAACGACCCCTCTGGTTGATATATCAACTATGCATCACCAACAATCTACACAGAGCCCCGATACAGATGTTTTGCATCCCTCTCGGGGTTTCGCATTTTATAGTACATGATAAAACGCGAGTACTTCGAGTACTAGCATCATTCGCCTTTTTATAATCCTCATACTTACCTCCCTCCTTGGTTACAACGTCTGCTCCACCAGCGTGTCGGTTAGGTATTGTTGTGTTTGTTTGATTTCGGTTAACTGGGCTTTTAATTGCTCATCGAGTACAAAGCGACCATGATACCCAGTTAAAAAGTTCGTGATTAGAGAAACATCAATAACGTTATGGGTGTCCAGTATTATTGCTTAAGGTTTGAAGAGACCTTGGCTAAGATTAACAAGGCGATTGAGCATTTGAAGGTATCACTAAGCAGAAATGAAAAAAGAAGCAGACGACTAAGTCCACCTCTTCTGTATTACTCTCGATCTTTGAAGAACTTTTCTATGGATGAGATCGGCATCCATAGCCGAGAAGTGTGTTCTTCTTTCTGCAAAAAGGTAAATCCGCACTTTTTATAGAATTCAATCAAGGTGTCATCCTTAGCATCTACAAACAAGCCAACGACACCTATGTTTTGATTTATTTGCAATGTTCGGCGCATTGCCTCAACCACCATTATTCTGGCGATGCCCTGCCTTTGGTAGTTTATGTCTCCTCCCATCCTAGCAAGCAAAACGCCAGGAAGAGGATGTGGGTAATTTTTATAAAGCTTATGCTCTATACGAGTGGCTACATGTATATCACTGAGAGAATAGAAGCCCGCTATCTCGCCACTTGCCTCTCCTTCAGCAACAAATGTCCTAGAGAGGTTGCCTTTACTTGCTTTATTTGCACTCTCTCGAAGAAATTTATTGATGAGCTCATTACCACAGTCAAATTTTTTACGGTCGTGATTTCCGTTTAAATGTTGAAACGCCATCTTCATAATCCTTATGAGCTTTGTAAGCTTCATCTAGATGTTGAATTTCTGGCGGGTTATCTAGTGCTTCAAAAAAACGGTCAGCCCCCTCTTGAGTGAGCTTTAGCACTCTGTTTCGCTCCATAACTGTCTTTGCCTTTTCCAAAGCAGCATCGATTAAAAACTGAGACATCGAAGCACCGGACAATTCCGCCGCACTTGTAATGATCTCTTGAACATCTTTCTGTGCCCTCGCCACGAGACGCACACTTTTTTGCGCTTGAGATGCAGCCATTTTGTTCACCTCTATTTATAAAATTTCAATTGCTAAAAATATGAACCTCCTAGCACTCCTTACTGGCTAAGTTGTTGCCATGCCGATAATTAAAAATATTTTCATACCCATACTCCTTTCTGTTGCTGCAATATCGTGATGTGCAGCATATAACCTCGGTAATTCACAAAAACTTAAGCACCACTTCTTAAATTGATAGGTGCCATTATGGCACCACAAAATCAAAAAATCAATCTGACGCCAAAATGGCACCTCACTCACTTCCATCAGGGATAGAAATCATCGGCACCAATCAAAGACACCCAGCTATCAAGTTCTCCAGAAAATATTAACAACATGTCTAAACTAAAATACGGATAATTTAAAGGGGTCAGATCCCTTAAACACCGTCGCTGGTAGGAACAAACATCAATATTACTTTTAGGGGATCTGACCCCTTTAAGATAGGAGACAAAGACAAGTCAATAGCGCCACGTTTATCATGTCGGACAATACGCCCTGTAAGATCAACCAGTTGTAGGTAATCATCCAGTTTAAATGAAATACCTTTTAGTTTTCCTTCCACACTGTCTTTACGCTCGTTACCACACAGAAAAGCACGGCGAACGCATCGACTGATGCAGTGATAATACGGAGTGTCAGACAAACAGACTTGTTGGCTTCTGGCCCTAGGCATAATTTCTTCCTCATCCTTGAGTTTGATTTTTTAGTTTAGACAGTGATTAGAGAAACATCAATAAAGTAATGGGTGTCCAGTATTACGCCACAGTATTACGCTCATCATTAAGCCCATAAAAAAGAAACTCTTAAGTTGCCTTACATAAAAATAGAAACTAATATGTTTCTATTCCATAAAAAGCAACTTATTAGTTTCCTTATGATAAATCTACTACAGCAAATCAAACACCGCCGTTTAGCACTGAAACTCAAACAGAATGACATGCTAATGCGTGTTGGTATTTCTAGGCAGCAATACCAACGGCTTGAAGCAAAAGGTAACCCAAGACTCGATACCCTTGAACTGATTGCCAAAGGCCTAAATAGCGACGTCATGCTAATACCAAAAGAAAAGCTAAATGCTGTTTTAGCAGCTCTTGAAAGCGATGACGACAACACATCTTTACCGCACAAACAGCCTGATCATTCTGATGAACAGAAAAAACTATCGGATAACCCATGGAAAGGATTACTAGAAGATGGAGACGAAGATGACAACGGAAATTAATGTTCTCAAATTGACGTTACATGGCCATCTAGTGGGATATTTGGCGGGGGCAAAAAATGGACGTAATCTTCTTCATTTTGCTGAAAGCTATCAATCAAGTACAACACGCCCTACTTTTAGCTTAACCACCCATCCAAATTTTCCACGTGCCAACAAATTGCTATCTGAGCCATGGTCGACAAACCAACGCCTGCACCCTATTTTGTCTAATCTATTGCCTGAAGGTTCCCTGCGAGAACTGATCGCTCAAGGGCTCAAAACCCATGTTGATAATGAGTTCCATATTTTGTCGTATCTGGGTATGGATTTACCGGGTGCATTAATCGCGGAACCAATGGAGCCTGAAGATGTACCTGTCCATTTATTCTCATCTCATGGCAAAGTAAAAGCGGTTAAATTCGACAAACTCAGCCAAGAAAACAAGTTCTCCTTGGCTGGTGTTCAGATGAAGTTTTCCATGAAGGAAAAAGACGGACGATACAACTTGTCGCAAGACAATGTGCTTGGCGATTGGATTGTAAAAACACCTTCCACTAAACACAAAGAAGTACCCACCAACGAGTTCACAGCCATGACTCTTGCTTCCCTCATCGGCGTTGATATTCCTGAAATAAAATTGGTCGAGATAAACCAGTTAGACAACCTTCCTCAAATCAACCTTCCTGATGAAAAATTAGCCTTCGTCATAAAGCGATTTGACCGACACAACGACCAACGTATTCACATGGAAGACTTTGCTCAAGTGCTAGTGAAGTACCCACATGAAAAATACAATTCCGGCAACTACGAGCAAATAGCAAAAATCCTATACCAGTTTTCTGGCGATGGCCTAAGAGATGTACAACAACTTGCCCGTCGTTTACTCGCCAACATCCTATTAGCAAACGGTGACGCCCATTTGAAGAACTGGAGCTTGCTGTATTCAAACCAAATCACCCCCAGATTTTCCCCGGCTTACGACATAGTTACCACCAGTGTGTATATTCAAAACGAACAACATTTTGCCCTTAACCTTGCAAAGACGAAGGCTTGGTACGATGTCTCATATAAGCACTTTGAATATTGGGCTAGTAAATCTGATATTCCATGGCGAGCGATCAAACCGCACTTGGATGATGTGATGAAAAAAGCGAGAAGCCTTTGGCCTCAGGCTTTGCTCGACCTTGTATGATGATTTTAATGGTTATTGAGGTATATTATTTAACCATTATCGGGAGGCCGCAGCGACCTTGAGGCAGT